>NZ_JBZEMO010000005.1:0-367559 GCF_058313055.1 Flavimobilis sp. BM9 | reverse complement strand
TTTGGCATTGACTATCAAGCACACTGTTGAGTTCTCAAGGAACAGACGCGCATCCCCACCCGCCCTTCCAGGCCGGCGCGGAGGCAACCGTTCAAACTTACCTCAGGAAGCTCTGCAGATCAACTCGCCTTCCGGCTCGTGCCTGCTGCCCCTGGGGCGCACCCTAGGAACCTGATCTCTCAGGTCTCTCGTTGGGGTGGCCCGCCTGGCGGGACGGCCTCTTGCGAGTCCGTCGCCCTGCCGGGCTGGCTCGAAGAACATTACACACCCTCGGCGCGCAACACCAAATCGGCAGGATCCCGCGCTTCAGGCGCCCATGGCTCCTCGAGGATTCGTCCCATCACGCCTCGAGGGCCTCGGGGCCGCCCTCGAGCAGGCGGACGAACTGGTCCTCGTCGAGGATCGTCAGGCCAAGCTCCCGCGCCTTGGTCTCCTTGGAGCCAGCGTTCTCCCCGACGACCACATAGTCCGTCTTCTTCGAGACCGATCCGGCCGACTTGCCGCCGGCCGCGATGATCGCCTCCTTCGCACCGTCGCGCGTGAAGCCCTCGAGGCCGCCCGTCACCACGACGCTCAGGCCGGAGAGGACACCCGACGCGGGCTCGCGCACGGCGCCTGGCCCAGGGTGCCCCGGCGTCTCCAGCACGACTCCGGCCTTGCGCCAGCGCTCGACGATCTCGATGTGCCAGCCGACCGTGAACCACTCGATCAGCTCGGCTGCGATCACCGGCCCGACTCCCTCGACCGCGCTCAGCTCTTCCTGCGACGCAGCGCGCACTGCATCGAGCGAACCGAAGTGGTCAGCGAGCGCGCGGGCCGCGACGGGCCCTACATGACGGATATTGAGCGACACGAAGATTCGCCACAGATCCTTCGTCCGCGCCTTGACGAGCTCGCCGACGAGCTTCTCCGCTGCCTTCCCCGGTACGACAGACGGCGGTTCGAGCCCCGCAGCCTCAGCCTCGGGGAGCGACATGCCCTGAGCCTCGGCCCAGGCCTCCTGCTCCTTGCGCGTAGCCCGGCGCGCGAACGGGGTGCGCTCCTTCGCGCGCCCTTCGTCGTCCAGCTTGGGCAGGCCCGTCTCAGAGTCCTTGACGACGACGCGGATCGGCACGAGGTCCTCGACCCGGAGGTCGAACAACCCGGCTTCCGTCCGCAGCGGCGGCACCTCGGGGACGAGCGGCTGAGTCAGCGCTGCCGCGGTGACCTCGCCGAGCACCTCGATGTCGAGACCCGAGCGCGACCCGATGTGCTCGACCCGGCCCCGCACCTGCGCGGGGCACGACTCGGCGTTCGGGCAGCGGAGGTCGACGTCCCCCTCCTTCATGGGACGCAGTGGCGTACCGCACTCGGGGCACCCGGTCGGCATGACGAAGTCACGACGGGGGTATCCGTCGCTCTCCGCAGCCGTCACCGGCCCGACGATCTCAGGGATGACGTCGCCTGCCTTGCGGAGCACGACCATGTCACCGATCCGCACGCCCTTGACCTTCACGACGTCCTGGTTGTGCAGCGTCGCCTGACGCACGACCGATCCCGCGACGCGCACGGGCTCCATGACCGCGTACGGCGTCGCGCGCCCGGTGCGGCCCACCCCCACGACGATGTCCAAGAGGCGTGTGTTGACCTCCTCAGGCGGGTACTTGTAGGCGATCGCCCAGCGCGGGGCTCGGCTCGTCGCGCCCAAGCGCCGCTGCAACGCGACCTCGTCGACCTTGACGACGATCCCGTCGAGCTCGTGCTCGATCTCGTGTCGGTGCTCGGCGAAGTAGGCGATCATCTCGCGCACGCCCTCGAGGTCTCCGACGACGCGATTGTGCGGGGAGACCGGGACGTCCCAGCCGCGCAGCAGGTCGTACACCTGCGACTGGCGCACGATCCCTGCGTCCGAGCCCTCCGCACCAGGCTCGACCCCTGCCACGGGCGGCGCCGCGTCTCCCCAGTCGAGCGCACCGATCCCGTGCGCGTACATCGCGAGCGGGCGCGACGCCGTGATCCGCGGGTCCTTCTGCCGCAGTGAGCCAGCAGCAGCGTTGCGCGGGTTCGCGAACGGCGGCTTGCCCGCGGCAACCTGCGCCTCGTTGAGCGCCGCGAACTGCTCGACGAGCATGAACACCTCGCCGCGCACCTCGATCAGCTCGGGGTGCGTCGCCGGGTCGCCACCGAGCGTCGCCGGGATGCCCGCGATCGTGCGGACGTTGAGCGTGACGTCCTCCCCCGTGCGCCCGTCCCCGCGCGTGACTCCGCGCACGAGACGACCCCGCTCGTAGACGAGCGCGATCGCGAGACCGTCGATCTTCACCTCGGTCAGGTAGTGGACCTGCGCCTCCCCCACGTCCTTGCGGACGCGGTCCGCCCACGCGCCGAGGTCCTCGAGCGAGAAGGCGTTGTCGAGCGAGAGCATGCGCTCCACGTGGTCGACAGACGCGAAGTCCGTCGAGAACGTTCCGCCGACACGCTGCGTCGGCGACTGCGGGGTACGCAGCTCGGGGTACGTCTCCTCGAGTCGGGCGAGGTCGCGCAAGAGCTCGTCGTACTCGCCGTCCGAGATCGTGGGAGCGCTGCGCAGGTAGTAGGCGACCTGGTGCTCCTCGATCTGCTCGGCGAGCTCAGCCCATCTCTGACGTGCCGCGTCGTCGGCCACCGGCATCACGTCGCCGCCGTCACGCGCAGGCTCCGCCGGCGCCTGTCCCTGCAGGTCGTCACGCTTCGTCTTGCTCACCGCACCATCATGCCAAGCACCTCCGACACCGGCTCACCGGCGCTCGGGACGTGGTCCGGACGTCGGCGGGGCCGCCTAGGGTGAGCCCATGTCGAGCACCCAGCCGAAGCCAGCTGTCCCGGACGTCGTCGTCGAACCGGCGCGCAACGACCCCTTCCTGTGGCTCGAGGACGTCGAGGGCGACCGTGCGCTCGACTGGGTCCGCGAGCGCAACCGCGCGGCCCTCCACCGCCTCGCGACCCCGCGCCAACGGGAGATCGAGCGCGCCGCGCTCGAGGTGCTCGACGACGACGCGAAGATCCCGTACGTCTCGCTGGCCGGCGGCCTCCTCTACAACTTCTGGCGAGACGCCGTGCACCCACGTGGCGTGTGGCGGCGCACGACACCGACGTCCTACCGCACGCCGTCACCCGAGTGGGAGGTCCTGCTCGACCTCGACGCGCTCAACGCCGCCGAGGGCGAGGACTGGGTCTGGCACGGCGCGAGCGTGCTCCGACCGGGCTGCGACCGCGCGCTCGTCACCCTCTCGCACGGCGGCTCCGACGCCGACGTCACGCGCGAGCTCGACCTCACGTCGCTCGCGTTCGTCCCCGAGTCCGAGGGCGGCTTCGTCCGGCCCGAGGCGAAGGGCGGGATCGGCTGGATCGACCGGGACACGACGTTCGTCTACACGGACCTCGGCCCTGGGACGACGACGCCATCCGGATACCCCCGCACGGTGCGCCGCTGGCGTCGCGGCACGCCGATCACCGAGGCAGAGCTCGTCTACGAAGGCGCTGCTGACGACCTGTACATCAGCGCGCACCACGACCGGACACCGGGCTTCGAGCGCGACCTCGTGAGCCGCGCCATGACCTTCTACGAGTCCGAGACCTACGTCCTTGAGAACGACGGCACGACGACTCTCGTACCGGTGCCGCACTCGGCCGACGTCGACGTCCACCGCGAGTGGGTCGTCGTACGCCTGCGCGACGCCTGGGAGACCGCTGGCTCGACCTATCCCGCAGGAGCGCTCCTGGCGGTCCGCCTCGACAACCTGATCGCCGGTGACGCAGCCCCGACGACACTCTTCGAACCCACCGAGCATGCGAGCCTCGACGACGTCACGTGGACTCGTGCGCGCCTCGTCCTGACGATCCTCGACGACGTCCGCAACCGCATCGAGGTCCTCGAGCCGCCCGCGCAGGACTCGGCCGAGTGGCAGCGCACCCCGCTCCCGGGGGCCCCCTCGACCGCGACGCTCTCGGTCGCAGCGGTCGACCGCGACGAGTCCGACGACCTGTGGGTCGTCGCGACCGACTTCCTGACACCTGCCACGCTGCACGTCGTCGACGCCGCGGGACGCAAGCCTCCCGAGGCTGTCAAGGCGGCCCCGGCCGCCTTCGACCCGAGCGGGCTCACCTACGAGCAACGCTTCGCGACCTCGGACGACGGCACGCAGGTCCCGTACTTCGTCGTGCGGAGCACGGACACCCAGGCCGCGGCACCGGCCCCGACGCTCCTGTACGGGTACGGCGGCTTCGAGGTCTCGCTCACCGCCGACTACTCAGGCGTTCTGGGCAGGTCCTGGCTCGAGCGCGGTGGCACCTACGTCCTCGCCAACATCCGCGGCGGCGGCGAGTACGGCCCCGCCTGGCACCAGGCTGCCCTCCGGGAGAACCGGCACCGGGCGTTCGAGGACTTCGCCGCGGTCGCCCGCGACCTCGTCGCCACAGGCGTCACCACACCCGAGCGGCTGGGCTGCAAGGGGGGATCCAACGGAGGCCTGCTCACCGGCGCGATGCTGACGATGTACCCCGACCTCTTCGGGGCGGTCGTGATCCAGGTTCCGCTGCTCGACATGCGCCGCTACACGAAGCTCCTCGCCGGAGCATCATGGGCAGCCGAGTACGGGGACCCCGACGACCCCGAGCAGTGGGAGTACATCCGGACCTTCTCGCCGTACCACCTCGTCCGGCACGGTACGACCTACCCGCCCGTGCTGCTGACCACCTCGACGCGTGACGACCGTGTCCACCCCGGCCACGCCCGGAAGATGACCGCGCTCCTCGAGTCTGTCGGCGCAGACGTCACGTACGTCGAGAACATCGAGGGTGGGCACGGCGGCGCAGCCGACAACGCGCAGGCCGCGCACATGTCCGCACTCGCCTACGAGTTCCTCTGGCAGCAGCTCGGCTGACCGCGCGGCTCAGCCTGCCGCGCGCTCCGCGAGGATGAGGGACGCACGCGTGAGCGTCCGGAGCGCGTCCCGCTCGCTCCGGACGTCACCGCCAGCCCCGCGAGGGCTGGGGACGAGCGGGAGCGCGCCTCGCGCTGCCGTCACGACGACCTGGTCGAGCGACCGGTCCGTCAGGCCGATCCGATGCCACGGCTCGCTCACCAGCCGCGCGACCGCACCGACGTCCGCTCCCGCGCACTGCGAGACCGGCGCAGGCGGAAGACCCGCCCACAGGTCGACGCCCCGCTCGACCGCGCGCGCCACCTGGTCCCACGTGCGCTCGTCCCACGGCCCGAGGTCCAGGCCGATCGCGTCGGCGCCCGCGAGCACCGCCGGCGCGATACCTACCCAGCCGCCGCCCACGTGCACGACCGAGCGCGCGCCCGCCGCCCGCACCGCCCCCAGGACCGGCCGCAGCCCCTCCATCAGGACGGCCCGCTCGACCGCACGGATGCGCGAGTACCCCGAGAACGTGGGCAGCACGCCCGCGGCGACCTGCGCCAGCAGCGACTCGTCGAGCTGCACCGTCAACCGGGCCCGCGGCGCCTGACGCCGCACGTCCACGACGTGCCCAGCGACCCCCGCCGCCAGCGACTCGCCCAGCTCGCGGACCGCACCAGAGTCCGTCAGCACACGGTCGCCGCGCGCCAGGTACAGAGCAGCCGAGAGCGTCCACGGCCCCAGCACCTGCACGCTCAGCTCGCCGTCGAACGACGCCGCAGAGATCGCCAGCGCGTCGAGGTCCTCGCGCCAGAACGCCTGCGCGCGCTCGAGGTCGACCCCGCCGTGGTCAGCGAGCCGCCAGCCGTGCGGCCCCAGCTCGACCGGGAGCTGGTCGAGCAGCGCGCCTGTGCGACCGACCGGGTCTGCGCCAGGGCCGCGGGCCGCGAGCTCGGGCAGGAACGGTATGCCGCGCACGCCGTCGGGCACGTCGCTCAGGTCACCCACGACGGTCAGCTGCGACTCGAGGGGGTCGACGCCGGGCCACCGGCCAGGCCCCGACACGCCTGTACCCGGAGCCCGAGGCGGCAGCGCGGCAGCGACGTCGCCCGAGGTCTCGGTGGTCACGTCCGTCATCGCGACGTCGCCGCGCCCGCGCTCGCACGCCAGGCCCCCGACACCGTCGCCTGACCGAGCACGCGCGTGCCGCGATAGACGACGAGCGACTGCCCGGCCGCCACCCCGCGCAGCCGGTCGCCCGTCAGCTCGACCTCGAGAACGCCGTCGGCCGCCGTGCGTACGCGGGCCGGGACAGGCGCGCCGTGCGCGCGTACCTGAACCTCCGCGTCGAGCCACGCGTCCGGCGCGTCAGCCTGCACGTCCTCGGCGAGCCACACGAGGCGCTCGCCGGCGAGCCGGTCGACCGTGAGCAGCTCGGCCGCCCCGACCACCACCGTGTTCGTCGACGGCCGCACCTCGAGCACGTAGCGCGGCTTGCCGTCCGCAGCAGGGCGCCCCAGAGCGAGACCGCGGCGCTGCCCGACCGTGTACGCGTACGAGCCGTCGTGCTGCCCGACCACGTTCCCCTCGGTGTCGACCACGTCACCTGGCCGGGCCCCGAGCCGGTCCCGCAAGAACCCCTGTGTGTCACCGTCCGCGACGAAGCAGATGTCGTACGAGTCCGGCTTGGCCGAGACGCTCAAGCCACGACGAGCCGCCTCCGCCCGGACCTCCGCCTTCGACGCGAAGTCACCGAGCGGGAAGATCGACCGAGCGAGGCGATCAGGGCCCATGACCGCGAGGACATAGCTCTGGTCCTTGTCCACGTTCGGCGACCGGTGCAGCTCCCGCACGACCACGCCGTCGGCTCCTGTGCGCTCGACCACGCGCGCATAGTGCCCTGTCGCGACCGCGTCGAACCCGAGCGCGGTCGCCTTGTCGAGGAGCGCCTCGAACTTGATGTGCTCGTTGCAGCGCACGCACGGGTTGGGCGTGCGGCCCGCCTCGTACTCCGAGAGGAAGTCGGCGACGACCGTCTCCTCGAACGTCTCCGAGAGATCCCACACGTAGTACGGGATGCCGAGCACGTCCGCCGCGCGGCGCGCGTCCCCAGCGTCCTCGATCGAGCAGCACCCCCGCGATCCCGTGCGGAACTGCGCGCGGTCGCGCGACAGCGCCATGTGCACGCCGACCACCTCGTGACCCGCCTCGACCGCGAGCGCCGCAGCCACGGCCGAGTCGACGCCGCCGGACATCGCCGCCAGGACCCGCATCAGCCTGCCACCCCCCGGGTCGCGCCGAGCCGAGCAGAGGCGAGGCCCGCCCGTGAGGCCCTCACGACGATCTGCGGAAGCACGTCGAGGAGGCGCTCGACGTCACCCTCCGTCGACGTGCGGCCGAGCGAGAAGCGCAGCGCACCGCGAGCGTCGACCTCGTCGACGCCCATCGCGACGAGCACGTGCGAGGGCTGCGGCACCCCGGCCTGGCACGCCGAGCCCGTCGAGCACTGCACCCCGGCCGAGTCGAGCAGGTAGAGCAGCGAGTCTCCCTCGCAGCCCGGGAACGTGAAGTGGGCGTTCGCAGGCAGGCGCGCAGGCCCCCCGTCGAGCGCCGCGTCGACCGCGGGCCCGCGCAGGACCGCCGACGGGACACGCTCCCGCACACCCGCGACGAGCGCGTCGCGCAACGCGGCAACACGAGCCGCCTCCTCGCCGCGTGCCTCGACCGCCTCGTCGAGCGCGACCGCGAACGCACGCACCCCGGGCGCGTCGAGCGTCCCGGAGCGCACGCTGCGCTCCTGGCCGCCGCCGTGCAGGACCGGAGTGAGCGCGAGGCCGCGCCCTGCGACGAGAGCGCCGACCGACACGGGACCGCCCAGCTTGTGCGCCGAGACGGTCATCGCGTCGAGGCCCGAAGCAGCGAAGTCGACCGGAAGATGCGCGACCGCCTGGACGGCGTCAGCATGCACGGGAACGCCTGCGGCGTGCGCGACCTGCACGATGCGCCGCACCGGCTGGACCGTACCGACCTCGTTGTTGGCCCACATCACCGACACGAGCGCGACCTGGTCGCCGTTCTCGTCGAGCTCGGCGCGCAGCGCGTCGACGTCGACGAGCCCCTCCCTGTCGACCGGCAGCAGGACGATCTCCGCACCTGCGTGCTCGGCGAACCAGAACGCCGGGTCGAGGACGGCATGGTGCTCGACGCCGGAGACGACGACGCGACGACGCTCCGGATGGCCCGTGCGGCGAGCCCAGAACAGGCCCTTGATCGCGAGGTTGTCAGCCTCGGTGCCCCCGGCGGTGAAGATCACCTCGGACGGGCGCGCACCGATCGCGGCAGCGATCGACTCCCGCGCCTCCTCGACGACCCGACGGGCCGCGCGCCCCGCAGCGTGCAGGGACGACGGGTTGCCCACGGCCGCCATCTGCTCGGCATACGCCTCGATCGCCGCCCGGGACATCGGCGTCGTAGCGGCATGGTCGAGATAGACGGGGCGAGGGGTGGTCACGAGGTCCAGTCTACGAACGGCGCGGCGCGTGCCCGCGCGCGGGCAGCACCCCGGTCAGCCGCGACGCTCGCGGATCGCCGCCGCAGCCTGCGGAAGGACGGTCGCGAGATCGCCGACGACAGCGAAGTCGCAGATCTCGAAGATCGGGCACTCGGGGTCCGAGTTGACCGCCACGATCACCTCGGAGGCCTGCATGCCCCCGCGGTGGTGCGGCGCACCCGAGATGCCTGCGCCGACGTACAGGCGCGGGGAGATCGTCACCCCCGTCTGGCCGATCTGGGTGTCGTGCTCGATCCAGCCCTCGTCGACGCAGTCGCGCGTCGAGCCGACCGCCGCGCCAAGAGCGTCCGCGAGGTCACGCACCGGGCCGAAGTCGCCGCCGGTGCCGCGGCCGCCCGCGACGACGGACGCCGCCTCCGCGAGCGCGGGACCCGCCTCCGCGTCGACCTCGTGGACCGTGCGCGAGACGAGGCGCACGCCAGCCGCAGCGGCCGAGGCCTCCTCGGCCGGGACGGCGATCTTCTCGACGGACGGCGTCGTGGCTGCCAGCGCCACCGACGGGTGCACCGCGTTGGGGCGCACCGTGAGCAGGGCGAGCGGCGTGCGGACCTCGCACACGAGGTCCCACGTCCCCGCGAACACACGCTTCGCCCCGACGATGCTCGCGCTCTCGCCCTCGCGGACCTGCGCCGCGTCGATGATCAGGCCCGCGCCGGTCAGGAGCGCGAGCCGCGCGAGCACCTCCTTGTGCGCGAACGTCGCACGCGCGAGCAGGACCCGCGCGCCGTCGGTGACGCGGGTGAGCGCGTGCGCCGCGACACCCGTGAGGTGCGGCTCGCCGTCGACGGCGAGCTCGACGACGCGCGCGACGCCGTGCGCGCCGAGCTGCTCGAGGACCGCAGCGGAAGGGGCGTCGAACGAGACGACGGCGACGTCACCCAGCTCGCGAGCGATCGTCACGAGCTCGAGGTCGGCGTCGCGCAGCGGTGCTGCGAGCGAGTCGACGAGGACGAGGGCGGTGGAGGTGCTGGTCATGTCGGGCATCCCTCTCAGACGAGGCCGCGGCGGGCGAGGAAGTCAGCGAGCGCGATGCCGCCCTGCCCGCTGTCGACGTGGAGCTCGACGGGCGGGCGCTCCGGGCGCGGCGCGGCGGACAGCACCTGGGTCCGCGCTCCCGCCTCCCCGACCTTCGACGCGTCGACGTCGAGGTCTGCGAGGGACCAGGTCGTGATCGCCTTCGTGCGGGCCGCCATGATGAGCTTGAAGTTCGGGAAGCGTGGCCGGTTGATGTGGTCGTTGACGCTCACGACCACCGGCAGTTCCGCCTCGAGCACCTCGGTCACACCGTCGACGTCACGCTCGGCACGGGCAGCGCCGCCCGCGACCTCGAGCGCACCGGCGTTCGTCAGCTGAGGCCAGCCCAGCTCTGCGGCGACGAGCGCCGGGACCACCGAACCGAGACCGTCGAGCGCCGCCATACCAGCGAGCACGAGGTCGACCGGACCGTCCTGCGCGACGCGGCGCACCGCCGCGGCGAGCACGGCCGCCGTACCGAGGTAGTCGGAGCCCGCGAGCGCGTCGTCGAGCACGTGCACCCCGACGTCCGCACCGAGCTGGTACGCCCGGCGCAGCGCGTCCGACGCCTCCGCCGGCCCCATCGTCAGCGCGACGATCTCGCTGCCCGCACGCTCGTCGTCGGACATCCGCTCGAGCAGCCGCACCGCCTCCTCGAGGGGATGCTCGTCGAGCTCGTTGAGCGAGCCGTCGGCCGCGCCACGCGCGACCCGCCCGT
Source organism: Flavimobilis sp. BM9 (assembly GCF_058313055.1). Lineage (NCBI taxonomy): Bacteria > Bacillati > Actinomycetota > Actinomycetes > Micrococcales > Jonesiaceae > Flavimobilis > Flavimobilis sp. BM9. The sequence goes on along the minus strand of NZ_JBZEMO010000005.1, from coordinate 357,376 downwards.
CGACGAACGTCCTGTTCGAGTGGATGTTCGGCACGTGCTTGGCCAGCACGACGATTCTCAGACCCACGGTGCTCCTCGACTGATCTCAGGCTCTGCCCGGCCGGTCCGGCCCACGACGAGAGCAGGCTACCGCGCACTCCGCCACCCCGTCGGGTCATCCCGGGTGACGGATTCCCGACCGCGGGCGCTCCTGCCTCACAATGGGACGATCCACCGCCTCGCCCGCGAGCCGCTCAACATCGGGCCCGCAAGGACGAATGGACTAGAACCATGACCTGCCTGCTCGACGCCACCGCCCTCGACACGACCCGCGCGCCCCTCGGCGTCCGCGTCGTGGACGGCGGCGTGACCGTCGCGGTCGCTGCGGCGCACGCGACGCTCGTCGAGCTGTGCCTCCTCGACCGCGACGACTCCGCCCCGAGCGGCTGGCGCGAGCAACGCATCCCCCTGTTCGGTCCCCGCCTGGGCGTGTGGTCCGCGTTCGTGCCCGGCGTCCGCGCTGGCCAGCACTACGGGTTCCGTGCGCACGGCGCGTGGGACCCCGCCGTCGGCCTGCGCTACAACCCCCACAAGCTGCTGCTCGACCCGTATGCGCGCGGCCTCGAGGGCGACCTCGCGTACGGCCCCGAGACCTACGGGCACGCGTGGGACGTGCGCCACGACGACGGCGCTCCCGCGATGAGCCAGCTCGACTCGCTCGGCCACGTGCCCCACAGCGTCGTCGTCGACTCGTGGTTCACTCCCCCGGCCTCGGGCCGCCCGCTGGTCCCGTGGAGCGCGACGGTCGTCTACGAAGCCCACGTGCGCGGCCTGACCCTCCACCTGCCCGGCCTGCCCGACGAGCTGCGCGGCACCTACGCGGGCCTCGCCCACCCCGTCGCGATCGAGCACCTCAAGAGCCTCGGCGTCACGACCCTCGAGCTCCTGCCGATCCACGCGTCCGCGTCCGAGCCGCACCTCGTGCGCAACGGCCTGACCAACTACTGGGGCTACAACACGCTCGGCTTCTTCGCGCCCGAGCCGCGGTACGCGATGGCCTCCTCCCGTGCGGCGGGGCCCGGCGCCGTCCTCGACGAGCTCAAGGGGATGGTCGCCCTGCTCCACGAGGCCGGCATCGAGGTCGTGCTCGACGTCGTCCTCAACCACACGTGCGAGGGTGGCACCGACGGACAGCAGCTGTCGTGGCGCGGACTCGACCCGACCGTCTACTACCTGCACGACGGCGGCTCCCCCGCTCGGTTCGCGGACGTCACCGGGTGCGGCAACACGCTCGACTTCCGCCGCACGCGCGTCGTGCAGATGGCGCTCGACTCGCTGCGGTACTGGGCGAACGAGGTCGGCGTCGACGGCTTCCGCTTCGACCTTGCCGTCACGCTCGGCCGCGGCCACGACGGGTTCACGAACTTCCACCCGTTCCTCGTCGCCGTCCAGACCGACCCTGTCCTGAGCGGCCTCAAGCTCATCGCGGAGCCGTGGGACGTCGGCCCCGGCGGCTGGCAGACCGGCAGCTTCAAAGCGCCGTTCGCCGAGTGGAACGACCGCTTCCGCAACGCGGTGCGCTCCTTCTGGCTCACCGACGCTCGCGCAGCCTCGCACGGGCACCCCACGCACGGGGTGCGCGAGCTCGCGACCCGCCTGTCCGGCTCCGCCGACGTCTTCGGGCACAGCGACCCGCCTCTCGTGCGCGGGCCCGGCGCCTCGATCAACTTCGTGACCGCGCACGACGGCTTCACGATGGCCGACCTCACCGCGTACGACCACAAGCACAACGAGGCGAACGGCGAGGACAACCGCGACGGGTCCGACGACAACCGGTCGTGGAACCACGGGATCGAGGGCCGCCTCGACCATGTCGGCTCCGAGATCGCCGCGCTGCGCCGCCGGTCCCACCGCAACCTCATGGCGACGCTCCTGCTGAGCGCGGGGACACCCATGATCACCGCGGGCGACGAGATGGGGCGCACGCAGCACGGCAACAACAACGCCTACTGCCAGGACACCGACATCGCGCACGTGTCGTGGGAGCTCGACGCACCTGCGCGCGACCTCCTCGAGACGACGCGCTACCTCCTCGCGCTGCGCGCCTCCCTGCGCGCGCTCCAGGCCGAGCACTTCTTCCTCGGGCGGCCCCTCGCGCGGCGCGGCGACGACAAGCTCGACCTCGCCTGGCTCGGCCCCGACGGCGAGGCGCTCACCGCCGACCGGTGGAACGACTCGTGCCTGCGCTCCCTGCAGATGATCCGGCGTACTGCTGACACCGACGACCGGGCCGTGCTCCTCGCGCTCAACGGCTCGCTCGAGCCCGTCCCGCTCACGCTGCCGTCGGACGAGGTCTGGGAGCTCGTCTGGGACAGCACGTGGGAGAACCCCGTCGAGCGTCTGAGCCTCGACGACGAGGACGACCCCGAGCTCGAGCCGCTGAGCATCCGGATGTACGTCTCGAAGGCCCCATGACCGGCGCGGACGCGCCTGCGAGCGAGGGCGCCCCCCGCGCGTGCTGGTGCGGTTCCGTACGAGTTCTCGGTAGGTTCGTGTCGTGAGCAAGAAACGTCGCCCCGCCGCCCCGGTCCGCGCCACCTCCCCCCGTCAGGAGGTCACCGCGCAGGCCGCTGTGACGATCCCTGCCGAGGTCAGCGGCACGAACGGCGCAGTCTCCGCCGTCGTGCCCGCCATCCCGCAGGACGTGCCCGTGCCGATCCTGCCGACGCCGATCGGTCGGATCCCCGTGCTCGACGTCAGCCCGACGCTCGAGCAGGGGCGCTGGCCCGCGAAGGCCGCTGTCGGTGAGGCCGTCCCGATCCGCGCGACAGTGTTCCGCGAGGGGCACGACGCCGTCGCCGCGACCGCCGTGCTGCTGCGCCCGGACGGGACCGTGCACTCGACCGCACGCATGGAGGACATCGCGCCGGGCCTCGACCGCTTCGAGGGCCGCGTCGCGCCCGACGCCGAGGGCGAGTGGACCTTCCGCGTCGAGGGCTGGTCCGACCCGTACGGGACCTGGGCGCACGACGCCGAGGTGAAGATCAACGCCGGCATCGACGTCGACCTCATGTTCGAGGAGGGCGTGCGCCTGTTCCGCCGCATCGCGGCGCAAGGCGGGCTCACCCGCTCGGCGGCCGGCGTGCTCGAACGGCTGCTCGCCACGCTCCAGGACCCGCGCCTCGCGCCGCCGCAGCGCCTCGCCGCCGCGCTGTCGCCCGAGGTGCGGCGCGTCGTCGTGGACGAGCACCCGCTGCGCGACCTCGTGACGCCGTCCGCGACCTACCCGCTGCTCGTGAGCCGCGAGCTCACGCTCGCGAGCTCCTGGTACGAGATGTTCCCCCGCTCGGAGGGCGCGCGGTACGACGCCGCGACGCAGTCGTGGCAGTCCGGCACCTTCCAGACGGCCGCACGCAGGCTCCCCGCGATCGCCGCGATGGGCTTCGACGTCGTCTACCTCACCCCGGTCCACCCCATCGGCACGACGTTCCGCAAGGGCCGAAACAACTCGCTCGAGGCGCTCCCCGGCGACCCCGGGTCGCCCTATGCGATCGGCTCGCCCGACGGTGGCCACGACGCGATCCACCCCGACCTGGGCACGTTCGACGACTTCGACGCGTTCGTCGCGTCCGCGCGGGAGGTGGGCCTCGAGGTCGCGCTCGACCTCGCGCTGCAGTGCTCGCCCGACCACCCGTGGGTGACCGAGCACCCGGAGTGGTTCACGACGCGCGCCGACGGCTCGATCGCCTACGCCGAGAACCCGCCGAAGAAGTATCAGGACATCTACCCGCTCAACTTCGACAACGACCCCGAGGGGATCTACGCCGAGATCGAGCGCGTCGTGCGACTCTGGATCGACCACGGCGTGACCGCGTTCCGCGTCGACAACCCGCACACGAAGCCCCTCGACTTCTGGGAGCGGCTCCTCACGTCGATCCGGGCCACGCACCCGCACGTCATCTTCCTCGCCGAGGCGTTCACGCGTCCCGCGATGATGGACGCCCTCGCCCGGATCGGGTACCACCAGTCCTATTCGTACTTCACGTGGCGCAACACGCGCACCGAGATCGAGGAGTACCTGCGCGAGGTGTCCGACGAGCAAGGATCGTGGATGCGGCCGTCGTTCTGGCCGACGACGCACGACATCCTCCCGCCGTACCTCCAGCACGGTGGCGTCGCCGGCTTCGCGGTCCGCGCGGTGCTCGCCGCGACCTCGTGCCCCACGTGGGGCATCTACTCCGGGTACGAGCACGCCGAGCGCGTCCCGCGCCCCGGCGTCGACGAGCAGATCGACAACGAGAAGTACGAGTACAAGCCGCGCGACTGGTCCGCTCCCGAGGCCCAGGGAATCACGCGCCTGCTCACGCAGCTCAACCGCATCCGCGCCGCCCACCCGGCGCTGCGCCAGCTGCGCAACCTCACCGTGCACCCGACGTCGAACGACCAGGTCGTCGCGTTCTCGTCGCACCTCGACGGCCGGTTCACACCCGACGGGCAGCCGGACACGGTCATCACCGTGCTCAACCTCGACCCGTGGAACACCCAGGAGGCGACGGTCTACCTCGACCTCGCCGCGCTCGGGCTGCCGGCCGGAGCCGACGACGCCCCCGCCTTCAACGCCCACGACCTGCTGACCGGCGCGACCTACGCGTGGGGCAGCGAGGCGTACGTGCGCCTCAACCCGTTCGAGAACGTCGCTCACATCATCCAGGTAGGACACCCATGACCGTTCCCTCGTCGCCCGGCTCTCCCCGCCCCGCGCCCGTGCCCGCCGGTCCGGCGGCCGCGCCCGGCAGCCGGACCTCGCACGAGCCCGCGCCCGTGACCGCGCCGGTCCCGCTCGCGTCGCTCCCGGCCCAGCGCCAGCCGAAGGTGCCCGCCTTCCCGAAGGCGCTGTCGGACGACCCGGAGTGGTACCGCACCGCGGTGTTCTACGAGGTGATCGTGCGCGCCTTCTCCGACTCGACCGGAGCCGGCACGGGTGACATCCGCGGACTCATCGACCGGCTCGACTACATCCAGTGGCTCGGCATCGACTGCCTCTGGCTGCCGCCCTTCTACCCGTCGCCCCTACGCGACGGCGGCTACGACATCTCCGACTACACCGCGATCGCGGGGCAGTACGGCACGATGGAGGAGTTCTCCGAGCTCATCGAGGCAGCGCACGCGCGCGGCATCCGCGTGGTCATCGACCTCGTCATGAACCACACGAGCGACCAGCACCCCTGGTTCCAGGCGTCACGCTCCGACCCCGACGGCCCGTACGGGGACTTCTACGTGTGGAGCGACGACGACTCGAAGTACGAGGACGCGCGCATCATCTTCGTCGACACCGAGACGTCCAACTGGACGTTCGACCCGGTCCGCCGACAGTTCTTCTGGCACCGGTTCTTCTCCCACCAGCCCGACCTCAACTTCGAGAACCCGCACGTCGTCGAGGCGATGCTCGACGTCACGCGGTTCTGGTGCCGCGTCGGCATCGACGGGTTCCGGCTCGACGCCGTCCCGTACCTCTTCGAGGAAGAGGGCACCAACTGCGAGAACCTCCCGCGCACGCACGAGTTCCTGCAGAAGGTGCGCGCGATGGTCGACCGCGAGTTCCCGGGCCGCATCCTCCTCGCCGAGGCGAACCAGTGGCCGAACGACGTCGTGGACTACTTCGGCACGGAGGAGAAGCCCGAGTGCCACATGTGCTTCCACTTCCCCGTCATGCCGCGGATCTACTACGCCCTGCGTGACCAGCGCTCGACGTCGATCCTCGACATCCTCGCGGACACCCCGCAGATCCCCCGCGGCGCACAGTGGTCGACGTTCCTGCGCAACCACGACGAGCTCACGCTCGAGATGGTCTCCACCGAGGAGCGCGCGAGCATGTACGGCTGGTACGCCTCCGACCCGCGCATGCGCGCGAACGTCGGTATCCGCCGTCGTCTCGCACCGCTGCTCGACAACTCGCGCAAGGAGATCGAGCTCGCGCACGCTCTCCTGCTGTCGCTCCCCGGCAGCCCGTGCCTCTACTACGGCGACGAGATCGGGATGGGCGACAACATCTGGCTGCCGGACCGCGACGCGGTCCGCACGCCGATGCAGTGGACCCCTGACCGCAACGCGGGCTTCTCGACGGCGGACCCTGGCAAGCTCTACCTCCCGCTCGTGCAGTCCCTCGTGCACTCGTACGAAGGCACGAACGTCGAGTCGCAGCTCGCCCAGCCGTCGTCGCTCCTGCACTGGGTGCACGGCATGCTCTCGGTGCGCCGTCGCCACCGTGCGTTCGGCACAGGCGACTTCGTGCCTGTGCAGTGCGACAACGATGCCGTCCTCGCGTTCCTGCGCGTCACGGAGGAGGAGACGCTCCTGTGCGTCGCCAACCTCGCCGCGACCGCGCGCCGGGCGCAGCTGAAGATCCCGGGCTACGAAGGTACGCAGTCCGTCGACGTGTTCGGTGGTGCCGTCCTGGGCGCCGTCGCAGACGACGGCGAGGTCACGTTCACCCTCGGGTCCCGCGACTTCTTCTGGTCGGTGCTCTCCCCGGCCTCGGAGCCCGCCTCTGAGCCCGCACCGACCACGGCCGACGCGCACCCCGCGTAGCCCGTCCGCGCCCCCCTCGCCACCAGCCCAGGAGTGCCGTCGATGTCCCGACCCACCACGGACCTGACCGAGCAGCTCGGCCCGTTCGAGCCTGCCCCCGTCCCGACGGAGGCAGAGCTCGCGACGCTGCGCGCCTGGATGCCCACGCGCCGCTGGTTCCCCGTGAAGAGCGGGTCACCGAGGATCGACCCGTGGATCAGCGTGCGCTTCACCGACGGTTCCGCGTCAGTGATCCACCTGTTCCTCGTGGGCGACGGCGAGCCGGAGGCACGCACGATCGTCCAGGTCCCCGTCGTGCGCAGGCCAGCCCTGCTGCCGCCCGTCGAGGTGGGCGCGCCGCTGCCCCCCGGGGTGATCGGGGAGGTCGACGGCGAGTGGCTCGTCGACGCGGTCGGGGAGGACGAGTTCTGGCGGTCCTGGCTCGCTCTCGCCCAGTGGGGCGAACAGGACGCGGGGCCGGCTGACGTGGACCTCGCGCAGGCGCGGCTCGTCACCGGGGAGCAGTCGAACACGTCGATCCTGTTCCCCCGGGCGGGCGGCGGAGCGATCCTCAAGGTGTTCCGCGCCGTCGTGCGCGGAGCGAACCCTGACGTCGACGTGCCGCGAGCGCTCGTCCAGGCTGGTTGGACGGGTGTGCCCGCCCCGCTCGCGTGGCTCGAGCTGTCGTGGCCCGAGGAGCGCACCGGCCTGCTCGACCTGGGCGTGCTCTCCGAGCTGGTGGGCGACGCCGCGGACGGCTTCGAGCTGGCGTGCGCGTACGCGGCCGAGGCCCGCAGCTTCGAGTCCGAGGCGTTCGAGCTGGGCCGCACGGTCGCCGAGATGCACGACGCCCTCGCGCGAGCCCTGCCGACGTCCGGCCAGACGGTCGGCATCGAGTGGTTGCGCTCAGAGCTGCGCCACCGGGCGCGCGGCTCCGCCGCGCAGGCGCCCGTCCTCTCGACGCGGCTGCCTGCGATCGAGGCCCTCCTGGGCAGGCTCGGGGCCGAGGTCCCTGCCGATCTGCTGCTGAGCCTCCAGCAGATCCACGGTGACCTGCACCTCGGCCAGGTGCTCTACTCCCCCACGGGGTGGCGCGTCATCGACTTCGAGGGTGAGCCGATGCGTCCCCTCGCGGAACGGCGTCGGCCTGACCTCCCCGTGCGCGACGTCGCGGGGATGCTCCGGTCGTTCGACTATGCGGCCGCTGTCGGCGAGTGCCCCGACCCGACGTGGGTCGTCGCGTGCCGCGTTGCTTTCCTCGCAGGCTACTCAGCCGGCCAGACCGAGGGCACGACGGTCGCGCCGTCCGTCCCTGGCCTCGAGGCCGCCCTGCGGGACGCCCTCGAGCTCGACAAGGCGCTCTACGAGGTCGTGTACGAGGCGAACAACCGCCCTGACTGGGTCGCGATCCCGATCGCAGGTGTCGACCGGCTGCTCGCCGCGGCCGCGGCGACGGACCCGGGCGACGACGTCTAGCCGCGGCACGGCGTCCTGACCTCTGCCGCGACCGGTCTCGGCCGTCGCGCGGAGCCATGATCAGCCACGATGCTCGGCGCGCCGGACCCGCGTGCGCAGCGCGAGCGACCGAGACGTGGAATGGTAGGAAGATGACAGCCGCGCCTCTCCCGATCCCGGTCGACCCGAGCCTGCTCGCTGCCGTCGCTGGCGGGCGACACCACGACCCGCACGGCATCCTCGGCCCGCACCCGCACGACGGCGGCGTCACGGTCCGCGTGCTCCGCCCGCTCGCCGACGAGGTCGTGGTCCTCACGGCCGACGGCGAGCACCCCGCCGAGCACGAGCAGGACGGCATCTGGGTCGTCGTCGTCCCCGGCGACACGATCCCCGAGTACCGGCTGCGCGTGCGCTACGGCGACGAGACGACCGACACCGACGACCCGTACCGGTTCTGGCCGACCGTCGGCGAGATGGACCGGCACCTGATCCGCGAGGGCCGCCACGAAGAGCTGTGGCGCGTCCTCGGCGCGAACGTCCACACGTACCCGAGCACGCTCGGCGAGGTCACCGGCACGGCGTTCGCCGTGTGGGCACCTAACGCCCGTGCCGTCCGGCTCGTCGGAGACATGAACCACTGGCAGGGCTCGTCGCACTCGATGCGCTCGCTCGGCGAGTCCGGCGTCTGGGAGCTGTTCGTACCCGGCGTGCGCGGCGGCACCCGTTACAAGTACGAGATCCTCACGCAGGACGGCTCCTGGCGGCAGAAGGCCGACCCGCTCGCCAAGGGCACGGAGGTGCCACCCGCGACGGCGTCCGTCGTCGTCGAGAGCACCCACGGCTGGCAGGACGGCCCGTGGATGGAAGAGCGCTCCCGCTCGGACGTGCACAACGCCCCGATGAGCGTGTACGAGGTCCACCTCGGCTCGTGGCGTCAGGGCCTGAGCTACCGCGACCTCGCCGAGCAGCTGACGCAGTACGTCGTCGACCTCGGCTTCACGCACGTCGAGCTCATGCCGGTCGCCGAGCACCCCTACGGACCGTCGTGGGGCTACCAGGTCACGTCGTACTACGCGCCGACGTCACGCTTCGGCAGCCCCGACGACCTGCGCTACCTGATCGACACACTGCACGCCGCAGGCGTCGGCGTCATCCTCGACTGGGTCCCCGCGCACTTCCCCAAGGACGAGTGGGCGCTCGGCCGCTTCGACGGCACCGCACTCTACGAAGACCCGGACCCGCTGCGCGGCGAGCAGCCCGACTGGGGCACGTACGTCTTCAACTTCGGCCGTCCCGAGGTGCGCAACTTCCTCGTCGCCAACGCGACGTACTGGCTCGAGGAGTTCCACGTCGACGGCCTGCGCGTCGACGCCGTCGCGTCGATGCTCTACCTGGACTACTCGCGCGAGGCGGGCCAGTGGCGGCCGAACCGCAACGGCGGCCGCGAGAACCTCGAGGCGATCGCATTCCTCCAGGAGGCCAACGCGACCGCGTACCGTCGCAGCCCTGGCGTCATCATGATCGCCGAGGAGTCGACCGCGTGGCCCGGCGTCACCACGCCGACCAACGCGGGGGGCCTGGGCTTCGGGCTCAAGTGGAACATGGGCTGGATGAACGACACCCTGCGCTACCTCGCGCAGGACCCGATCAACCGCCGCTACCACCACTCCGAGATCACGTTCTCGCTCGTCTACGCGTTCTCCGAGCAGTTCACGCTGCCGCTGAGCCACGACGAGGTCGTGCACGGCAAGGGGTCACTCCTCCGCAAGATGCCGGGCGGGGACTGGCAACAGCTCGCTGGCCTGCGCTCCCTCCTCGCCTACCAGTGGTCCCACCCCGGCAAGCAGCTCCTGTTCATGGGTGGCGAGATCGGGCAGGGCACGGAGTGGAGCGAGGGCCGCAGCCTCGACTGGTACCTCCTCGACCACGCGCCGCACCAGGGCGTGCACCGGCTCGTGCGGGACCTCAACACGCTCTACCGCGCACAGCCCGCGCTGTGGTCCCAGGACCACACTCCTGCGGGTTTCGAGTGGCTCGACTCCGACGACGCCGACCACAACGTCATCGCGTACCTGCGGCGTGGCACGGACGGCTCGAAGGTCGCGATCGTCGTCAACTTCGCCGACGCGACCCACGAGAGCTGGCGTCTTCCGCTGCCCGAGGGCGGAGTGTGGCGAGAAGCCCTCAACACGGACGCCGAGCTGTACGGCGGCTCCGGGGTCGGCAACCTCGGGGCGGTCCGCGCCGAGCCGGTCGGTCACCACGGCCGTCCTTTCTCCGCGACGCTGCGCGTGCCGCCGCTCGCGGCGCTCGTCCTCGTCCACGAGGACTGACCGCAGGAACGGCCAGCGCTGCGAAGGCCGGGTCCCCGTGGGGGCCCGGCCTTCGGCTGTGCTTGCGGCTGCGCCGCTCAGTGGAGCGAACTCACTCAGTAGAGCGCGTTCGCCAGCGCACGGCGCGCGGGGCCCACGCGCGGGTCGTCGTTGCCGAGGATCGTGAAGTAGTCGACGAGCCGAACGCGCAGCCGCTCGCGGTCGTCGCCGGTGAGGCGAGCGACGAGCTCGATGAGACGCCCGAGCGCGTCCTCGACCTTGCCGCCGGCGAGGTCGAGGTCGGCGACGTCGAGCTGCGCCTGCACGTCGTCGGGCGCGTCGGCTGCGGCACGGCGCACGTCCTCGAGCGTCATGCGCGACGTGCGCTCGAGCAGCTGGACGTTGGCGAGGCCCGCGGCCGCGTCGGTGTCCTTGGGGTTCTCCTTGAGCGCCTGCTCGTAGGCCGCTATCGCCGTCTCGAGATCGTTCGCAGCGATCGCGTCGTAGGCCTTCTGGTGCAGGGGCGGCAGCTCGGGCTCCGGCGCGGGCTGGGACGCGTCCTCGGCGGAGACAGCACCGGGCGCTGCCGTGAGCCGGCCCGTGATGCCGTTGGCCTCGGCTGCGGCGAGCACCTGGTCGAGGACGTCGCGCACCTGGTCCTCGTCGGCAGCCCCCTGGAAGAGCGGGACGGGCTGACCAGCGAGGACCGCGACGGCGGTCGGGACCCCCTGGACCTGGAACGCCTGAGCGATCTGCGGGTACGCCTGGACGTCGACGCGAGCGAGGAGCATCGCCCCCTCGTAGCTGTCGACGAGACGCCCGAGGGTCGTCGCGAGCCGCGCGTTCGCCTCGTCGGTCGCGACCCACAGGAGCACGACGACGGGGACCTGCATCGACTGCTCGATGACCTGCTGGAACGTCGCCTCGGTCGTGTCGACGACGAAGCCGCCTGCGGCGGGAGCGCCGCCAGGCTCGCCCGGGGGCGGTGCGACGGGGCGCCCGAAGGACGAGAGGTCGACCGCTCCGCGGACGTCGAGCCGAGGGTCTGGCGCTTGCTGACTCATGAGACCTTCCTGTTCGCGTGGGTCCGGCCCGCGAGGGCCGGAAGGGGGTCAGTCGGGGATGCCCGCCGCGGTCGCGACGTGCTCGACCCCGAGGACCGAGACCTGTCCGCCGGCGGCGGCAGGCGGGACGTAGAGGGCGACGACCGTCGTGTAGCTGATGGTCATCTCGTTCTTGACCTTGAGCTTCTTCGCGAGCGCCTTCTCGATCGCCGTCCCGGGGGACAGCACGGCGCCCTTCTCGGCGGTGCGGACCTCGAGGGTCTTGAGCTCGCCGACGACGACGGCGCCGCCGTCGGCCGTGCTCACAGACTCGACCGCGCCGGGCACGGGCGTGAACGTCATGGTCTGCTTGCCGTCGGCCGCCTTGAGCGCCTTGTTCTGGAGCTTGGCGATCTGGGCGATCTGCTCACGGAAGGGGTCCGCGACGAAAGCGTCAGCGTGCTCGGACTTCGACTTCTTGGTGAGGACGTCCGCGTACCGGTCGACCGCCGTCTGCGGCGTGACGATCAGGCCCTCCGCGTCCGGGGCGACGGCCTGGGAGCCGACCTCGAGCGACGCGAACGCGGGCAGGACGACCTTCGGGAAGAGGCGCACCCACCCCCAGAGCCGGTAGTTCGACCGGGCGTCCTCCTGCTCCAGCACGAGCAGACGCTCGGTCTGCAGCTCGGGCTGCTCCGAGATCGCCACGACCGTCCGCGGCCAGCCCGTGTCGACGGGCGTCGTCGTCGACACGACCTCCGTCGGCAGGGCGGTGAGGTACTCGTCGGAGTCGAGGCGGTCGGCGACCTTGAGCTCGCTCTCGCGGATCGCGCGCGCCGGGCCCGAGAGGCGTGCCTCGAGACCCTCGGCCGAGCGCGCCTCCTGCGTCTGGGCGAGGGTCTGCCCGATCGCGGCGAGGATCGTCGTCTCCTGCTCCGCGTCGAGGACGGGCCCGGGCGCTGCGGGTGCAGCGGGTGGCTGGGGCGTCGGGATCTCCGGCGCGCAGGCGCCCAACGCTGTGAGCGCGACGACGACGCCGAGCGCTGCGGCCGTGCGACCGGTCCGGCGGGTCATGCGTCCTCCTCGGTGCGGGCGGCGCCCTGCTTGTCGTCGGGCGTCCACGTAGGCGGCGTCGCGGTCGCCGGGGTAGCCAGGTACGGGTTGGCGGGTGCCCCTGTCCCGAAGGGCGACGTGGGGGCGGTGCCCGGCCGGAGCTGCTGGTGCGGCTGCGGGGTGGGGGGCCGCGGCGTCGTCGTCGCCGCGCCCGGCGTCGCCGGGCTCCACGCAGGGCCCGACCCCGGTGCGGGCGCGGGTCGCGCAGTCGGTGCGGGCGCGGTGCGGGGTGCAGGTTCGGTCGCTCGGCCAGGTGCGGTCGCCGGGTCAGGTGCGGCTGCAGCTGGACCGTCGGCCTGGAAACCCCACGCAGCGCGCCAGGCGTCAGCGCGGGCGCTCGGGTTGTTGTCTCCGAGGTGCTGCGACGGTGCTGCCCCGTCGCCCGGTGCCCCGTGGGTGGCGGCCGCCGGACGGGCACCGGACTGACCCGGCACCTCCGCGCCGGGCGTCGCAGTGCCTGGTACGGCCTGGCTGGGCGCAGCAGGTGCGGCGGTCTCAGCAGCCGACTCCGTCCGGGAGCGGACCTGCGGGAGCATCCCGGTCCGGGGCCGCTTGCGCCCACGGTCCCGCGCAGCCTCCGCGGCCTCGCGCTCGGCACGCTCGCGCAGCTCTCGTCGTGTCAGAGGGCGTCCGCCTGGCTCGCCGGGCGCGCCCTGGGCGTCCTGGGCGGCCGCAGCGGGAGCACCGGTCTGCGGCTGCGGCTGCGCGCCGGCCTGGAACGCGCCTGCTGTGACCGCGGCCGGAGCAGCGTCGTCACGAGCGGTGATCGACGTGGCGAACCGTGAGGTCGGGGCGACGATCGGTCCTCCGTGCGGGGCGTCCGGCGCGACCTGCACGGGCGCGGGGGCGCCGCGCCGGGCGTTGCGCGCCTCGACGAGCCTGAGCGCGAGCGCGGGCAGACGGGGCAGGAAGAACACGACCGCCGCCGCGACGAGCAGAACGACGCCGAGGATGATCCCCGGCACGAGCGCGGGGGTGGCCACGGTGCGCGGCCAGCTCAGCGTGACCGTCGGCGCGACGGCGCCGTCGCCGGTCCCGGCGACGAGCAGCATCTCGCGCCCGAGCTCCTGGTCCAGGGTGAGCGTGGCAGTCCCGGAGCCACCCGACTCGGCGAGCCACATGTCCGAGCCGAGGGGGTCGGGCCCGACGATCCCGGAGGCTCCGACGAGCGGCTTCTCAGCGTCCCCCTCAGGCTCGGCCGTCTCGTCGCCGCCAGGGTCGGCCACGGGCGTCGTCTCGCCAGCGACCGCCGTCGCCGCCAGCTCGGTCCAGGACGCCAAGCCGGTCACCTGCACGTGCGCGTCGGTGCCGACCCATCCGCGGACGTCGGCGTCGCGGCCGACGACGATCGCGACAGGGCCGCCGTCAGCGCGCGCAGCCGTCACGGTCACCTCGTCACCGACGAGACCGAGGACGCCGGGCTCGGCGACGAGCATCGTCACGGCACCCGACGGAGCGAGCGACGCCGTGACGACGTCGTCGGGCCGCCAGAGGGTCGCCGAGGCGACCGCCAGCCCCAGGGAGGCAGCTCCCAGGACCGCGAGCACCACGGCCATCACACGTTGCAGCACCGTCATTCCCTTCACGTCGGACGTTCTACCCTACGGCGGCCGGTGGCCGCGCGGCCAAAGGCGGACGCCCGCCGCCCGGGCACGCACCGAATCTGCACGAGTCGGGCACCGCCCAGGACCGTCGCACCAGCTGGCCGCGCAAGACCGCGCGCGCCCTCACCCGATAGGCTGGGTCGGTGCACGCCGCCTGTGCACCCACCGCTGACGTGGTGCGTCGCTCACGGGGACGGTTCCGACCGCCCCCAGGACTGCCGAGGTTCTCTCGTGACTGAAGATCGTCCCCTGTTCCCCGTCGTCATGCGTGGCTACGACCGTGCCCAGGTCGACGGTGAGGTCTCGCGCCTCCAGAAGCAGCTCGAGGGTGCCCGCGCCCAGGTCGCGCAGCTCGACGAGCGCACCCTCCAGATCAGCGGCGAGCTCTCCGAGGCGCAGCGTCAGCTCCGCGAGGCCGAGCGGCCCACGTACTCAGGTCTCGGCACCCGGATCGAGCAGCTCATGCGATCCGCGGAGGAGCAGTCGTCGGACGTCCTCGCTCAGGCCAACGCGCAGGCCTCCGACGCCCTCGCCCGGGCCAAGCTCGCCGCGGGGCAGATCCGCGGCCGTGCCGAGAACGAGGTCGCCGAGCTGCTCGCGACCGCGCGTCGTGAGGCGGACGAGATGCGCGCGGCCGCCCAGACCGAGGCGGAGAGCACGATCACGAGCGCCCAGCGGCGCGCCGAGGAGATGGTCGGCTCGGCCGAACGCGAGGCCGCCCGGATCCAGGGCGTCTCGCAGACCGAGGTCGCCGAGCGTCGCGCCACCGCCGAACGTGAGATCGCGACGCTGCGCGCGACGACCGAGCGCGAGACGACCGAGCTGCGCATCACGACCGAGCGCGACGCCGCCGCCCTGCAGGCGAAGACCGAGGCCGAGACGACAGAGCTGCGCGAGCAGACCGACCGGTACGTCGAGGACGTCCGCCAGACGGCGCACCTCGAGACGACGATGCTGCGCCAGCGCACCGAGAAGGAGGTCGCGGAGCTGCGTGCCGCAGCCGACACGGACACGACCGAGCTGCGCCAGCGCACCGCGAAGGAGGCCGCGGAGCTGCGTGCGACGACGGACGCCGAGGTCACGGAGCTGCGCGCCCGCGCGAAGGAGTACTCCGACTCGCTGCGCGAGTCCGCTGACCGGGAGACGACCGAGCTGCGCCAGCGCGTCGAGAAGGAGACGCACGCGCTGCGCACCGAGGCCGACCAGTACGCCGCGCTCACGCGGACGACTGCCGAGCGTGAGGTCCACGAGCTGCGTACGGCCGCACAGTCGGAGGTCGACGAGCTGCGCGCGACGGCTGCGACCGAGACAGCAGCACTGCGCACGGAGGCCGAGCAGTACGCGTCGTCGGTCCGTGCCGCTGCCGAGCGCGACGCGACAGAGCTGCGCGAGTCCGCCCGCCTCGAGAGCACGACCCTGCGCGAGACCACGGTCCGCGAGACGACCGAGCTGCGCGAGACCACCGAGGCGGCAGCGGCCGCCCTGCGCGAGAAGACGAAGCGGGAGACGGACGAGCTCCGCGCGACGACCGACATCGAGGTCGAGCGGGCGCGTACTGACGCGACGCGCGAGGCCGCCGACATCATCGCCCAGGCACGCACCGAGTCCGCAGCACAGCTCGAGCGGGCGCGCACCGCTCTCGCCGACACCGAGATCGAGATCGCGCAGCGTCGCGAGACCGCCGAGCGCGAGGAAGCCGACCGTCAGGCGGCCGCGCGCGCCGAGACCGAGCGGATGGTCAACGAGGCCGAAGCCCACGCTGCCGACGCCGAGCAGCGGGTCGTGCGCGCAGTCGAGCAGGCCGAGAAGGTGCGCCGCGAGACGGACGAGCACGCCAAGCAGCTCCTCTCGAACGCTCGCAAGAACGCCGATGCGGTCGTGTCCCAGGCACGCGAGCACGCGGAGAAGACCCTGTCGGACGCCGTGCTCGAGGCCGACCGCGAGCGCAGCGCCGCCCAGCGTCAGGTCGACGACCTCAACCGTCAGCGCGAAGCGATCACGACGTACCTCGACGAGCTCCGGTCCCTGCTCGGCGGCGACCCGATCCCGTCGCGCCGCACCCTGGAGAAGGCGTCGGCCGCCGAGGAGTCGTTCCGCGCTCAGCAGGCTGTCGAGCTCGACGAGATCGAGGCGACCGTGACCGAGTCCCCCGAGGAGATCGTCGACACCGAGGGCCCCGCTGAGTCAGCAGCGTCGACCGAGTCCGCCGGCTCGAGCGCCTCCGCCGACTCGGTGGCGTCTGCCGAGTCTGGCCCCTCTGCGGGCTCTGCTCCCTCGGCGCCCTCTCCCTCGGCGCCGTCTCCGGCTGACACGATCGAGGACGCCGACGCCGTCGCGGCGGAGTCGACCGACGTCGACGAGGCCGCCGACGAGGACGAGCCTGGCGACAAGGCCGCAGGCGCCGCCGAGGAGGGCTCGGCGTCCAAGTGACGACGGACGGGGACAAGGCCTGGGCCGAGCAGCGCCGCGAGCAGGCGCTCGCCCACGGCGAGCGTCTCGCTCAGGCGAAGGCCCAGGAGACCGTGCGCGCCCGTGCGCTCGTCGCAGCGTTCGTCGAGCGTGCGCAGGCCGCCGGGGTACCGACCGAGCAGCTCGTCGCGCGCGACTACAGCGGGCGCGGCCCGTTCCGGACCGACAAGCGCGGCTGGTACGTGCGCACCAACCGGACGGCCGCCGTCGGCGACGACGGCGAGTTCTACGTCCTCGTCGTCGAAGGCGGCCTCATGTCGCGACTGCGCGGCGCGACGCTCACGCCGAGCGACCCGCCCCTCGTCCTGGGCGCGGGCGGGCGCGACGGCGAGTCGATCGCGCTGCGCGACGCGCTCGCCCGCGTCGCGCCCGAGTAGCGGCCCCGCTCAGACCCGGCGCATCAGCGCGGCGAGCGAGGAGGCGACCGGTTCGGGCGCCTCGATCGTCGTCATGTGCCCCGCACGCGGGACCACGACGAGCTCGGCGTCCTTCGCGGCGTCGACCATCTTTTGCGCCTCGTCGAGGGGCGACAGCTCGTCCTCCTCACCGACGACCACGAGCAGCGGGCCGTCGAACGCGGCGATCGCGTCGAGACGGTCGGGCCGCGGCGCCATCGCCCGCTGGCACCAGGCCACGCCCGCGGGCCCCTGGTCACGGATCCACGCCTCGAGCCGCTCGACGAGGTCCTCGCGCTGCTCGCGGCTCGTCTGACCGAGGAGCGAGCGTCGCATGGACAGGACAGGCTCGACGTTGTGCTGCGACTCGAGCTCGTCGGCGATGCGCAGCCGGTTGTCCCGAGCAGCCTGCGGGTCCTCCCCCGCCTTCGTGTCGAGGAGCGCCGCACCTGCGACGAGCTCCGGGTGCCGCGCGAGGAGGCTCATGACGACGTACCCGCCCATCGAGAGCCCCGCGACGACGGCCCGGTCGACGCCGAGTGCGCGGAGGGTCGCGGCGACGGCGTCGCCGGACACGTCGATCGACGGCTCGTCGGGCACGCCGAGCGTCGTCGCGACGTCGGACCCGGTCGGGGACTCGCCCATCCCAGGGAGGTCGAGCGCGATCACGTCGGGCTCCCCCGGCAGCAGGTCGACGACGTCGAGCCACATCCGCGAGTCGAGCGGGAACCCGTGCAGGAGCACGAGCGGCACGCCCGCGCCGGAACGAAGGCGGTGGTGCGCGAGAAGTCCGTCACCGGTGATCATGAGGTGTCCTCCCAGGTAGGTGCCTGCCTCCGATGATGCTCGCCAGCGCCTCACCGCGCCAGAGGACGACGCCCGTCAGCGTTCGTCAGGCTGGTCCAGGTCTGCGGACTCGACCGCGCTGCCGTCCCACACGGTCGGCAGGGGCGGGTGGCCGGGCAGGACGTGGGCGACGATCTCGTCGAGGACGCGACGCACGGACGCCTCTCCCACCCACAGGTGCTTGGCACCGTCGACGCCGATGACCTCCGCCTGCGGCACTGCGGCGAAGCGCTCACGTGCCTCGTCAGGGCGCAGGTAGTCGTCGTGCTCGGGCACGAGCGCGACGAGCGGTCGCCCGAACTCGGCCCAGCGCGCGAGGTCCTCGTCGCCCGCCCGGCGCAACGGCGGTGACAGCAGGATCGCACCCTCGATGGCCGGGTCCGTCCCATGGCAGAGCGCCAGCTCGGTGCCGAACGACCAGCCGACGAGCCACGGGTGCGGGAGCTCGCGGAACTCCGCGAGCTCGATCGCCGCGGCGACGTCGAAGCGCTCGGCGTCGCCGCCGTCGAACGTGCCCTCGCTCGTGCCACGGGGCGACGACGTGCCGCGCGTGTTGAAGCGCAGGACCGCGAGGTCGGCGAGCGCAGGCAGTCGCCAGGACGCCTTGCGCAGCACGTGCGAGTCCATGTAGCCGCCGTGGGTCGGCAGCGGGTGCAGCGTCACGAGCGTCGCGACGGGGTCGCGGTCGGCGGGGAGCGCGAGCTCGCCGACGAGCGTGAGGCCGTCGGCCGTGTGCAGCTCGATGTCCTCGCGGCGTGCCGGCAGGACGGTCGTGGAACGGATCTGGGTGTGGGTCGGCTCGTTCATCGTCTCGAGCCTAGCCGCGGTCCCAGCAGGCCGTGTGCCAGTGCCGGCGGGCCGCGAGAGCGGCCTCGGCGCCGAAGAGCGAGTCGTCAGCCCACGCGACAACGTGGGGGGTGCCTGCGGCGATCTCCTGCTGGCACCCCGGGCAGCGGTACGTCTTGTCGTTGCCGCGCACCTTCTGCACGGTCCACGACTCGCCGCGCCGGGTCGCCGACGACCGGCCGCCGGTCGCCCGGTCGAGGTCGAGCTCACGGTGCGGCTCGCCCCAGGGACGACGGCGGGACGGACGTGCGGAGGGCATGTCTCCATGGTGCCACGCGGCGCCGCGACACCCGTCGACGGTCGGTCGCGGGCACGCGGGGCGCAGCGCCCTCCCAGGCGGACCGCGTAGGGTTGGCCACGATCTGATGCCCCCGAAGGCCCGACACCTAAGGAACCACATTGTCCCGCACCCTTCAGCGCCGCACCGCGATCCTCGCGGTCGCGAGCCTGCTCGTCCTCGCCGGCTGCTCCGACGACAGCGAGCCCTCCGCGCCGACGACGCCCGCGCCGACGTCGGGCTCCTCGGTCACGACCGCGGCGACCGCGTGCACGCCCGTCACCGACAGCTCGTCCAAGCTGATCGCGGCGACGACCATCGGCGGCGAGCTCGGCACCGCGCCGACCCTCAAGGTCGACCCCAAGCTCGAGGTCACCGCCGAGGAGATCGTCGTCGCGTGCAACGGCGACGGTCCCGCGATCGCTGAGGGCGACATCGTGTCCTACCTCGGCCGCGCCGTCTCGGTCGCCGACAGCACGGAGCTCGGTGTCACCGAGAACGTCGCGATGATGCAGGCGCTCAAGGGCGAGCTGTCGGAGGGCGGGCTCGCTGGCCTGAACGTCGGCACGCGCCTGGTCCTGGCGACGCCCAACGACGGCGCGCCGGCGGTCCAGGTCCTCGAGCTCGTCGCGAGCGTCCCGGGTGTCCCGGTCGTGACGGACAAGAAGGTCGGCGACGAGGGGCTCCCGACGGCGGACGCCCCCGCGGGCAAGAAGCCCACCATCACGATCCCCGAGGGTGGCGTCACGAGCGAGGGTGTCACGCGCGTGGTGCTCACCGAGGGTGACGGCGAGGTCCTGAAGACGACGGACAAGATCGCGGCCCACTACGTGGGGGTCAAGGGCTCTGACGGTGAGCAGTTCGACGCGTCGTGGGACCGCGGCGCGGAGCCGCTCGAGTTCGGCCTCGACGGGGTCGTCGCGGGTTGGACGCACGGACTGGCCGGGCTCAAGGTCGGCACGACGGTGCTCCTCGTGATCCCGCCCGCTTACGGGTACGGGCTGAGCGCTGGCAACGCGCTGCAGGCCGACACGCTCGTGTTCGTGGTCACGATCGAGAAGCTCGTCACCGAGGGCTGATCGACGTCCGGCACGGCCGGGGTGGACGGGTGCGGTGTCGCGCTCGTCCACCCCGGCCGTTCTGCTTACCTCGTGTGAGGGTCGTCGCACCGGGCCCTTTGCCGCACCGATCACTCTCGAGCGGGACGTATCGTGGACGGATGACGACCGAGCTTCCTGCCGACAGCCCCGTCCCCGCGAGCGAGCCCGAGCGGGAGGTGCTGACCTGGGAGAGGTTCGGCGTCGCCGCGCGTGAGCTCGCGCAGCAGGTCGTCGACTCGGGCTTCGAGCCCGAGGTCGTGGTCGCTGTCGCCCGCGGCGGCCTGCTTCCCGGTGGCGCTGTGGCGTACGCGCTCGGGACGAAGGGCGTGGGCACGCTCAACGTCGAGTTCTACACGGACATCGGCCAGACGCTCGCCGACCCTCGCGTCCTGCCCCCGCTCATGGACACGTCCGAGCTGCCGGGCCACCGCGTGCTCGTGGTCGACGACGTCGCGGACTCGGGCCGCACGCTCAAGCTCGTGATGGAGATGCTCGCGCATCAGGGCGCCGAGGCGCGCTCGGCTGTGCTGTACTCGAAGCCGCGGTCGATCATCCGCCCGGACTACTCCTGGATGGACACGGACAAGTGGATCACGTTCCCCTGGTCCGACCGCCCCGCGATCGGCTCGGACCGCCCGGGCGACTGCCCCGGCGGGGCCGCGGCGGCGCCCGCCCGCACACACGCCGCGCGCGCCGCCCCCCGCGGGGTGCGGCGCTCTCGTCGTCAGGCTGCCGGGATCAGAAGTCCCAGTCCTCGTCCTCCGTGTTGACGGCCTTGCCGATGACGTACGACGAGCCGGACCCGCTGAAGAAGTCGTGGTTCTCGTCGGCGTTGGGAGACAGGGCCGAGAGGATCGCCGGGTTGACGTTCGTCTCGTCCTTGGGGAACAGCCCCTCGTAGCCGAGGTTCATGAGGGCCTTGTTGGCGTTGTACCGCAGGAACTTCTTGACGTCCTCGGTGAGCCCGACGCCGTCGTACAGGTCCTGCGTGTACTGGACCTCGTTCTCGTAGAGCTCGAAGAGGAGCTCGAACGTGTAGGCCTTCATCTCGTCGCGCTCAGCCTGCGTGAGCTGCTCGAGGCCCTTCTGGTACTTGTAGCCGATGTAGTACCCGTGCACCGCCTCGTCACGGATGATCAGGCGGATGAGGTCAGCCGTGTTGGTGAGCTTGGCCCGGCTGGACCAGTACATCGGGAGGTAGAAGCCCGAGTAGAACAGGAACGACTCGAGCATCGTCGAGGCGACCTTGCGCTTGAGCGGCGAGTCTCCCCGGTAGTACTCGAGGACGATCTCGGCCTTGCGCTGGAGGTTGGGGTTCTCCTCCGACCAGCGGAACGCCTCGTCGATCTCCTGCGTCGAGATGAGCGTCGAGAAGATCGAGGAGTAGCTCTTCGCGTGGACCGATTCCATGAACGCGATGTTCGTGTAGACGGCCTCCTCGTGAGGGGTCAGCGCGTCGGGGATGAGGCTGACCGCGCCGACGGTGCCCTGGATCGTGTCGAGGAGCGTGAGCCCCGTGAACACACGGGTCGTCAGGGTCTTCTCGGCCTCGGTGAGCGTCGCCCACGACTGGATGTCGTTGGACAGCGGGACCTTCTCCGGCAGCCAGAAGTTGCCGACAAGTCGGTCCCAGACCTCGAGGTCCTTGTCGTCCTCGATGCGGTTCCAGTTGATCGCCGTGACTCGGTCGATCAGCTTGATCTTCGGGCTGGGTGACATGCGTTCCTCGTTCGTTCGGGCAGTGTGTGCTGGGCTGGCGGTCGGGTCAGAGCATGCAGGAGACGCAGCCCTCGACCTCGGTCCCCTCGAGCGCCAGCTGGCGCAGGCGGATGTAGTAGATGGTCTTGATGCCCTTGCGCCACGCGTAGATCTGCGCCTTGTTGATGTCGCGCGTGGTGGCGGTGTCCTTGAAGAAGAGCGTCAGGGACAGGCCCTGGTCCACGTGCTGCGTCGCCGCGGCGTACGTGTCGATGATCTTCTCGTAGCCGATCTCGTAGGAGTCCTGGTAGTACTCCAGGTTCTCGTTCGTCATGTAGGGGGCCGGGTAGTAGACACGCCCGATCTTCCCCTCCTTGCGGATCTCGATCTTCGACGCGATCGGGTGGATCGAGGAGGTCGCGTTGTTGATGTAGGAGATCGAGCCGGTCGGCGGGACGGCCTGCAGGTTCTGGTTGTAGATGCCGTGCGCCATGACGGACGCCTTGAGCTCGCGCCAGTCGTCCTGCGTCGGGATCGTCACGCCGGCCTTCTCGAACAGCTCGCGGCCGCGCTCGGTGACGGGCACCCACTCCTGCTCGGTGTACTTGTCGAAGAACTCGCCCGTCGCGTACTTCGAGTCGGCGAAGCCCTCGAACGTCGTGCCGCGCTCGATCGCGATCCTGTTCGACGCGCGCAGCGCGTGGAACAGCACGGTCATGAAGTAGATGTTCGTGAAGTCGATGCCTTCCTCGGAGCCGTAGAAGACCCGCTCGCGGGCGAGGTACCCGTGCAGGTTCATCTGTCCGAGGCCGATCGCGTGCGACTTGTCGTTGCCGTCCTCGACCGAGCGGACCGAGCTGATGTGGCTCTGGTCCGAGACGGACGTCAGACCGCGGATCGCCGTCTCGATCGTGTGACCGAAGTCCGGGGAGTCCATGACCCTGGCGATGTTGAGCGAGCCGAGGTTGCAGGAGATGTCCTTGCCGATCACGTCGTACGACAAGTCCTCGTTGTACGTCGTCGGCGTGTTGACCTGGAGGATCTCCGAGCACAGGTTCGACATGTTGATCCGGCCCTTGATCGGGTTGGCCCGGTTCACGGTGTCCTCGAACACGATGTACGGGTAGCCCGACTCGAACTGGATCTCGGCGATCGTCTGGAAGAACTCGCGAGCGTTGATCTTCGTCTTGCGGATCCGCGAGTCCTCGACCATCTCGTGGTACTTCTCCGTGATGGAGATGTCCGCGAACGGCACACCGTAGACGCGCTCGACGTCGTACGGCGAGAAGAGGTACATGGCCTCGTTCTTGCGCGCGAGCTCGAACGTGATGTCGGGGACGACGACACCGAGCGAGAGGGTCTTGATGCGGATCTTCTCGTCGGCGTTCTCACGCTTGGTGTCGAGGAACTTCATGATGTCCGGGTGGTGCGCCGAGAGGTACACCGCGCCGGCACCTTGGCGCGCGCCGAGCTGGTTGGCGTAGGAGAAGGAGTCCTCGAGGAGCTTCATCACGGGGATGATGCCCGAGGACTGGTTCTGGATCTGCTTGATCGGCGCGCCGGCCTCGCGGATGTTCGACAGCAGCAGGGCGACGCCGCCGCCTCGCTTGGAGAGCTGGAGCGAGGAGTTGATCGCACGCGCGATCGACTCCATGTTGTCCTCGATGCGCAGCAGGAAGCAGCTGACGAGCTCGCCGCGCTGTGCCTTGCCCGCGTTGAGGAACGTGGGGGTCGCGGGCTGGAAGCGACCCGCGAGGATCTCGTCGACGAGGCTCTCGGCGAGGGTCTCGTCGCCCTGCGCGAGCATGAGCGAGGTCATGACGACCCGGTCCTCGAAGCGCTCGAGGTAGCGCTTCCCGTCGAACGTCTTGAGCGTGTAGGACGTGTAGTACTTGAACGCGCCGAGGAACGTCTCGAAGCGGTACTTCTTGGCGTACGCGCGGTCGTTGAGCGCGGAGATGAACTCGAACGAGTACTGGTCGAGCACCGCCTTCTCGTAGTACTCGTGCTCGACGAGGTAGTCGAGGCGCTCGCGCAGGTTGTGGAAGAAGACCGTGTTCTGGTTGACGTGCTGCAGGAAGTACGCGCGCGCCGCCTCACGGTCCTTGTCGAACTGGATCTCTCCGTTCGGGCCGTACAGGTTGAGCATCGCGTTGAGCGCGTGGAAGTCGAGCTCGTCGTCGTGGGCCGCCGGGACGGTCATGCCGAGATCCGTGACTGTCGTAGCCAAAACTGCCTCAATCCTTCGCGGACGCGCGTGACGTCCTCAGTGGTGCCCAAGAGCTCGAACCCGTAGAGGTACGGGACGTCGCACTTGGCGGAGATGATGGGACCGGCGATGCAGTAGGCCTCGCCGAAGTTGGTGTTCCCCGCAGCGATCACGCCGCGCAGGAGCTTCCGGTTGTGCGGGTCGTTGAGGAACTTCACGACCTGCTTGGGGACGGCGCCGGAGTCCTTCCCGCCGCCGTACGTCGGGACCATCAGGACGTACGGCTCGTCGACGTGGGGCGGGTTCTGCCGGGGGTACAGCGGGATGCGCTGCGCCGGGAGGCCGAGCTTCTCGACGAACCGGTGGGTGTTCTCCGACGCGCTGGAGAAGTAGACGAGCGAGGACACACTGCTCCCCTCCTGGGTGTCGCGCCAGCGGGGGTCCCGACCGACCGGCTCGACGACTCTGTGGCGCCTGACGGTCGGTGGCGTCCGCGACGCGCGCGCCCGGCCGGCGGGCCGGGCGCACCGGCGGGTCAGGCGACGGCGGTGGCCTTCTGGGCGGCGAGGGCCGCGATCTGGTCCGGGCGGAAGCCCGACCAGTGAGTGTCGTCGGCGACGACGACGGGGGCCTGCATATAGCCGAGCGAGCGGACCATGTCGAGCGCCTCGGCGTCCTGGCTGATGTCGACGACCGTGTAGTCCAGTCCGCGCTTGTCGAGCGCACGGTAGGTGGCGTCGCACTGCACGCATGCCGGCTTGCTGTAGACGGTGATGCTCATGTCACGTGTCCCCTCGGGTCGGATTGGCCCGCATACCAGCGGTGTGATGACGTTCGTGTGATTCAGGTCGGTCGTGCTCCTGCAGGCTTGTGGGCCTCGCGACGACCGGACTGCGTCAACACTACACCTAGGGGTCGAGCAAAGCCACCACCCCTAGGTGTTGTGAATGACACGCATGTCATCCCACCACTCGCGGCCCGTGGACAACGGTGTGCATACCCTGTGGACCACCCCGGCGGCCCCGGGCAGAGCCGATCCGGGCGGCGCCGGCTGCACCCGCGACGCGGGGCCCGCGAGCAGCGGTCGCGAGCCGCGACCACCCTCTGTCCTGAGTCTGCCCGCACCCTCTGACACCCGTGGACGACGCTCGTCCACAACCCGTGGACGAACACGCGTCACGCCGTCGTCGCAGACGCCGCGAGGGCCCTATCGTGGTCTGCGGTGGAGCCGGGCGACGACGCTCGACGCAGACAGCCACCACCCCCGCACGACGAACGAGGAGAGCGATGCCGCTCTACGACCTGTCACCCGACGAGCTCGTCTCGTACCGGCCCGAGGTGGCCGAGCCCGACGACTTCGACGCCTTCTGGCGCGAGACCATCGAGGCCGCGCGCGCCCACGCCACCCCCGTCGTCCGGACACCGGTCGACACCCCGCTCACGGCCGTGGACGTCGACGACGTGACGTTCCCCGGGTTCGACGGGCAGCCGGTCAAGGCGTGGCTCACGCTCCCCCGCGAGCGCAGCGGGCCGCTGCCCACCGTTGTCCACTACAACGGCTACGGCGGCGGCCGCGGCCTGCCGCACCAGCACCTGCTGTGGGCGGCCGCCGGCTACGCCTACCTGTTCATGGACACGCGCGGCCAGGGCTCCACGTGGGGCGACGGCGGGCACACGCCCGACCCGGTCGGCTCCGGGCCCGCTCACCCGGGCGTCATGACCCAGGGCGTCGAGGACCCGCACGACCACTACTACCGACGCCTGTTCACGGACGCGGTGCGCGCGGTCGACGCCGTCCGCACGTTCCCCGAGGTCGACGCCACCCGTGTCGCGGTCACGGGCGGCAGCCAGGGCGGCGGGACGGCGCTCGCCGTCGCCGGGCTCGTGCCGGACCTCTGGGCCGTCATGGCCGACGTCCCGTTCCTGTGCCACATCAGGCGTGCCGTCGGGCTCGTCGACTCCCACCCGTACGGTGAGATCACGAAGTTCCTGTCGATCAACCGGAACCTCGAGGAGACCACGTTCCGCACGCTCTCCTACATCGACGGCGTGAACCACGCACGGCGCGCGACGGCACCGCTCCTCGCGTCGGTCGCGCTGCGGGACCCGATCTGCCCACCGTCGACGGTGTACGCGGCGTACAACCACTACGGCCGCCCGGGCTCGCGCGGCGCGAGCGACCGCACGATGGAGGTGTACCCGCACAACGAGCACGAGGGCGGCGGGGGCTTCCAGGAGGCGCGTCAGCTCGAGTGGCTCGCGGCGCTCGCCGCACGGGACGCGGGCAGGACGGCGCCGTGACGGGCGTCACGGCCGCGTGACGCGCGAGAGGGCTGCACCCCGTCGGGGTGCAGCCCTCTCGCGTGAGGCTCAGCGTCCGGCGTAGTCGATCGGCTCGACGGGCGGGAGCTGCCCTGAGGTCACGAGCGAGCGGTACCAGAACGCCGAGTCCTTCCAGATGCGCTCGAGCGTTTCGTAGTCGACGCGGATGATGCCGAACCGGCGGTCGTAGCCCCAGGCCCACTCGAAGTTGTCGAGCAGCGACCACGCGAAGTAGCCGCGCACGTCGGCGCCCGCGTCGATCGCCTGGCCGACGGCGTCGATGTGGTCGTGGAGGTAGGCGACGCGCATGTCGTCGTGCACCCGGCCGTCCTGCGACACCGTGTCGGGGAAGGCCGCCCCGTTCTCGGTGATGACGAGCGGGAGGCCGGGGAACCGGCGGGTGAGGCCGGCGAGCAGCTCGGTCATGCCGGTCGGGTCGATCCCCCAGCCCATGGCCGTGTGCGGGCCGGGCTTGGCGGGGAACTCGACGTCCTCGCAGCCCGTCCACGGCGTCGCGTCGGTCACCTTGTGGCCGTCGGCCATCTCAGGCGTGCCCTCGCCGTCGAACGCCTTGACGATGTTCGTGTCGTAGTAGTTCACGCCGAGGTTGGTCAGCGGCACCTTGATGAGCTCGAGGTCGCCGTCCTGCACGAAGGACCAGTCCGTGAGGTCGGCCGTGTCGGCGAGCAGGTCGGCCGGGTAGGCACCCTCGAGGAGCGGACCGAGGAAGACGCCGTTGCCGACGGCGTCGATCCGGCGCGCGGCCTCGCGGTCCGCGGCCGACTCCGGGTCGTGCGGGCGCACGACGTGGAGGTTGAGGGTGATCGAGACGCGGGTGTCGGCGCCGAGCGCGGCGCGGATCTCGCGGGCGGCGAGGCCGTGGGCGAGGTTGAGGTGGTGCGCGGCGGCGAGCGCGGCCGGACCTTCCTTGCGCCCCGGGGCGTGGGCGCCCGAGCCGTACCCCAGGAAGGCGGAGCACCACGGCTCGTTGAGCGTGGTCCATGTGTGCACGCGGTCGCCGAGCGCCTCGGCGATGAGCCGTGCGTACTCGGCGAAGCGCTCGGCGGTCCCACGCGCGGGCCAGCCGCCGGCGTCCTCGAGCTCCTGCGGGAGGTCCCAGTGGTAGAGCGTCGCGACGGGCTTGATACCGGCCTCGAGGAGCGCGTCGACGAGGTTCGCGTAGAACGCGACGCCCTCGGGGTTGAGCGGTCCGGAGCCGTGCGGCTGGACGCGCGACCAGGAGATCGAGAACCGGTAGGCGTCGAGGCCGAGCTTCTTGATGTGCTCGAGGTCCTCGGTCCAGCGGTGGTAGTGGTCGTCGGCGACGTCGCCGGTCTCACCGCCGAGGACCTTGCCGGGGGTGTGGGAGAACGTGTCCCAGATCGACGGGGTGCGGCCGCCTTCGTCGGCGGCTCCCTCGATCTGGTAGGAGGCGGTCGCGGCGCCCCAGACGAAGTCCTCGGGGAACGTGCGGGCGGTGGTGGCGTCGGCCATCGTCTCTGCTTTCTAGACGGGAGTGCGGGAGATGTGTCCGTGGGAACGCTCTCACACCCCACGGGACGATTCAAGAGGGATCTCGAATCGATTCGAGAAAGGGGGGTGAGAACCTCGCTCGAGAGGCCTGCCGCGTCCGCCGAGACCGGCCGCCGCGGCCCTTGCGGGGCCGCGACGGCACGGACGGCGGACAGGCGGGGACTACAGGTCGATCACGGCACCGGACGGACCGCCGTCGACCGCACGGTCACCGACCTGTACGCGCCACGGCTTCGTCGACGCGGACGTGACGCGCACCTGCGAGCCCTCGCGCACGACGTCGAACAGCGTGTCCGGACCGCCGACGGCCTGAGCCGCGGGCACGACGATCGTCGCAGAGAACCCGTCCGGCAGCTCGAAGAGCCGCAGCGTGACGCCGTCGGCCCAGTCGTACTCGGGCGACCGGGTCCCCGCCCCGACGGGAAGCACCGTGCCCGGACGCACGAGCAGCGGCAACGAGTCGAAGCCGTACTGCTCCGTCACCCAGCGCGGCCCCGTGACCTGGTGGCCGTCGAGCAGGTGCGTCCACGTCCCCTCGGGCACGTAGTACGTCACGGTGCCGTCCGCCGTGAACACGGGCGCCACGAGGAGCGACCCGCCGAGCATGTACTGCGTCTCGATCGTCGCCGCGCTCGGGTCCTCGGGGAACTCGAGCAGCATCGGCCGCGCCATCGGCGTGCCCGCCTCGTACGCGTCGCGGGCCGCGCCCGCGAGGTACGGCATGAGCGACAGCTTGAGCCGCGTGAACAGACGCGTGACGTCGACCGCCTCGTCGTCGAACGCCCACGGCACGCGGTACGACGACGAGCCGTGCAGCCGCGAGTGCGAGGAGAGCAGGCCGAACGCGAGCCAGCGCTTGAACACCGCCGGGTCAGGCGTGCCCTCGAAGCCGCCGATGTCGTGGCTCCAGTAGCCGAAGCCCGAGAACGCGAGCGACAGCCCGCCTCGCAGGGACTCGCCCATCGCCTCGAACGTCGAGAAGCAGTCGCCGCCCCAGTGCACGGGGAACTGCTGGCCGCCGGCCGTCGCGGACCGTGCGAACAGCACCGCCTCGCCCGCGCCGCGCTTGCGCTCGAGCAGGTCGAAGACGGCCTTGTTGTAGGCCTGCGTGTAGTAGTTGTGCATGCGCGCCGGATCGGAGCCGTCGTGCCAGACGACGTCCGTCGGGATCCGCTCGCCGAAGTCCGTCTTGAACGCGTCGACGCCCTGGTCGAGAAGACGAGCGAGCTTGCTCGTGTACCAGGCGGTCGCGTCCGGGTTGGTGAAGTCGACGAGCGCCATGCCCGCCTGCCACAGGTCCCACTGCCACACGGAACCGTCCGCGCGCTTGACGAGGAAGCCCTGCTCCGCCGCCTCCGCGAACAGCGGCGAGCGCTGCGCGATGTACGGGTTGATCCACGCGCAGATCCGCAGCCCCTTCGCCTTGAGCCGCGCGAGCATCGCCTCAGGCTCGGGGAACGTCCGCGGGTCCCACTCGAAGTCGCACCAGTTGAACTCGCGCATCCAGTGGCAGTCGAAGTGGAACACGCTCAGCGGCAGGTCCCGCTCAGCCATGCCGTCGATGAAGCTCGTGACGGTCGCCTCGTCGTAGTCGGTCGTGAACGACGTCGAGAGCCACAGCCCGTACGACCAGTCCGGCACGCGCGCCGGCCGTCCCGTGAGCGTCGTGTAGCGCTCGAGGATCGCCTTGGGCGTCGCGCCGTAGATGACGAAGTACTCGAGGGACTGCGACTCGACGCTGAACTGCGTCCGGGACACGACCTCGGAACCGACCTCGAACGAGACGAGCTCGGGCTGGTTGACGAACACGCCGTAGCCGCGGTCCGTCAGGTAGAACGGCACGTTCTTGTACGCCTGCTCGGACGACGTGCCGCCGTCGGCCTGCCAGACGTCGACCGTCTGGCCGTTCTTGACGACCGGTCCGAAGCGCTCGCCGAGACCGTAGACGTGCTCCCCCACGGACAGCGAGAGCTGCTCGTGCACGTACGTGCGGCCGTCGTCGTCGGTCACGACGCCGACGGACTTCGGCAGCGAGCTCGTCAGGACGCGACCGTCCGCCTCGAAGTCGACCCGCCACGAGTCGCCGCGGTGCACCCGGACGCTCAGCGCGCCCGACGTGAGGAGGCCTGCCTCGTCGGCGACCTCGACCGTCGGCGCGAAGCCCTCGTCGTCGGCGACCTGGAAGTGCGGGCCGTCGTCGCGTGCGCCCGCGTGGTGCGTGATGCGCACCCGGACGACGTCGGCGATCGGCGCCGAGTAGTCGAGCGTCAGGAGGGTGCGGTTGAGCGCGTCGCCGCGCCCTTCGATGCGCTTGGTCGGGGCGTGGACGGTGAGGGTCCGCTCCCCCGGCCAGACGTCGTAGGCCTGGGCAGCGAACTGGGGGTGCATGCCCTCGCGGACGCACCAGTAGCCGTCGGTGAACTTCATGGCACTCCTTGCGGGTGTTCGTGTCGGGCGCGGGGCCCGCGGCTCAGCCGGCGCGCGGGGGCGCGACGGAGTCGCCCGGCGCGAGCGCGCACGGGACGAGGATGGGCTCGGACGGGGCCTGGCGGCCCTCGACGAGGTCGAGCAGGGTCTCCACGGCGTGGCGGGCGAGCCGCTCGGCGGGGACCTCGAGCGAGGTGAGCTGGGGCTCTGCGAGCGCTCCGACGCCGCGGGACGTCGCGATCGCGAGGACGGACAGGTCGGCGGGGACGTCGAGCCCGCGGCGACGGGCCTGCGCGAGCAGCCCGAAGCCGGCGGTCTCGTTCATGAGGACGACGGCGGTCAGTGCGGGTGCCGCACCGAGCAGCGCGTCGAGCGCGCCGCGGCCGCCTGCGGCGTCCTCGTCGGCCCAGGTGTGGGTTCCGGAGACGCCGTGGCGGAGCGCGGCGTCTGCGAACGCGGCCTCCGCGCGGACGCTGGGACCGTAGCCGCGCGTCCTGCTCGCCTCGGAGTGGTTGACAAAGCCGATCTCGCGGTGCCCCTGGGCGGCGAGAAGCGCGACGGCCTCGTCGACGGCCGCCTCGAAGTCGATGTCGACGCATGCGCGACCCTCGGTGCGGGCGGGTCGGCCGAGCGTCACGAAGGGCACGTCGACCTTCTCGAGCGTCGCGACGCGCGCGTCGTCGAGCGAGACCTCGAGGAACACGACGCCGTCCACGGCACCCTCGAGCACGAGGTCGTGGATCTCGGCGGCGTCCTGCTCCTCGGAGCCGAGCCCGGGCCAGACGGCGACGTGGTTGTCATGGGCGCGGGCGACGCGGGCGGCCTGCGTGACGATCTCGGAGAGCGTCCCGCCGAGGGCGTTCTCGGTCGAGGGCAGGACGAGGGCGATCGTGCGGCTGCGCTTGCTCGCGAGGGAGCGTGCGGCGGCGTTGCGGCGGTAGCCGAGCTCGGCCATGGCGGCCTCGACGCGGGCGCGCGTCGCGTCCGAGATGGGGCGCGTCTTGTTGATCACGTAGGAGACCGTGCTCAGCGACACGCCTGCGTGCCGTGCTACGTCCTGCATCGTCGCCATGGGTCCCTGACCTCGTCGTCGTGCGCGCGTGGCGCGGGTCGCGCCGGTGGCGCGGGAACTGGAAGAACGCTCTGGTGAAGCGCTTCGATGACCAACTATCGCACACGCGCCCGGCGCGACGTCAAGCGCGACGGCTGCGCGGCATTCAAGAGCAGTGCCGCACTCCGTGCAGGCTCAGCCCGCCCCGCTCACGCGACCCACGCCCCGGCACGCGCCACCCGACGCACCGAGAGGTCCGGGCCGAGCACCAGGACGTCCGCACGCGCCCCGGCCGCGAGCCGGCCCAGGTCCTGGCGCCCCAGCACCTCCGCCGGCGTCGCCGTCACCGCACGGACCGCGTCGACGAGCGGCACACCGCCCTCGACCGTCACCCGCAGCACCTGCGACAGGTGCGCGGTCCCGCCCGCGATCGACCTGCCGTGCGTCAGACGCGCCACCCCGTCCACGACCGTCACGTCGAGCGACCCCAGGCGGTACGCGCCGTCCGGCATGCCCGCAGCCGCCATCGCGTCCGTCACGAGCACCACGTTGCCCGGCCCCACCATGTCGAACACGTCCCGCACCACCGCCGGGTGCACGTGCGTCCCGTCCGCCACGAGCTCGACGACGGCCCGCCCCTTCGCAGCCGCGGCGAGGCAGTCCGGGATCGGCCCCGCCTCACGGTGCGCCACCGGGCGCATGCCGTTGAAGAGGTGCGTGACCGTCGGGCGCCGCGAACGCACGCCGTCGGCCGCGAGCCTGTCGAACGACTCCTCGATCGCCGCCCGCATCTCGCCCGCCGCCGCGTCCGTGTGCCCGAACGACGGCAGCGCACCCACGTCCGCGAGCGCGTCCGCGACCCCGCCCGCTCCTGCAACGCCGGGCACCTCCGGGGCAACCGTCATCGTGACGAGGTGACCCCGCGCCGCGCGCGCGACCTCACGCACGAGCCCCGCGTCGGGAGCCTGCATGAGGTCAGGATCCTGCGCTCCGCACCGCGCCGCCGACAGGAACGGTCCCTCGAGGTGGATGCCCGCGATCTCCCCCGCGTCCGCGAGGTCCGCGAGCACCGCCGTCCGCTCGAGCAGCGTCTCGGGCGACGCCGTCACGAGCGACGCGACGAGCGACGTCGTCCCTGCGCGCAGGTGCTCACGGGCCGCGACGGCGGCGGTAGCGACGTCGGGCGCGTCGGGGAAGCTCGCTCCCCCACCGCCGTGACAGTGCAGGTCGATCAGCCCCGGGACCAGGGTGTCGTCCGTCGCGCCGAGACCCTCGACGTGCACCGCCCAGGCCGACGCACGCGCGTCCTCCCACGATGAGACCAGGACGATCCGGTCCCCCTCGACCACGACGACGCCGTCCGCCAGGACGCCCTCGCCCGTCACCACGCGTCCACGCGACGCCCACCCGTTGAGCTCGTTCTCGACCATGCACCCATCGTCTCGTGTCCCGGGCTCAGGTTGCGTAGGACCCACCGGGCACGTGCCGACCTGCGCCGACGACCTGCGCCGACGTGCCTCGGCTCCCCATGAGGGCGGGGAGCCGAGACTCCGCTCGACGGCAGGGAACCGCGCCGCCCGCTACTTGACCGCGCCCGCCGTCACGCCCCGCGTCAGCGTGCGCTGGAACAGCAGGAAGAACACGAGAGTCGGTACGAGCGAGACCAGCGTGCCCGCGTTGAGCGTAGGCACGTCGAGCATGCGGTCACCCTGGAGCGACGCGAGCGCGATCGGGACCGTCTGGGTGTCGTTCGTCGTGAGCATGACCAACGGGATGAAGAACTCGTTCCACGTCCAGATGAAGAAGAAGATCATCAGCACGCTCATCGTGGGGCGCACCACCGGGTAGACGATGCTCCACAGCGTCCGCCAGCGTCCCGCTCCGTCGAGGGCGGCCGCCTCGAGCAGCGCGGGCGGGAAGGTACCGAGCACCGAGGCCAGCAGATAGGTCCCGAACGCCGACTGGATCACCGTGAAGATCAGGACGATCGACCACGGTGAGTTGTTCAGCCCGATGTTCTGCATCATCGTGAAGAGCGGGTAGACGAGCATCTCCTGCGGGAGCATGTTCGCCAGGAGGAACAGAGCGACGATCCATAGGCGGCCCTTGACCCGCCCGACGCCCAGGGCGTAGGCGTTGAGCAGCGAGACGATGACCGCGAAGCACGCCACCAAGGCCGATGTCCAGATCGAGTTCCACAGCTTTGTCTCGAAACCCACCCGCTCCCAGAACGTCCCGAGGCCGTCGAAGTAGAGGTTCTCAGGCAGCGACAACGGACCGTTCGCCGAGTAGTCCGCCGGGGACTTGAACGCGTTGAGCAGCATGATGAGGAACGGCGCGAGCATCAGCACACCGAACACGACGGTCACGCCCAGCACGACCCACTGTCCGGGAGTCTTGCGCCGCCGCTGCGTCGTCGCGGGTGCCGCGACCGCCGAGGTCGGCGAGGTGGTCATGGTGGCCATGTCAGCGGCCCTCCTCTTCACGCTTGGCGCTGCGGTTCTGGAAGTACTGGATGCCGAACGCCACGATGATGATCACGACGGTCAGCACGGTCGCGATCGCCGAGCCGTACCCGACCTTCGACTTGTCGAAGAAGTTGAGGTACGAGTAGTACGACGGGACCAGGGTCGACCCCTCGGGCCCACCGCGGGTGAGCACGTAGATCGGAGCGAAGACCTTGAGCGCGGCGATCGTGCACGTCAGAGACACCACGAACGTCTCGGGCTTGATCTGAGGGATCGTGATCGCCCGGAACCGGCGCCACCAGCCGGCGCCGTCGAGCTCGGCGGCCTCGTAGAGCTCAGGATCGACACGCTGCAGCGCCGACATGAAGATCACCGTCGGGTACCCGATCTGCATCCAGATGAGCACGAGCATCACGGACGGCATCGCGGTGCCCGGGTCGCCCAACCAGTTCGGCGGGCTGTCGACGCCCACGCCCCGCAGGATCTCGTTGACCGCACCCGTCTGCGAGTTGAGCACCCAGTTCCACAGGATGCCCGCGACCGACACGGGGAGGATCTGCGGGAGGTAGTAGGTGGCACGGAGGAACGACGCCGTGCGCGAGCCGAAGTGCTTGCCGATGTAGTCGAACAGCACTGCGGCGAGGATCAGCCCGATGAGCGTCGGCACGATGACCATCGCGACGATCATCGAGACGGAGTTCTGGAAGGAGTGCCAGAACTGCTCGTCCTTCATCAGGTTCTGGTAGTTCTCGAGCCCGACGAAGCGCATCGGGGCGTTGCCGCCCTTCCACCGGTGCAGGGAGTACCAGATGTTCAGCACGAAGGGCATGCCGATGATGGCCACGAACCCGATGCCGCCAGGCAGCAGGTACCACCAGTAGGGGGACACACGCCAGGGGCGGCGCCGCGCGGAGCGGACGGCGGTAGCCGTCGGCTGCAGCTCGCGCGTGCCCGTGGGCAAGGAGGAAGCTGGCATCGGTCTCTTCTCTCGGTGGAACGGTCAAGCGGGCCGTCGGCCATCCGCCCGCAGGGGGTCGGACGGATGGCCGACGGGGTGTGCGGCCTGCGCAGGGGCTCGTCAGCCCTCGATCAGGTCGGCCTTGCCCTCGACGTACGGGGTCTCCAGCTGGCTGAGAACCTCGGCGGGCGACTTCGACTGGTTGGCCAGCGACTGCAGGGCGCTGACGATCTGGTCGTAGTAGCCAGCGACGGGCCAGTCCGGGTAGAACGCGAGGCCGTCCTGGGCATTGATGTCCGCGAAGGCCTTGGTGAACTCCTGCGTCTTGGGATCGGTGATCGCGGCAGGGTCGCCGGCGACCGGGAGGCCGCCCTTCTCGCCGAGGATGTTCTGGACCTCAGGGCGCAGCGTGATGTCGATGAAGTCGACCGCGAGCTCCTTGTTCTTGGCGTTCTCCGGGACGACCCAGAGGTTGCCGGAGGAACCCGTGTGGAGAGTGTTGCCCGGGAACAGGAACTGGCCCCAGTCGTACTGGATCTCGTCGACGAGACGTCCGAACCACCAGGAGCCGGAGACCATCATCGGGTACTTGCCCGAGATGAACGCGGTGCCCATGTCCTCGGCAGTGAGGCCGGCGACGTCGTTCGCGACGTATCCGTCCTTGATCCACTCGTCGAGCTTCTCGGTGCCAGCGGTCATCGCCGGACCCTGGAAGTCGACGTCGCTCTCGAAGAGCTGGTAGTCGTTGACGAACTGACGGTCAGCGTTCGCGAGCACGAGGTTGTACCAGAGCTGCCCCAGCGGGTACTCGGCGCCGGCCTCGGCGAGCGGCGTGATGCCCTTGGCGACGAAGGCGTCCATGACCTTCTCGAACTCCTCGAGGGTCGTGGGAACCTCCAGACCCTGCTCGGCAAACATGTCCTTGTTGTAGAACACCGAGACGTACTCGCCATAGTTCGGGACGCCGTACCACTCGCCCGACCCCATGAGACCCTGCTCGTTGTACTTCGCCGTGGTCTGCAGCGACGAGGCGAGCTTGTCACTCCAGCCGAGCTCCTCGGCGTCGTCCGTCAGGGTGCTGAGCAGCCCCTGGGCGGCGAGCTGGCCAGCCGTCGCGTTGCCCTTGTTGTACTCCATGACATCAGGGACGTCGTCGCCGGTGAGCACGATCTTCGCGTTCTTCTGGATCGCCTCGAAGGTCTGGTTCTCGACCTTGACCTCCACACCGGGATGCTCGGTCTTGAAGATCTCGATGGCCTTCGCCCACGCCTGACCCATGGCCGAGGTGTCGGACTCGTAGTGCCAGACCGTCAGAGATCCCCCGTCGCTGCTCGGGTCGTCGCTCGAGCCGCCCGAGCAGGCGGTCAGCGCGAGGGGCGCCGCGACCAGGGCCGCGATCAGCCCTGCGCGGCGATTGAGCTTCTTCATCATGTTCTCCTCTTCGAGACGTGCGGACAGATCAACAGGGCGGCTTGCGCGGTTGCGCGGAGCCGAGGGGCCATCAGTGCGGCCGGACCGGTGCGGTGCTCCCTCCGGCGGCGAGGCCGCAGGGGACGAGCACGGGCCGGGGAACGGGGACCGTCGCCTCGATCTGGTCGATCAGGCAGAGCGTGCCCAGACGACCGAGCTCGGCGCCGGGCGACAGCAGGACGGTCAGCGGGGGCATGGTGGAGGCAACCACGCCGGGCGAGGTGACGACGGCGAGGACGGAGACGTCCTCAGGGATCCGGCGTCCGAGCTGAGCCAGCTCGGCGGTGACGCCGAACGTCGCCATCTCGTTCATCGTGATGATCGCGGTCAGCTCGCTGTCGGCGGCGAGCAGGTCATGGACGGCGGCTCGGCCGGCCACCGGGGTCTCCTCGCACAGCGTCTGCACGAGGCGCACGCCGTGCGCGGCGGCGCTCGTCGCGAGGTCTGCCGACATGCGCACGGTCGGGCCGTAGCCGGCCTCCTGCGTCCGCACCGAGTGGTTGACGAAGCCGATGTGCTCGTGGCCTAGCCCCGCCAGGTGGGCGACCGCTTCGGCGGCGGTGCACTCGAAGTCGATGTCCACGTAGGACAACCCCTCCGGCTCGCGGGTGCGTCCGATGAGCGTCACAGGGATGCCCGCGTCGCGCAGTGCCGCGACGCGCGCGTCCTCGAGGGTGACCTCCATGAGCAGGACCCCGTCGGCCTGGCCCTGCCTGGCGAGCTCGACCATGTCGGCGCTCTCGTCCGCGCGCAACGGCCAGAGGACGAGGTGATAGCCGCGCTCCCGCGCCGTGGCCGCGGCACTGGCGACGAACTCGCCGATGGTCGAGCCGATCCCGATCTCCACGGCCGGGAAGATCAGTGCGACGACGTGGCTCTTGCGGGCCGCGAGG
Source organism: Flavimobilis sp. BM9 (assembly GCF_058313055.1). Classification (NCBI taxonomy): domain Bacteria; kingdom Bacillati; phylum Actinomycetota; class Actinomycetes; order Micrococcales; family Jonesiaceae; genus Flavimobilis; species Flavimobilis sp. BM9. The sequence continues at coordinate 320,341 of NZ_JBZEMO010000005.1, read as the reverse complement.
CTGCGCGCAGCCGCGTTGCGGTGGTAGCCGAGCTCCGCCATCGCGGAGAACACGCGCTCGCGGGTGTCCACCGCGACGGGCCGGGTCGAGTTGAGGGCATAGGAGACCGTGCTCAACGACACGTTGGCGCGCCGCGCCACGTCCGCCATCGTCACCATGTCTCGCCCCGTTCGTCAGGCCTCGTCGCCCTCCCACCGCGCCGGTTGCGGTGTGGTCGAAACGCTTCCGTGAAGCGCTTCGATTATGAGTATCAACTGAACTAATCGAGTCCGTCAACCGCGCGGGGGAAGAGATCTGGTTACAGAACGGTCACGCACACAGCCGTCACAGGGGCCCGTCCTCCGTCGGACGGGCGCTGTGGCTGGTCAGAAGAGACGCGAGTCCACGTCGTCGACGCCGCGCATCGCGTCATAGTCGAGGACGACGCAACGGATCCCCCGGTCCTCGGCGAGGACGCGCGCCTGAGGCTTGATCTCCTGGGCGGCGAGCACGCCACGCACAGGAGCGAGCAGCGGGTCCCGGTTGAGGAGGTCGAGGTACCGCGTGAGCTGCTCGACCCCGTCGATCTCGGCACGACGCTTGATCTCGACCGCGACCGCCGAGCCCTGCGGGTCACGCGCGAGGATGTCGACCGGCCCGATCGCCGTCATGTACTCGCGCCGCACGAGCGTGTGCCCGGCACCGAGCAGCTCGATCTGCTCGGCGAGCATGGCTTGGAGGTGCGCTTCGACGCCGTCCTTGATGAGCCCCGGGTCGATCCCGAGCACGTGCGCCGAGTCGTGGACGACCTCGTGGAGCTCGATCTCGAGGCGGTCGTCGCTCTTGGCGTGCTGCACGGTCCAGATCTCGGTGACGCCTGCCTCCGCCTCGGTCGCGTCAGCAGGCCGGACTGCCATCGCGCACGGCGGGCTCATCCAGTTGAGCGGCTTGTACGACCCGCCGTCAGAGTGGAGCAGGACGCTCCCGTCGGCCTTCACGACGATGAGCCGTCGAGCGAGCGGGAGGTGGGCCGAGAGCCGGCCCGTGTAGTGCGCCGAGCACTCAGCGATCACCAGTCTCACGAGAATTGCCTACCAGGTGGGTCGTGGTCGCCTAGGCGACGGCGCCGTGCGAGCTCGGCGGTGCCGACTCGAGCCACGACGTGAGGCCAGCGTAGGCCTGGACGGACATGATGAGGACGAGTTCGTCGCCCTGATAGCTGCAGCGGACGACGTACAGCTCGTCGTCGCCCTCGACATGCTCTCGCGACACGACCTCGAGAGCGCCCCGAGCCCACGACTCCGCAGGCTTCGGGCTCAGCGACCACCGCCGCCACCAGTCGAGCCGCCCGACGGCGTAGTGTGCGATGCCCTTGACGGGGGCGAGGTGATGGGGGCCGACGGGGACGACCGCGCACTCGAACGACCCCACCCTGTGCCCGAGCGACCGCAGCCGCGACACGACGACAGAGGCGACCACCAGGACGAGCGCCGCAAGGATCGCAGCGATCCAACCGACAAGATCCATCCTGATGATCGCCTCGTGTCGTCAGCCGGAGACCGGCTGCTCGGCGGAGTCCGCGACGACCGTCACCTGGTCGGAGTCGACCGAGACGAATCCGCCGGTCACCGCGATGGCGACCGCGCTCCCGGACGTGGGCGTCACTCGCACCGTGCCGCTCGTGAGCAGCGCGAGGAGAGGCGTGTGACCGGCAAGGATGCCGACCTCGCCGTCGTGCGCGGGCGCGACGACGCTGCGCGCCGTGCCCGACCACACGTGTCGGTCAGCCGCGACGATGTCGACGGTGAGCTCTGCCACTGGGACTCCTACTCTGATGTGTCGGCTGGTCAGTCAGGGTACGGCGTCAGACGCCGTACTCCTTCTGGATCCGTGCCCAGTTGCGCTCGAGGTCCTCGAGGCCACCGATGTTGAAGAACGCCTGCTCGGAGATGTGGTCGAACTCGCCGTCGGCGATCTTCTTGAACGCCTCGATCGTCTCCGAGAGCGGGACGGTGGAACCGGGCACGTTCGTGAACTGCTCAGCCATGTAGGTGTTCTGCGAGAGGAACTGCTGGATGCGCCGGGCGCGCCCGACGACGGTCTTGTCCTCTTCAGAGAGCTCGTCGACACCGAGGATCGCGATGATGTCCTGGAGCTCCTTGTTGCGCTGCAGGATCGACTTCACGCGCGTCGCGACCTCGTAGTGCTCCTGGCCCACGTAGCGCGGGTCGAGAATGCGCGACGTCGACGCGAGCGGGTCGATGGCCGGGTAGAGACCGCGCGAGGCGATCTCACGGCTCAGCTCGGTCGTCGCGTCGAGGTGCGCGAAGGTCGTCGCCGGGGCCGGGTCCGTGTAGTCGTCAGCAGGCACGTAGATGGCCTGCAGCGACGTGATCGAGTGGCCACGGGTCGACGTGATGCGCTCCTGGAGCTGACCCATCTCGTCGGCGAGGTTCGGCTGGTAGCCGACCGCCGAGGGCATGCGGCCCAGGAGGGTCGAGACCTCGGAGCCCGCCTGCGTGAAGCGGAAGATGTTGTCGATGAACAGGAGCACGTCCTGCTTCTGCACGTCGCGGAAGTACTCGGCCATCGTGAGGGCCGAGAGGGCGACGCGCAGACGCGTGCCCGGCGGCTCGTCCATCTGACCGAAGACGAGCGCGGTCTGCTTGATGACGCCCGACTCGGTCATCTCCTCGATGAGGTCGTTGCCCTCACGCGTGCGCTCACCGACACCGGCGAACACGGAGACACCGTTGTGGTTGTTCGCGACGCGGTAGATCATCTCCTGGATCAGGACCGTCTTGCCGACGCCGGCGCCTCCGAAGAGACCGATCTTCCCGCCCTGGACGTACGGGGTCAGGAGGTCGATCGACTTGATGCCCGTCTCGAACATCTGCGTCTTGGACTCGAGCTGGTCGAACTTCGGAGCGGTGCGGTGGATCGGCCAGCGCTCGGTCACCTCGATGGTCTCGCCCGGCTTGGCGTTGAGCACCTCGCCCGTCACGTCGAAGACGTGACCCTTCGTGACGTCGCCGACGGGGACGGAGATCGGCGCACCCGTGTCGCGGACCTGAGCGCCGCGCACCAGACCGTCCGTCGGCTTGAGGGCGATCGCGCGGATCATCGAGTCGCCGAGGTGCTGAGCGACCTCGAGGTTGAGCGTGAACTTCTTCTCGCCCTCACCCTGCGCGGACAGGTCGATGTCGACCTGGAGCGCGTTGTACATCTCGGGGAGCTGGTCCGCGGGGAACTCGATGTCCACGACCGCGCCAATGACACGGGCGACGCGACCGACTCCGGGCGCCTTGGCGCCTGCGGCACCGTTCTCAACAGTGGTGGCAGTCATGACTTCTTGCCTCGCTTCACAAGGCCGGAGGTCGCTCCGGCGGGGACGTTGCTTGCTACGGGGGTGAGCGGCGCCATCACGAGGCCGCCAGTGCGTCTGCGCCGGACACGATCTCGGAGATCTCCTGCGTGATCTCCGCCTGACGTGCCGAGTTCGCGAGGCGCGTGTAGGTGCGGATCAGGTCCTCGGCGTTGTCGGTCGCGGTGTGCATCGCGCTCTGACGTGCCGCCAGCTCGGAAGCGCCTGCCTGGAGCAGGGCCGCGAAGATCCGACGCCGGACGTACCGCGGGAGCAGCGCGTCGAGCACCGCATCGGCGGACGGCTCGAACTCGTAGAGCGGGAGCGCGTCGTGCTCGCCGGCCTCGACCACGCCCTCGACGACCTCGAGGGGAAGCAGCCGGATGACACGCGGACGCTGCGTCACCATGTTGACGAACTGCGTGTACACGACGTGCAGCTCGCCGACACCGCCCTCGTCGGCCGGTGCGCGGAACGCCGCGAGGAGCCGGTCGGCGATGTCGTTGGCGACCTCGACGGTCGGGGCGTCGGAGTCGCCCGACCACTCGCCCGCGAGCGTGTGACCGCGGAACGAGAAGTACTGGAGACCACGGCGACCGGAGACGTAGAGGTCGATCTCCTTGCCCTCGGCCTTCAGCCGCTCGATGAGCCACTCGGCCTCACGGATGACGCTCGCCGAGTAGGCGCCCGCCATGCCGCGGTCCGAGGTGACGAGGAGGACCGCGACGCGGTTCGTGTCGGTCCGCTCCGACAGGAGCGGGTGGTCGACGCGAGCGTGCGTCGCCGCGGCCGACAGCGCGCGCGTGAGCGCCTCCGAGTACGGAGTCGCCGCCGCGACGCGCTGACGCGCCTTGCCGATGCGGGATGCCGCGATGAGCTCCATCGCGCGGAAGATCTTCTTCAGCGACTGGGTCGACCGGATCCGCTGCCGGTAGACGCGCTGCTGACCCGCCATCTGCTCAGGCCTTCTTCTGGCGGACGATCTGCTCCTGCTCGACCGGCGCCGCCTGGTCCTCGTCCTCGGCCTGGCCGAGGAGCGGCGTGCCGTCGGCCTTGAGGAAGCCCTCACGGAACGCGTCGACGCCCGCGGAGAGGGCGTCCTCGGTGTCCGACTCGAGCTTGCCCGTGGTCGCGATGGTCGTCAGGACGTCGGTGTTGCGGCGCAGGTGGTCGATCAGCTCCGCCTCGAAGCGGCGGACGTCCTCGAGCGGGACGTCGTCGAGCTTGCCCTTCGTGCCGGCCCAGATCGAAGCGACCTGGTCCTCGACCGGGTACGGCGAGTACTGCCCCTGCTTGAGCAGCTCCATGAGGCGGGCGCCTCGGGTGAGCTGCGCCTTGGACGCCGCGTCGAGGTCGGACGCGAACATCGCGAAGGCCTCGAGCGAGCGGAACTGCGCCAGGTCGAGCTTGAGCGTTCCCGAGACCTTCTTCATGGCCTTGATCTGCGCAGAGCCACCGACTCGCGAGACCGAGATGCCGACGTCGACGGCCGGGCGCTGGTCCGCGTTGAAGAGGTCGGACTGCAGGAAGATCTGACCGTCGGTGATCGAGATGACGTTGGTCGGGATGTACGCCGAGACGTCGTTGGCCTTCGTCTCGATGACCGGCAGACCCGTCATCGACCCGGCACCGAGCTCGTCCGAGAGCTTGGCACAGCGCTCGAGCAGGCGGGAGTGCAGGTAGAAGACATCGCCGGGGTAGGCCTCGCGGCCCGGCGGGCGGCGCAGGAGGAGCGACACGGCACGGTAGGCCTCGGCCTGCTTGGACAAGTCGTCGAAGACGATGAGGACGTGCTTGCCCTGGTACATCCAGTGCTGCCCGATCGCCGAGCCGGTGTACGGGGCGAGGTACTTGAAGCCGGCCGGGTCGGACGCCGGGGCCGCGACGATGGTCGTGTACTCGAGCGCGCCTGCGTCCTCGAGGGCGCCACGGACCGACGCGATGGTCGAGCCCTTCTGGCCGATCGCGACGTAGATGCAGCGGACCTGCTTGTCGGGGTCGCCCGAGTCCCAGTTGGCCTTCTGGTTGATGATCGTGTCGATCGCGATCGCCGTCTTGCCGGTCTGGCGGTCGCCGATGATGAGCTGGCGCTGGCCGCGCCCGATCGGGATCATCGCGTCGATCGCCTTGAGGCCGGTCTGCAGCGGCTCGTGGACCGACTTGCGGGCCATGACGCCAGGAGCCTGGAGCTCGAGGGCGCGGCGGCCCTCGGTCGCGATGTCGCCGAGCCCGTCGATCGGGTTGCCGAGCGGGTCGACGACGCGACCCAGGTAGCCCTCGCCCACGGGGACCGAGAGGACCTCGCCGGTGCGGTGGACCGTCTGGCCCTCCTCGATGCCGGTGAACTCACCGAGGATGACGACACCGATCTCGCGGACGTCGAGGTTGAGCGCGAGGCCCAGCGTCCCGTCCTCGAACCGCACGAGCTCGTTCGCCATGACGCCGGGGAGGCCTTCGACCTGGGCGATACCGTCACCGGCGAGGGTGACGCGGCCGACCTCTTCGGTCACGGTCTTCTGGGGCTCGTAGGACTTCACGAAGCTGTCCAGCGCAGCCCGGATCTCCTCGGGCCGGATCGTCAGCTCAGCCATTGCTTGTCTCCTGTCATGACCGCCGTGCGGTCTCACGTTCATCTGTGCGCGACCCGTGAGGGCCGCAGGTGCGATCGGTGCGCCGGGGCGCCTTGACTAGCTCGCCATCCGGCGTCGCGCGTCGGTCATCCTGCTCAGGACGGTCGCGTCCACGACGTCGTCCCCGACCTGGATCCGCAGCCCACCCAGCACGGCGGGATCCACCGTGAAGTTGAGCTGCAGCTCCTTGCCGTAGGCCTGCGCGAGGATGCGGCCGAGCCGGTCGAGCTGCTCCTCGGAGAAGGGCTGGCTCGCGGTCACGAGCGCCACGAGGCGGTCGCGGAGGTCTGCAGCGATGCTCGAGTACCACGTGAGCGCCGCGACGAAGCGGCGTCCACGCGGGTGGCTCGTGGCTCGACGAGCGAGCTGCTGAGTCACCTCGTCGCCACGGCCAGCGAGGACGCTGTCGAGGAGCCGCAGGCGGTCCTCGACCGTCACGCCGGGCGCGCTGAGCGCCGAGCGTGCCTCACGCGAGCCGAGCAGCGACCGCATGATCGTGAACAGCTCGTCCTCGACCACCTGGAGCTGCCCGCGGGAACGGGCCGAGACCAGCAGGGAGGCGACCGCGAGATGCTCGACGGCCTCCACGAGGTCGGCGTCAGCCGTCCAGCGCTCCACGACGAGTCCCGCGACGACGTCGACCACACGGGGGTCGAGACTGCCGCCGAGGATCTGGCGGACGAGCGCGGCCTTGCTGTCACCCGAGCGTGCCGGGTCAGCGAGAGCGCGCACGAGCGCCTTCGAGGAGTCGAGCGCGTCGAGGACGGCGAACAGCTGCTCCCCGATCACGCTCGCATCGTCGCCGGCCGCCTGGAGGACGGGCTCGAAGCCCGACCACACGGTCGACAGCGATCGCTGGCTGGTACCCCGCATCACTTCTCCTTGACGGTTCCGGACAGAGCAGACGACTCGAGCTCGTCGAGGAAGCGGTCGACGACACGCGACTGGCGCGCCACGTCGTCGAGCGACTCGCCGACGATCTTCGAGGCGAGCTCGGTCGCGAGCGCACCGACGTCGGCACGGAGCGAGACGGAGGCCGCCTGCCGCTCGGCCTCGATCTGCCGCTTGGCGTTCTCGAGAAGACGCTCAGCCTCCTGCGAGGCCTTGGCACGAGCCTCGACGACGATCTGGTTCGCCTCGCTGCGGGCGTCGTCACGCACCCGAGCAGCCTCGGTGCGCGCCTCGAGGAGCAGACGCTCCTGCTCGACGGCCGAGGCCTCGGCCTGCTCCTTCGCCGTGTCGGCGAAGGCGAGGCCCGCCTCGATCTTCTCGGTGCGCTCGTCGAGGATCCGGTTGAACACCGGAAGGACGAGCTTGCCGAGGACGAAGGCGATGATGACGAAGCAGACGGCCGACCAGATGATGTCGTAGGTGGCGGGGAGCAGGATCGAGTGCTCCGCCTCCTCGGCTGCCAGGATCGTTGCGGTGAGCACGATCAGAAGACGAAGCCAGCGGCGAAGCCGATGAGGCCGAGCGCCTCGATCGTGGCCAGACCGATGAACATGTTGGTGCGCAGCGCGCCGGCGACCTCAGGCTGGCGAGCCGTGGCCTCCTGCGTCTTGGCGACCATGATGCCGAGGCCGATGCCCGGGCCGAGCGCCGCGAGGCCGTAGCCGATCGTGGCGATGTTGCCCGTGAGCTCAGCGAGGTTCGAGATTTCCACCGAATTGCTTCCTTCCATCGTGGGCGGGAGAACCCCCACCCATGGTGTTGACGACGAGCCGGTCCGCGGCCCGTCGGAACGAGGGATCCCTCAGTGGGCTTCCTCGGACAGATTGATGTAGACCGCCGTGAGCAGCGTGAAGATGTACGCCTGCAGCGCAGCGATGAAGAGCTCGAAGCCCGTGAAGGCGAGCCCGGCAGCGAGAGTGACCGCGCCGACCGCCTTGATCGCGCCGGCCGCCTCGAGGAAGAGGAAGTGCGTGGCAGCGAAGCACAGGACGAGGAGCAGGTGCCCGGCGACCATGTTCACGAGGAGACGCACCGCGAGCGTCGCCGGCCGCAGGATGAACGTCGAGATGATCTCGATCGGCGTCAGGATGAAGTAGATCGGCCACGGCACGCCCGACGGGAAGAGCGAGCTCTTCAGGTAGTGCAGCCCGCCCTGCTTGCGCACGCCAGCAGCGATGAACGCGACGTACGAGACGAGCGCGAGCACGATCGGGAAGCCGATGAGCGACGAGCCTGCGATGTTGAGGCCGGGGACGATCCCGGTGATGTTCATCGCGAAGACCGCGAGGAAGATGATCGTCAGGAGGGAGACGTGCTTGCGCGCGTTCTTCTTCCCGATGATGTCCTCAGCGATGGAGACGCGGACGAAGTCCAGGATCATCTCGAGGCCGCCCTGGAAGCGTCCGGGGACGAGCCGCGCCCGGCGAGCACCGATCGCGAAGATCGTCACGAGGACGAGCGTCGCGATGACGCGGACCATCGTGATCCGGTTGAACTCGAAGATCGTGCCCTCGAACAGGATCGCTTCCGGGAAGAAGTCGGCCAGCGTGGGGACGTGGAAGCCCCCGTCGCCAGCGGCGAGCACAGTGGCACCGAGGTGGTTCAGGGCGGACAGGATGAGCTCCCAAGCTTTCGCGTCGACGCACAGTTGAACGAGCCGGTCCCGGCTCGTCGCACGTCCGTCGGACTACATTGTCGGAATCGGGTCCAAGACTAACCCATGGGGTCGTCCCGCAGGACCGCATGAGGGGCGCACGGTGTGACGTGAGCGACATTTTCGCGAGCACATCGGTGCACACCGGTTTCAGGACGTAGGTCCTACGGCACCTGAGGGCCGGTCGTGGCCCTGCAGCCCTGACCGTCAGTCGTCCGCGCGCGCCCCCGCACCCGGCTCGACGTGGGGCACGCGCGCCGCCGCGAGGCCACGCATCTCGACCACGAGCGACCCGAGGATCGCGAGCGTCAGGACGACGAACAGCACGACCTTGTCGTAGAAGTCCTGGTCCCTGAGCACAGCGAGCACCACCACGAGCACGACCATCTTCCCGAGCCACGCACCCGCTGCCGACGCCGTCGTCACGTGGATCGGCTTGTCGGCCGTCGCGTACATGATCACCGCGGTCGTGAGCGTGAACAGTGCCGCGATGGCCGCGCCGATGAGCGCGCCCCACAGGCCCTCGGTGCCGCGGACGAGGAACCCGACGAGGCCGCCGAGCACGGTGAGGACTCCCACGAGGACGACGACGTCACGCAGCACGGCACCGAACGCGGTGCGCACGGCGGAGGACGGGGCGGGCTCAGGCGACATGCTTCTCCTCGACGGCGGTGGTGGACGCTCCCGGCCGGGAGCGCTGCGGGCGCAAGGGCCCGAGGGTCAGCGCGAGCGCGACGAGCGCCCCTACGCCGAGCCCGACGGCAACCTGCGCGACGCTGAACGTGATGAGGGACGCGGCTCCGAACGCGAACACCGCGGTCCACAGGTACATGAGCACGACCGCGCGCCGGTGCGTGTGCCCGAGCGCGAGCAGGCGGTGGTGCAGGTGCATCCGGTCAGGGTGGAACGGCGACTTGCCCTGGCTGACGCGTCGCACGACCGCGAGGATCATGTCGAGCAGCGGGAGGACGAGCACCGCGAGCGGGAGCAGGATCGGCAGGAACGCCGGGACCGCCTGCCCCTCGGACAGCCGTGCCGGGTCGATCCGGCCCGTCACGACGATCGCGGCAGCCGCGATAACGAGTCCGATGAGCATCGAGCCCGAGTCGCCCATGAAGATGCGCGACGGATGGAAGTTGTGCGGCAGGAAGCCCAGGCACGCGCCGACGAGCGCGACCGTCGCGAGGCTCGCGAGGTCGGAGTAGTCGGTCGGGTTCGTGTCCTGGGTCAGCAGGTACGTATACCCGAAGAACGCCGTCCCGCCGATCGCGATGAGACCGGCAGCGAGACCGTCGAGACCGTCGACGAAGTTCACGGCGTTCATCGCGACCACGACGACGAGCACGGTCGCGAAGAGCGAGAGACGGCTCGAGCCGATCGTCACGCCCGCGATCGGCACGGTGATGAGCTGGACGCCCTGCCACGCCATGACACCCGCGGCCAGCACCTGGCCCGCGAGCTTCGTCATCCAGTCGAGGTCCCAGATGTCGTCCGCGACACCGAGCAGGCAGACCATCGTCGCGCCGAGGAGGATCGCCCACGCCTCGTTCGACGCGGTGAACACGCCAGCGAGGAAGGGCATCCGCGACGCGAGCACGAACGCGGCCCACAGCCCGAGGAGCATCGCGATGCCGCCGAGCCGCGGCGTCGGGACCTGGTGCACGTCACGCGCACGCACGGCCGTCATCGCGCCCGTGCGCATCGCGACCCACCGCGCGAGCGGCGTGGTGAGCAGGGTGACGCACGCCGCGACGAGCGCGACGAGGAGGTAGACCCTCACGCGCTTCCCGCCGCGCCGTCAGGGGCGGACGCGGCATCGTCCTCGCCGACGTCGAGGACGCCCGGGACGACGGAACGCAGGTCCTCGACCATGATCGCGCCCGCGCGCACCACGCGCATCCGCGGACCGGTCGCGGGGCCCATCGGGGCCGCGACACCGCCGGGGGCCTCTCCTCCGTCGAGGTAGACCTGGACGGAGGTGCCGAGCTGGTCGTGCGCCTCCTGGGCGCTCATCGCCGCAGGCTGTCCGGTGCGGTTCGCGCTCGACACGGCGAGCGGCCCCGTCCGGCGCAGGAGCGCGAGCGCGGCCGGGTGGTCGGGCATGCGCAGCGCGACCGTCCCGTGGGTCTCCCCGAGGTCCCACGCGAGCATCGGTTGCGCCGTGAGGATCACGGTGAGGCCGCCGGGCCAGAAGCGCTCGACGAGCGCGCGGACGTCGTCGGTCACGTCGGTCGCGAGGCCGTCCAGCGTGCGGACGTCCGGGACGAGGACGGGCGGCGGCATCTGTCGGCCGCGGCCCTTGGCTGCGAGGAGCGCGGCGACCGCGTCGGCGTCGAAAGCGTCGGCGCCGATGCCGTAGACGGTGTCGGTGGGCAGGACGACGACGGCGCCGCGCTGCAGCGCCGCGACGGCCTCGTCGAGCGACGGTCCCCAGGACTGCGGATCGTCGACCTTCAGGATCGCGTTCACGACGTCGATCCTGCCACGTCGCGCGCTGCACGGCGGCCGACCACCATGCGTGGTCGCCCGGTCAGATCGGCCCGGGTCTCGACGGCGGTGAAGCTCCCGGTCGCCTCGAGGAGGGCGCGCGCGGCGTCAGCCTGCACCTCGGCGTGCTCCATGACGAACAGGCCGCCCGCACGCAGGAGACGCGCGGCTGCAGCGGCGATGCCGCGCGGGACCTCGAGCCCGTCGGGGCCGAGGCCGTACAGCGCGACCTGCGGGTCGTGCTCGGCGACCTCGGGATCGACGGGCACCGCGCCCGGCGGGACGTACGGCGGGTTGGAGACGACGACGTCGCAGGTCCCGTCGAGGCCCCGCACGGCGGTGCGCGCGTCGCCCCGTACGAGAGTCACCAGGTCGGGACGCCCCGCAGCCGCTCCGACGGCGCGGACGTTGCGCTCGGCCCACGCGTGCGCGTCCGCGTCGAGCTCGACGGCGTGCACACGCGACTCAGGGACCTCGGTCGCCAGGGCGAGCGCGATCGCCCCCGAGCCGGTGCACAGGTCGACCACGACCGGCTGCGCGCCGGCCGCAGCGACACGGCGCGCCTCGTCGATCGCGACCTGCGCGACCTCCTCGGTCTCGGGGCGAGGCACGAACACGCCCGGGCCGACGGCGAGCTCGAGGTGGCGGAACGGTGCGCTCCCCACGATGTGCTGGAGCGGCTCGCGACGCGCGCGCCGCGCGACGACGTCCGTGAGCGACGCGACGACGTCGGCCGGGACCTCACGGCCGAGCACGGCCGCGGTCGCGACCTCTCCACGGTCGACGCCCCACGCGTGCGCGAGCAGCAGCTCGGCGTCCGCGTGCGGGGAGGGCACGCCCGCGGCCGCAAGGGTCGCGGCGGTCCGGCCGAGGAGATCGCGCGTCGCGACGCCCTCGCCCATCAGCTGCCGGCCGCGGCGAGACGGGCAGCCTCGTCCGCCTCGATCGCCGAGCGCACGACAGGACCCAGGTCGCCGTCGAGCACCGCATCCAGGTTGTACGCCTTGTACCCGGTGCGGTGGTCCGCGATCCGGTTCTCCGGGAAGTTGTAGGTGCGGATGCGCTCGGAACGGTCGACCGTGCGGACCTGCGACCGCCGGATGTCGTTGGCCGCCGCGGCGGCCTCCTCCTGCTGCGCGGCGAGGAGCCGGGCGCGCAGGACGCGCATGGCCTGCTCGCGGTTCTGCAGCTGCGACTTCTCGTTCTGCATCGACACGACGATCCCCGTCGGGACGTGCGTGATGCGCACGGCCGAGTCGGTCGTGTTGACGGACTGCCCGCCCGGCCCGGACGAGCGGTAGACGTCGATCCGCAGGTCGTTCGGGTCGATGACGATCTCGCCCGCGTCCTCGACCTCGGGGAACACGAGCACACCTGCCGCCGAGGTGTGGATGCGTCCCTGCGACTCCGTCACCGGGACGCGCTGGACGCGGTGCACGCCGCCCTCGTACTTGAGCTGCGCCCACACGCCGTCCTCGGGCGCGACCGCACCCTTCGCCTTCACGGCGACCTGCACGTCCTTGTACCCGCCGAGGTCCGAGGCCGTGGCCTCGATGATCTCTGTCTTCCAGCCCTGGCGCTCCGCGAACCGCAGGTACATGCGCAAGAGGTCACCCGCGAAGAGCGCGGACTCCTCACCGCCCTCCCCTGCCTTGATCTCGAGGATGACGTCGCGGCCGTCGTCCGGGTCGCGCGGCACGAGGACGCGGCGCAGCTTCTCACGGGCGGCAGACTCCGCCTCCTCGAGCGCCGGGACCTCGGCGGCGAACGACGCGTCCTCGAACGCCATCTCGCGGGCCGCCTCGACGTCGTCGGCTGCCGTGCGCCACGTGCGGTAGGCGCCGACGACCTGGCCGAGCTCGGCATAGCGACGGCCGAGCGTGCGGGCCTTGCCCGCGTCCGCGTGGATCCCCGGTTCCGCGAGCTGTCGCTCGATCTGCGCATGCTCGGCGAGCAGCGGCTCGACCGCGGCAAAGCTCTCGGAGACGTCGTCGGGCTTGCTCATCGGGTTCCTTCGGTGCGCTGGGGCCGGGTCTGCTCAGGGATCGGCGCACCGCAGCACGCCGGAGACACGACAGCGCCGGCGGGACCGCTTCCCCGACTGCCCCTGGAGAGGTTGTCGGCACGGTTCCGCCGGCGCTGGAAAGTCGCTAGTTGGCAGCCTTCTTGCCGTAGCGAGCCTCGAAGCGGGCGACGCGGCCGCCGGTGTCGAGGATCTTCTGCTTGCCCGTGTAGAACGGGTGGCAGGCGCTGCACACGTCCGCGCGGATCTCACCAGAGGTCTGCGTGGACCGGGTCGTGAACGAGTTGCCACAGGTGCACGTGACCGTCGTCTCGACGTACTCGGGGTGGATGTCCTTCTTCATGATTCTCCTTGAGGGGAACGGACCCGGGTCGCCCACGTTCCGTGGCCGTGAACCGGATACCAGCGATCTATTCTGCCACGCCCGTCAAGACCGTGTGACCAGGGTGAGGACGTGGCGCTCCTCACGGTGACGCACGGCCCCGCGAGGGCGCGCCGCTACGATGGGCACGCCTGCGACCCGGCTGGCCGATCCACAGGAGGAACGGTGCCCCGCACCTTGATCGTCACGAACGACTTCCCGCCACGACAGGGAGGGATCGAGGCCTTCGTGAGCGCCGTCGCGGCGCGCTTCCCGGCCGACGAGGTCGTCGTGCACACCGCCGCGATGCCCGGCGCCACCGAGCTCGACGCGACGCTCCCCTACCCCGTCGTGCGCGACCGCCGCACGACGCTCCTGCCGACCCGACGTGTTCGTCTCGAGGTGCTCGAGACGTTCCGGCGCTACGACTGCGACCGCGTCGTCTTCGGCGCCTCCGCGCCGCTCGCCCTCCTCGCCCCGGCGCTGCGCGCCGCAGGCGCCCAGAAGATCGTCGGCATCACACACTCCGCCGAGACCTGGTGGGCGCGCGTCCCCGGGGTCCGCCGCGTCATCCGCACCGCGGGCGAGGCGACCGACCACGTCACGTTCATCAACGACTGGTGCCGTGACATCATCGCCCGGCCCATGACACCGGCCGCGCGCGAGCGCATGCGCCGCCTGCACCCCGGCGCAGACGTCACACGCTTCAAGCCCGACAACGGCGGCGACGCCGTGCGCGAGCGGCTCGGCATCGCGGCCGACGCGCCCGTCGTCGTCTGCGCGGCACGCGTGGTCGCGCGCAAGGGCCAGGACATGCTCATCACCTCCTGGCCGCGCGTGCGCGCGGAGGTGCCCGGCGCGATCCTCCTCATCGTCGGCGACGGGTCCGCCCGCAAGCGCCTCGACAGGCTCGTCGTCAAGCACGACGTCGCAGACTCGGTCGTCTTCACCGGTCCCCTGCCCTGGACCGACGTCCCGCCGTACGTCGACGCCGGCGACGTGTTCGCCATGCCGTCGCGCACCCGCCTCATGGGCCTCGAGCCCGAGGGCCTGCCGCTCGCGTTCTTCGAGGGCGCAGCCACCGCGCTCCCCGTCATCGTGGGCCGCTCCGGCGGCGCTCCTGACGCGATCGAGGAAGGCGTGACCGGCTACGTCGTCGACCCGCGCGATCCCGCCGACATCGCGGCGCGGCTCGTCGAGCTCCTCAAGGATCCCGAGAAGGCACGACGCATGGGCGCCGCAGGGCGCGAGCGCGTCGCGCGCGACTGGACGTGGGACGAGGTCGCGACGACGCTCCACGGGTACCTGGGCCTGCCGCGCTGATCAGCGCGCGGCGCACACTCGACGAAGCCCCCGCGACCACGAGGTCGCGGGGGCTTCGTCATGCCGGGAGGTGACGGTCAGACCGTCTTGCCGGCGTCGTCGTCGTGCGGACCGGTCGGCGTCGTCTTCTGCACCTGCAGGAGGAATTCGACGTTCGACTTGGTCTCCTTGAACTTGCCGAGGAGCAGCTCGATCGCCTGCTGCTGGTCGAGCGCGGCGAGCACACGACGCAGCTTCCAGGTGATCTTGAGCTCGTCGGAGCCCATGAGGATCTCCTCGCGACGCGTGCCCGACGCGTTGACGTCGACCGCCGGGAAGATCCGCTTGTCGGCGAGCGAACGGGACAGGCGCAGCTCCATGTTGCCCGTGCCCTTGAACTCCTCGAAGATCACCTCGTCCATCTTCGAGCCGGTCTCGACGAGCGCCGACGCGAGGATGGTGAGCGAGCCGCCGTTCTCGATGTTGCGCGCCGCGCCGAAGAACCGCTTGGGCGGGTAGAGCGCCGAGGCGTCCACACCACCGGAGAGGATGCGGCCCGACGCGGGCGCCGCGAGGTTGTACGCACGCGACAGACGCGTGAGCGAGTCGAGCAGCACGACGACGTCCTGGCCGAGCTCGACGAGACGCTTCGCGCGCTCGATCGCGAGCTCCGCGACGATCGTGTGGTCGGACGCCGGCCGGTCGAACGTCGAGGCGATGACCTCGCCCTGGACCGTCCGCTCCATGTCGGTGACCTCTTCAGGCCGCTCGTCGACGAGCACGACCATGAGGTGCACCTCAGGGTTGTTCGCCGTGATGGAGTTCGCGATCTGCTGCATGATGATCGTCTTGCCCGCCTTGGGGGGCGCGACGATGAGGCCGCGCTGGCCCTTGCCGATCGGGGCGACGATATCGATGACGCGCGGCGTGAGCTTGGTCGCGCCGACGTTCTCGAGGCGCAGGCGCTCCTGCGGGTACAGGGGCGTCAGCTTCGCGAAGTCCGGGCGGTCCATCGCCTCGGCGGGCGACATGCCGTTGACCGTGTCGAGGCGGACGAGCGGGTTCACCTTGCTGCGGGCCGTGTGCACCTGCGGCTGCTCGCCCTCACGAGGCTGGCGGACAGCACCCGTGATCGCGTCACCGCGGCGAAGGCCGTTCTTCTTGACCTGCGCGAGGGACACGTAGACGTCGCTCGCACCCGGCAGGTAGCCGGTCGTGCGGATCGACGCGTAGCTGTCGCGGATGTCGAGGATGCCCGCGACGGGGAGCAGGACGTCGTCCTCGTGGACCTCGAAGTCCTCGGCGCCCATGTCAGCGGCGCCACGCGGCGTGCGGCCGCGCTTGCGGTCCCGGTCGCGGTAGCGGTCGCGCCCGCGGCGACGGCGACCGCCGCGCTCGTCGTCGTCCTGGCTCTCCTGCTGCTGGCGTCGCTG
Source organism: Flavimobilis sp. BM9 (assembly GCF_058313055.1). NCBI lineage: Bacteria > Bacillati > Actinomycetota > Actinomycetes > Micrococcales > Jonesiaceae > Flavimobilis > Flavimobilis sp. BM9. Next base: position 304,157 of record NZ_JBZEMO010000005.1, on the reverse strand, counting down.
CTCGCCCTGGGCCCGCTGCGGGCGGTCCTGGCGCTCCTGCCGGTCCTGGCGGTCGTTGCGCTCGCGACGGCGCTCGTCGCCGCCGACCTTGTCGGTGCGCTCGCCGTCCTGCTGCGGGGCGCCGGCGTCACGACCCGAGCGGCGGGAGCGCTGCCCGCGCTCGAGCCCACGCTCGATCGAGGCGAGGTCGGCTGCGACGGCGTCGCGGCCCTTGACCTCGCCCTGGCCCGAGCCCTGCTCGGCCTGGCCGCGCTGGTCGCCCTGCTCGGCGCGACGGCGCTCCTTGGCGGCGAGACGTGCCTCGGCACGCTTGCGGGCGGCCTCCTCGCGGGCCACTGCCGCGTCCTCCGAGCTGGAGCCGCCACGGCGGTCCTCGCTGCGAGGCTGGTCGTCGGTGCCGCGGGCGGCATCGCGCGGCTGCTCCGCCGCGGGGGCCTGCGCGGGCTTGTCCGCAGCGTTGCTCTTGCGGGCGTTGCCCACGCCGCGAGGTGCGCCCGAGCCGGAACGCGCGGAGTTGATGGCGTCCACCAGATCGCTCTTGCGCATCTTGGACGTGCCCTTCACGCCGAGCTGCGCGGCGACGGCCTGCAGCTCGGGGAGGCGCATCGCGGAGATGGCGCCGGTGGGGGCATCGATGGTGTCAGTCACGAAGGACCCTTCCCCTGGGGGTTGTGCGAGACGGCTCGTGGGCCGACCGCGGGTGGAGCCGGGGCCCGGACCCGCGAGCGTTCTCGCGGTGGGCTCCCGACGATCGCGCGTGCCGCCAAGCGACACCGACGACGGTGTGCGCGGGCTGACTCACGTGACCTGGATTGATTCCCCCGACCGCGGACGTGTCGAGTCGAGCTCTGACGCGCGGGATGCTCACGGCGTCGCGAGAGCGGATTCGCTCTGCTGCGGGGAACCACGGCAATCGTAGCATCGCACCCGAGGTCCCCGACACAGTCCGCGACCGGTGTCTCAGAGGCGTTCGCCGCGCGCACCGACGAGGTCGAGCCCCGGCGTCAGCACGTCGAACGGGCCGTCGTCGCCGAGCAGCTCGGCGACCGCCTGCGCGACGCGGTCGCCCTCGCTCGCACGGCCGAGCACGAGCACCGTCGGGCCCGCGCCCGAGACGACAGCCGGCAGGCCGAGACCCCGCAGACCGCGCACGAGCTCGGTCGAGCTCGCCATGACCTCGGCGCGGTAGTCCTGGTGCAGCCTGTCCTCGGTCGCCTCGAAGAGCAGGTCCGGGCGGCGGGTGAGCGCCTCGACCAGCAGGGCCGCGCGGCCGGCGTTGAACGCCGCGTCCGCGTGCGGGACCTGCGCGGGCAGCACGCCGCGCGCCTTCTTCGTCGCGAGGCGGACCGTCGGGACGAAGACCCACGGCTCGACGTCGGCGTGCACCTCGAGCCGCGCCGAGCGCGGGCCCTCGCTGCCCGACCACGCGATCGTCGCGCCGCCCACGAGAGCAGGCGCTGCATTGTCCGGGTGCCCCTCGAACTCGGTCGCGAGCGCGAGCGCCGCGTCGTCGTCGAGCGCCTCGGGGTCCGCGATCAGGGCACGCGCTGCGACGATGCCCGCGACGACGGCGGCGGCTGACGAGCCCATGCCCCGGCCGTGCGGGATCTCGTTGCGGCAGACCATGTGCAGGCCGGTCTGCGGCGCGCCGACCAGGTCGATCGCCGCGCGCAGCGCGCGCACGACGAGGTGGTCCTCGCCGAGCGGGACCTCGCCCGCGCCCTCGCCGATCACCTCGACGACCGTCTCGGCGGCACCGATGGCACGGACCTCGACGGTGTCGTGCCGGCCGAGCGCGAGCCCGAGCGCGTCGAAACCGGGCCCCAGGTTCGCGCTCGTCGCAGGCACGGTCACCCGGACGTGGTCAGCTCCCAGACGCATGGCTCAGTCGAGACCGAGCGCGGCCGCGATCGACACGACGTCGGCGGAGATCTTCTGCGGCTCGATCTCGGAACCGTCCGCGGTGCGCAAGGCCCACTGCGGGTCCTTCAGGCCGTGGCCCGTGACCGTGATCGTGATGCGCGCCCCGGCGGGGACGAGACCCACCTCGGCACGCTTGAGGACGCCCGCGACGCCCGCGGCGGACGCGGGCTCCACGAAGATGCCGACCTCGGACGACAGGATGCGGTGCGCCGCGAGGATCTCCTCGTCGGTCACCGCCTCGATCACGCCGCCGGACGTGTCACGGGCCTCCTCGGCCTGCTGCCACGACGCGGGGTTGCCGATCCGGATCGCGGTCGCGATCGTTTCGGGCTCGGTGATCGGGTGGCCGGCCACGATGGGCGCAGCACCTGCGGCCTGGAAGCCCCACATCTGGGGGCGGCGCGTCGCGGGGCCGTCCTGCTCGTACTCGACGAAGCCCTTCCAGTACGCCGTGATGTTGCCGGCGTTGCCGACGGGCAGCGCGTGGATGTCAGGGGCGTCGCCGAGCGCGTCGACGATCTCGAACGCGCCGGTCTTCTGCCCCTCGATGCGGTCGGGGTTCACGGAGTTCACGAGCTCGACCGGGTACACCTCGGCGAGCTTGCGCGCCGCGACGAGGCAGTCGTCGAAGTTCCCGTCGACCTGCAGGAGGCGGGCGCCGTGCGCGACCGCCTGGCTCAGCTTGCCCATCGCGATCTTGCCGTCCGGGACGAGCACCGCGCAGGTCATGCCCGCAGCGGTCGCATAGGCCGCGGCCGACGCCGACGTGTTACCCGTCGAGGCGCACACGACCGCCTTCGCACCACGGCCGGCGGCAGCCGAGATCGCCGTCGTCATGCCACGGTCCTTGAACGAGCCCGTCGGGTTCATGCCCTCGAACTTCACGTACACGTCCGCGCCCGTGCGGCGCGACAGCGCCGGTGCCGGGACGAGCGGCGTGCCGCCCTCACCGAGCGTGACGATCGACGACTGCACGTGCGCGGGCAGCCGGTCGGCGTACTCGCGGATGATTCCCTGCCACTGGTGGGCCATCAGGCTCCCTCGACTCTCAGAACGGAGGTGACTTCCTGGACGACGTCGAGCTCGGCGACCGCCGCGACCGTCGCGGCGAGCGCGGCCTCGGGAGCGCGGTGCGTCGTCAGCACGAGGTTCGCGACGCCGCCAGCAGGCGTGCCCTGCTGGCGCATCGCCTCGATCGACACGCCGTGCTCCGCGACGACCTGCGCGACACGTGCGAGCACGCCGGGCTGGTCCTCGACGCGCAGGCGGAACTGGTAGCTCGTCACCGCGGCGTCCGCAGGGGCGAGCGGGTGGGACGCGTAGCTCGACTCGTCGGGGCCCTTGCCGCCGAGCACGCGGTGGCGGGCGACCGAGACGACGTCGCCGATGACGGCCGACGCGGTCGGGGCGCCGCCCGCGCCCTGGCCGTAGAACATGAGCGGCCCGGCTGCCGCCGCCTCGACGAACACCGCGTTGAACGCACCGCTGACACCCGCGAGCGGGTGGCGTGCGGGCAGCAGCGCAGGGTGCACGCGGGCGGACACGCCTGCCTCGGTCATCTCGGCGATCGCGAGCAGCTTGATGACGTGACCGGTCTCCGTCGCCCACGCGACGTCGTCGGCGGAGATCTTCGTGATGCCCTCGCACGCGACGTCGTCGAGCGAGACGCGCGTGTGGAACGCGAGCGACGCGAGGATCGCAGCCTTCGACGCGGCATCGTGCCCTTCAACGTCCGCCGTCGGGTCGGCCTCGGCGTAGCCGAGCTCCTGCGCCGCGCGCAGCACCTCGTCGAACGCGAGGCCCTTCGTGGTCATCTCGTCGAGGATGTAGTTCGTCGTGCCGTTGACGATGCCGAGGACCCGCGTGACGCGGTCGCCTGCGAGCGACTCGCGCAGGGGCCGCACGAGCGGGATCGCCCCGGCCACCGCAGCCTCGAAGTACAGGTCGACGCCCGCGGCGTCGGCAGCCGAGTACAGGGTGGGGCCGTCTTGGGCGAGGAGCGCCTTGTTCGCGGTCACGACGCTCGCGCCGGCGGCGAACGCCTCGAGGATGAGGGAGCGCGCGGGCTCGATGCCGCCGAGCACCTCGACGACGATGTCGCACCGCGCGACCAGGCCGTGCGCGTCGTCCGTCAGGAGCTCCGGGGCGACGCCGTCACGCGGCTTCGTCGTGTCACGCACCGCGACGCCGACGAGCTCGAGCGGGGCGCCCACGCGCGCCGCGAGGTCCCCCGCCTGCTCAACGAGCAGGCGTGCGACCTGCGATCCGACGACCCCGCACCCGAGCAGGCCGACGCGGAGCGCCTCCTTCGGTGCCACCACGTGACCACACCCTTCGTCCGTGCCGCGCGTGCGCGCGGCCGTCGTGCGCCGCGCCGTCGACCGCCGGGGCGCACGTCCTGCCTGTCATGCGTCAGAGCCGGCGTGACGGGACCCGTGCGGGCCGTTCGCGTCCTCGCCGGCGCCACGATCCTCCCGCGTGCGGTCAGCCCGAGGCCGACCGTCTCAGGATACGGGTGCTCAGCCCTCGTCCAGGGCGAGCAGGTCGTCGACCGTCTCGCGCCGGACGAGCACCGTGCTCGCGCCGTCGCGCACCGCGACGACGGGGGGCCGCGTGAGCATGTTGTAGTTCGAGGCCATCGACCGTCCGTACGCGCCGGTCGCTGCGACGGCGAGCAGGTCGCCTGCCGCGACGTCACCCGGCAGGTAGACGTCGTGGACGACGATGTCGCCCGACTCGCAGTGCTTGCCGACGACGCGCGCGAGCACCGGCTCCGCGACCGAGAGCCGCCCCACGATCTCGGCGTGGTACGCCGCGCCGTACAGGGCAGGCCGGATGTTGTCGCTCATGCCGCCGTCGACGGACACGTACGTGCGCACGCCGTCGTCGGTGCGCACGGGCTTGACCGTGCCGACCGTGTAGAGCGTCAGGCCGGCCGGGCCCGCGATCGAGCGCCCGGGCTCGATCGAGAAGCGCGGCAGCGGCGTGCCGAGGCGCGCCGCGGACTGCGCGACCGACGCCGCGACGTCCTTCGCGATGCGCGCCGGGTCGAGCGCGACCTCGCCCGGGAGGTACGCGATGCCGTAGCCCCCGCCGAGGTCGACCTCCGGGACCAGCACGCCCGTGCGCTCCGCGAGCTCGGCGCGAAGACCGAGAACCTTCTCAGCCGCGACCTCGAAGCCCGACGGGTCGAGGATCTGCGAGCCGATGTGCGAGTGGATACCGAGCAGCTCGAGCTCGGGACGCGCGAGGACAGCGAGCAGCGCGACCATCGCCGACGCGTCCTGGCCGCCCTCCCCCGGCGCCATCGACAGGCCGAACTTCTGGTCCTCGTGCGCGGTCGAGATGTACTCGTGCCCGCCCGCGTGGACGCCCGTCGTCACGCGCACCATGACCGGCGCGCGGACGCCCGCCGCAGCGGCGGCGTCGGCCACGCGCTCGATCTCGACGAGCGAGTCGACGATGATCCGCCCGACGCCGACGTCGAGCGCGCGAGCGATCTCCTGGTCCGACTTGTTGTTGCCGTGCAGGCCCAGGTCGCTGCCCGGGACGCCGGCGCGCAGCGCCGTCTCCATCTCGCCGCCCGACGCGGTGTCGATGCGCAGACCCTCCGCGTGCACCCAGCGGGCGAAGCCCACCGAGAGGAACGCCTTGCCCGCGTAGTAGACGTCGACGCCCGCGCCGATCTCGGCGAACGCCATCTCGAACGCCTCGCGGTAGGCCCGCGCACGCTCGCGCACGTCCCGCTCGTCGACGACGTACGCGGGCGTGCCGTGCTGCGCCGCGAGGTCGCGGACGTCGACGCCGCCGACGCTCGCCGCGCCGTCAGGGCCACGCTCCACACCGCGCGACCACGGCTCGCCCGGGATCGTCGTCCCGCCCGCGGGGTACGCGGGGACCGCGGCGCCTGCGGGCGCCGCGCTCACATCCGCTCCGGCGCGCTGACCCCGAGGAGGCCCAGAGCGTTGGCCAGGATCTGGCGCGTCGCGTCGTTGAGCCACAGGCGCGTGCGGTGCACGTCCTCGACGGGCGCGTCGCCGAGCGGCGTCACGCGGCACTCGCCGTACCACTTGTGGTAGCTGCCCGCGAGCGCCTCCGCATACCGCGCGACGCGGTGCGGCTCGCGCAGCTGCGCGGCCTGCGCGACGACGCGCGGGAAGTCCGTGAGCATGCCCAGCAGGGCCGCCTCGGTCTCGTGGGTGAGGAGCGACGGGTCGAACCCGTCCTCGCGGCGCACCCCGTGCTCGGCCGCGTTGCGCGCGACGTTCGCGGTGCGCGCGTGCGCGTACTGCACGTAGTAGACAGGGTTCTCGTTCGTCGCGCTCGCGAGGACCCCCAGGTCGAGGTCGATCGTCGAGTCGCTCGACGAGCGCGCGAGCGAGTAGCGCGCAGCGTCGACGCCGACAGCGTCGACCAGGTCCTCGAGGGTGACGACCGTGCCGGCGCGCTTCGACATGCGCACGGGCTCGCCGTCGCGCACGAGGTTGACGAGCTGGCCGATGAGGATCTGCAGGTTGCGGCCCGGCTCGTCGCCGAACGCCGCGCAGACGGCCATCATCCGCGAGACGTACCCGTGGTGGTCGGCACCGAGCATGAGGATCGCGTCGTCGAACCCTCGCTCACGCTTGTCGAGGTAGTAGGCGATGTCACCCGCGATGTAGGCGGCCTCGCCGTCCGACTTGATGACGACGCGGTCCTTGTCGTCGCCGAAGGTCGTCGTGCGCAGCCACGTCGCGCCGTCGGCCTCGAAGATGTGGCCGGCGGCGCGCAGCCGCTCGATCGCGCGGTCGACCGCACCCGACTCGTGCAGCTCGTCCTCGTGGAAGTACACGTCGAAGTCCACGCCGAAGCCGTGCAGCGACTCCTTGATCTCACCGAACATGCGCTCGACGCCGCGGGCACGGAAGACCTCCTGCGCCTCGTCGTCGGGCAGCGTGCGCGGGTCGGGATCACCGGCGGCGACGGCGTCCGCGATCACGGCCGTGGCGATGTCCTCGATGTACTGGCCGCCGTACCCGTCCTCAGGCGCAGCCTCGCCCTTGGCGCGAGCGAGCAGCGACCGAGCGAAGCGGTCGATCTGCGCGCCGTGGTCGTTGAAGTAGTACTCGCGCGTCACCTCGGCGCCCGCAGCCTCGAGGACGCGCGCGAGCGAGTCACCGACGGCAGCCCAGCGCACGCCACCGATGTGGATCGGGCCCGTCGGGTTCGCCGAGACGAACTCGAGGTTGATGCGGCGCCCCGCCTCCGCGTCGCCGCGCCCGTACGCGGCACCCGCCTCGACGATCGTGCGTGCGAGCGAACCCGCAGCGGCAGCGTCGAGCGTGATGTTCAGGAATCCCGGACCTGCGACGTCGACCTTCGCGACGCCCGGCGTCGACGCGAGTCGCGCCGCGAGGTCCTCAGCGAGCGCACGCGGCGCGATGCCCGCCTTCTTGGCGAGCTGCAGCGCCACGTTCGTCGCCCAGTCGCCGTGCTCGCGCTGACGCGGACGCTCGACGTGGACGGACTCCGGCACGTCCTCGACAGGGAGGGCCAGCGCACCGTCGGAGACGGCCGCTGCCAGGGCGGCACTGATCGCGTGAGAAAGCTCGAGAGGGGTCACCGGGCCATCTTACCGGCGCGGGGAGGGCGTCAGCCGAGGTCGAGCTCGCGGGCGAGCGACGCAGCCTGGCCGGGGGTGCCGACGACGACGAACGTCGTCGTGAACCTTGTCCACACGACCATGGCCCGACCGTCGACGTCCGCCCTGCGCGCGTCCTCCGGCAGGCCGCGGGGCACCTTGCGGACCTTGCCGCCCTGGTCGACGACGGAACGCATCGCGTCGTCGCCCGCGCTGAGCGCGGCCGTCGTCGTGGGCCACGTCGACACCTCGACGTGCACCGGCTCGTCCTTCGCCGCCGCGACGACGGGGACGAAATCGGCCCGGTAGGCCTGCACGCCGTCGGGCGCGGACACCGGGAAGAACCCGTCCGTGCCGAAACCGGGGACGTCCGCGGGAAGAGAGGCCTCGAGCGCGCTCTCACCGCTGAGAGGGACGCCGCTCGGCTCCGCCTCGGGAGCCGCGTCCGCCAGCCCCGACATCGCGCGGTCGCCCGCGTTGCTGCTGGCCCGGGAGTCCACGTCAGCCGCAGTCGTCACCTCAGGCGCTGCGGCCTCAGCACCGAGCTGGACGTCCTCCGGCGCGTGCGTCACGTCTCGCACGGCGACGCACGCGAAGACGAACCAGACGCCGAGCGCGAGCACGACGAGCGCCAGCGCCACGCGGCCCAGGCCACGCGACATCTCACGCCCTCGTGCGACGACCACCTCGCCACCTCATCCCTGTCGGACGGCTGCTGCCCTCACCCTCTACTTCGGCCTCGGCGGGGCGGACTTGAGCCGCGGTGTCGCGAGACGGCTAGGCCGATCGGGTGCCTGCGGTGTTGACTGTGGGCAAGCACCCTGAGAACGGAGCTGTTCGTATGTCTACGCGCACCGGGTTGATCGACCGGACCGTGTCCCACCTGCGGGACGCGATCGTCAACGGCACCTGGCCCGTCGGAAGCAGGATCCCCACCGAGACCGACCTCGCTGCGACGCTCGGCGTCGGCCGCAACACCATCCGCGAGGCCGTCCAGTCGCTCGTGCACTCCGGGCTGCTCGCCCGCCGCCAGGGATCCGGCACCTACGTCCTGTCCGACTCCGAGCTCACCGTCGCGCTCGGACGGCAGATGGCCCACGTCCACCAGCAGCACATCCTCGAGGTGCGCCGCAGCCTCGAGGTCGAGGCTGCCCGTCTCGCCGCGCAGCGCCGCACCGATCGCGACGTCGCGACGCTGCGCACGCTCAACCAGCACCGCGGAGAATCGTTCGCCGCCCGTGAGATCGACGCGATGGTCACGACCGACCTCGCGCTGCACCGCGCGATCGTCGCGGCCGCCCGCAACCCGCTGCTGCTCGACCTCTACGAGAACCTCATCGACGCGATCGGTGACTCGATCCGCGCGAACGTCGAGACCGACCACCCCGACCACACGCACGACGCGCTCGTCGAGGCGATCGCCGACGGCGACGAGGACCGCGCGGCCCACGAGATCTACGGCTACCTCGAGGAGTACCTCTCCCCGCTGCGCGGCTGACCGGCCCAGGCCCGGCGCGCGTGCGCACCGGGAGCGCCGCGGTGGTAGTCTCGGTGCTCGTGCTGGACGCGTCTGCGACCGGCACAGGTTCCAGGTCAGTCCTGGTCCCGCCCTCGTAGCTCAGTGGATAGAGCGTCTGCCTCCGGAGCAGAAGGTCGTAGGTTCGAATCCTGTCGAGGGCACCATTGTGATGTCTCAGGACATCCGCGACGGCGGACCTACGAAATCGTAGGTCCGCCGTTGTCATGTCTGGGGGCCGGTCCTCATCGAGGGCCGGGGGGCGGCCTCATCTCGACACGACAGCGAAGCACGACAACAGGCGTAAGACGAACATGAAGCGGGCCTGAGAACGTTCTCGGCACGGCCCCTGATCCGGGCGGGTCGCGCTGGTCAAGGCTCTTGCGAACCCCGCGATCGCAGGCGGAGGGTGAGTGCTATGAGCGAGTCGTCCGATCCGGCCGTAGGTGAGGCGCGCTCGCGGCTCGGACAGCTGCGAGCCTGGGTCCTCACGCACCCGGCAGACGTGATGGACCTCTTCGTGTATGTCGTCGTCCTGAACGTCGCCATTCAGTTCTTCGCCCCGGTGATCAGCGAGACCTTCACCCTCTCGATGCTGACGGCCGCACTGCTCAAGATCACCCTCGAGGTTGTCCTGGTCCTCAAAGGCGCCGTGATGACCCGGCTGCGCGAGGCCCGGACGCGACTGTCCAAGGCCGTGTCTGGTCTGATGCTCTGGACCGTGGCAGCGGGGAGCAAGTTCGTCGTGCTCTGGCTGATCGACGTCGCATTCGGCGGCTCCGTAAGCCTGGGGGGGTTCCTCCCCGTCACGCTGCTCGTCATCGCGCTGCTGGTGTCGCGGTCTGCTGTCAGGCGCCTGCTCTACGGCCCGCCGAGCTGATACCCGGACCATTGCGCGACCTCTCGCGCTGCGAGCCGACGCAGGCGCGGCGGCGCGTCGCGCTCACCAGGTGTTCACGCGGTGACCGGGTCGATGCCGAGCTCGTCCAGCAGCACCCGCACGCGAGCCTTGATGGCGTCGCGGATGGGGCGGACCGCGTCGATGCCCTGGCCAGCAGGATCGTCGAGCTTCCAGTCCTCGTAGCGCTTGCCGGGGAAGATCGGGCAGACATCACCGCAGCCCATCGTGATCACGACGTCGGACGCCTTGACCGCGTCCGTCGTGAGGACCTTGGGGGCGAAGGACGTGATGTCGACGCCGTCCTCGGCCATGGCCGCGACAGCGACCGGGTTGATCTGGTCGGCTGGTTGGGACCCCGCGGAACGGACCTCGACCCGCCCCGCCCCCAGAGCGTGCAGATAGCCAGCGGCCATCTGGGAGCGACCGGCGTTGTGGACGCAGACGAACAGGACAGAAGGCTTGGCCGAGGCGTGTCCGGCGGTGGGGTTCATGGGTATCTCCTGGTGCTGGTAAGAGAGCTCACCGGGGTTCCGGGAGCTCGAGATCGGGGAGCAGGGAAGTGAGCAGGGCGCGCACGTGAGCGTCGATCTGGGCGGTGATGGCCATGACCCCGTCGTGCGAAGCGAGCGCAGGGTCGCCGACGACCCAGTCTTCGTAGCGGACCCCTGGGAGCACCGGGCAGGTGTCTCCGCAGCCCATCGTGACCACGACGTCCGCCGCCCGCACCGCGTCATCGGTGAGCGGCTTGGGATAAGCGTCGCCGCTGGACCCCATGGCAGCCAGCACCGTACGGACGCCACGATGGATGTCGCTGGCGGGCGCCGATCCTGCTGACCGCACGATGACGGCGTCCCCGGCGTACTGGCGAACGAGCTCCGCGGCGATCTGCGAGCGCCCCGCGTTGGCGACGCAGATGAACAGCACCTGCGGAACCTTCACGGACGGCTGGCTCGTACGGGTGATGTCCTCGAGGCGTTGACGGGCGAAGCGTTCCGCCGTCGCAACGAGATGAGCCCGGACCCCGGCGCTCCGCGCGAGCGCGGTGTAGGACTCGCGGACCGTGGCCGTGACGAGGGCGGAGTCGATGTTCCCGAAGCGGGCGGCCAGCTGGCCTGCGATACGTGCCAGCACGTCGTCGACATCGCTGAGTCCGTCGCTGCCGCGGGTCGCCTGCGCGATCTCGAGCACGGCCGGGGCAAAGGCATCGAGCAGAGTGCTCACCGCGCCCCGCAGGTCGGGAGCGATCCGGTAGTAGACCCAGGTGCCGCGCCGCTCGGAGACCAGGACTCCGACGCTCTTGAGCACCTTGAGGTGATGGGAGACGGTGGGTTGTGCGACGTCGGCGACCGTCGCGATGTCGCAGACGCAAGCCTCGCCGGTGGGCCCGGTCGCGATGAACGAGAGCATCCGCAGGCGGAGCGGCTCGGCCAGCGCTCTCAGGACGGCCGCGACCTGGGTCGCGGCGTCCAGGCTCATGCTGTGAGCCTCAGCCGGACTCGCCGGGCACTCCTCGCGTGACGTGGTCATGATGCCCTCCCGGACGTGGCGATCGGACAGCGATCGCCCGCCCGACGTTGTTGCCGGCCGCGATGAACGCCCACCTGTATCGATGTCGATCTATATTGACAGGTGTCGAGGCATTCTCGAACCAACTCCGGATGAACAGAGAGCAACGACAGGAGGGGGCGCCCCGCTCCAAGGGCGCCACCGTGCGCCAGGGACCGCTACGGCTCGAACCTGTACCCCACTCCGGGCTCGGTGCGCAGGTGGCGGGGCGAGGCCGGGTCCGTCTCGAGCTTGCGGCGCAGCTGGGCGACGTAGACGCGGAGGTAGGTGACCTCGTCGACGTACTGCGGCCCCCACACCTCGTTGAGCAGGTCACGCTGGGTCACCACGCGTCCGGCCGAGCACACGAGCGCTTCCAGCAGGCTCCACTCCGTCGGGGTGAGATGGACACGGTCGCCGTCGCGCTCGACGCGTCGGGCGGTGCGGTCGATCCGCAGGTGCCCTGACTCGAAGACCGGCAGGCGATCACCGCCAGAGGCACGGCGCAGCGTCGCACGCAGCCTCGCCAAGAGCTCGTCCATCCCGAAGGGCTTGGTCACGTAGTCGTCCGCGCCCGAGTCAAGGGCCGCGACCTTGTCACGCTGGGCGTCGCGTGCCGACAGGACGATCACCGGCAGGTCCGACCACGCGCGAAGCTGCCTCACCACGGCGAGCCCATCGACGTCGGGCAGGCCGAGATCGACGATCGCGACCGCAGGCTGGAAGGTGGTGGCGAGCACTAGCGCCCGCTCGCCCTGAGCCGCCGCCCGCACGTCGAAGCCGTGCGCGGTCAGAGCCAGGTCGAGAGTCCGGACCAGGGACTCGTCATCCTCGACGAGGAGCAGCCTGGTCATGTCCCCGCCACCGGCAGTCGCAGCGTCATCGTCAGGCCTCCGCCGGGCGTCGTCGACGGGCTCAGCTCGCCCGACATCGCCTCGGCAAACCCGCGCGCGATCGCCAGGCCCAGACCGACGTGCGATCGACTGTCCCGGTCGTCCAGACGCTGGAACGGCACGAACACCTCGTCCCAGCGATCAGGGGATATCCCCGGCCCGTGGTCGACGACGCTCAGGTCGATCGTCGTCACCTTCCCGGCAGCGTGGCCCTCCGTCGCGCGGGCATGCTCCCGCGCGCACACCTCGACGCGCGCGTCGGGAGGGCTGAAGCGAAGCGCGTTGTCCACCAGGTTCTCGACGACCCGCTCGAGAAGACCGTGGTCCACGAGCACGAGCGGAAGGCCGTCGTCGAGCGACACCTCGACACGACTCCGGTCCTCCGTCCGCAGCGCCCCGAGGACGACCTCGTCCAGCGCGACCGGAGCGAGGGCGACCGTGACCGCGTCCGAGCGCAGCCTGGTCATGTCCAGGAGGTTCGCCACCAGTCGAGACAGCCGGTCGGTCGAGTCCTCGATCGTCTCCAACAGCTGCGCCCGTGCTGCGCCCGACCACGCGACGTCCGTCTGTCGGAGGCTGCTGACGGCGAGCTTGACGCTCGCCAGCGGCGTTCGCAGGTCGTGCCCGACCGAGGCCAGGAGCGCGGCACGAACCTTGTCCTGCGCGGCGAGGTCGCGCGTGCGAGCCAGGTGCACGTCAAGGTCGCGCTGGTAGTGGAGACGGTCGCGGGCCGCGACCTCGACCGTCGTGGCGACGACGAGAGCGACAGCAGCGAACACCACGAGCTCGATCACCATGTCCCGCCCTTCGACCGCGAGCGTGTAGAACGGCGGGGCGAAGAACCAGTTCGCGAGGCCGAACGACAGCGTCGCTGCGACGAGACCCGGGATCAGGCCGCCCACGGCCGAGACGACGACGACGCCGAGGAGGTAGAGGAGCAGGACGCTGCCCAGCGCCAGGTCGTCCCGAGCGAGCAGCAGCAACGCGCTGCCCCCGGGCGGGACGAGCAGCGAGAGGATCAGGCCTACGACCTGCCGATGGGTCGCGACCCCTCCGCGAGCACGACGCTGTGCGCGCTGCCACGAGATCGTCCACCGAGCCACCCTGACACGGTCCCACAGCGAGGCCCGCCCACGCACACCGATCGCCGCCGGTGACGACCCGCGGCCTCCTTACGAAATCTTGATGTCGGACGAGCCCCGCTCGTGACCGTCTTCCGGCACGCAGAACCTAGGCTCGTACGGCACTGGCGAATGCTGGCGCCGCGGACGCCCCCGATCCGCGCCCCCCGACCGAGGCACAGCACGTCGATGAGCATCTGGACACCACGCCCGCCGGTACGCCGTCATCCCCGGCAGGCTCGGGACTGGCGACGTACGTGGAGCCACAACCCCGGGCGCACCGTCGTCGCAGGCTTCGCGTCCGGGATCGCCATCGGCACTGGGCTCCTGATGCTCCCGGTGGCCACCCCGGGTCCTGGTGGCGCAACAGCGCTCGAGGCGCTGTTCACCGCCACGTCGGCTCTCTGCGTGACCGGGCTCGCAGTCGTGGACACCGCGACAGACTGGTCCGCCTTCGGGCAGGCGACGATCCTCGTCCTCATCCAGGTGGGCGGGTTCGGGATCATGACTCTCGCATCGCTCCTCGGGCTCCTCATCTCCCGGCAGCTCGGTCTGAGCTCACGGATCGTCGCCGCCACGGAGACGAAGAGCGTCGGCCTCGGCGACGTCCGGACGGTTCTTCTCGGTGTGGCCCGGATCAGCCTCGCCGTCGAAGCGTTCACCGCGGTCGTGCTCGCCGTCCGATTTGCCGTCGCCTACGACAGATCCCTGGGCTCGAGCGTGTGGTTGGGCGTGTTCCACTCCATCTCCGCCTTCAACAACGCTGGCTTCGCGCTGTTCAGCGACAACCTCTCGGGGTTCGTCGCCGACCCGTGGATCTGCCTGCCGATCGCCGCTGCAGTCATCCTGGGCGGCATCGGGTTCCCGGTGATCATGGAGGTGATGCGGCAGCATCGTCGCCCCCGTAGGTGGAGCGTCCACACGAGGCTCACCCTGCTCATGACTGCCATCCTGCTCGGCGGCGGGACCCTGTTCGTCACCGCCGCAGAATGGACCAACCCAGGCACGCTCGGCGCGCTCGATGCACCAGGTCGCGTGCTTGCGGGCTTCTTCCAGGCCGTCATGCCACGGACTGCTGGCTTCAACAGCGTCGACATCTCCGCGATGAACACCGGGACGCTCCTCGGCAGCGACGTCCTGATGTTCATCGGAGGAGGTAGCGCCGGGACCGCAGGCGGGATCAAGGTCGGCACCTTCGCCGTGCTGCTGCTCGCGATCACAGCGGAGCTGCGAGGCGACCCCGACGTCGACCTGTTCGACCGGCGCCTCTCCCCCGCGGTGATCCGCCAGGCCCTCGCCGTGGCTCTCCTCAGCGTCGCCGTCGTCGTCGTCTCCACGATGGTGATCGCCATGACCAGCACCTACACGCTCGACCAGGTGCTGTACGAGGTCGTCTCCGCATTCGCGACCGTCGGGCTGTCCACGGGCATCACGGCACAACTAGCAGCGGGGCACCAGATCCTCCTCGTCGGCCTGATGTTCGCGGGCCGTCTCGGCCCCGTCACCCTCGCCTCGGCGCTGGTGCTGCGTGAGCGTCAGCGACTTGTCCGTCGGCCCGAGGGGCGCCCGCTCATCGGCTGACGGCCGCGGCCCGACGCCGGAGGCGCCGTCGTCGCTGGCGACACGGTAGCGTCTCGCTGCATGGGGGCGACGGGCATACAGGTCTACATGGGGATCTCCTACGTGATCTCGGCCGTCATCATCGGCGCGACCGTGCTCGTGCACCGGGTTGTCGCGCCGGAGCGACGCCCGGTCGTCGTGCGGACCGGCGTCGTGTACCTCCTCGTCCTGATCGCCACAGGGGGTCTGGTCGTCGGGGGGAACCTGGCCGGGGAACCGTGCGGGCCATCGGCGCTCGAGATCGTCCGGGACTGGAGCCCGAGCGCGTTCGAGCCCACGGCGCAGCCCATGGCGGAGCGCTGCATCGAGGTGTCGCGCGCCCAGCTCGTCGTGGCGGCGTCCGCTCAGAACGCGGCGTCGCTCGTCGTCGCCTCGATCGCGGCTCAGGCTGTCCGCCGCGAGCGTGTTCGACGTCGTGACGCAGGGACCAGCGGCGAGCAGCGCTAGACCCGTCTGGGACGTTTGCCTCCACACCACCTTTGACCTGCGGAAATACAGGACAAAAGGTGGGACCTTTGACATGGGACCGGGCCCGAGATGCGCCGTAGCCTTGTGCACAAGATCACAAGCGCACCACAACAAGGCACGCGAACCCGACATCGAAGGGGACCTCAGATGAGTACCACCCAGGCCACGCCCGCCGCCGAGCAGTCGTCGGTCGCCGCGAAGATCGACGCACTCGTCGCCCGCGGCCAGGAGGCGCTGACCGCCTTCCTCAAGCTCGACCAGGAGCAGGTCGACCACATCGTCAAGAAGGCCTCGGTCGCCGCGCTCTCCGAGCACGGCGAGCTCGCCGTCAAGGCCGTCGCCGAGACCGGCCGCGGTGTGTTCGAGGACAAGGCCGTGAAGAACATCTTCGCGTGCGAGCACGTCACCAACTCGATGCTCAGCCTGCGTACCGTCGGCGTCATCAACCGCGACGAGATCACGGGCATCACCGAGATCGCCGAGCCCGTCGGTGTCATCTGCGGCGTCACGCCGGTCACCAACCCGACGTCGACCGCGATCTTCAAGGCGCTCATCGCCCTGAAGACCCGCAACCCGATCGTCTTCGGCTTCCACCCGAGCGCGCAGCAGTGCTCCGTCGCCGCCGCCAAGGTCGTGCGCGACGCAGCCATCGCAGCCGGCGCCCCGGAGAACTGCATCCAGTGGGTCGAGGAGCCGTCCCTCGAGGCCACCAACCTCCTCATGAACCACTCCGGCATCGCGCTCATCCTCGCGACCGGTGGTAACGCGATGGTCCGCGCCGCCTACTCGTGCGGCAAGCCGGCCCTCGGCGTCGGCGCGGGCAACGTCCCCGCCTTCATCGAGCGCTCCGCCAAGCTCAAGCGCGCCGTCAACGACGTCGTCCTCTCCAAGGCGTTCGACAACGGCATGATCTGCGCCTCCGAGCAGGCCGTCATCCTCGACGCCCCCATCTACGACGAGGCCATGGCCGAGTTCGCGACCCTCCACGCCTACCGCGCGACCCCCGCCGAGAAGGCCATGCTCGAGGAGTTCATCTTCGGCGTGACCGCCGGTGGCGAGAACTGCGCCGGCGCGAAGCTCAACCCGACCGTCGTCGGCAAGACCCCGCAGTGGATCGCCGAGAACGCCGGCTTCTCCGTCCCCGAGGACACGTCGATCATCCTCGCCGAGGTGTCCGAGGTCGGCGTGAACGAGCCCCTCACCCGCGAGAAGCTCTGCCCCGTCCTCGCCGTGCTGCGCGCCGACGGCGCCGAGGAGGGCATCCGCCTCTCCGAGCAGATGGTCGAGTTCGACGGTCTGGGCCACTCGGGCTCGATCCACTCCGAGAACAAGGAGATCATCGACGAGTTCGGGTCGCGCATCAAGGCGGTCCGCATCATCACCAACGCCCCGTCCTCGCTCGGCGGCATCGGTGACATCTACAACGCGTTCATCCCGTCCCTGACGCTCGGCTGCGGCTCGTACGGCCACAACTCGGTCTCGAACAACGTGTCCGCGATCAACCTCGTCAACATCAAGCGCATCGGGCGGAGGAACAACAACTTGCAGTGGTTCAAGGTTCCCGCGAAGACGTACTTCGAGCCGAACGCCATCCGTTATCTCACGGACATGCGCGGCATCGAGCGCGTCACGATCGTCACCGACACGACGATGACCCGTCTCGGCTTCGTCGACAAGATCCTCGACGTGCTCAACCGTCGCGGCCAGCGCATCGCGCTGCAGATCATCGACGACGTCAAGCCCGAGCCGACCGTCGACTCCGTCCAGCACGGCGCCGAGCTCATGCGCCAGTTCGCCCCCGACACGATCATCGCGCTCGGTGGTGGCTCGCCCATGGACGCCGCCAAGGTCATGTGGCTGCTCTACGAGCACCCGGAGATCAACTTCGCCGACATGAAGGAGAAGTTCTTCGACGTCCGCAAGCGCGCGTTCAAGTTCCCCGAGCTCGGCGACAAGGCGAAGCTCGTCTGCATCCCGACCACCTCGGGCACCGGCTCGGAGATGACGCCGTTCGCGGTCATCACCGACCAGGAGTCCGGCAAGAAGTACCCGCTCGCCGACTACGCGCTCACGCCGACCGTCGCGATCGTCGACCCGGCGCTGACTGCGATGATGCCCGGCTTCCTCGCTGCCGACTCGGGCTTCGACGCTCTGACGCACGCGACCGAGGCGTTCGTCTCCGTCTACGCGAACGACTACACCGACGGTCTGTGCCTCCACGCGATCAAGCTGATCTTCGAGAACATCGAGGCGTCGGTCGTCGGCGGCCCGGGTGCCACCGACGAGCGCACCGTCAAGGCGCGCGAGAAGATGCACAACGCCGCGACGATCGCCGGCATGGCGTTCGGCAACGCGTTCCTCGGCATCGTGCACGCGATGGCTCACGTCACCGGGTCGACGTTCCACCTGATCCACGGGCGCACCAATGCGACGTACCTGCCGCACGTGATCCGCTACAACGGCACTGTCCCGACCAAGCTCACGAGCTGGCCGAAGTACGAGCACTACGTCGCCCCGGAGCGCTTCCAGGAGATCGCCAAGCACCTTGGTCTCCCCGCGAGCACCCCAGCGGAGGGCGTCGAGTCCTACGCACGCGCCGTCGAGGAGCTCCGCGACAAGGTCGGCATCCCGCGCTCGTTCCAGGCTCAGGGTGTCGCCGAGGAGGACTTCATCGGCAGCCTCGACAAGCTCGCCATGGGTGCCTACGAGGACCAGTGCGCGCCGGCCAACCCGCGCATGCCGATGCTCGACGACATGAAGACCCTCATGGAGGCCGCGTACTACGGCACCTCGTTCGAGGAGGTCCGCGCCGGACGTCGCTCCGTGACCGCTGCTGCGGTCGAGAGCGGCTCTGACGAGACCCCGAAGGGCAAGGCGCCCCGCAAGGCCGCCAAGAAGTAGCTCGCGCACCAGAAGGCGCCCCGTCACCGACGGGGCGCCTTCTGCGTACCCGGGACGCGCCGTGCCCCACGACGACGAGAGGCCCCGCCCATCGGGCGGGGCCTCTCGTGAGGTGTGGAGGTGCTCAGTACTCGACGAGCGGGAAGTACTCCCAGTGCCAGGGCTCGTACTTGCCGGAAGACCCGGCCCGGGCCCATGCCGGGTTGTCCCAGCCGTACGTCGGGCCGTTGGCCTTCAACCAGTTCCAGCGCTGGGTCGACGAGTACGCCGGCTTGCACATGTCGACCGCGAGGCCGAGGCCGTGCTGCGAGGTGCCCGGGCGGGCCGACAAGCCCGGCTTGGTCCGAGCGACCGAGTACTGGCCCGCGAGGCTGCGGTACGAGTCGGTCAGGCAGATGTCCGTGCCGAACTTCGCGCGGTAGGCGTCGTTGAGCGCGTCGAACGCGACGGCTGCGTACGGCTGGAGGCGGTGTCCGGACTGCGTCAGGTCGCACAGCTCGTCGTTGCGCAGGTGACCGTTCTCGCTGCGGACCGTCGTGGTCAGGTCGCAACCCGCCAGGGTGTCACGGGCGGAGCCGCGTGAGGCGACGGCTGCGTCGCGCCCGGCGAGCGTGCCGCCCTCGGCGACGATGACCGCCTCGGTCGCGGCGGCGGAGCTCGAGCTCGAGGTGATGACGTCGAGCGTGCTGCGCCCCTCGGCGACGAGCGGGACGGACGTCGCCGAAGCGCCCTGCTGCGAGGCGTTCGCGAGGGGCACGGCGATCGTCGTGATCCCTAGTGCCGCGAGGATGCCTGCACGAGCGACCCAGCCGCCCTTGTGCGCGCGTCCAGCGGGCCGGTGGAACGACGAACCTGCGGAGCGCGGCTTCTTGCCCGCGGCAGCGCGACGCGCCTCGACGGTCGCCCGCCGGCTCATCGGCGCACAGGCGGCGGCGCTGGAGGTGACCGCCGGATCGCCGGGCGTCTCGGCAGGTGCGGCGAGCGGACCGGACGGGACGTCGGACGTGGTCGCTGCTGCGGGGGTGGCTGCTGCGAGGACCGGGGCCGCGAGGGCCTCGCTCGCGGGGGCCGCTGCTACCGGGTCCGGGAGGACGGGCTGGGCCAAGGTCGCGGCGACCTGCGGCCGCGCGAGCTGGGCGGCGGCTGGCGCGGTCGGCCGGGACTGCGTGACGGGAGCAGCGGGGCGCAGGGCGACCGGCTGTTCGTCGGGCTCGAGCGACGGGACGACGACGGGCTGCGGAACGACGGGACGTGCCGCAGCCGCCACGCCGGGACGCGAGGGCGCGCTGCTGCGCGGCGTGGACTGGTGGGCCGCAGGCGCGAGGTCGCGGGTACGGCTCTCGCGCGCACGGCGGAGCTCGGCGATCTCGCTGAACGCCGCGAGCCGGGCAAGGCTCTCGGGGTCCGCGACGACGGACGGCGACGAGGCGTGCGGCGCAGCCGCGCGCTGTGCGGGGCGGCCGAGCGCAGCGTGGGGGGCCGGTCCGGTCATCCGGGAACCGCTGGTCGTGCGCAGCGGCGACACGGGCGGCTCGCGGTGCGCGTCGAACGTCGGCGGGAACGTGCCGTCGGGCCGTGACGGAGCGGCGTGGGGGGCGGGTGTGCGAACAGCGCCAGGGACGGAGCTGTCGGGAACCGACATCGTGACGGGCGAGGACTCGAGGGCTGCAAGTGCCGCTTCGCGGCGCGCACGGCGCGTCTGGAGGGTCGGCGCCGTGGCCTGGTCCTGCGACTCCATCACACCTCCTCGCGTACTCGCACTGCCTGACTCAGGTCCCGTCGGCGCAAGCCGAGCGGGCACAGAAACGTCCTGTCTCTTGTGTGTCGGCAGGACGGGATCGTCCGTTCACCTCATGGACGATAACGGAACCATAACGTCACCCGGGGTCCGGATCCAAGACCTGGCCAGGAAGTACGACGTATGTCTCATTTGTCACCAGGTGTCACAGGTCGTGGCTCAGATCCCGCGCCGCTGCATCGCGTCGCGCACCTCGCCCACGAGCTCCTCGAGGATGTCCTCGAGGAAGACGACGCCCTGCTGCTCCCCGCCCTCCTCGACGATCGCGAGGTGCGCGCCCGACCTCTGCATCGCGGCGAGCACCGCCTCGATCTCGTCGTGCGGCCCGACGCCCGCGAGCGCACGCACGCGCCAGCCCGGCACGGGCGTCGCCCGCTCGGGGCCGTGCGCATAGAGCACGTCCTTGAGGTGCAGGTAGCCCACGACTCTCAGCCGCGCCTCGCCGTCCGCCCCGACGCCGGGGGCGGCGACGGGGAACCGGGAGAAGCCTGTCCGCGCGACGAGGCCCTCCACGTCGTCGGGCGTCGCGTCCGGCGCAGTCGTCACCAGGTCCTCGATGGGGACCATCACCTCGCCGGCCAGGCGCTCCGAGAACTCGATCGCTCCGGAGAGCAGGCCCTGCTCGTCGACGAGCACGCCCTCCTTCTGGGAGCGCAGCACGATCGACTGGACCTCGGCGGCGGTGAACGCGGACGCGACCTCGTCCTTCGGGTCGACGCCGGACAGCCGCACCGCCTGGTTGGCGATCCAGTTGAGGACGACGATCACCGGCTTGAGGACGCGCCCGACCCACACGAGCGGTGGGCCGAACCACATGACAGCCTTGTCGGGCCCGGAGACCGCCATGTTCTTGGGGACCATCTCGCCGAGCACGACGTGCAGGTAGACGACGATCGACAGAGCGACGACGAGCGCGATCGGGTGCTGCCACCCGTCGGGGACACCTGCGGCGCGCAAGGGCACCTCGATCAGGTGCGCGACCGCAGGCTCGGCGACGACTCCGAGCCCGATCGAGCACACCGTGACGCCGAGCTGGGCTGCCGCGAGCATGAGGGAGACGTGCTCCATCGCCCACAGGACCGTGCGCGCGCGGCGGTCGCCGGCCTCGGCGAGAGGCTCGATCGAGCTGCGCCGCGCGGAGAGGACGGCGAACTCCGCTCCGACGAAGAATGCGTTGGCGAGCAGCAGCACGAGCCCGACGACGAGTGCCGTCCCGGTGCTCATCGCTTCACCTCCGGGTCCTCGTCACCGTCAGGCCGGTCGCTGGCCTGCTCCAGCCGAAGCCGGTCGACACGTCTGCCTTGCATCGCGACGACGGTGAGCACGACGTCGTCGACGTGGACCGTGTCCCCCACCTCGGGCACGCGCCCCAGGCGTGCCATCACGAGGCCTCCCAGCGTCTCGTAGGCGGGCGAGTCGGGGACCGCGAGCCCGGTGGCCTCCGTCAGCTCGTCGGGCCTCAGGAGGCCCGGCAGCGTCCACGAGCCGTCGGTCTGGCGCGCGGCGCCGACGCGACGGGTGTCGTGCTCGTCGGCGACCTCGCCGACGAGCTCTTCGACGACGTCCTCGAGCGTGACGACGCCGGAGGTGCCGCCGTACTCGTCGAGCACGACAGCCATCTGCAGCCCGAGGCCGCGCAGCGTCACGAGGAGGGGTCCCAGGCGGACGGTCTCGGGGACCGTCGGCGCCTCGACCATGAGCGCGACCACGGGGACGTCGCCACGCCGCTCACGCGGCACGCCCACGGCCCGGCGCAGGTGCACGAACCCGATGATGTCGTCGCGCGAGTCCCCGATCACGGGGAACCGCGAGTGACCGGTCCGGCGGGCGAGCGCGACGACGTCTGCTGCCGTGTCGTCGCGGTCGACGACCGCGAGCCGCGTGCGGTCTGTCATGACGTCGACGGCCGAGAGATCCTCGAGCTCGAGCGAGTTCGTCAGCAGCCGCGCGGTCGACGCCTCGAGCGTCCCCTGCTCTGCCGAGCGCCGCACGAGCGCCGCGAGCTCGGGTGCCGACCTGGCCCCCGACAGCTCTTCGCGCGGCTCGATGCCCATGCGGCGCAGGAGCGCGTTCGCGGAACCGTTGAGCACGGTGATCACAGGCCGAAGCGCCATGGTGAAGACGCGCTGCAGCGGTACCGCCACGCGAGCGGTCTCGAGGGGCCGGCTCAGCGCGAAGTTCTTGGGGATGAGCTCGCCGAAGAGCATCGAGAAGACGTTGACGACGACGAGCGTCAGGGTGACCGCGAGCGCGGACCCGGCCGCCGTGGCCCACGCTCGGTTCTCGAGGAGGCCCTCGAAGATCCGCGTGAGCGCGGGCTGCGCCGTGTACCCGAGGAGGATCGTCGTGACGGTGATGCCGACCTGCGCGCTCGAGAGCTCGGTCGACAGCTCGTGCAGCGCACGCACCACCGAGCGGGTGCGGCGGTCGAGGACTTTCGTCGGCCTGCCGTCGCCGGCGCCACCCTCGATGACGCCCGGGTCGAGGGTGACGAGCGCGAACTCGCTCGCCACGAAGACTGCGGTGCCCGCCGTGAGGGCGACACCGAGGAGGATCATCAGCCAGTCGGCTAGCACGTCTCGGCCACCGCCGTCGGGGTTCGTCGAGGTCTCATCGTCTCGGATCGTATCGTCGTCGCGCTCTCCCCACCTTCTCTCCACAGCACAGGTCGCCGATGTCGGGTGCCCGGGGAGTTGGGGTGTGCCACGCTTGACGCATGGCACACACGTCACCAGCAACGACAGGCGGCGCCGCGCCGCGAGCCACCACGGTGCTCGTCGTCGAGGACGAGTCGACGATCGCGACCGCGATCGCGCAGCGTCTGACGGCGGAGGGGTGGAAGGTCGAGGTCGCTCGCGACGGCCTGACCGCCGTGAGCGCCGCCGAGCGGCTGCGCCCCGACGCCGTCGTGCTCGACGTCATGCTCCCGGGCATCGACGGGCTCGAGGTGTGCCGCCGGCTCCAGGCGGAGAACCCGGTCCCTGTCCTCATGCTCACGGCGCGCGACGACGAGACCGACATGCTCGTGGGCCTGGGCGTCGGCGCCGACGACTACATGACGAAGCCGTTCTCGATGCGTGAGCTCGTCGCGCGGCTCAAGGCGCTCCTGCGGCGCGTCGACCGTGCCGCGCAGGCGGCGGCGACGCCGTCGAGCGAGCCGCCGATCGTCGCGGGCGACGTCGTGATCGACCGCGCCCAGCGGCGCGTCATGCGCGCCGGCGAGGAGGTGCACCTCACTCCGACCGAGTTCGAGCTCCTCGTGATGCTCGCGAGCACCCCGCGCACGGTGCTCACCCGCGAGCGGCTGCTCGCCGAGGTGTGGGACTGGGCTGACGCGAGCGGCACGCGCACGGTGGACTCCCACATCAAGGCGGTGCGCCGCAAGCTCGGTCCGGAGCTGATCCGTACCGTCCACGGCGTCGGGTACGCCTTCGAGCCTCCGACCCCGCCCGACGACGCTGCAGGCGCCTGAGCACGTGGACCAGCCCCGGCACGGGTCGCTCCCGCGTCCGCACCTTCCCGACGTGCGCCCGCTCGACCGGTTCCGTTCGCTCAAGATCAAGCTGGGCGTCCTCGTCGTCGCGACGAACTTCCTGTCCGTCCTCGTGACGTGGACCGGCCTGCAGATCGGGTTCGGGCCGACCCGCACGTTCCCGTTCGCGATCGTCCTGTCGATCGCGATGACGTGGTTGCTCGCCAAGGGCATGACCTCTCCCCTGCGGGAGATGCGCAGCGCGGCCCGCGCGATGGCCGACGGTGACTACACGCGCCGCGTGAGGGCGACGAGCCGCGACGAGGTGGGGCAGCTCGCGGCGACGTTCAACTCGATGGCGGAGGACCTCGCGACGGGCGACCTCCAGCGTCGCGAGCTGATCGCGAACGTGTCCCACGAGCTGCGCACGCCCGTCGCTGCGCTCCAGGCGCAGCTCGAGAACCTGGTCGACGGCGTGACTCCCGCGACGCCTGCGGCCCTCGGCTCGGCGTTGCACCAGACGGAGCGGCTCACGCGTCTCGTGACGTACCTGCTGGACCTCTCGCGGATCGAGGCGGGTGCGACGGACCTGCGCCCGACGCAGGTCAACCTGCAGGACTTCCTGGACGACGCGGTCGACGAGGTCGAGATGCTCGAGGCTGGCAAACAGCTCGAGTTCGTCGTGGACGTGCACCCTGAGAACCTCACGGTCGCGCTCGACCGTGACCGGTTCCAGCAGGTCGTGCTGAACCTTCTGCACAACGCGATCCGGCACTCCCCGTACGGGTCGACGATCCGGCTGCGCGCGCGGCGCCGCGGGGACAAGGTCCTCGTCGAGGTCGCGGACGAAGGGCCGGGTATCGCGCCGGAGGACCGGGAGCGGATCTTCGCGCGCTTCGTGCACGGCACGTCGCCGGTGCAGGTCGGGCCGGGGACGTCTGGCGGCGGCACGGGGATCGGGCTGGCGATCGTGCGGTGGGCCGTGGCGCTGCACGGCGGGCACGTCGAGGTCGTGGACTCCGAGCGTGGCGCGACGTTCCGGGTGACGCTCCCGGCACCGCAGCCCGGCGTTCGTGGGCTCGGCCGTCCGGCGTCGGGCCCCACGCCGGCGGTCCCTGCAACTGAGGGGACGCCGCGGGTCGACGCGGCGTCGCGCGAGGAGGACGAGCTCGATCCCGACGTGCGGGGTACGGCTCCGACGGCGGTCACGCCACCTACCTCAGGCGGCGCGTAAGTTCTAGTTGATCTAGAACTATTGGGGGAAGTAGGGTGAGGACATGACCCCAGGAACCCCCATCACCGTCCACGGCCTGACCCGCCGGTTCGGCCAGGTGCTCGCCGTCGACGACCTCAGCTTCGACGTCGCCCCTGGCCGCGTCACCGGCTTCCTCGGGCCGAACGGCGCAGGCAAGACGACGACGCTCCGGATGATCCTCGGCCTCGCCCGGCCCGACGCGGGGACCGCGACGATCGGCGGCCGCGCCTACGCGGACATCCCCCAGCCCGCCCGCGAGGTCGGCGCCGTCCTCGAGGCCTCGAGCTTCCACCCCGGACGCACCGCGATGCAGCACCTCCTCCTGTTCGCACCGGCCGCAGGGGCGTCTCGGGCGCGGTGCGACGAGCTGCTCGGCCTCGTCGGGCTGACCGAGGCCGCCGACCGTCGCGTCGGGGGCTTCTCGCTCGGCATGCGCCAGCGCCTCGGGCTCGCGACCGCCCTCCTCGGCGACCCGCAGGTCCTCATCCTCGACGAGCCGACCAACGGCCTCGACCCCGGCGGCATCGCCTGGCTGCGGTCCTTCCTGCGCGGCTTCGCGGCCGACGGCCGCACCGTCCTCGTGTCGAGCCACGTCCTGTCCGAGGTCCAGCAGTCGGTCGACGACGTCGTCGTCATCGCGCGCGGCCGCATGGTCCACGCCTCGCCGCTCGCGGCGCTCGCCGACCTCGCGACCCCTGCGGTCCACGTGACGAGCCCCGACGCCGCGGGCCTCGCCCGGCTCGTCGCAGCCCACGGCTGGGCAGCCACCCCGACCGCACCGGCCGACGAGACCCGCGCGAGCATCACGCTCGTCGGTACGACGATGAGCGCCGTCGGCGCCGCCGCCCACGCAGCACACCTCGAGCTTCACGAGCTGCGAGGCGAGTCCCCGGGCCTCGAGGACGTCTTCCTGAGCCTCGTCGGCGAGGCTCCCCCGCTCCAGCGCCACGCCGCCGCGCCGACGACCGACCAGGAGGGCCGCTCATGAGCACCGCCGTCAGCACCGAGATGCGCAAGTTCTTCTCGACCCGGCTCTGGTGGGTCCTGCTCCTCATCATGGCGGGCTACATGGCGTTCCTCGCCGCGGTCCTCGCCTTCTCGATCACGGCGACGCCGCAAGAGTTCCAGGGCGAAAAGATCGACGTCGTCCGCTCGATCTACACGGTCGCGACGTCGCTCGGGTACGTCTTCCCGGCGATCGTCGGGACGCTCGCGGTGACGAGCGAGTTCCGGCACCGCACGATCGTGCCGACCCTTCTCGCGGACCCGAGCCGGACGCGCCTGCTCGCCGCGAAGATGATCGCCGCCGTGCCGATCGGCCTCCTCTTCGGCATCGTCGGCACGGTCGCCTGCCTCGGCGCGGGCGCTGGCGCGTTCGCTCTCGGCGACGTCGACCCGCTGCTCGGCTCGCCCGAGGTGTGGCGGTCTGCGGCGCTGTCGGTCGCCGCGCTGACCGTGTGGTCGGTCGTCGGTGTCGGTCTCGGCGCGATGCTGCCGAACCAGGTCGCGTCGCTCGTGACGCTCCTCGCGTTCACGCAGTTCGTCGAACCGGTCGCCCGCATGGCGCTGCCTGCCGTGCTCGATGACGCCGGTTCGCGCGTCGCGTCCTTCCTCCCCGGCGCGGCGGGCGAGGCGATGACGGGTGCGAGCCTCTTCAACGCCCTGTCCATGGGCGGGATCCTCGAGTGGTGGCAGGGCGCGCTCGTCCTCGTCGGCTATGCGCTCCTGTTCGCCGTGGTCGGCCGCGTGACGACCTTCCGGCGCGACGTCGGCTGACCTGCGCGAGGACGGCGGCCCGACGGGTGCGGGCCGCCGTCCCCCAGCGTCACGACGATGGGTGTCGAGGCACACACCACACCTGGGAGTGATGTTCGTCACACTAGCGTGGCGCCCCTACCGTTTGATGGCAATTCGTCAGACCTCTTTGGGTGCCTGACGGCCACCTCCTTGCCCGTCGTTTGCCATCCCCGGGGCGGGGCACGACGATGCCGGGAGCACCTGGGTCCAACGGCCTGATCCGAGCCCCCAGGGAGGCTCTAGCACCGTAGGGTTGAGGTGGTCGAGGAACCCGATCACATCACCAAGATCACGAACATCGTGTGAAAGAGGCGAGCGCCGAGTGGCCCCGAACGCTGAATCAAAGCCGATCAGCCCCGCGAACGCGTCCTTCGGGGCGAACGAGTGGCTCGTCGACGAGCTCTACGAGCAGTACCTCAAGGACAAGAACTCCGTCGACGCTGCGTGGTGGGACTTCTTCGCCGACTACAAGCCGGCCGAGACCGACGACGACGCCGCGAGGCTCGCAGCGCAGCCCGCCGACGCCGCGAAGCCCGCAGCGGAGCCCGCCGCCGCGCAGGCCACGCCCGCTGCGGCTCCGGCCGCCCCGGCTCCCGCACCGCGCGCCGCCGCCGCCCAGCCGACGCCGAAGGCCACGCCGCCCGTCGCTCCCGCGCCGGCAGCGCCCGGCGGCCACGGCACGCACACGCCGCCACCCGCCGTCATCGCGCAGCCACCGACCGCCGTCTACGCGCAGAAGCCCGCGACCCGCACCGACGCCGCCGTCGCCGGCGGCACCGAGAACGTCGAGAAGCTCCGCGGCCCCGCCGCGCGCGTCGTCAAGAACATGGAGGCGAGCCTCGAGGTCCCCACGGCGACCTCGGTGCGTGCGGTCCCGGCCAAGCTCATGGTCGACAACCGCATCGTCATCAACAACCACCTCGCCCGCGGGCGCGGCGGCAAGATCTCCTTCACGCACATCATCGGCTTCGCGCTCGTCGAGTCCCTCGCCGAGATGCCCGCGATGAACGCCGCCTACACGCTCGTCGACGGCAAGCCGAGCGTCCACCACCCGGCGGACGTCAACCTCGGCCTCGCGATCGACCTGCCCAAGCCGGACGGCACGCGCCAGCTCCTGGTCCCGGCGATCAAGGCCGCGCAGGCGATGGACTTCGCTCAGTTCTGGGCCGCCTACGAGGACGTCGTGCGCCGTGCACGCGGCGGCAAGCTCGCCGTCGAGGACTTCGCGGGCGTCACCATCTCCCTGACCAACCCCGGCACGATCGGCACGGTGCACTCCGTGCCGCGCCTCATGCAGGGCCAGGGCGCGATCATCGGCGTCGGCGCGATGGACTACCCGGCCGAGTTCCAGGGCGCGTCCCCCGAGCGCCTCTCGCGCATGGGCATCTCGAAGGTCCTGACAGTCACCTCGACCTACGACCACCGCATCATCCAGGGCGCGCACTCGGGCGAGTTCCTCCGGATCCTCGCCAACAAGCTCCTCGGCCTCGACGGCCTGTACGACCGCATCTTCGCGGCTCTGCGCGTCCCGTACGAGCCCGTGCGCTGGGTCCAGGACAACACGGTCGACGACGACGTGGAGGCAGCCAAGCCCGCCCGCATCGCCGAGCTGATCCACTCGTTCCGCTCGCGCGGCCACCTCATGGCCGACACCGACCCCCTCGCGTACCGCGTGCGCCGGCACCCGGACCTCGACGTCCAGACGCACGACCTCACGCTGTGGGACCTCGACCGCACCTTCCCCACGGGCGGGTTCGGCGGCAAGCCGAAGGACACGCTGCGCAACATCCTCGGCCTCCTGCGCGACTCGTACTGCCGCTCGATCGGTTCCGAGTACATGCACCTCGCCGACCGCACGCAGCGCAAGTGGCTCCAGGCGCGCCTCGAGGCCGGCTACGAGCGCACCCCGCGCGAGGAGCAGCTGCGCATCCTGCGCCGCCTCAACTCCGCGGAGGCGTTCGAGACGTTCCTGCAGACGAAGTTCGTCGGCCAGAAGCGCTTCTCGCTCGAAGGCGGCGAGTCGGTCATCGCGCTGCTCGACGCCGTCCTCAACAAGGCCGCCAAGAGCGGACTCGACGAGGTCTGCATCGGCATGGCTCACCGCGGCCGCCTCAACGTCCTCGCGAACATCGCGGGCAAGAGCTACGCGCAGATCTTCGCCGAGTTCGAGGGCAACCTCGACCCGCGCACCGTCCAGGGCTCCGGCGACGTGAAGTACCACCTCGGCACCGAGGGCACGTTCACGTCAGAGACGGGAGAGCAGACGAGCGTCTACATCGCTGCGAACCCGTCCCACCTCGAGGCTGTCGACGGCGTCCTCGAGGGCGTCGTCCGCGCCAAGCAGGACCGCATCGACCTCGGTGGCGACGGCTTCTCCGTGCTGCCGATCCTCATCCACGGAGACGCGGCCTTCGCGGGCCAGGGAGTCGTCACCGAGACGCTCAACCTCGCGGGGCTGCGCGGGTACCGCACCGGCGGCACGATCCACGTCATCATCAACAACCAGGTCGGCTTCACGACCGGCCCGGCGTCGTCGCGCTCGACGCTCTACCCGACCGACGTCGCGAAGGGCCTCCAGGTCCCGATCTTCCACGTCAACGGCGACGACCCCGAGGCTGTCGTCCGCGTGGCCGAGCTCGCGTTCGCGTTCCGCGAGGAGTTCGACCGCGACGTCATCATCGACGTCGTCTGCTACCGCCGCCGCGGCCACAACGAGGGTGACGACCCCTCGATGACGCAGCCGCTCATGTACAACCTCATCGAGGCGAAGCGCTCCGTGCGCAAGATCTACACGGAGAACCTCGTCGCCCGCGGCGACATCACGCTCGAGGAGGCCGAGCAGGTCCTCCAGGACTTCCAGTCGCAGCTCGAGCGCGTCTTCACCGAGACCAAGGAGGGCGGCTTCATGCCGCCCACCGACACCGAGTCGGTCCGCGGCCTCGAGCGCCCCGAGTCGCAGCGCGAAGACGCCGGCACGATGGTCGGCTGGCAGACGGCGGTCCCGTCGTCGATCGTCGAGCTCATCGGCCGCTCGCACGTCAACCCGCCCGAGGGGTTCACGGTCCACCCCAAGCTCAAGCAGCTGCTCGCCAAGCGGGAGCAGATGTCCCGCGAGGGAGGCATCGACTGGGGCTTCGGCGAGCTGCTCGCGTTCGGCTCCCTCCTCGTCGAGGGCACACCGGTGCGTCTCGCCGGCCAGGACTCCCGTCGCGGCACGTTCGTGCAGCGCCACGCCGTCATGCACGACCGCGAGACGGGCGCCGAGTGGACCCCGCTGCTCTACCTCACGGGCGACCAGGCGAAGTTCTGGGTCTACGACTCCTCGCTGAGCGAGTACGCGGCCCTCGCGTTCGAGTACGGCTACTCCGTCGAGCGCCCGGACGCGCTCGTGCTGTGGGAGGCGCAGTTCGGCGACTTCGTCAACGGCGCACAGACCGTCATCGACGAGTTCATCTCCTCCTCCGAGCAGAAGTGGGGCCAGCGCTCGTCGCTCGTCATGCTGCTCCCGCACGGCTACGAGGGCCAGGGACCCGACCACTCGTCGGCTCGCATCGAGCGCTTCCTGCAGCTCGCCGCGCAGGACAACATGTTCATCGCGCAGCCGTCGACGCCCTCGTCGCACTTCCACCTGCTGCGCCGCCAGGCGTACTTCCGGCCGCGCCGCCCGCTCGTGGTGTTCACGCCCAAGCAGCTGCTCCGGCTCAAGGCTGCGGCTTCGCCCGTCGAGGAGTTCACGACGGGCTCGTTCCAGCCGGTCATCGGCGACGCCGAGGCTGCCGCGCGCGGTGGCGTCGACCGCGTCATCCTCTGCTCGGGTCGCGTCTACTACGACATCCTCGCGCGCCGCACGAAGCTCGAGGACGACCGCACGGCGATCGTGCGCGTCGAGCAGCTGTTCCCGCTCGAGGGCGACGCCCTGCGTGAGGCGCTCGCGCCGTTCGGGGACGCCGAGGTCGTCTGGGTCCAGGACGAGCCCGAGAACCAGGGCCCGTGGCCGTTCATGCACGTGCACGCCACCCGTGAGCTCGGCCGCGAGATCCGGGTCGTCTCCCGGCCCGCGTCCGCGTCGCCGTCGGCCGGCACGTCCAAGAAGCACCTGCGCCAGCAGGAGGACCTGCTCACCGCAGCCTTCGCCCGCTGACAGCTCCAAGCACGCGCAAGACACGGAGGGCCGCCCAGACCGGGCGGCCCTCCGTGTCGTGTCAGCGCTGCGAGATGCTCACCAGCGGTCGTGCACGTCAGCCCGGATGAGCCGGTCGTAGACGTCGTGGACCGCGGCGTCGAACGACGTCGGCAGCGGTCCGAGCTCGCCCGCCGCAGCGTTCGCGCGCACCTGCTCGGGCGAACGCCCGCCCGGGATGACCGTCGTGATGCCTGCCTGCTCCGTCAGCCACGCGATCGACGCCTGCGCGAGCGTCATCCCTGCGGGCACCGCAGCCGCGAGCTCCTGCGCTGCGGCCACCCCGCGTGCGTAGTCGACGCCCGCGAAAGTCTCGCCGACGTCGAACGCCTCCCCGTGCCGGTTGTACGTGCGGTGGTCGTCCGCGGCGAACGTCGTGTCGAGCGTGTACCGGCCCGAGAGCAGCCCCGACGCGAGAGGGACCCGCGCGATGATCGACACGCCGCGCTCGGCTGCCGCCGGGATCACGTCGTCGAGCGGCGCGAGCCGGAACGCGTTGACGATGATCTGGATGCTCGCCAGGCCCGGACGCTCGAGCGCGCGCAGCGCCTCGCTGCGCTTCTCGACGCTCACGCCGTACTGCTTGATGACCCCCTCATCGACGAGGGTGTCGAGCGCGTCGAACACCTCGTCGTCCTCGAACACGGCGGACGGCGGGCAGTGCAGCTGCACGAGGTCCAGGCGCTCGACGCCGAGGTTCCGACGTGAGCGGTCCGTCCACCCGCGAAACGCCTCGAGGTTGTACGCCTCGGGCACCTGGTCGACCCGGCGGCCCATCTTCGTCGCGACGAAGAGGTCCAGCCCAGGGTTCTCCTCGAGGTAGGACCCGATGATCTGCTCGGACCTCCCGTCGCCGTACACGTCCGCGGTGTCGAGGAAGGTCACGCCCGCCCCCACCGCGGCGTCGATCACCGCGTGGGCGTCAGCCTCGCTGACCTCGCCCCAGTCCGCACCCAGCTGCCACGTCCCGAGCCCGACGCACGACACCGTGCGTCCGTCGCTCCATCGCTTCATGTCCATCGCCCCAGCCTAGCCATCGAAACCCCGGCGTGTTGCCCTTCCGCGTGAGCGACGTGGCGGACAATGGGCAGGATGCACCACCAGAGGAACGAGGACACGTGAGCGGGCAGGAAGTGCGGATCTGCGTCGTCGGCGACGAGCTGGCGGCAGGCACCGGAGACCCCAAGGCCCTCGGCTGGGTCGGCCGCGTCGTCGCGCGCACCCAGGCGCCCGGGACGCTCTCGCACCACGTGCTCGCCGTGCCCGGCGAGACCACGACAGCGCTCAGCGCACGCTGGGAGGGCGAGGTCGACCGGCGGCTCGCCCACTCCCCCGACGTCGACGACCGCCTCGTCGTCGCGCTCGGACGGCACGACGTCGCAGCAGGCCTCTCCGTCGCGCGCAGCCGCCTCAACCTCGCGAACATCCTCGACGTCGCCGAGTCCCGCAACCTGCCCACCCTCGTCGTCGGGCCTCCGCCGGGCGCACACACGGACAACGCGCGCCTCGGCGAGCTCTCCCGCGCGTTCGCCGACGTGACCCACCGCCGCCGCGTCACCTACGTCGAGACGTTCGCCCCCCTCGAGACGCACGACCAGTGGCACGCCGACCTCGCGACGCGGGGCGACGACCTGCCCGCGCAGGCCGGGTACGGCCTCATGGCGTGGCTCGTGCTGCACTCCGGCTGGCACGGCTGGCTCGGCGTCCCCGACGCCGTCGCCTGACCGTCAGGACCGAGGGCCCTGCGGCCCGTCCCCCGGGGGCGGGCCGCAGGGCACGGCCAGCGGCACAGCCGCCGTCAGACCTGCATGCCAGCCGCGCGCAGGGCCAGGGTGAGGTCCTGAGGCTTCGACGCCGTCTGGAGCGCCTCGTCGTACGAGATGCGTCCTTCGAGGACGAGCCCGCCCAGGTGCTGGTCGAACGTCTGCATCTTGTAGTACTCGCCCTCGGCGATGAGGTCCGTGAGCGGCGGGTTGTCGAGCGGCGCCACGATCGCCTCCGCCGTGCGCCCCGTGTTCACGAGCACCTCGACCGCCGGGCAGCGGCCGTCGTCGACCGTGCGGACCAGGCGCTGCGAGACGATCCCGCGCAGCGTCTGCGCCAGGGCGTTGCGCACCTGCGTCTGCTCGTGCGGCGGGAAGAAGTCCACGACGCGGTTGATCGACTCCTGCGCGTCGAGCGTGTGCAGCGTCGACAGCACGAGGTGACCGGTCTCCGCGGCCTGCAGGGCTGCGCGCACGGTGTCGATGTCTCGCATCTCACCGACCAGGATCACGTCGGGGTCCTGGCGCATCGCAGCGCGCAGCGCGGTCGCGAACGTCCGGGTGTCCTGACGCACCTCACGCTGCGAGATGATCGCCTTCTTGTCCTCGTGGAGGACCTCGATCGGGTCCTCGATCGTGATGATGTTGACCTCGCGGTACGTGTTGATGAGGTCGACCATCGCCGCGAGCGACGTCGTCTTGCCCGACCCGGTCGGGCCCGTGACGAGCACGAGGCCGCGCGGCTCGAGGGCGAGGTCGCCCACGACGGGCGGCAGGCCCAGCTCGGCGATCGACGACGACACGACCGAGACCAGACGGAACACCATCGCCGTCGTGCCGCGGGCCTGGTAGGCGTTGACACGGAAGCGGCCGACGCCGGCGACCGAGTACGCGAAGTCCGCCTCGTGGGTGCGCTCGAAGTCCTCGACCAGGTCGGCCGGGAGGACCTCGTAGAGCATGTGGTCCGTGTCCACCGGCTCGAGCGTCGGGACCTGCAGACGGCGCAGACGGCCGTCGACGCGCACGCGCGGCGCCGAACCGACCTTGCAGTGCAGGTCGGACGCCCCGGCCTTGACGACGGCGTGCAGCAGGGGGATCACGGACTGAGGCGTAGCGTTCACGTCAGAGGTATCGGAACGATCCCCCGCGGACTTGACCCCGCGCCACCGACTGCAGGGTCGAAACCCCCAAGTTTCCCCGAGGCGCGCAGGTGTGGGATCATGGTGGGCGCGTGAGCCGAGAGCGTGCGCGGACCTCTGGTCCGGTGGCGCCCTGTGCCACGACCCCGGACCCGCACGATCGACAGGAGTCACCATGAGCAAGCGCGGACGCAAGCGTCGCAGCCGCAAGGGCAACGCCGCCAACCACGGCCGTCGTCCCAACGCCTGAGCAGGCGCACACGACATCGCCGGTTCGTCCGGCGCACACGAAGGGCCTCGGTGCTGCGCACCGAGGCCCTTCGTGCATGTCAGAGGCGCCCCCGAACGGGACGCGCCCGCGCTCAGCCCTCCAGCCGCCAGACCGCCATCTGCGTGCGCACGCGCACACGCAGCGCCTCCGGGGCGCGCTCGCAGCACGAACGCTTCACGATCACACGGATGATCTCCTCGACCTCCAGGTCAGCGAGGCCAGGCAGCGCACCCGCGACGTTGTGCCGCAGGTCCCGCGCGTCGTCGGGCGACATCGGGGAGCTCAGGAACTCCTCGACGTGACCGATGACCTCAGCGCACTCGTCCTGGTCCAGCGCAGGCGCGCCCGGGACCTCAGGCTGCTCGTCGCCGGGGCTCCCGCGGAAGGGATCGGTGTTCATGACTCGTCCTTCGTCGTGCGCGCCGGGAGGAGACCCCGGTCCGCTGCGTACTCGGCCAGCAGGTCGCGCAGCTGTGCGCGGCCGCGGTGCAGCCGCGACATCACGGTGCCGATCGGGGTACCCATGATCTGCGCGATCTCCTTGTAGGGGAACCCCTCGACGTCGGCGAGGTACACCGCGATGCGGCGATCCTCCGGGAGTGCCGCGAGCGCCTCCTTGACGTCAGAGTCCGGGAGCGCGTCGAGCGCCTCGACCTCCGCGGACCGCAGCCCGGTCGACGTGTGCGACGCCGCGCGGGCGATCTGCCAGTCTTCGATCTCGTCGGTCGCGGCCTTCTGCGGCTCGCGCTGCTTCTTGCGATACCCGTTGATGAACGTGTTCGTCAGGATCCGGTAGAGCCACGCCTTGAGGTTCGTGTCCGGCCGGTACTGGTGGAACGCCGCGAACGCCTTCGTGAACGTCTCCTGGACCAGGTCCTCGGCATCCGTCGGGTTGCGCGTCATGCGCAGCGCAGCCGCGTAGAGGGGGTCGAGGAACTCGAGAGCGTCGCGCTCGAACCGCAGGCGCCTCTCGACGTCTGTCTCTGTCTGCGGCGCGCGGTCCGTGTCTTCAGTCATCACCGACGAGCCTAGCCCGGACAGGGCGGTACGGGCTCGCGGGGCGGGCGGTGCTTGGCAGGTCACAACGGGAGGAACACGCTCCGGCGCGCGATCATTCCCGGCGCCGCGCAAGGCCGACCGACGTCCCGGGCGATACGGTGGGAGGAAAAGCCCGGTCGAAGGAGATCCCGATGCTGGTCCGCCGCGTTGCCCGTCCCCTGCTCGCGTCCTGGTACCTCGTCACGGGGGTCGACGCGGTCCGCAAGCCCGCACCCCACGTGGACGCCGCCCGTCCCCTCGCCGACAAGGTCGCGAGCGCCGCCGGTCTGCGCCGCACGCTGACCGATCGCGAGCTGAAGATCGCGGTGCGCGTGCACGGCGTCGCGACGGCCGTCGCCGCGGCGAACCTCGCGGTCGGCCGAGCCCCACGCTCGAGCGGGCTCGCGCTCGCCGCGCTCACGGCGCCGCTCGCCGTCGTCCACCAGCCGTGGACCGGCCGCCACCTCGACCCTGAGAAGGTCACGCCCTTCGCCCAGTCGCTCGGCGCCCTCGGCGCAGCCCTCCTCGCGGGCGCCGACACCGCCGGCAGCCCGTCGTTCGGTTGGCGCGTCCGCCAGGCACGCGGCAACCTGGCCGCCCAGGCGTCGGAAGCAGTCGACACCGTCGTCTCGTCCGCGAGCTCGACGGGCAAGCGCCTCGGCCGCAAGGCCTCGATCGGCTGACAAGAACAGGGCAGGACGGACGCACCCCGATACCCTGGAGCCATGACGTCACCCTCGCTCGGCTCTCCCGTGCGCCCCACCCCCGGCGACACGTGGGCAGCGCCCACCGCGGTCGGGACGCTCCACGCGACCGTCGACGTCCCCGGCTCGAAGTCCCTCACGAACAGGCACCTCGTCGTCGCGGCCCTCGCCGACGGACCCTCGACGATCTCGGGGGCCCTGCGCAGCCGCGACACCGACCTCATGGCCGACGCTCTGCGCGCCCTCGGCGCCCGCATCGAGACAGACGGCGCGGCGAGCTCCCTGCGCGTGACGCCCGGCCCGATCACCGGGCCCGCGACCATCCGGTGCGGCCTCGCCGGCACCGTCATGCGCTTCCTCCCGGCAGTCGCCGCGCTCGCTGACGGCGACGTCCGGTTCGACGGCGACGAGGCCGCTCGCCTGCGGCCCATGGGGCCTGTGCTCGCGGGGCTGCGCTCGCTCGGCGTCGAGGTCACCGACGACGACGGCGGCCGCCCGAGCACCCTCCCCTTCACGGTCGCGGGGCACGGCGGCGTCGTCGGCGGAGCCGTCGACCTCGACGCGAGCGCGTCGAGCCAGTTCGTCTCCGGCCTGCTGCTCGCGGCCGCCCGGTTCGACCGCGGCCTCCAGGTGCGGCACGTCGGACCGACCCTCCCGAGCCTGCCCCACATCGAGATGACCGTCGCCGTCCTGCGCGACGCCGGGGTCAAGATCGACGACTCGCGGCCCGCCATCTGGATCGTCGAGCCCGGACCGATCGCCGCGCGCGACGTCCGCATGGAGCCCGACCTGTCCAACGCCGCCGTCTTCCTCGCGTCCGCGCTCGTCGCCGGCGGCTCCGTCTCGGTCCCCGGCTGGCCCACCGAGACCACCCAGGCCGGCGCGCTGGCCCCCGAGCTGCTCGCCGCGATGGGCGGCAAGGTCCGCCAGCGCGGCGACGTCATGACGGTCACGGGCGACGGCACGATCCACGGCATCGACGTCGACCTCCATACCGCTGGCGAGCTCACGCCGACGATCGCGGCGCTCGCCGCCCTCGCCGACTCCCCCAGCCGCCTGCGGGGCATCAGCCACCTGCGAGGCCACGAGACCGACCGCCTCACCGCGCTCGCGACCGAGATCACGCGCCTCGGCGGGCGCTGCGAGCAGACGTCGGACGGCGTCGTCATCGCGCCCGCGCCGCTGCACGGCGCCGTCGTCGACACCTACCAGGACCACCGCATGGCGATGGCCGCCGCCCTCGTCGGACTGCGCGTCCCGGGCGTCCAGGTCCGCGACGTCGGGACGACCGCCAAGACCCTCCCCGAGTTCCCGACGATGTGGGCGCGCATGATCGGCAGCGCCGGCACCCCGGGCGGGGCGACCGCGTGAGCGCCCGCTACCGCGACGAGTCCGACTTCAAGTCGCGCCCCAGCAAGCGCGGCAGCCGTCCCCGCAGCAAGCAGCGGCCCGCCCACGAGGAGGCGCAGACGGCGTTCGTCACGGGCGTCGACCGTGGCCGCTACACGCTCCTCGTCGACGAGGGCCTGCCGGACGAGCGCGTCATCATCGCGATGAAGGCACGCGAGCTCGGGCGGTCGCGCGTCGTGTGCGGCGACCGCGTGGACGTCGTCGGCGACATCTCGGGCGACGACGGCGCGCTCTGCCGCATCGTGCGCATCACCGAGCGCGCGTCGGTCCTGCGGCGCACGGCCGACGACACGGACCCGTACGAGCGCATCATCGTCGCGAACGCGCACCAGCTCGTCATCGTGACCGCGCTCGCCGATCCCGAGCCGCGGCCCCGCATGATCGACCGCTGCGTCGTCGCCGCCTACGACGCGGGCATGCGTGTCCTGCTCTGCCTCACGAAGGCGGACCTCGCCGACCCCGAGCCGCTCGCCGCGCTCTACCGGCCCCTCGGGGTCGAGGTCGTCGTCTCGCGGCGCGGCGAGGACGGCGCGATGCTCGACGCCGACTCGGTCGAGCGGGTGCGCGCCGAGCTCGTGGGCCGCACGAGCGTGTTCGTCGGCCACTCCGGCGTCGGGAAGTCCACCCTGGTCAACGCCCTGGTGCCGGACGCGCACCGCGCCACCGGTCACGTCAACGCCGTCACCGGCCGCGGACGGCAGACCTCCACGTCCGCCGTGGCGCTGCGCCTGCCCGGGCAGGCCGGCTGGGTCATCGACACCCCGGGCGTGCGTTCGTTCGGCCTCGCCCATGTCGAGCCGAGCACGATCCTCGCCGCGTTCGAGGACCTCGCCGAGGTGGCCGAGCAGTGCCCGCGCGGCTGCACGCACCTCGACGGCGCACCCGACTGCGAGCTCGACGCGTGGGCCGCCGAGGACCCGGAGGCCGCCCCGGCGCGCGCCGCGCGCCTCGAGTCGTTCCGCCGCGTCATGAGCGCACGCACCGAGCCTGCGGGACGCGGCGACTGACACCGGCTGGGAGTAGGCCCGGTGCGCGCCGCGCCGCGGACGTGGGACCTGCACGGACGGCGCGGACGCTAGCGTGGAGGCCATGACCCTCCAGGAGTCCTACGACGACGACCTCCGCCTCGCGCACGTCATGGCTGACCAGGTCGACTCGCTGACGATGTCGCGCTTCAAGGCGCTCGACCTGCACGTCGAGACGAAGCCGGACCACACTCCCGTCTCCGACGCGGACCGTGCCGCGGAGGAGCAGATCCGGGGACAGCTCGCCCGCGCGCGCGGCCGCG
The DNA here is from genome assembly GCF_058313055.1 of Flavimobilis sp. BM9. Classification (NCBI taxonomy): domain Bacteria; kingdom Bacillati; phylum Actinomycetota; class Actinomycetes; order Micrococcales; family Jonesiaceae; genus Flavimobilis; species Flavimobilis sp. BM9. The sequence continues at coordinate 265,534 of NZ_JBZEMO010000005.1, read as the reverse complement.
ACGCGTTCCTCGGCGAGGAGTCCGGGGCGACGGGCCACGGGGCCCGGCAGTGGGTCGTCGACCCGATCGACGGGACGAAGAACTTCGTGCGCGGCGTCCCCGTCTGGGCGACGCTCATCGCGCTCCTCCACGACGGCGTCCCGGTCGTCGGGCTCGTGAGCGCCCCGGCGCTCGGGCGCCGCTGGTGGGCGGCGCGCGGGACGGGCGCGTGGACCGGCCGGAGCCTGAGCAGCGCGACGCGGATCCGCGTGTCCGGAGTCCGCGACCTCGCGGACGCGTCGTTCTCGTACTCGAGCCTGACAGGCTGGGACGAGCGCGGTGCGCTCCCCGGCCTGCTGGAGCTGTCCGACACGGTCTGGCGCACGCGCGCCTACGGCGACTTCTGGTCGTACATGCTCGTCGCCGAGGGTGCGGTCGACGCGGCCGCCGAGCCGGAGCTCGCGCTGCACGACATGGCGGCGCTCGTCCCGATCGTGACGGAGGCCGGTGGGCGGTTCACGTCGCTCGCGGGTGAGGACGGGCCGTTCGGGGGCGATGCGATCGCGTCGAACGGTCTGCTGCACGACGAGGTCCGCAGCTACCTCCACCGGCCGTGAGCCGGCGCAGCTGACCGAGGGTCGCAGCGCGTCAGCCGCGCGCGACGAGGCCCGGCAGCTCGCTCGCGTCGTACCAGAGCAGGTCGCGTTCGACGAGCCGCTCGACGGCGGCGTCGTCGCCCGCGAGGGTCGCCTCGACGTCAGCCACGGCGTCGGTCTCGTCGATGTGACCGCACACGACGACCGCGCCCGGGACGGGCACCACGATGTCGACGGCCGAGGGCGAGATGACGGTCGCGTCGCCTGCCGCGGCCACGACCGCGTCGTCGGGGACCTCGACCGTCAGCACGAGCCGGCGGCGGTCGGCGGTCGGCGAGGCCGCGATGAGCGCGAGCGTGTCGTCGGCAGCAGCGAGGTGCGCCGAGTACTCGAGCCCTTCCTCGTCCTCGTCGGGAAGGGCGGCCGCGAGCGCGGCCGTCACGGCGTGCGCGCCGCGCGGCTCGAGATCGAGCGAGGCGGGGCGCCTGGTCGACACTGCGAGGGCGGTGAGCTCGTCGAGCGTCGCCGGGAGGTAGATCCGCATGGGCTCAGTCAACCACCGCACCCGCTCGCACGGCGGCACGCTCGCCGGTCTGGCTGCGCCGCAGGCGCGCCATCAAGCCCGGGCGTCCTGCCTGGCCGGAGCCCCCTGGTGCGGGCTCCGCTGTCACGCGCGCCTCGTCCGTCGCTGCAGGGGTCAGCCCGAGGGCGCCGGCGAGCTCGACGACAGCCCTGCGTGCGGCCGAGCCCGGCGCCTCCTCCGCGAGGACGCGTCCCGCGAGGAGCGCAGCGTCGACGGACGCACCATCCTCGGGCACGATCACGTCGGGCGTCGTGCCGGCGAAGCGCTCGAGAGCGTCGCGGAGCACGGCCGCCGGGCGACCACCGGCGACCGTCCCTCGGGCGCGGTTGAGGACGACGACGCGGCGGGCACGCTCAGCGACGCCCGCCTCCCGGAGGTCGTCGAGGGCCACGACCAGCCGCTGCACCGCGACCGGGTCGCAGCCCGCGACGACCACCACCACGTCAGCGGCCGCGAGCGCGGCGAAGGTCGCGGCGTTGCGCTGGGGCGCACGGGTGTCGTAGACGAGCGTCTCGTCCTGCTCGAGCGACGCCGCGCAGTCCACGACGACGACGTCCGCGACCTGCCGTGCGGCCGCCCAGATGGTCGGAAGGGTCGACGCAGGCACCTCGCCCCATCGAGCGGCACGCCCGATCCCCGTGAGGACCCGGAGCTGTGGCAGGACGACGGGAGCGAGCGAGGCGAGAGCGTGCGCCGTGAGGCGGCCCTGGGTCGCGGCCCGGGCGGCCAGCACGAGCCCGGACGACTCGTCGAGCAGAGCGAGGTGCTGCGCGACGGCCGGGGCGTGCGTGTCCGCATCGATCAGCAGCACCTCCGGGACAGCGACCTCCCGGGCACCGCGGGCGCGGACCGCGGGCGGCCGCGCGAGCTCGGCCGCGAGGTTGACGGCGAGCGTCGTCCGCCCCGGCGCTCCCGGAGGACCCCAGACGGCGACGAGCACGCCGTCCCGAGGTGGCGGAGGCGCGTCCGGGACGCCTTCGAACGTTCCGGGCTCGCGAACGCCCGCTCGGTCCGCGCCCTCGCCGTCCCGGCCATCGCGTCCGGCCGGGACGCCGCCCGGTCCGGCGGCCTGCGCCGCGAGGACGAGAGCGGTGAGCGCCTCGGCGTCGAAGGGCGGGCGGACGACGCCGTCGACGCCGAGAGCGCGGGCTACGTCCTCCTCGTCCGGCGAGGCGCCGTCGAGCACGGCGAGGACGACGAGGCCGTCGGCGTGCAGCCGCGTGACGGCCTCGAGGTCGAGGCGGTCCTGAGCGGGCCTGTCCACGCTCACGAGCGCGACGTGACCGCACCCGGCCTCGGCGACGGCGAGCAGCTCTGCGAGATCGCCGCAGCGTCGGACGAGCCGGGCCGGGCCGCGGCGTGCGGAGAGCGCCTCCGCGACCGCGGTCTCGCTCGGACCGAGGACAGCCCCGATCACCTCGCACGGTTCACCCGGTCTCATCGGGCGGCGCCCGGCACAGCGACCGGGGTGACCTGGCCAGGTCCGGCAAGAGCGGCGAGCACGGTCGGCAGGTCACCCGCCGGGACAAGGACGTGCACGACAGCCCCCGCCGAGACCGAGAGGGAAGAACCGCCGCGATCCACCTCGGCGACCTCGACCCCCGTGACGAGAGGTGCGGGCGCGACGGCGCCGTCGGTCTGCTCGGGCACGTGCCACAGGTCGACCCAGCTGCCCGCGACGACGGCGGTCGACAGGTGCGGGCCGGCGGGAACAGCCACAGGGCGGACCCCGACGGCTGCGGCGTCGCCGAGCGCCGACCTCGGGATCAGCTCGCCCGCACCCACACCGCGCAGCACGACCGTCCCGTCCTCGAGCGCGTCGGCGCCGACGTAGAGCGACGCCGTCGCGTCGTCTGCGACCTCGACGAGCTGTACGTCGCCCTCGACGAGCGTCGTGCCCGGGGTGAGCTCTCGTGCCGCGGCATGGACGGTCACCGTCGTCCGGGCGCCGTCGACGACCGCGATGCCGAGCCCGACGGACGCGGCGACGAGCACGACCCCCAGCACGAGCCTCGGGTCGCGCCATCCCGGTCGGCGCAGCCGCGACGCGACCGGTGCGGGCAGCGTCTCCCTGGTCCCTGTGAGCACCCCTGTCATCTCCCCTGCTCCTTGCCTCTCGTGTGCGACCCGGACCCCGTGCCGGTCGCCCCCGGCGGACATCCTGGCGCGGATCGCGCGTCCGCGCGCGTCGAGCGTCCTTCCTGTGGAGATCCGCGTCCTTGCACGCCAGCGTGGTTTGATGGGGCCATGAGCCCGCGATTCATGACTCTCGCCGACGTGGCCGAGCAGCTGGCCATCAAGTCCGACCAGGCGTACGCGCTCGTGCGCTCGGGCGAGCTCCCGGCGATCCAGATCGGCGGACGCAACCAGTGGCGCGTCGAGGTCGATGAGCTCGAGAAGTTCATCGAGCGGAAGTACACCGAGGCCCGGCAGGCCCGCGAGAAGTCCCGCGCCTGACCGTCGGGGCGCTCAGGCGCCCTAGGCAGACTCGGCGACCGAGGCGATCGCGCTGAACGGCACCGTAGTGCCGTGCGTCTCGCGCGCTCCGCGCTCTCCCCAGCCGTAGGCGGGGACGACATCGAGGTGGTCGGAGCCCACCCTGTCGACCCGGCCGACGCAGCTGCCGCTGCGGGTGCGCACCTCGACGACGACCCGGTCCCGCGCGAGCCGGCGCATCACGTGCGCGAGAGTGAGCCTGGAGGCGACGTCCTCTCGCGGCGCCGTCGTCCGGCGTCCCAGCCCGCCGACCGTCTCGATGGCGGACGTCGGCACGACCACGGCACGTGTGCTCGCGCCCGTTGCGGTCTCGAGGAGGACCCACTGGTCCGCGACCTGGGCGACCACACCCGTGACGGACGCGCCGTCGTGGGTGCGGATCACGAGGCTCGCCCCTGACCCCGCCCTGAGCCGGTCGACGAGAGCGACGCCGGCCTCCTCCGCACGCACGAGCTCGGCGACGGCGTCCGCCCGCTCCTGCGCTGCGGCGTTGTCCATGCGGGCGTCGAGGTCAGCGAACAGTCGGGTCCAGCGCACGTCGACACCCTAGCGCGCCAGTTACCGCGCGCGACTTGTCCCCATCAGCCCGTTCCGGTGGACAGAGCGCAGATCGTCAGGTGTGATGTAGCCACATCAAATCCCGTCAAACCGCATCGAACGCGATCGAGGCGGCCCGAGGAGGGTCCTTTGCCCGCACCATGCTGGGGCCGAGCTACGCTCGGCCCCGCCGAAGACCATCGAGCCACCACCAGGCACGCCACCGGCAGCTCACACGCTCTCGTGCTCGCCCTCCTGACGGTGCTCAGCCTCGGGACAGCCGTCGCGCTCGGCACCGCCTGCCTCCCGCTCGCACAGGACGCGACACAGCGGATCGACGCCGCGGTCGGCGCGGCCGTGCTCGCGGCCGGCGCCTGCGCCGCAGCATGGACCACGGCGTGGCTCGGCCTCACGCTCGCCTGCGTCGTCGCGGCGCGTGCGGGACGGCGACGGGACACCCTCGAACGGACGGCCCTGCGCATCGCACCAGCGGTCGCACGGCGCTTCGTGGCCGCCGCGCTCGGTGCGAGCATCGCCGTCGGCGCCCTGCCCGCCCATGCCTCCGACGCGGTGCCCGTCGCCGACGTCGGCTGGCAGGTCAGCAGCGCCGCCCCCTCAGCCACCTCCAGCGGGACCCACCTCCCGTCCGGGACGCCCGACGCTGCAGGCCCCGGGACGACAGCCCCGCAGCGCGCCGACGTCACGGCGCAGTCCTCGGCCGCAGCACGCAGGTCGACTCCCAGCGCGCCCCGCGCCCGTGCGTCGACCGCGGCGACGCAGGACGCGACGACTCCCCAGGAACAGGCGCGGCCCGAGGGCAGTCAGGCGCGCAAGGACGCACCGGTCACGGGCCAGACGCAACCGTCGACGCGAGCCACGACGAGCCCCGGCCGCGAGACCGTCACCGTGCGGTCGGGCGACACGCTCTGGGCGCTGGCGGCCGGGGCGCTCGGGTCGGCAGCGACCGACGCGCAGATCGCCCACGAGTGGCCCCGCTGGCACGACGCCAACCGCAACCTCCTCGGCGACGATCCGCACCTCATCCGGCCGGGCGACGTCCTCACCGTGCCGACCCACGAGCCCACGACAACCACCCCCACCACGACCGACGCCGCGCGCGGCTGACAGAGGAGTCACGATGACCGTCACGACCACACCCCACGTGCGCACAGCACCGGCGTCCCGTCCGCACCGCGACCGCGCTAGCCACCTCGCCCGGAGCGCACCGCAGGGGTCCGCAGCTGGTACCAAGGCTGCGCGGGTGGCAGTTCGGACGAGCGGCGCTCCCGACCGCAGCCCGGCGGCCCCCTCTGCGCGCTCCGGTGCCGTGGTGTCGCGCCGCACGGCGTCCCGCGTCGCCTCGACGCTCACCGCGGTCGCGCCCTCACGTGCGGACGAGCGCCGGCCCGGCATCCCCGTGCCCGGACGTGATGCGGCCCCGACGGACCCCACCGCACTGTGCTGCTCGATCACCCAGGCAGCCGTCGAGTCCCTGCGCGGCGTCCGCCCGGTCTCACAGCTCGTGCAGTGGCTCGCGCCCGAGGTCTACGAGGCACTGCTGACGCGCAGCCGCCTCACCCTCGCCGCCGGCCCCCGTTCCACCCGCCCCGCCCGGATCCGCAGGGCACGCGTGCACCGCGTCTCCGACCGGGCCGTCGAGGCGACCGTCGTCATCGAGGACCTCGACCGCGTCCGTGCGGCCGCACTGCGCCTCGAGCACCACCGCGGCGCGTGGCGTGTCGTCGCCTTCGTCCTGGGCTGACGCACCCCGCCACGACGACGGCGGCCGCCGTACCGAACCCGGTACGACGGCCGCCGTCATGTCGTGCCTGGCGCGTCAGCGCTTCTTCTTGGCCTCGCGAGCCGCGCGACGACGCTCCTCACGGTTGCCGGACGCCGAACCGCTCGCCTCCTCCGCGACAGCGGAGTCGCCGTCGACCGACGGAGCGCTGTACTGCAGCGGCACGCGACGCTCGGGACCGTCCAGGCCCTTCGCGACAAGCTTCGGCGCCTTCTTGCGCGGCGCCTCCTCGACGTCGACGTCCTCACCGGCACCCTCGACCGCACCCTCGACGTCGATCTCGAGCTCGACCTCGTCGTCAGACTCGTCCGCGACCTTGACCTCGAGGTTGAAGAGGAAGCCGACCGACTCCTCCTTGATCCCGTCCGTCATCGCGGCGAACAGCTGGAAGCCCTCGCGCTGGTACTCGATGAGCGGGTCGCGCTGCGCCATCGCGCGCAGGCCGATGCCCTCCTTGAGGTAGTCCATCTCGTAGAGGTGCTCACGCCACTTGCGGTCGAGGACCGACAGGACGACGCGACGCTCGAGCTGACGCATGTTCTCCGCTCCGAGCATCTCCTCGCGCTTCGTGTACGCGACGTGAGCGTCGGAGAGGACCTCCTCGAGCAGGCGGTCACGCGTCAGCATGTGCTTGCCGCCCACCTCCCCGAGAACCTCGTCGACCGTGATCGAGATCGGGAAGACCCCGCGCAGCGCCGTCCAGAGCGTCTCGAGGTCCCACTCGTCGTTCGTGCCCGAGGCAGTCGCAGCGTCGACGTACCCGGTCACGACATCATCGATGAAGTGCTGGATCTGGTCGCCCAGGTCCTCGCCCTCGAGCACACGACGACGCTCGTCGTAGATGACCTCACGCTGGCGGGACAGCACGTCGTCGTACTTGAGGACGTTCTTGCGGATCTCGAAGTTGCGGGCCTCGACCTGGCCCTGCGCCGACGCGATCGCGCGGCTGACCATCTTCGACTCGAGCGGCATGTCGTCAGGGAATCCCGCGCGCGTCATCATCTGCTCGGCCAGGCCCGAGCTGAAGAGGCGCATCAGGTCGTCCTCCATCGACAGGTAGAACCGGGACTCGCCCGGGTCACCCTGACGGCCGGAACGGCCGCGCAGCTGGTTGTCGATGCGGCGAGACTCATGACGCTCCGTGCCGAGGACGTACAGCCCCCCGAGGCCGACGACCTCGTTGTGCTCCGCCTCGACCGCCTTCTGGGCAGCCGCGAGCACGTCGGGCCAGGCGGCCTCGTACTCCTCCACGTTCTCCGCCGGGTCGAGCCCGCGCTTCTCCATCTCGTCGACCGCGAGGAACTCGGCGTTGCCACCGAGCATGATGTCGGTGCCTCGACCAGCCATGTTCGTCGCGACCGTGACCGCTCCCTTGCGGCCAGCCATCGCGACGACACGCGCCTCACGCTCGTGCTGCTTCGCGTTGAGAACCTCGTGCGGGACGCCCTGCTTCTTGAGCAGGCCGGACAGCAGCTCCGACTTCTCGACGCTCGTCGTCCCGACGAGGACCGGCTGGCCCTTCGCGTGACGCTCGACGATGTCGGCGACGACCTGGCTGAACTTGCCGGCCTCCGTCTTGTAGACGAGGTCCGACTGGTCGATGCGCTGCATCGGACGGTTCGTCGGGATCGGCACCACGCCGAGCTTGTACGTGCCCTGGAACTCGGCCGCCTCGGTGTCGGCGGTGCCGGTCATGCCCGAGAGCTTGCCGTACAGGCGGAAGTAGTTCTGCAGCGTGACCGTGGCGAGCGTCTGGTTCTCGGCCCTGATGGCCACGCCCTCCTTCGCCTCGATCGCCTGGTGCATGCCCTCGTTGTAGCGACGGCCCGGCAGGATGCGCCCGGTGTGCTCGTCGACGATGAGGACCTCGCCCTTGAGGACCACGTAGTCCTTGTCGCGCTTGAACAGCTCCTTCGCCTTGATCGCGTTGTTGAGGAACCCGATCAGCGGGGTGTTGAGCGACTCGTACAGGTTGTCGATCCCGAGGTGGTCCTCGACCTTGGCGATGCCCGGCTCGAGCACGCCGACCGTGCGCTTCTTCTCGTCGACCTCGTAGTCCTCGCCCGCGTTCAGGCGACGGGCGATCTTCGCGAACTCGTTGTACCACTTGTTCGCGTCACCCGAGGAGGGGCCGGAGATGATGAGCGGCGTGCGCGCCTCGTCGATGAGGATCGAGTCGACCTCGTCGACGATCGCGAAGTTGTGGCCGCGCTGCACGAGCTCGTCGGTCGACCACGCCATGTTGTCGCGCAGGTAGTCGAAGCCGAACTCGTTGTTCGTGCCGTACGTGATGTCGGCGGCGTACTGCTCCCGGCGCTCCGCAGGCGTCATCGACGACAGGATGCAGCCCGTCGTCAGGCCGAGGAACCGGAAGACACGCCCCATGAGCTCGCTCTGGTACTGCGCAAGGTAGTCGTTGACCGTGACGACGTGGACGCCCTTGCCCGACAGCGCGTTCAGGTACGCCGGGAGCGTCGCGACGAGCGTCTTGCCCTCACCGGTCTTCATCTCAGCGATGTTGCCGAGGTGGAGCGCCGCCCCACCCATGAGCTGGACGTCGAAGTGCCGCTGCCCGAGCGTGCGGCGGGACGCCTCACGGACCGCAGCGAACGCCTCGGGCAGGAGGTCGTCGAGCGTCTCGCCGTCAGCGAGGCGCGCCTTGAAGCGTGCCGTCTCCTCGCGCAGCTCCTCGTCGCTGAACTCCCGGAAGCTCTCCTCGAGGGCGTTCACCTGCTTCGCCACATTCGACAGCTTCTTGAGGATGCGCCCCTCGCCGAAGCGAAGGACCTTCTCGAGGATCGCAGCCACGCGTCACTCCTGATCGTCTGGGTCACTGGCCGCCCCGAGCCTCGTGCCCAGGCGACATACTCCACCATCCTATGCGCGCCAGGGTGCGCCGAGTCACATCACGGTCCGCCTCAGGACCGCACCGGACCCTGCACGTGCGCAGGAGGCGCCGGCCTCACGCCCGCACGACTGCCTCCACCCCGCTCGCGCCGCCGACCAGCCGCCCCGCGAGCTCGCCCCGCGCGTCCCGCTCGACGACGACCGTCCCGAGCCCGAGCCAGCCCGCGAGCCGGGCAAGCTCCCCGCGTGCGGCCGCGACGACGTCGCCCGTCACGCCGGGCTCCTGGGCAGCCGACCGGACGACGAGCCGACCCGCCGCACGGTCGGCCTTGAGATCGAGCCGCGCGACGATCGCCTCACCGACGAGCAGCGGGAGCACGTAGTAGCCGTAGACCCGCTTGTGCGCGGGCGTGTAGATCTCGATCCGGTAGTCGACGCCGAAGAGCTCCTGGAGACGGCGCCGCTCGAACACGAGCGGGTCGAACGGGCTCAGGAACGTCACCGCTGTCGCGCTGCGCGGCAGCTGGGCGTCGCGGTGCAGATATGTCGGCCGGTCCCAGCCCCGCACCCGCACAGGACGCAGCGCGCCCTCCTCGACGAGTTCGTCGAGCGCCGTGCGCACTGCGGGCCCGCGCAGCCGGAAGTAGTCCTGGAAGCAGCGCAGCGTCCCGACCCCGTGGGCACGCGCCCCGATCTCGAGGAGCGCTCGGACGGCCTCGGGTTCCGGCACGTCCGGCGACGCGAGCACCGCGGGCGGCAGGACCCGCTCGGTGAGGTCGTAGCGCCGCTCGAACGACGCGTTACGCTCCGCGACCGCGACGCGGCCGACGAAGAACAGGTGCTCGAGGCACATCTTCGCTGCGGACCAGTTCCAGCCCCAGTCCTCGGCCTTGCCGCGCGGGTGCTCGTGCTCGATCTCCGCCTGCACCTGCGTCGCCGTCACCGGGCCGTCCGCAGAGACGATCTCGATGACACGCTGCAGCGTCTGCGGGTGCGCGGACGCGACCGACGCGATGCTCCCCCACGCCTCGCGCTCGAACTCGCGACGCCGCCACGCGAGGAGCGGGTACGTCTGCACCGGGACGTAGGACGCCTGGTGCGCCCACGCCTCGACGAGGCGCCGGGGCCTGCGGCTCGCGGCCCGGTCGAGCGCCGTCGTCGGGTACGGGCCGAGACGCGAGTAGACCGGCATGAGGTGCGCACGCGCAAGGACGTTCACCGAGTCGATCTGCAGCACGCCCATCTGCTCGACGAGGCGGCCGACCGCGGCGCCGCCGGCCGGAGCCCGGCCCGGCGCGGGAGCCCGGTGCAGCCGTTGCGCTGCGAGCGCGACGCGACGCGCCTCCGACAAGGACAGGGTCTCCCGGGTGATCGCCACCGCACCATTCCACCGCGACCCACCGACACCCACGCGCCACCGCGCCGCGCGTCTGGCGCAGACGGCGCACGACAGAACCCCGGCCGCGTGAGCGGCCGGGGTCCTGTGCGAGCGTCCGGCAGGGCCGGTCGGGGGGGTTACGCGGTCTCGGCGCTGACATCCAGCTCGAGGACCCCGTAGCTCCAGCCCTTGCGGTTGTAGACCGCAGACGGGCGACCTGTCTCGCGGTTCACGAACAGGAAGAAGTCGTGACCGACCATCTCCATCTCGTAGAGCGCGTCGTCGATCGTCATCGGCTTCGCTGCGTGCACCTTCTGCCGGATGACGACCGGCGAGTCGCCGAGCGGGACCTCGATCTCCTCGCCCGGGGCGAGCGGGCCGCGCGCCTCCGGCTCGGGCTCGGGTGCCGGCTCGTACGGCCTCACGTCGACGGGCGGGATGGGGTTGTTCGAACGGTGGTCCTTGCGACGGTCGCGGGACCTGCGCAGACGCTCCAGCAGCTTGGTGGTGGCGAGGTCGAGGGCCGCGAACCGGTCGTCAGCAGACGCCTCGGCCCGGATGACCGGGCCCTTGTCGCGGACCGTGAGCTCGATCCTCTCGCGCACGTCGGAGAGCCGGGGGTTGTTCTCGTGCGTGACCTCGACATCGATGCGCTGCGCGCTCGGCGCGAGCTGCGAGACCTTGGCGAGCTTCTCCTCAACGTGACGCCGGAACCTCTCGGGCACCTCAGTGTGCCGTCCGACGATGGCAATCTCCATTTTGAGCCTCCACGTGGGTGGTGGGGCGGCGCTCCGGCCGCCCGGCATGAATCAGAGGGGGTGGGCCACCTGGGCCACGAGTGTCGATCACCTCCCCACGATCGTCGGTGGCCGAGCGAACGGGGCCTCGGGCACAACCGTCCTGCTGCGAACCACCGGTGAACTGGCTCGCAGCCAGACTATCCCGCGCACGGCCCGAGCGGCAGCACCAAAGTCCCTCCCGGAGCCGGGGTCGCCGCGAGGACGAGCGCAGCGAGCACCGGGACGCGCGCCACACCGAGGGCACGGTCGGCCGCGGCGAGCGTCGCCCCGGTCGTCAGGACGTCGTCGACCAGCACGATCGCCGTCGGGTGCTCGCGACCGGCGGCGCGCGCCAGGCGGGCGCCCCGCACGGCGATGCTCCCGCTCACGTTGCGCTGCCGCGCGCGCTGGCCGAGCCCCACCTGGTCCCGGGCCGACGCTCGCCCGACGAGCGCGGTGCACAGCCGCGCTCGAGCACCCGCGGACCGCAAGCCGTCGACGACGGCACCGGCGAGGACGCCGACGGGCGAGCGTCCGCGGCGCAGCGAAGCGAGCGGAGACGACGGCACGGGCACGACGAGAAGCTCGGTCGCGGGACCAGCAGCGAGCCGGACGGTCGGCACGAGCTCGCGGACGCCGGAGCGCAGGGCAGCGGTCAGGACGGGGTCCAGGTCGGCGCGCCCGCGGTCCTTCCACGAGACGACCGCCTCACGGACGGGTCCGCGGTACTCCGCGAACGCCCACACGGGCAGACGGTCCGCGCGTCCTGCGAGGTCGAGCCGCGGTGCGTCCGCGTCGACACGCCGAGGGGGCCCGGCGACGAGCGCCGTGCACCCGGGGCACAGCACGACGTCGGGGCGCCCGCACCCCGCGCACTCGAGCGGCAGCACGAGCCGCACGACCTCTCGCAGCATCCTGCGAGAGTGTCGCGCGCGGCCCGTGCACGGGGCGCGCGACGCGCACCCCGGAGGCGGTGCTGCGATGCATCGAGGCTGTGGGCAGGCCTGCCCCCTGGCGTCATCTCACCCCGGGAAGGTGAACAGCTCGACCCCGGCCGTCACGAGCGACCAGTTCGTCCCCGTCGTCGAGCGCGTGAAGAGGTCGCCGCTGCCCGTGCGCACGTACACCGCGCGCTTCCCCCGCCCTGCTGCGATCCCGTCCGCCGACTCGACCGGCTGCAGGCTCTCCGTCTGGCCGCCCACAGGGACCAGCGAGACGCTCGTCGCGACGCCAGGCGCCTGCCCGTCCGACGGGTCACCGAGCACCGCGACGGTCACCTCGTCGACCCACGCCGCGTCCGACGCCGACGCGAGCGACCCACCGACCGGGACGGACGCGTTGACCCGCTGCGGGCCGCCGTCCGGGTCGCGCACGATCCCCGCGACCTCGACCTGCGTGCCCTCCGGTCCCGCCGACAGCACAGCCACGCGAGCGCCGTCCCGGGACACCCGCACCTGACGCACGACCTGTCCCGCCAACCAGTCCACGACGACGTCCATCCGCATGCCGTCCGACGCCCGGACCGCGATCAGGCCGCCGTCGGCGCGCTCGGACGCCGTCCACACCCAGCCGAACCTGTCGACCGACGGCGCGACGACGCCAGGCTCCGCCAGGAGGTCCGTCACCTCGCCCCCCGTCGCCAGGCGCGCCAGCCGGTCCCGGCCCAGCCTCGCGACGACGACGCCGTCGCGCACCGCGATCGCGGTCGGGTCGAGCGACACGAGCGACGGCATCCCGACGACCGGCGAGAGCTGGCGGCCGTCGAGGGAGACGACCGTCCCCTCACGGACACCGAGCGCAGGCCCCGCGGGTGCCAGGTCCCGCTCGAGTTCAGGGTGCGGCTTGACCGTCAGGGCGGCGCCACCCACCGTCAGCGCGACGTCCGACACGCCCGAGATCCGCTGCAGCGTCGCCTCGAGCTGGGCAGAGAGCAGCGCACGCTGGTCCTCGTCGGCAGCAAGCACAGGGCCGGTCAGGTCGACGCTCGCGGTGCCCGCCGAGTCCACCGCGACGGCCTCGACCGAGAGCGAGGTGCCCGCCGGGGCGCCCGACACGACCGCGTCACGCATCCACTCGGACGGCCCCGCGAGCAGCGCCCGCACCGCGTTCGTCGCGATGTTGCGCTGCGGGAACCACCGCAGCTCGGGGACGAGCGTCGTGAGGTCCTGCGACAAGAAGTACACGGGGGTCGAGCGGTAGACGGACGCGAAGTTCGGCTGGGACACGAGGACGCCGTCGGCCACCTCGTCGATGCGCCACTGCCCTGCGTCGTCCTTCGTGAGCACGAACGAGACGTCCTGCCGGGCGTCCTTCGACGCCTCGACATACTGCCCGGCGACGTCGACGACACCCGCGACGTTCGCCGGGCCTGACAGCACGACCTGGTCGACGGTCGCGAGGTCGGGCGCCGGCTGCTCTGTCGCGGGCGCAGCGTCCTCCGCGTCGCCGTCGGCCGACGGCGCGTGGCTCATCGTCAGGCCGAGGTCGCCCGAGTAGACGGTCACCTGGCCGTACGGGTCCCACTCCTGGCTGGCACGCTCCGTGAGGAACTCACGAGCGGTCGCGAACACCTCGTTGACTCCCGCAGCCTGCGCAGACAGGAAGCCCCGCACGATCTGCTCGGGCGTCGCGTTCGCGTCCGGCCCGTAGACCTGGAGGAACAGCGCGTCGTTCTCGGTGAGCACGACGTCCCCCTGGGCGACCGGCCCCTGGGTGGGGATCGCGGCGCACCCCGCGAGGACGACGAGCGCGGTCACCGCAGCGAGTGACATCGCCGGCACCGCGCGACGCGCGCGACGGCGACCGTCGCCGTGGACGAGGGCGGTGCGGTTCATGAGACCTCCTGAGGTCGGTCGGGCCCGCCGTCGGCCGTGAGCGCCTCCAGGTCCGGCAGCGCGCTCGGACCGTGCCGGTCGATCACGACGACCGGCACCTGCCCCGTCGTGGGCCCCGTCGGTCCGCCGGCACGCGGACGCGACGTCTCGGGGACGAGCGGGAGCGGCGACGTCGTCAGCACGATCCCGGCACGCACAGGCAGGGTCAGTCGGAAGCACGCACCCGAGCCCGGCCGTCCCCACGCCTCGAGCCACCCTGCGTGCAGGTGCGCGTCCTCGAGGGAGATCGCCAGGCCGAGCCCGGTGCCGCCGGACGTGCGCGCACGCGCCGGGTCGGCGCGCCAGAAGCGGTCGAACACGTGCGACGCGGCCTCGGTCGTCATGCCGACGCCGAAGTCCCGGACCGTCACGGCGACCGCCTCATGGTCGTGGCGGATCGTGATCTCGACGGGACCGTCCTCCGCATGCTCGATCGCGTTGACGAGCAGGTTCCGCACGATGCGCTCGACCCGTCGCGGGTCGAACTCGGCGATCGCGGGCTCCGGCGGGTACTCCGCCGAGAGGAACACCCCCTTGCGCTCGGCCAGGGCCACGGCCTGGTCCGTCGCGCGGTCGACGACGTCACGCAGGTCGCGCCGCTCGGCGTCGAGCGTCGCAGCGCCGGCGTCGAACCGCGAGATCTCCAGGAGGTCGGCCAGGAGGTCCTCGAAGCGGTCGAGCTGGAGCGCGAGCAGCTCCGCCGAGCGACGCACGGCCGGGTCGAAACCCTCGCGGTACGAGTGGATGACCTCGCTCGCCATGCGGATCGTCGTGAGCGGCGTGCGCAGCTCGTGGGACACGTCGGAGACGAACCTGCGCTGCAGCGCCGAGAGCTGTTCCATCTGGCGGATCTGGTCGCGCAGGCTCGCGGCCATCTCGTTGAAGGACCGGGCGAGCGTCGCCATCTCGTCCTGACCGCGCACCGTGAGCCGCTCGTCGAGGTGCCCGTCGGCGAGGCGCTCAGCGACGAGCGCCGCGTTGCGCACCGGCTGGACGACCTGCCGCGTCGTGATCCACGTGATGATGCCGAGCATGCCGACGAGGGTGATGCCACCGGCACCCAGGATCCGCTGGATGAACCCGAGGGTCTCGGCCTCTCCCTTGAGCGAGTAGACGTAGTACAGCTCGAACGGCCCGGCGAGCGGCACCTCCACGAGGGAGCCGACGACGATCCCGGGCACGACGCCCGAGACCTCCGCGCCCGGGTCCTCGGGGATGGCGACCGACTGCCACACCTGGCCTTCCCCGCGCACCGCCTGCGCGCGCATCTGGGGGCTGACGAGCCCGTTGAGGGCGGGCGCGGTCGTGAGGTCGATGACCGCCGCGGAGGCGGTGCTGTTCTCCGGGCGCCACAAGAACACCTCACGACTGCCGGCGCCGCTCGTGCGCAGGCGCGGGAGCATGTCGTTGAGCAGCTGCTGGACCTGCGTGCCCGTGCCCGCGGTCGCCGAGTCGAACTGTGCCTGCGCCTGCTCGGTCGACCGTGCGCTCTCCATGAGGATCTCCTCGAGGCGCTGGTCGAACACGCCGTCGCGGATCGACGTCGTCAGGTACGCCCCGAGCGCGCCGACGGCGAGCAGCCCCACGACGAGCGACGTCGTGACGACCTGGAGCTGCATCGAGGTGCGCCAGCGGCGCGCACCGCGCCGCACGCCCTCGGCGACGAGCGTCGCTCTGCGCCGGACGCGCGCGACGACCGGGCGCGTGGGCGTGCTCACGGGGTCACGAGACCGAGACGCCGGCCTTGTAGCCGACGCCGCGCACCGTCACGACGATCTCCGGCTTCTCCGGGTCGTGCTCGATCTTGGAGCGCAGGCGCTGCACGTGGACGTTGACGAGGCGTGTGTCGGCGGCGTGGCGGTAGCCCCACACCTTCTCGAGCAGGACCTCGCGGCTGAACACCTGCCAGGGCTTGCGTGCGAGCGCGACGAGCAGATCGAACTCGAGCGGCGTCAGCAGGATGGGGTTGCCGGCACGCGTCACCCGGTGCCCGGTCACGTCGATCTCGAGGTCGCCGATCGTCAGGCGCTCCGGCTCCGGGTCGTCGTTGCGGCGCAGGCGTGCGCGGATGCGCGCGACGAGCTCCTTGGGCTTGAACGGCTTCGAGATGTAGTCGTCCGCGCCCGACTCCAGCCCCAGGACGACGTCGACGGTGTCCGACTTGGCGGTCAGCATGATGATCGGGACACCAGACTCGGCGCGGATCAGCCGACAGACCTCGTTGCCGTCCTTGCCGGGCAGCATCAGGTCGAGGAGCACGACGTCCGGCTTCGCGGAGCGGAAGGCCGCGAGCGCCGAGTCGCCGTCCGCGCAGAAGGACGGTTCGAATCCTTCGCCGCGCAGGACGATCCCGATCATCTCCGCAAGCGCGGTGTCGTCGTCGACCACCAGGACTCGTTCTTTCATGCCGACAGTGTGCCACCATTCCTGCGCCGGAGGGCCCGTTCGTGGCACGATGGCGCCTGGTGCGCCGCAGGGGGCGGCGCGTGCCTGGACCTGGGAAGGAAGCCCTGATGACGAGCCCGGACGACCGCGACGACGCTCCGTCGCCCGACGAGCGGCCGGCTCCGCGCTACGGGCAGTACGCACCACCTCCGCCACCCGCGCCGCCGGCTCCCCGGTACGGGCAGACGGCGCCAGCAGGAGCTCCGCCCGCGCCCGCACCACCGGCCTACGGCCAGCCGGCCCCCGGACAGCCGACGTACGGGCAGCCCCCGTACGGGCAGCCCCCGTACGGCCAGCCAGGCTACGGGCAGGCCCAGTACGGGCAGGCCCAGTACGGCCAAGGACAGTACGGGCAGTCGCAGTACGGGCAGCCCGGCGGGCCGCAGGCGCCGACCGGCTTCACGGGCGCGCAGGGCGCCTACGTCGGGCACACGACCGCAGCGCGCCCCGGCATCGTCCCGCTGCGGCCCATGCGCGTCGGCGAGTTCCTCGACGGCTCGTTCGGCGCGCTGCGCTCCAACCCGCGCGTCATGCTCGGCCTCACCGCGATCGCGATGAGCGCCGTGATGGTCGTCGCCGTCCTCGTCCAGCTCGCCGTCGCCAAGTTCCTCCCGGGCATCGTCAAGGACATCGCAGGAACCTCCTCCGCGTCGGACCCGTCCGTCATCCTCATCTCCGGGGAGGACGAGGCCGGGGTGTTCTTCCAGATCACGTCCGCGCTCCTAATGGTCCTCGTCACGCCCATGATCACGGGCATGCTGACCTACTCCGTGAGCCGGTCGGTGCTCGGCCAGCGGGCGACGGTCGCCGAGGTGTGGAAGGCCTGCAGGTCCCGGCTCGGGTGGCTGCTCCTCCTAACGCTGCTCGTCGGGCTCGGCTCGACGCTCATCGTCGCGGCGGGCGGCGCGGGCATCTTCGGGGCCTACCTCCTCGGCGACACCGTGTCCGTGGGCCTCGGTGTCATCACCGGGATCCTCGTCGGGCTCGCCGCAGCCGTGGGTCTCGTCTGGTTCACGGTCCGCACGATGCTCGCCGCACCGGCCCTCGTCCTCGAGAGGCTCGGCCCGGTCGTCGCGCTCAAGCGCGGCTGGCTCCTGAGCCGCGGTGCGTTCTGGCGGCTCCTCGGGCTCTACATCCTCACCAACATCATCGTCCAGGTCGTCACGGGCGTGCTCTCGGTCCCGCTGTCCCTCGGGCTCGCCGTCGTCATGTTCTCGACCACGTCGATCCTCGCGCTCTCGATCGCGCAGGGCGTCCTCTACGCGCTCGTCTACACGATCACGATCTCGTTCCTGGCCTCGGTCGTCTCCCTCCTCTACATCGACGTGCGGATGCGCCGCGAGGGGCTCGACGTCGAGCTCACCGCGGCCGCCGCGCGGCTCCAGGACGGCTGACGGATGGTCCCAGGCAGCCTGCGGCACCCCGCGGCGGACCTGCTCGCGAGCATCCCGGTCGACCCCGACCGGGAGACGGCTCGGCGCATGGTCGTCGAAGAGCTCGGCAAGCCCGTGTACCGCCAGACCAAGGGCCTCCTGCAACGTCTCCTCGAGTGGCTCGGTGAGAGGCTCTCCGAGCTCGGGTCGCTCAGCGGCGACCTGAGCGGGACGTGGATCGCCATCATCGTCATGGCGGTCGTCCTCGTGGTCGCCGCGATCGCGCTCGTCGTCGCCGGGCCCGTGCGTC
Source organism: Flavimobilis sp. BM9 (assembly GCF_058313055.1). NCBI lineage: Bacteria > Bacillati > Actinomycetota > Actinomycetes > Micrococcales > Jonesiaceae > Flavimobilis > Flavimobilis sp. BM9. The sequence goes on along the minus strand of NZ_JBZEMO010000005.1, from coordinate 247,537 downwards.
GCCGCCGCGCGGTGCGGACGACGGGCGGAGCGGTCCTGGGCCGCGACGACGCCCGGACAGCCGCGCAGATCCGCGCGAGCGCCGTCGCAGCCGTCGCAGGCGGCGACCTCGCCCTCGCGACCGTCGAGAGGTTCCGCGCGGTCGTCCGCTCCCTCGAGGAGCGCGCGCTCCTCGAGGAGGTGCCCAGCCGCACGGCCGAGGAGGCCGCGGCGGACGCGGGCGTCTTCTTCCCGACGTACGCGCAGTCGATCCTCACCGCCGCCCGGCTGTTCGACGCGGTGCTCTACGGGCACCGCGCTGTCGACGAGGCGGGCTACGCGAGCGTCGCCACGCTCGACGAGACCCTCGCGCAGACACGCCCGGTCCGCGCGCACGACGAACAGCCTGCCAGCGTCCTCGCAGGCGCGCCGTCCGGCACGGACGGGACGGGGGCTCAGCGATGACCGTCCCGCCGCCGCACGCGCCCGTCGTCGAGGCCCCGCTGCTCGACGACATGACGCCTGGGCTCCCCACGGACGACGCCGCGCCCGTCCCGGCCGCACGCACGACGTGGCGCGCCCGTCTCTCCCGTGCGCGCTGGCCGCTCGCCGTGGTCGGCGCGCTCGTCGTCGGCAGCCTCGTGTTCCTCCTCGTGACCCCCTCGACGTCGTCGACCCCGTACGCGCCCGACAACCCCGACCCCGGCGGCGCGATGGCGCTCGCCGCGGTGCTGCGAGGCGAGGGCGTCGAGGTCTCGCACGTCCGCGCGACCGCCGATCTGGAGCAGCGCGCGCGCACCGGCACGACCGTCCTCGTCCTCGACGACTACCTCATGACGCCCGAGGCACGCGAGGTCCTGCTCGCGTCGGGCGCGGACCTCGTGCTCGCGGACCCGCAGAGCGACCTCGTCTCCGAGGCGAGCGACGGCCGGATCACCCGCCCGAACCAGTCGATCCCCGCCACAGTCCTCGACGCGGGGTGCACCGACCCCGACGCGGCAGCCGCCGGGCCCATCCGCGCGGGCGGCCGCGGGTTCACCGGCGACCCCTCGACCTCGCTCTGCTTCCCGACCGGTGCCACGGGGAGCGCGGGCGAGCCGCTCCACGCCGTCGCCTCGGCCACGCGGCCCGACGGATCGCGCGTGACCGCCCTCTCCTCCGCCGACCTCCTCACGAACGCCGAGATCATCGACGAGGGCAACGCAGCCCTCGCGCTGCGCGTCCTCGGCAGGACCGGGTCGCTCGTCTGGTACCAGCCGCTCGCGGTCGACGACACCGCCGACGGCGCGGACGTCTCGATCCTCGACCTCCTTCCCGGCCCCGCGGCCCAGCTCCTGTGGCTCGCCGCAGGCGTCCTCGGCGTCGCGATCGTGTGGCGCGGGCGTCAGCTCGGCCCCGTCGTCGCGGAACCCCTGCCCGTCGTCGTGCACGCAGGCGAGGCGACGCGCGGCCGCGCACGGCTCTACCGGCGCGGCCGGGCGCACGGGCATGCCGGCGCCGCGCTGCGCGCCGGCACCGCCGACCGCCTCGCCCGACGCACCGGCCTGCCCAGGTCGGCGTCCGGGCCGCAGGTCGTCGACGCCGTCTGCCGGGCCACCGGTCGACGCGCCGCCGACGTCGGCGAGCTCCTCTACGGCCCCCCGCCCGCCGACGACGCGGCGCTCGTCCGACTGACCCAGATGCTTGACCAGCTCGAGAGTGAGGTTGACCGCACGTGACCGACCAGCCCTTCCCCGCCACGCCCGACCACCCGTCCGAGGGCGCGGCGCCCGCGGCGCCCGCGGCTCCCCCGGCCCCTCCGGCTCCCGTCGCGGCGCCGGCGCCCACGGCACCGGCCATGGCGTCGGAGGACGACCGTCTGCGCGGGGCCCTCGCGGCCGTGCGCGCGGAGGTCGCGAAGGCCGTCGTCGGGCAGGACGCCGCCGTCACGAGCCTCCTCATCGCGCTCCTGTGCCGCGGGCACGTCCTCCTCGAAGGGGTCCCCGGCGTCGCGAAGACCCTCCTCGTGCGGACGCTGTCCGCCTCGCTCGACCTCGACACGACGCGCGTCCAGTTCACGCCCGACCTCATGCCCGGCGACGTGACCGGCTCGCTCATCTACGATGCGCGCAGCGCGGAGTTCTCCTTCCGGGAGGGCCCCGTCTTCACGAACCTCATGCTCGCCGACGAGATCAACCGCACGCCTCCGAAGACCCAGGCGTCGCTCCTCGAGGCCATGGAGGAGCGTCAGGTCTCGGTCGACGGCACGCCGCGCCCGCTGCCCGACCCGTTCCTCGTCATCGCGACGCAGAACCCCGTCGAGTACGAGGGCACCTACCCGCTGCCCGAGGCCCAGCTCGACCGCTTCCTGCTCAAGGTCGTCCTGCCGCTGCCGGAGCGTGACCAGGAGATCGAGGTGCTGCGCCGCCACGCGACCGGCTTCAGCCCGCGCGACCTCGCGGGCGCAGGCGTGACCGCTGTCGCGGACCGTGGCGTGCTCGACGCCGCACGCGACCGTGTCGCGAACGTCCAGGTCGCGCCCGAGGTGCTCGGCTATGCGGTCGACCTGTGCCGCGCGACGCGCATGTCCCCGTCGCTCTCGCTCGGCGTCTCGCCGCGTGGCGCGACGGCGCTGCTCGCGACGTCCCGCGCGTGGGCGTGGCTCTCGGGCCGGGACTACGTGACGCCCGACGACGTCAAGGCGCTCGCGCACCCGACGCTGCGGCACCGCGTCCAGGTGCGGCCCGAGGCCGAGCTCGAGGGCGTGACCGCCGAGACGGTGCTGTCGACCGTCCTCGCGAACGTCCCGGTGCCGCGATGACCTCGCTCCACCTGGCCGCACGCTCGCGTCGGGAGGCCCCGTGGTCGTGACGGGCCGTGCGGTCGCGCTGGCCGCGCTCGGAGCGATCGCCGTCGTCCTGCGGCCGGACGGTTCGACCGTCGTCGCCTGGCTGCTCGCCGTCGTCGCGCTCTGCGTCCTCGACGCGCTGCTCGCCGTGCCGACGCCGCGCCTCACGGTGCGCCGCGCGGTACCCGACGCCGTGCGTCTCGACGAGCATGCGACGTGCACGGTCACGCTCACCAACGAATCGCGCCGCGCGGCGCGCGGGCGGCTGCGCGACGCGTGGCAGCCCTCGGCAGGCGCCGTCGAGCCCGTGCACCCCTTCCGGCTGCCCGCGGGCGAGTCGGTCCGGCTGCGCACGCTGCTCGTCCCGACGCGCCGCGGCGACCGCGACGCCGCTGGCGTCACCGTCCGGTCGATCGGCCCGCTCGGGCTCGCCGGACGTCAGTCGACCCGTGCCGTCGACGCACGGCTGCGCGTCCTGCCGCCGTTCCGCTCCCGCCGCCACCTGCCGTCGCGCCTCGCGCGGCTGCGCGAGATGGACGGCCGGGCCGCGGTCCAGGTGCGCGGTGAAGGGACCGAGTTCGACTCCCTGCGCGAGTACGTGATCGGCGACGACGTCCGCTCGATCGACTGGCGTGCGACGGCACGGCGCAGCGAGGTCGTCGTGCGCACGTGGCGGCCCGAGCGGGACCGTCGCGTCATGGTCGTCATCGACTCCGGCCGCACGTCCGCGGCGCGTGTCGGGGACGAGCCGCGCCTCGACGCGAGCATCGAGGCGACCCTCCTGCTGTCCGCGCTCGCGTCCCGCGCAGGCGACCGCGTCGAGGTCATGGCGTTCGACCGCCGCGTCCGCGCCCGGGTGGCGGGCGCGCAGGGACCGCGCCTCATGCCCGCGCTCGCCGACGCCCTCGCCCCCGTCGAGCCCGAGCTGCTCGAGACGGACTGGCCCGCGCTCGTCGGCGCGATCCGGCAGCGGCTGTCCCACCGCGCGCTCGTCGTCCTGCTGACGACGACCGACCCCGCCCCCGTCGAGTCGGGGCTCCTGCCGGTGCTCGGACGTCTCGCGCAGGATCACGTCGTCGTCGTCGCGTCGGTGCGGGACCCGGAGCTCGAGGAGCTGCGCACGGACCGCACCGACTCAGCCGCGCTGTTCGACGCCGCGGCCGTCGAGCGCACCGAGCTCGAACGGACCGCAGCGTCCGTCGTGCTGCGGCGGCACGGCGCCGAGGTCCTGCACGAGGTGCCCGAGTCGCTCGCGCCCGCCCTCGCCGACCTGTACCTGGCGCTCAAGTCCGCCGGACGGCTCTGACGCTCCGGGCCGCCGGGGGCTGTGGCACGCGGCGGCGGCCTGGCACGGGGCGCTGACAGGGGCCGTGGCACGCTCGCCTCGCGGTCCCTGGCAGACTGGGGCCATGATGCGCAGGTACTCCAGCCCCGCCGCCCGCGAGCGGCACCAGCGCCGCGTCGCGCTCGTCGTCGCGGTCTCCATGCTCGCCGCCGTCGCGCTCCCGGCGATCGGCATCCTCTTCCTCTGACGCGCCGCGTGCCGCCGCACCGCGATCAGGTGCGAGCATCAGCGCTGGTCACGCGTAGGGCAGCGCCGCTCCCGCGCGGTCCTCGGTGAGGTCGCCGGTCTCGCCGTCCGCGACGGCGCGACGGCCGAGCACGATCACGTAGGTCCAGAACGCGGCGAGCGCGACGACCCCGATCGCGATCTTGAGCCACCAGTACAGCCCGGAGCCGGTCACGAAACCCTCGATGAGGCCGGAGACCCCCAGGACGACGACGAGCGACACCGCGACCGTGAACAGCGCACGCCCCTCCTGAGCGAGCGCGAGACCTCGCGGTCTCCGCCCCGGCGACACGACGGTCCAGAAGAGCCGCAGGCCCGCCGCGCCGGCCACGAAGACCGCCGTCAGCTCGAGCAGACCGTGGGGCAGGATCAGCGAGAAGAAGATGTCGAGGCGACCGGCCTCGGCCATCAGGCCGCCCATCGCGCCCACCTGGACCGCGTTGTTGAACAGGACGAACGCGGGCCACACCCCGGAGATCCCGAACGCGACGCACTGCGCCGCGATCCACGCGTTGTTGGTCCACACGCGCCCCGCGAACCCGATGCCCGGGTCGTAGTAGGACGCGAACTGCTCCTCGACGTAGCTCGCGCGCTGAGACGGGGTGCCGAGGATGGCGAGCACGTCAGGGTCGTTGACGGCGGTGACGCCGGCAACGACCCCGATGACGACGCACACGGCCGTGACGACGTAGGTCCAGTACCTGATCCGGTACAGCGCGGCAGGAGCGGAGACGAGCGCGAACCGCTTGACGTCCGACCAGGCGGGCTCGTGCGCGCCGGCGATACGCGCGCGGGCACGCGAGACGAGCGTCGAGAGCCGCGAGATCAGCGCCGGGTCCGGGGCGGCAGAGCGCACCATCGACAGGTGCGTCGCCGTGAGCTGGTAGAGCCGTGCGAGCTCGTCCGCCTCGGCACCGTCGAGCACGCGCCGTCGCGTGAGCTCGGCCAGGCGGTCCCACTCGGGGGCGTGCGTCTCGCTGAAGGCGTCCAGGTCCACGGGCGCTACCCTATCGAGAGTGCGCCGCTGACGGGCGGCGACGTCCGACGAACCAGCCGGGGGAGCACGTGCGCGAGGGCATCATCATCGGCGAGGGCGTCGTCGTCGACGCTCGACCTGCATCGTTCGCGACGAGAGCGGTGGGCGCGGCGATCGACATGGTCGCCCTCGCCCTCCTCGCGGTCGCGGGCGTGGTCATCGTGGGGCTCGCCGACGGTCTCATGACGCCGTACGCCGAGACGATCGTGGCGATCGCCGGGATGGTGCTGCTCCTCGTCGTGATCCCGACGACGATCGAGACCCTCAGCCGCGGCGCGTCGCTCGGCAAGGTCGTCATGGGGATCCGCGTGGTGCGGGACGACGGCGGCCCGGTACGGCTGCGGCACGCGCTCGTCCGTGCGCTCGTCGGCGTCGGCGAGGTCTGGCTGACGATGGGCGCGGTCGCGCTGATCGTGTCGCTCGCGCACCCCTCGGGCAAGCGCGTCGGCGACCTGCTCGCAGGCACGCACGCCGTGCGCTCGCGCGGCGGGGCTGTCGACAACGCGACGATCGTCATGCCGCCCGAGCTCGCCGGATGGGCGGCGCAGGCCGACATCCGCCGCCTGCCTGACGGCCTCGCGCTCGCCGTGCGCCAGTTCCTCGGCCGCGCCCCGAGGCTCGCGGTGCAGTCCCGGGCTCGGCTGGGCATGTCGCTCGCGGCGGAGGTCGAGGAGCTCGTGGCTCCCGGGCCGCCCGGGGGCACGCACCCGGAGGCGTTCCTCATGGCGGTGCTCGCCGCGCGCCGGGACCGCGAGTGGGCTGCCGCGCAGCGGGCGCGGGCGCTCGCCCGCGAGCAGGAGGAGATGATCCACCGGCTGCCGTACGGCGTGCCGGACCCGCTCAGCTGAGCCGGAGCGAGCGCAGGGACGAGCGAAGCCCGGGCCCCGAGAAGGCCCGGGCTCCGGCGCTGCAGCGACGGCGCTCGCGTCAGTAGCGGTAGTGCTCGGGCTTGTAGGGGCCCTCGACCTTGACGCCGAGGTAGTCCGCCTGCGCCTGGCTGAGCTCGGTCAGACGCACCCCGAGCGCGTCGAGGTGGAGCCTCGCGACCTTCTCGTCGAGGACCTTCGGGAGCCGGAACACGTCCGTCGCGTACGCGTCCGGTCCGTCCGCCTTCGTGAAGAGCTCGATCTGCCCGATCACCTGGTTGGCGAACGAGTTGCTCATGACGAACGACGGGTGACCGGTCGCGTTGCCGAGGTTGAGCAGGCGGCCCTCAGACAGGACGATGATCGAGCGGCCGTCGGTGAACGTCCACTCGTGGACCTGGGGCTTGATCTCGGTGCGGGTGACGCCCGGGATGCGCGCGAGCCCGGCCATGTCGATCTCGTTGTCGAAGTGGCCGATGTTGCCGACGATCGCCTTGTCCTTCATCGCCGCCATGTGCTCGGCGGTGATGACACCGAAGTTGCCGGTCGTGGTGATGAAGAAGTCAGCCTGGTCGAGGACGTCCTCGATGCGGGCGACCTGGAACCCGTCCATCGCGGCTTGGAGCGCGCAGATCGGGTCGACCTCGGAGACGATGACGCGCGCGCCCTGCCCGCGGAACGCCTCGGCGGCGCCCTTCCCGACGTCGCCGTAGCCGGCCACGAACGCGACCTTGCCGCCGATGAGGACGTCGGTCGCGCGGTTGATGCCGTCCGGCAGCGAGTGGCGGATGCCGTACTTGTTGTCGAACTTCGACTTGGTCACGGAGTCGTTGACGTTGATCGCGGGGAAGAGCAGCTCCCCCTTCTCGGCGAGGTGGTACAGGCGGTGCACGCCCGTCGTCGTCTCCTCGGTGACGCCGACGATCGCCGGGGCGATCCGCGTCCAGCGCTGCGGGTCCGTCTCGAGGGAGCGACGCAGCACGGCGCGCACGACGTTCATCTCGTGGGAGTGGTCGAGATCGCCCTCCGCGGTGTCGGCAGGAACGCCGCCCTCGGCCTCGTAGTCCACGCCGAGGTGGACGAGCATCGTCGCGTCACCACCGTCGTCGAGGATCATGTTGGGGCCCTGCAGCCCGCCGTCGTCGGTCGGCCAGAGCATGATCTGCTCGGTGCAGTCCCAGTACTCCTCGAGGGACTCGCCCTTCCACGCGAAGACGGGCACGCCCGCGGGCGCGTCCGGGGTGCCGTCGCGGCCGACGGCGATCGCCGCGGCGGCCTCGTCCTGGGTCGAGAAGATGTTGCACGACGCCCAGCGCACCTGCGCGCCGAGGTCGACGAGCGTCTCGATGAGGACGGCCGTCTGGACGGTCATGTGCAGGGAGCCGGCGATGCGGGCGCCCGCGAGCGGCTGGCTCGGCCCGTACTCGGCGCGCAGCGCCATGAGCCCGGGCATCTCGTGCTCGGCGAGGCGGATCTGGTGGCGCCCGGCCTCGGCGAGCGCGAGCGAACGCACCTTGTAGCGGCCAGGAACCTCGTCGAACGTGGACATTCTTCTCCCCAGGGTGGGTGGGACGGGTCCCCCAAGGCTATCGCGCGCCCGCGGCACGCTCCCGGCCCGTCCGCGGGGAGCGCCCGACCTCGGCCAGGAACCGCCTTCGCGAGAGCCTGTCGCGCCCGGCCTGCCCGGTTTGACCACGATGCACCCCCGGGTGACTGCTGAGGCAGGTGTGAATTTGGGCCACGGTCTTTTATCAGCGCCGCCCATTCTGCACACTGTCTCCATGCGCCCCGCTCCCCCGCCGACCGCCCCACGCCACCGCCCGGGCTCCCGGCTCTCCCTCGCCGTCGTCCTCGCGGCGCTGCTCGGCACCCTCGGGGTCGTCGCGGCCCCCGCGGCCGACGCCGCAGCCAAGGTCACGCTCACAGCGACCCAGAGCGCGACGACGGTGGACCGGGGCGGCAAGGTCACCCTCAAGGTCGCCTACCGGCAGGGCACGAAGCCCATCACGTGCTGTTCCGTGCGCTTGCAGTCGAAGACCACCGGCGGCTGGAAGAACGTCCGCACCGTGAAGCCGAAGAACGGGAAGGTGAGCGTCGTCGTCAACCCGAAGGTCACGACGCGCTACCGCTTCGTCACCATGAGCGGCAACACCCGCTCCGCGACCAGGACGGTCACGGTCCGCTCCGCGATCGCCGTCACGGCGTCGCGACCGACGGTCACGTCCGGCCAGGCGAGCACGATCACCGCGACCTACCGCGCGCAGGGCAGGCTCGTCGCGAAGGGCGTCGTCCAGCTCCAGCACAGGACGACGGCCGGATGGGTCACCCTCTCACGCGCGGCGGTCACGTCCGGCAAGGCGACCTTCACGGTCAAGCCCGCCACGACGACGTCGTACCGCGTGACGACGACAGGGCTCGGGGTGCGCAGCAAGACCGTCAAGGTCACCGTCTCCGCGCCTCTCGGGGGCACCCCGCAGGACGGCAACCAGCCGCCGACCAGCACGACCCCGAAGGCCCCACCAGCCTCGTTCACCATCAGTGGCTCCGGGTACGGGCACGGCATCGGAATGTCGCAGTACGGGGCCTACCGCATGGCACAGGAGGGTCGCACCGCCGCCGAGATCCTCAGCCACTACTACACGGGGGCGAGGGTCACGACCGCCACGACGCCCGAGGAGGTCGCCGTGCAGGTGTTCGGCGCCTCCGACGCCGCAACCACGGCCTTCTCGGTCAGCACCGGGTCCTGGCGCCTGCGCAGCGGCGAGGGCACGACGCTCCGGACCGGGGACAAGTCCTCGCCGGTCACGCTCAAGGTCGTCGACGGCCGCCCCGTCGCCGTCGTGGGCGGGACGACCTACCCGAGCGCGAGCTGGACAGGCGACCGGTCCGTGCTCCGGCTGCACTGGACGGGCACCCGGTACTACTCCGCCACGGGCGCCCAGGCGGTCGCGAGCCTCTCCGGCACGCACGGCACCTACCGGCACGGCCGGATGACCGTCCGCGTGATCAACGGCCACCTCAATATCGTCAACGAGCTGCTGCTCAACACCGAATACCTCTACGGCCTCGGCGAGATGCCGTCCTCGTGGACGCCAGCAGCCCTCCAGGCGCAGGTGATCGCCGGACGCAACTACGCCTCGACCGCCGCCGCGAAGGCCCGCTCGGCGACGTGCGACTGCCACGTCTACGACGACACCCGGTCCCAGAACTTCACCGGGTGGAAGAAGGAGAGCGAGGGCACGAACGCCCAGTGGGGCAAGCGCTGGACCGCCGCCGTCGACGCGACCGTCACCTCGTCCACGTCCGCTCAGGTCCTCACGGCGGGAGGCACCCTGGTCAACGCCTACTACTTCTCCTCGAGCGGTGGCCGCACCGCCAACAGCGAGGACGTCTGGTCTGCGACGGTCAGCTACCTCAAGTCCGTCCCCGACACGTACAGCCTCGCCGCCACGGGCAACTCGATGCGGGCATGGACCCGCACGCTCACCCAGGCGAAGGCGCAGTCGATCTTCGGCGTCAAGGACATCGTCAGCGTCGCCGTCACTGCGACCTACTCGAGCGGGCAGATGAAGACGCTCACCGCGACGACGACGAACGGTACGAAGGTCAGCGTGACGCAGAAGGCCGACCGGCTGCGCTCGCTGCTCGGCCTGCCAGCCTCCTGGGTCACGTCGATCGACCCAGGCTGACGCGACGACCAGCCCGGCGGTTCAGCGCTTGGGGCGGTCCTTGGTGAACTCGCGGTACGCCTCGGTGACCGTGTCGACGTCGCCGTCCATCCGGATCAGGCCCTTGTCGATCCAGATCACGCGGTTGCACATCGCTCGCACCGAGGCGAGCGAGTGGCTGACGAGGAAGATCGTGCCCGCCTGCTCACGGATCGCGTCGATGCGCTCACGGCTCTTCTGCCGGAAGGCTGCGTCGCCCGTCGCCAGGGCCTCGTCGATCATCAGGATGTCCGGTGTCGCCGCCGTCGAGATGGCGAACCGCAGACGAGCTGACATCCCCGCCGAGTAAGCGCGCATCGGCAGGTAGACGAAGTCGCCGAGCCCGGAGAAGTCGACGATCTCGTCGAACTTCGCCCGGACCTCCTTCGTCGTCAAGCCCAGCGCCAGCCCGCCGATCATGATGTTGCGCTCGCCCGTCAGCTGCTTCATCAGGACCGCGTTGACCCCGAGGAGCGACGGCGTGCCAGAGACGTAGACGTTGCCGCCTGCGGGCGGGATGAGGCCCGCGAGCGCGCGCAGCAGTGTCGACTTCCCGGACCCGTTGGTCCCGACGATGCCGATCGACTCACCGTGCCGCGCCACGAACGAGACCCCGCGGACGGCCTTGACCTCGCGGATGCCCTTCTGCTCCTGGCGTCCCTTCCCGAGCAGGCGCCGCGCGACGGACGACGAGCTGCCCGGCGCGACGGCCTTGCCCGCACCGAAGACCCGGTAGTGGACGTGCAGGTCGTCGACGATGACAGACGGCGCGCCCAGCACGGTCTGCGCCGCATGCTCGGGCAGGTCGTCGGCGTCGACCTCGAAGTCGATCTCCTCAGCGCTGACGTCACTCACGTCCGTACCTCGCCTCCGCACGCCAGAAGATGATGAAGCCCGCCACGAACGTCGCCACGGCCCACACCACCGCGGCGATCCACATCGTCGCGTCGAGCGGGATCTGGGGCTCGTCGAGGAGCGCCTGCCGAGCGAGGTTGAGCATGACCGCGAAGGGCTGGTACTCGAGCACGGCGTGGAGGACAGGGCCGGCGTTCTTCACGTAGTGCGTCACCGGGAAGATCACGCCCGAGGCGTACATGCCGAGCCTCAGCAGGAACGGCAGCACGTTGACCAGGTCCGGGACGATCGCGTTCCAGCGCGCCACCATGAACGCGACACCCGAGTTGAACACGAACATCAGGAGCGTCGCCGGGATGATGAGCAACCATCGCCACGTGATCGGGACGGGGGTGTTGTCCGGGAAGAACCCCGACGCGATCGTGAACAGCACCATGACGACGAGCGCGGGCAGGAGCGACGCGAGCTGGGACAGCACGGCCGAGAGCGGGAGCACAGACCGCGGGAAGTGCAGCGACCGCACGAGGTTCATGTTGCTCGAGACGGACTTGGCGCCACCCGTGACCGAGTCGCTCACGAACCGCCACATGAACGTGCCGACGACGATGAACGCGATCGAGTTGTCGATGCCGCCCCGGGCCCCCAGGAGGAACCCGAAGATGATCACGTACACGGCCGCGTTGAGCGCGGGGTTCAGCAGCGCCCAGAACTGCCCGAGGTAGGTGTTCTGGTTCTCCGCGTACGCCTTCGACGTCGCGAGCGAGCGGACGAAGTGTCGCCGCTCCCACGTCGAGCGGATGTACTGACCGAGAGGCGGACGCACCCCCATGCGGTGGAGGCCGTGGAGCTCGGCCTGCGCCGCGGCGTCGGCCAGGACCTCTTCCTGGGACAGCATGGGCGTGACCGACGGCGGGCTCGAGGGTGTGCCTGGCACTGCGCTCCGATCGGCGGGGACGGTGGGCGGCGGCGCCCAGGACCAGGCACCGACCAGCGCTTCATCCTACAAGCCCGCGGTTGTCCAGCCAGTGAATCGTGCACAGCCAGCACAGATGTCTGCGAGATCTTCACCCAGGTGCCGCTCACGCCCCAGGACCACGCACGGGCGCGCCACTAGACTGACGGACGGCGCCCGGACCAGGTCGTGCCGTCGTCCACGACGCCGTCGCTCCCTGATCCGCCACGAGAGCCCGACCGCACGGTCGGGCGGCCCACCCACGCGTCCCGTTCGAGGAGGATGGTCACAGGTGCGAACCGTTGGAGTCGTGCTCGCCGGAGGTGTCGGCGCCAGGCTGGGGCTCAACGTCCCGAAGCAGATGGTCAAGGTCGCGGGCAAGACGATCCTCGAGCACACGGTGGCCGCCCTCAACGGCTCCCCGCACATCGACGAGCTGATCGTCATGATCACGCCTGGCTGGTCGGAGCAGACTGCCACGCTCCTCGGCAGCCGGTACGAGAAGCTCACCCGGATCCTCGAGGGAGGCTCGACCCGCAACGAGACGACGCGGCGCGTGCTCGACGCGCTCGGTGACGAGGAGTGCAAGGTCGTCCTGCACGACGCGGTCCGCCCGCTCATCGACGAGCGCATCATCGCTGACTGCGTCGCTGCGCTCGACACTCACCAGGCGGTCGACGTCGTGATCCCCTCGGCCGACACGATCGTCGCCGTCGACGAGGACGACGTCATCACGTCCATCCCGGACCGCAGCACGCTGCGCCGAGGGCAGACGCCGCAGGCGTTCCACCTCTCCGTCCTCAAGGCCGCCTACGCCAAGGCGCACGAGGACCCGGGCTTCTCCGCGACGGACGACTGCGGCGTCGTGCTGAAGTACCTCCCCGAGGTGCCGATCAAGACGGTCCCTGGTGCCGAGCACAACCTCAAGGTCACCCACCCGGTCGACCTCTCGATCGCCGACAAGCTCTTCCAGCTCGCGTCCCACGCCGCCCCGGGCCACGCCGACCGCGCGTCGCGGGACGCAGCCCTGCGCGGCAAGACGATCGTCGTCCTCGGCGGCTCGTACGGCATCGGTGCCGAGATCGCACAGCTGGCCGCCGCCGCGGGCGCGAACGTCGTCGCGCACGGCCGTTCGACGACGGGCGTGCACGTCCAGGACCCGAGCCAGATCGCCGCAGCGTTCGCGGAGGCCGCGCGCGAGCACGGGCGCATCGACGCCGTCGTCCTGACCGCGGGCGTGCTGCGCACGGGCCGCCTCGCCGACGCGTCCGACGAGGACGTCGTCGAGTCGATCCAGGTCAACTACGTCGCGCCCGTCCAGGTCGCGAAGGCCGCCTACCCGTACCTCAAGGAGACGCAGGGCCACCTGCTGTTCTTCACCTCGTCGTCCTACACGCGCGGCCGTGAGAACTACGCGCTGTACTCGTCCGCGAAGTCCGCCGTCGTCAACCTCACCCAGGCGCTCTCCGAGGAGTGGGCCGCGCAGGGCATCAAGGTCAACGTCATCAACCCGGAGCGCACGGCCACGCCGATGCGCACGCAGGCGTTCGGCGAGGAGCCGCCCGGCACCCTCCTGTCCGCCGAGGCGGTCGCGACCACGTCGCTCGACGTGATCACGTCCGCCATCACCGGGCTCGTCGTCGACGTGCGCCGCGAGGACGCCGCCCTGAGCAACGAGGCGGACGGGTCCGGGACGAGCACCTCCGACGAGGTCTGACATGACCCTGCGGGGGCAGCTCGGCAGGCTCCTCGGCCGCACCCGGCGCGCGGCGCCGACGCTGAGCGTCGTGGTCCCGGTCCACGACGCGGCCGACTACCTCGACGACGCCCTCGCGAGCCTGCGCGCACAGACCCTGACCGACCTGCAGGTCGTCCTCGTAGACGACGGCTCGCAGGACGGGTCCGCACAGATCCTCGCGCGGGCCGCGGCCGCAGACGCCCGCCTCACCGTCCTCCACCAGCCCCACAGCGGGCCGGGTGCGGCGCGCAACCTCGCGCTGCGGCACGCGACCGGCCGCTACGTGACGTTCATGGATGCGGACGACCTGATCCCGGCCCACGCGTACGAGCTGATGGTCGACACGCTCGAGCGCACAGGCTCGGACTTCGTGGTCGGCGCCGTGCGCAGGTTCCACAGCGAGCGAGAGTGGCGGCCGCACTGGGTGCGCGCCGCGCACGCCCGCCCCATGGACGGCGCGACGCTCGAGACGTGCCCGGACGCGATGCTCGACGTCCTCGCGTGCGACCGGCTCTACCGCCGCGAGTTCTGGGACCGGCAGGTCGGCGGCTTCCCCGAGGGGGTCGTCTACGAGGACCACGTGCCGATGCTGCGTGCCTACCTGCACGGCGCGCGGTTCGACGTGCTCACCGACGACACGTACCTCTGGCGGCAGAACGCGACCGGCACCTCGCAGCAGAAGGCCGACCTCCAGAACCTGCTCGACCGCGCGCAGGCCAAGGACGACGCCTGGCAGCTCCTCACGTCGGAGGGCACCGAGCTCGAGCGCAGGCTCTGGCTCGCACGGGTCCTGGACCTCGACCTGCCGCTCTACCACCGTCTCGCGGTGGAGGCCTCGGACGAGTACCGCGACGTCCTGCGCCGCACCGTCACGACGTACCTCGAGCCCGCCCGCGAGAGCGGCGCGCTCGACCGTGTCAACGCCCCGCACACGGTCGCCGCCTGGCTCGTGGCCCACGGCGACTGGGAGGCTCTGGGCGGTCTCGTCGCCCCGGGCGCCGCACCCGTCCTCGCGGTGCTCGACGGAGGCGTCGCGCGCCTGCCGGCCCGCCCGGTCGCGACGGACGCACCTGATCTCCCCGACGACCTGCGGGCCGTGTCCGTCCACGAGTCGCGACTGTCCGCACGGGTGCTGCGCACCCGGTGGCGCCCGGACGGCTCGCTCGACGTCGAGCTCGCTGCACGGGTCCACGGCGTCCACGTGCCGGCCGACGACGTCGTGTGCACGGTCGTCGCGACCGAGCCCGACGGCCGGGCGCACCGGTTCCCCGCCTCCGTGGACCCGTCGGTGCGCACGGGCGGCGCCCGCGCTCCCCGCGGCACGACGCTCGGGGTGCGCGCACAGATCGACCCCGCGGCGGCAGCGCAGGGTCCGACACCGCCGGACGTCGACCTGACGGTCGAGGTCCGCGTCGGCGAGTGGTCGCGCACCGCCCCCCTCGCCGTCGCCCCGGGCTCGGGCGCCTCGCACCGCCCGAGCACGCTCCTGCCCGGCACACCCGCGCGCGTCGCAGCGCTCACGACCGCCAAGGAGCTCCCTGACGGGCTCGGGCTGAGGTTCTTCGACGCACCTGCGACGCTCGTCTCCGCGCACAGCACCCCCGACGGTGCGACCCTCGAGGTCCGTCCGACGGGCGGGCCCGGAGCCGTGACGGCCGTGCGTGCACGGAACACCGACGTCCAGACAGCCGCAGCACCTCGGGACGGCGCGTGGCGTCTCCCGCCGCTGGGCGACGGCACCTGGGTCATCGAGGCGCAGGTCGCGCAGCGCTGGGTGCGCGTACGTGTCGACGAGGCCACGGCGGCCCTCCTGGTGGACCCTCTGCGCCCAGGCCCCCGCTCGACAGTGCGCGTCCTCGTGCCCGCACCGCCCCTGCTCCTCGCACTGGGCACGTCCCCGGACGCGCTCCTCCTCACCTGCTCAGGTGAGAATCGCGAGCACCCCGGCGAGACGGCCGTCCCGATCGCCGACCTGCGCGCACGCCTGACCCGCGCGGAGGCGGTCGAGCGCAACCCGTTCGACGCCGCACCGACGACGGCGCTCACGGACCCCTCGGGGACGCCGCTCGCAGTCTCGCCCGTCCTCGCCGCCGAGCTGCCCGTGACCATCGATCACGGCGACCTCACGTTCGAGCTGCACACGCGACGAGGCCTCGCTCACGTGACGACGCGCCGCCGCATCCCGGCCATGCCCGTCCCCGCCACGCGCACCGCGGGCACCGACGACTGACGCCGCGCACCCCAGGGGTGCGCGGCGTCAGGTCAGCGGTCGTCGAGACCCGTCACTCAGGGACGTGCTCGTTCGCCCGGGCCAGGTCCTCGGCGAAGTCCACCTCGACCGCGTAGAGGTCGGAGATGTCGATCGCCTCGACGACCATCCCGTCCTTCTCGATCGCCACCTCGATGCCCCGCTCGAAGTAGTCCTGCTCGCCGACCTCCTCGAGGCGACGGATCAGGGTCTCCTTGTCCTTCGCGGCGACGTAGTTGATGCCGACCGACTCGCCGAGCGCCTCGTCCGTCGGGATCTGCTTCGAGAGCAGCTTGACGTGACCGTCGGCGTCGACCGTGTACTTGACCTCTTCCTCGGCGACGGTCGAGGTGTTGACCGCGATGACCGACGTGTCGGCCTCGATGAGCGGTGCGAAGCGCTCGAAGATCCGCGGGTCGAAGACGACGTCGCCGTTCATCCAGATGACACCGCCGGGGCCCGACGCACGCAGGACGCGCAGCAGCGACTTCGACGTGTTGGTGCGGTCGAACTCCTCGTTGTAGACGAACAGGGCGCGCGGGTGCGCCTCCATGATCATCTCGAGCTTGAAGCCGACGACGATGTACACCTGCGCGTCGCCGAAGCCGACGCTGATGTTCTCGAGCTGCTGCGCCATGATGCTGCGCCCGTCGCGCAGCGGCGTGAGCGACTTCGGGAACGGCTTGCCGAGACGCGTCCCCATGCCAGCCGCAAGAATCGCTACCTGAACCATCAACTTCCTCGTCATCCGTCGTCGGTGCTGACCGGTGCGGTCACCACGGCAGACTATCGGAAAGCACCCGCGAGAGCGCCGCTCCCGCCCGTGTCAGACGCGCTCGAGGAACGGGCACGCGTCGAGGAGACGCCGGTAGTTGAACTCGATAGCGCGACCGTCGAAGTCGAAGACCTTGTCGAGCTGCTCGACGGTCAGCGGGTGTGCCGCGAGGTCGTACTTCTTCGGGGTGCGGTGCTTGTTGACCGACAGGTTGTAGTCGTGGAACTTGAAGTCCCGCCCCTTCGGCGTGGTGGACGCGAGCCAGGCGCTGGGGATGCCGTACGCGTCCGCGACGATGAGGCCGTGCAGCGACGAGGTCACGACACGCTTGCAGGAGAGGATCGCGTCGATCGTCTCCTCGATCCGGTCGGTGCCGAAGTCGATGAGCCGGACGCCAGGACCGGGCTCGACCTTCTGCCACTTGCGCTCGGACCAGCGCACGATCACGCCGATCTCGTGGGTCTTCTTGACCTCGGGGTAGTAGTACAGCGGCGCGAGCAGCGCAGGGTCCCCGTACACCTCGGGGCACGACATGCCGTGGCTCAGGAGGCGCGCGCGGGTGAGCGGCCCGCGGACGGCGAGGTAGGTCGCGTCGGGCTGGAGCTCCGTCTCGGCCTCCTGGCCGAACATGCCGGTGCCCCACACGAGCGACCCCGGGAGCGCACGCTTGATGACCGAGCCGATCGAGACGTAGCTGGGGCCACCAGGTCGCGGCTTGCCCGCAGGGATGCCCGTCATCTTCTCGATGAGCCACGGGGACAGGAGGTCACCGAAGTTGGGGGCCACGGGCCACCACACGAGCGGGACCTTGCCGTCCTCGACCGCGAGGTCGCTCACGCGGTACTCGTCGGCGATCGACCGGTACCTGCCCGGACCGAAACGGTCAGGCATCCACCGGCCGAGGATCGTGCGGGCGGCGCGTCGCGCGGAGCGGGAGACGATCGATCGGGTCATGGGTCGTCGCGACCTTTCTGAGCAGGACGATGTCCAGCGGGCTGGGGCAAGACGGGCAGGCTGGGGCAGCACGGTGGCGTGGGTCGAGGCGCGCCGGTCAGGATCGGCGACGGCCCCGGTCGATGAGCATACGTGCTGCCTCGAGGAACCCGGACGCATAGTCGCCGTCGGGGAAGTCGCCGAGGTAGTACTTCATCATCTCGGTGCGCGCACCCGCGAGCGGGTCCTCGCCGAGCAGCTCGTCGAGCCGCTCGTCGAGACCGGCGAGGTCGCCGGGCACGATGTACGCGGCTCGGGCGGCGGGCACCTCCTCGACGATCTGCTCGACCGTGCGGTCCATCGACATGATCGCCATCGGCTTGCCCGACTTCAGGTAGTCCGACACGACCGCGGACACGTCGCAGACCATGGCGTCCGACGCGTTGAAGCAGTCCTCGACGGACATGTCCTCCTCGGCCGCAGGCCCCCAGAGGTGCTCGCGACCGGTCTCGCGCGCGTCCTGCGCGAGGATCTGCTGGACCTTGGCGACGAGCGCCCGCCCCTCGTCCTGCCCGTAGTTGAGCGGGTGCGCACGGAAGATCACGCGGACGTCGCGCTGCAGGAGGCGGCGGACGAGCTCCTCCCCCACAGGGAGCGAGTACACCTCGGTGTCCTTGTACGGGCCGACCCACGTCGGCGCGTACAGCACGGTGCGGTCGCTCAGCCCGGCGACCGGCCCGCGTGCGGCCGAGATCAGCTCGACCTGGGGCCGCCCGACGATCATGAACTTCTCGCGCGG
Source organism: Flavimobilis sp. BM9 (assembly GCF_058313055.1). Taxonomy (NCBI): domain Bacteria; kingdom Bacillati; phylum Actinomycetota; class Actinomycetes; order Micrococcales; family Jonesiaceae; genus Flavimobilis; species Flavimobilis sp. BM9. Next base: position 229,253 of record NZ_JBZEMO010000005.1, on the reverse strand, counting down.
GATGCTCACCCCGTGGCGGGCGTACCGGTCGATGCCGGCCTGACCTGCGGCGAAGATGTAGTGGTAGATCCCGTGGACGGGGTTGAAGCACGCCGGCTTCTCGGAGTCGCCGTGGTTGAGCCAGACGTTCGTCAGCTCCGGGCGCTCGACCATGTGCGTGTTGCGCGTCGCGTTGTTCACGTAGAACACGGTCGACAGGCTCGGCACGTCGACGTCGTCGAGGCTGCGCAGGGTCTGCCGGTAGATCACGGGCGCGTCCGTCAGCTCGGCGATCTGGCGGGCCATCGCGGGCGTGCGCGTGACGACGACGTACTTCCGGTCGATCCGGCGGAAGTAGTCCTCCCACATCCCGTACTGGTAGCGCGCCCCACCGTTGGAGGCGAAGTAGACCGCGAACTGCGGCGCGTACGCGATGACGAGCTCGCGCAGCTGCTCGCCGTCGGCCCGGCTGCGGAACGCCTGGAGCGCGGCCGCGACGAACGCGACGACGGCCGAGGCCGCCGCAGCGACGCCCAGGGCGAGGACGAGCCAGCCCGTCGTCCCGTCGAGCGGAGCGGCGACGACCGAGGCGAACGTCGCTACGAGCGCAGCGACCACCGCGAGCACGACCGCGGCAGCGGAGCTCGCCGGCGCCTGCTGCATGTCCACGCGCATCCCGGGGAGGTTCTTGGCGTCCGCGCCGCGCCAGAGCTGCAGCGCGAGCGTCTCCGCGCCGGTCGCTGCGGCGAGCGCGGCGAGCGCGATGCCCCAGGCTGCGGGCGCGCCAGCCTCGACCTGGTGCGCCGCAGCCGCGAGCAGGACGACCCACGCACCGGCGTCGGCCCCCACGGAGCGCCGCAACGGGACGTCCGTGACGAGACCGGTCACAGGACGTTCGAGGATCGCGGTGGCCGCGAGCAGCGCGGCGACGAGCACGACAGCGACGGGGGCGTCCACGAGCAGGAGCCAGGCAGCGAGCGCCGCGAGCACGACGTTGCGCACCGGGTCGACCGCTCGCTTGGTGCTCGGCCGCGTGAGGATCCCGCGCACACGCGCCACGAACTCGTTCTGCGGCGTCGCGGCCTCGGCTGCCACCCCCGCCTCGGCGTCGTCGGCGGCAGCGTCGTCGGTGTCGTTCGGCTCCTCGTCGCGCTCGTCGCCCCGCGACGCGCCGACCCGGTTGTCGATCGCTCGCGAGGCCGCCTGCACGAAGTGGTCCGCGTAGCCCTCAGGCTCGAAGTCGCCCAGGTAGTAGTTGCGCACCGACGTGCGCTGCTCCGCGAGCGGGTCCTGACCGAGCATCGCGTCGAGCGCAGCCCCGAGCCCCTCGAGCTCGGCGTCGACCACGTAGGCGCCGCGAGCCACCGGGTACTCGTCGACGAACCGGTCGACCGGTGCCGAGATCGCCATCATCGCGAACGGCTTGCGGGAGAAGAGGTAGTCCGACACGACCGACGAGACGTCGGAGACCATCGCGTCCGACTCGTTGATGCACTCGACGATCGAGCGCTCCTTCTCCGCGGCGGAACCCCACAGGTGCTCGGTGCCGGTCGTCTGGCGGTGCGCGGCGAGCATGGTGTGCACGCGCTCGATGGTCGCCGCGTCCTCCGGGAAGGCGTAGCTGAACGGGTGCGGGCGGAAGACCACGCGCGCGCCGCGCTCGAGGAGCGCAGCGACGATGCGCTCACCGAGGTGCAGGGACTGCAGCGCGGTCTCCGCGACGTGGCCCCGCCAGGTCGGCGCGTAGAGCACGGTCGGGGTGCCACCGCGGGTCGCCGCGTGCGGGTCGATCACGTCGATGTCCTCGACCTGGGGGCGACCCACGACGACGAACCGCTCGGGCGAGATGTGGACACCGTGCGCCGGGTAGCGGTCGATCGCGCCCTGGCCCGCCGCGAACACCTGGTCGTACATGGCGTGGGTCGGGTTGTAGGACGGCGGCTTGTCCGAGTCGCCGTGACCGAGGTAGACGTGCGTGAGCTGGCTGTAGCGGACCATCGCGTTGTTGCCCGAGCTCGCGTTGACGTAGAACACGGCGCCGAGGCTCTGGCTCAGCATGCCGTCGAGGTCCTTGTTCGACGCGCGTACGACGACCGGTGCGGTCGTCAGCTCCGCGAGCGGCCCCGCGGCCTCGGGCGTCCACGCGACGACGACGTAGCGTCGGCCCGTCCGCTCGAGGTACGGCAGCCACATCTTCACCTGGTACGACGCGTCGTCGGGCCGGGAGGTGTAGACGATGAACTCCGGGTCGTACTTCCGCACGGCGCGCAGGACCGCACGACGCAGCCGCGGGCTGCGCACCTGCGTCACGACGCCGCGCACCGTGAGCGCCACGACGTGCACCATGCCGAGGAGCGTCGCGGCCCACCACGTCGCGCCCGGGGCACCGAGAACGACCGCCGCTGCGGCGAGCGGCCCGACGAGGCTCGAGGGGAGCAGCCAGACGAGACCCCAGCCGCGCGACGTCGTGTCCGGGACGCCCGGCAGGTGCGCCGCCCAGGGACGGCGGGCGCGCGCGACCCGCAGCACGAGCGGCTCCGCACCGACGACGAGCACCGCGACGGCCACGAGCGACGCGGTCAGGGACGTCCCGACCTCGTCGACGACGAGACCTCCACCGAGCACCACGAGCGCGGTACGGGCGACGACGAGCGTCGCGGCGCCGCCGCGCGGGCGGGCCTTCAGACCCACCGGGTCCCGCAGCGCCACGACGACGACCGCCACGGCCCCGGCGACCAGGACGGCGGCGCCCCACGCGGGGGTGACGGAGCCGGACCACGTCGCGACCGCGACCGTCGCGACGAGCGCCGTCACGACGCCGCGCACGAGCCTGGTCCACAGGTCGAGCGTCAGCACGGTGCGACCTCCCCGCAGGTGGACGGGCGAAGGAGGGTGACGCGCATGTGAGGAGCTCCAGGTCGGGCGATGTCGGCGCTGACGATCTTAGCCCGCGACGCCTGGCTCCTCGGCGCTGCCGGAGGCGCGGACCTCGTCGAGAAGGAGCGCCTGGAGAGCCGCGGTCGCCGTCCCCGGCGGGTACGCGACGTAGCGGTCGCGCAGCCGCTCGCGGTCGGACCGCGCCGGGTCGTGGTCGAGCTGCTCTGCGAGCACGGCGCTGACGGTCGCCCCGCTCCCGGGCTCGAGCACCGGCACGACCCCGGCCAGGGGCGAGCGCGCGACGAGCGCGGCGCGGTCGCCGCGGCGGTCCGTGACGACGACCGGGGCGTCGGGCCGCAGGACGAGGACGTCGATCAGCACCGAGGACACGTCCCCGACGACCAGGTCGACGGCGTCGAACAAGCCGGTGACGTCGCCGTCGACCGAGCACACGTGACCCGCGCCCGGGTCGCTCTCGCCCGCCTCACGGAGGACCGCCAGGACGCGCTCGTGCGCGTCCCGCTCGGCCCCGGGCGGGGCCGCGAGCGTCCGGGGGTGCGGCCGGTAGACCGCACGGACCCCCGGCGTGGTGACGCACGCTCGCACGATCGCCTCGCCGAGCACGTCGAGGGACGTGAAGTTGTTGTCCTGGCTCTCGCCGAACCAGGTCGGGGCGTACAGCACCGTGCGTCGGCCCGGCACCCGGTCGAGCGTCGGCGCCGGCAGGACGTCGAGCTGGGGGCGCCCGCACGCGACCAGGGGCAGACGGTCGCCGTCGAGCAGCCCCCGACGGAACCTCTCGATCGCCACCTGACCGGCGACGACCACGAGGTCGTACGCGAAGGACTGCCGCGCGACGCTCGACGCCTTGTCCGACTCGCCGTGGCCGACGTGGACGTGCCGCACGGAGCGTGCGCCCAGCGAGTCGACGTTGCGCACCGAGTTGCTCGGGTACATCACGACGCGGGTGCCCAGCTCCCGGTATGCGGTGCGCAGCGCGGCCGTGCTGACGGCGAGGTGGACCGGGAGGGACGTGGCGCTGCGGAGCGCCGCCGCCGACCCCGGGTGCCGCGCGACGACCGCGACCTCGAGGCCGTCGAGGGCCTCGAGCACCCGCAGCCACTGGCCGGACTGGTAGAGCCGTGCCGGGTCGTCCGCGACGTAGAGGACGACGTCGGCGCGGCCGTCGACCGCCTGCACCTGCGGGGCAGCACCCCGCGAGCGCACGCGCACGAGCGCGGACCGGGCGCGGCGCCCTGGCCCTTCCGCGAGGGCGAGCGCGAGCTCGACCGCGCGGCCGCGAACCCCGGCGTCGCGCAGCGCTGCCGCCGTGCGGGCGGGCTCGGGCAGGTCGGGCGCCGAACGGAGCAGCACCTCCCGGTCGGCGACGACCCGCGCGACCTCGTCCGCGACCGATCGCGCCGAGACGGTGGCCACGCGGTGCCGATCGATCGCCGGGAGGTCACCCAGGACGCGGCGCACCTGGGCGTCGTCGTGCACGAGGACCCGGTCGAAGGCGACGAGCAGCCGCGACGTCCCGTCCTCCCCCGCCGCCTCGGGCGACCCGAGGTAGACGTGCAGGGCACGCCGGTAGGACAACGCCTGGAACGTGCGGCGTGCGGTCAGCGGGTGCAGCACGACGGCGGCACCGAGCACGTCGTAGACAGCCGTGAGCTCGTCGGTCGTCCGGGCCCGTACCACGCGCAGCGACGTGAGCCGCCGCAGGTCCCGCGCGGCCCGCGCGTCGCGCGCGACGAGGACGGTCGGCACGCTGCGCGCGACCGTCTCGACGAGCGGGAGCCACGCGCGAGCGTCCTCCCGCCGCACCCGCGGGACGGGCACGTCGACGACGACGCTCGGCGTCGGGGCGTCGGCACGCGCAGGGCCCGCGTGGGCCGGAACGGCCGTCACGGCCGCAACCGCCCTTCGGCGCGCAGCCGGCGCACGACCCGCTCGCCGGCCAGACCGTCGTCACGCGGGGCGAAGCGGCTCCGCCACGCGTCGTACCGGTCGGCGTGGTCGCGGGCGACCCGCGGCAGGTCACGGAGGTGGTCCGCGAGCGCGTCGGCGTCCTCCACGACGGGGCCCGGCGCGACGGGTAGGAGGTCGAACGTGAACCCGCGGAGACGGTCACGATAGTCGGCGAGGTCAGGGACGAAGAAGAGCATCGGGCGGCCCGTGACGCAGAAGTCGAACATGACCGAGGAGTAGTCCGTCACGAGAGCGTCGGACGCGAGGAAGAGCTCGGAGATCTCGGGGTACGTCGACACGTCCAGGACGCCGTCGGCGAGGACGTCGTCAGCCTCGGCGAGCGTGCGAGCGTGCCCGCGCACGAGGATCACGAAGCGCGGGCCGAGCGTACGGGCGAGACGCGCGACGTCGAGGTGGTCGACCTGGTCGAGGCGGTCGTCGCGCCACGTCGGGGCGTAGAGCACCGCCGTGACGTCGTCCGCGAGGCCCAGCCGCTCGCGCACGGCCTCGCGCACGCCCGCGCCGTCGCTCAGGACGTCGTTGCGCGGGTATCCGTCCTGCCAGACCTTCCCGCGGAACGCGTACGAGCGGCGCAGCATCCGCACCGCGAACGGGTTCTGCGCGAGGAGCACGTCCCAGCGGCCGCTCTCGCGCCACGTCGCGACCGCCGCGGCCGGGCGCAGGCCCGGTCGCATGAGCGCGATGCGCTTGAGCGGCGTTCCGTGCCACGTCTGGAGGACCGTTTGCCCGGGCCGGGCGCGGAACCGCTTGCGCAACCAGTCGTTGACGACCAGGACCTGCGCGCGCGAGCGTGCCGCCCACCACTCCCGGCTGCCCTCGACGACCGCGACCGCGCCGGGCGGCACCTCGACCGAGGCGTCCACGACCGACCAGTACCGGGTGACGTCGGGAAGCTCGCGGGCGAGCGCTCGGTCGATCCCGCGCGGGTTGCAGGACGCGTTGCGCCCGGAGAAGCTCTCGAAGAACACGGACGGTCCCGCAGCCGCCGCGGGGCCTGCGTCGCGACGGTACCAGGCCTCCCAGCGGGCCTGCGCGAGGGTGCCGCGCTCGTCGTCGCGCAACGGTGGGGCGAGGTGCAGCACGAGCTGACCGCTCTCCGTGCGGAGGGTCGCGCTGAACAGGCCGGCGACGAGCCGCGTCCGTGGCACGAGGTGGCCGTGCGGGCGGGGCGCGGCAGGCCCGTGGCCGTCGCGCGCCACGGCGACCCGGTAGGCGCCCGATGGCGGCGGCAGCGCGGGACCGCCCCACCGCGACGAGAGCAGCGGGACGTGCACCCACCACCGTTCGCCCTCGACCGTGACAGGTGCCGAGGCGCGCCAGCGGCTTCCGACGACCTCGACGGTCGACGGTGCGCCCTCCGCCACGGCGCCGCCCAGCTCGAGGACCGGTCCGTCCGCCGTCGCGTCGAGCAGCCCCTCGCCCGGGAGCCGGACGTCGACCGTGTCGACCACGACGCCGTCGTCGGGGCGCGCCTCGGGCTCCGGCCTCGGCTCGGCGCCGGTCAGCAGGCGCTCGGACGCAAGGCCCGCGAGCCGACGCCGCACCTCGTCGTACACGCGTGCGGCGGCCTGGCCGTCGGGAAGGTCGTGGAAGCGGAGCGCGAGCGCGCGGGCGTGCGCGACGAGCGCGTCGTGCGTCGCGTCGTCCGCGTCGGCGCGGGCGAGCAGGGCGAGGAGCTCGTCCCACGTCGGCACGTCGCTGCCGCCCGAGAGCTGCGCGTACGGCTCGTACGTGCCGCGTCGCGCGACGTACTCCTCGGCGTCGGGCGCGAGGAACAGGACGGGCCGCCCGAGCAGCGCGAAGTCGATCGCGATCGACGAGTAGTCGGTCACGAGGACGTCGACGGCAGGCAGCACCGGGGTCACGTCCGTCTGGACGTCGGCCCCGAGCATGAGGACCCTGTCGGTGAGCTCGGAGGCGGCCGCGTAGCTGCCAGCACCGAGCGGGTGCGAGCGCACGAGCAGGAGCGAGTCGGTCTCGTCGAGGTAGGCCGCGATCCGCGCCCACTCGTCGGTCGACGGGACCGCAGGGTCGGGGGCGCCGTCGCGCCACGTCGGCGCGTACAGGAGCGTGCGACGGTCCTCGAGGCGCTCGTCGCCGAGCAGGTCGGCGAGCCTGCTGCGCGCCGCGAGCGCAAGCTCGTCCGGGGCCCCGGCGAGCAGGACGTCGTCGCGCGGGTCGCCCGTCACCGCAACCTGGTCGCTGCGCAGCCCGAACGCGCTGCGCAGGCGACGGCCCGACTCGACCGACGCCACCGCGAAGATCCCGATGCCCCGGGACGCCCAGCGGTAGGCGAACCGGATGAGCGCTCGCGCGCCCGGGACGGCGCCCAGCGGGCCGGGCAGCCGCAGCGCCTCGGGAGAGTCCAGGTGGAGGCTCTTGAACGGGACGCCGTGCCACAGCTGGACGACGAGCGCGCCGCTCGTACCGAACCGGTTGACGTCGCCGAACCCGTGCGTGACGACGAGCACGCCCGCACGCAGGGTCGTGAGGAGGCCCTCGCGGCTCGACCTGAGCACCGCCTCGATGCCGAGGCGCCGCGCGTCCGCGACGTCGCGCTCGTGGCGCGCGACCCACACGACCCGCACGTCCGGGTCCACGCGACGCACGTGCTCGAGCAGGACGCGGGCACCCTCACCGACGCCGATGCCGCTCGCGAAGGCCCACAGCTTCGGGTCCCGACGGATCACGCGGCTCGCGAGGTGCCCCGCGCCGTAGGCCGGGAGGGACAACAGCTTGCGGACGTTCCCGCGGGCGAACGTGAATCGGAGCACGGCTGGAACGCTATCAGCCGGGTTCCCGGCGGATCTGCCATCATCGGGGCAGCACATCGCCGCTCCCGACCAGAAGGCACCATGTCCTCCCTTGCGCCCGCGTCCCGCCCCGCCGATGTCCCCCCTCCCGGGGCCGGAGTCAGCTACGTCATGCCGGTCCTCAACGAGGTGCGGTACCTCGAGGCGGCGGTGCGCTCGATCCTCGAGCAGGAGACGTCCGAGCCGTGCGAGGTGGTGCTCGCGCTCGGCCCGTCGAACGACGGGACGACCGAGCTCGCCCGGCGCATCGCCGCCGACGACGATCGTGTCGTCCTCGTCGACAACCCCCGGACGCACATCCCCGTGGGCCTCAACCTGGCGATCCGGGCGAGCAGGTACCCCACGGTCGTCCGCGTGGACGCGCACTCCGTGCTGCCGGAGGGTTACACGCGGCAGGCGCTCGAGACGCTCGCCCGCACCCGCGCGGCGAACGTCGGCGGTGTCATGAAGGCGGAGGGCCTCTCGCCGTTCCAGAGCGCGGTCGCGCGCACGTACACGAGCCGCTTCGGTCTCGGCGGCCCGAGCTACCACGTGGGCGGCGACGAAGGCCCGTCGGAGTCCGCCTACCTCGGCGTGTTCCGCCGCGCGGTGCTCGACGAGGTCGGCCTGTACGACGAGTCTGTGCGGCGCGGTGAGGACTGGGAGCTCAACCTGCGCATCCGTGCAGCGGGCTACACGGTGTGGTTCGACCCGCGCCTCGCCGTGACCTACCGTCCCCGCGAGACGTGGGGCCAGCTCGTCCGCCAGTTCTTCGCGACCGGGTCGTGGCGCGGCGAGCTCGCTCGACGCCTCGGGTCGCGCAACGGGCTGCGCTACTTCGTGCCGCCCGCGCTCGTCGCCTGGCTCGCGCTGACCGTCGTCGTCGGCGCGGTCACGGGCCTCGCGAGCCTCGGCGGCGCGTGGCCCTGGATCAGCGCGGCGCTCGGGGCCGGTGCGGCGCTCTACGTGATCGCGCTGCTCGCGGTCGTCGCGAGCCCTGCAGGCGGACGCACGCTCGGTGACCGGCTCAGGTCTCTCGTCGTCTTCCCGTCCGTGCACCTCGCGTGGGGCGCCGGGTTCTGGAACGGCCTGCTCCGCGGCGCGCACACGACCCACGACACGTCCCGCCTGACCACAGGCGGAACCCCGACCTGATCGGCAAGGCGCCGCCCTGGGCCGGCCGGCTCAGTACGAGGGGTACGCGTAGTACAGCGCGCGCGACTCGGGCCAGGTCCGCTCGAGGACCCCGCGGGTGCCGGCGGGCAGGTTGCCGAGGGTGTTCCCGTCGATGACGGTGATCTTCCCGGGCTTGACCGCGGTGACGAGGCCGACGTGGGTCGCGACCCCCGCCGGCGGGTACGTGTTGAAGAAGACGAGCGCACCGACCTTGGGCTTCGAGCCCGTCTTCATGCGCGACCTGACCGTGTCACGGAACGTGGAGAACTTCGCGATCTTGGGAATGGTCGATCCCCTGCCCGCCGCCGCCGAAGCCCACGACTGGTAGAAGCTGCACCACGCGCCGGTCGAGCCCATCCACGTGTTGAACTTCGTGTGCTGCACGCTCTGCTTCGCGTACTTCTTCCGGTAACCCACGTGGGACCGGGCGGCGGCCACGACTTCTCCCTCGGCCCCGGTCACGGTGGTCACCGTCGCCCGGGCGTGGGCCTTGCTCGAGTAGACGGTGCCGCGGCTGAACCTCTGGACGCACCCCTTGTCGACGAGCCCGCACTTCGGGTCGGCGACCGGGACACCGAGCCTCCCGGTGGGACCACCCTGAGCGCGGTAGGCCGTGAGGATCTTGCCGGCGACGAGCCAGGTACGCACGGTCGAGCCGCGCTCCACGGTGACGAGCATGCCCTTCGCGTACTGACGGTGCTGCACGCGGGTGACCTTCGTGGCCCGGGTCGCCCGAGCCTGGGACCCGGTGAGGGCTGCGACGCCAGCGGCCGGCGCGCCCAGCCGCGCGGAACCGATCACCGCGGCACGCTGTGCGAGCGTCCGCTTCCCCTTCGAGAACGTCACCGTGAGCGCGGGGCTCGCTGCCGCGGTCGCCTTGCTCGTCGCCGCGACGCGCGCACGGTACTGGTAGACGCCGGTAGGACGGACGGACTGGGAGAACGAGCCGGCGCGGCTCGTCGTCGCGGTCGTGTACCTCTTCCATGCGCCGCCTGCCTTGCGGCGCTCGACGACGATCTTGCGGCCGTGCGGCTTCGCGCCGGTGACCTTGCCCGAGAGCCACACCAGCTCACCCTTGCGCACGGACGACTGGCTCGCCTTGAGGGAGACCCGCGACGCCGACCGCGCGGTCGCCTTCGGGGAGGCGACCACCGGGGTGGTGACCACCTCCACGGCGACGCTCGGGGCGGGTGCTGCGTGCGCGGCGCCCGGTACGGCAAGGGTGAGCGCGACGGCGGCGGCCAGGGTCGTGAGTGTGCGGCGAGGTGTCTGCATGTGCTCGCAATCGGGGGTTCGGGGGTGCGGCCAGCGCCGCTCCCGTCGGGGGTGGGGCTCAGTACGAGGGGTAGGCGTAGAAGATGACGCTCGAGGCGCGGATCGTCCGGGTGACGACACCCCGCTTGCCCCAGCCGGCACCCATGTTGCCTTCGATGATCGTGACGTTCTTGCCCTTGCGCGCGACGACGAGCGCGACATGGTTGTCGTCGGCCGGTGGCCGGGTGTCCAGGAACGCGAGCGCGCCGACCTGGGGTGTGCGTCCCGTGGGCATCGTGCGACGCACCTCCGCGCGGAACTTCGTGTAGCTCGTGGCCTGCGGCACGGTGCTGCGGTGGCCGCTCGCTGCGAAGGACCACGACATGAAGATCGAGCACCAGGGCCGGGTCGAGCCCATCCAGGAGTTGAACTTGGTGTGCTGCACCTGCGAGTTGGTCGTTCGTCTGGCGTAGCCCAGCTGCGACGCGGCTGCCGCAGCGACCTCACCGCGTGCCCCGCGCACGCCCGTGCCTGTCGCCTTCTTCTTCGCCGACGACGAGTAGAGGACGCCGCGCGAGAACCGCTGCACGCACCCACCTGACATCAGGCCGCAGCGTGCGTCACCGACGGGGACGCCGTAGCGTCCCTTCGGTCCGCCAGCAGCTCGGTAGGCCGTCAGGATCTTGCCCGCGACGCGCCACGTGCGGGTCTCCTTCGTCGTCCGCGTCTCGACGAGAAGCCCATTCTCGACGGCGCGGTAGCGCACGGCCTTGAGCCCCTTGAGCCTGGTCGCCGTCCGTTGCTTCTTGGTCAGCTTCTTCGTCCCTGAGGTCCAGTCTCCGGCGCGGGAGGCCAGCGCGGCCCGCCGAGCGCCGAGCGTCCGGTCGGAGGTCACGGTCGCGACCTCGCGCACCTGCGACCGGGCCGCCTCTGTCGAGCCCGTCGCCGCCACCTTGGCGCGCACCTGGACCGTCCCGGGCACGCGCAGCGCGACGCTGTAGCGTCCCGTCGCGCTGGTGCGCGCGCTGCCGACCGAGGTCCACGACCCGCCTGTCGCGGGACGGACCTGGACGGTGACCTTCCGGTCGCGGAGGGCCGCTCCCGCTGCGGACACCCTGCCGGTGGCCCACACGGCCTCGTACCTGCGCGCGACGTCGTGGCTCACGCTGAGCGAGAGCGACGTCTCTGCGCGCGAGGCGGTGACCTGCGAGCCGACCGGAGCCGGGCCGTGGGCGGTCGCGACGGCGGCGCCCGCGGGGAGGGAGACGGCGGCCGCGACGAGGGCGGCGAGCGCGCGCCGGACGGTCACGGCCCGTGCACGGGGAGCGGCCGGCGCCGTGACGGCGGGCGGCTCGAGGCGACGGATCATGTCCCTCCCATCGGCGGTGCTGGCAGGTACGGAAGAATGACGGCGGTGCGGGTCGACCATGTCTCAACCATCGGTCGGCAGCTCGTGGGCGGCAACTCCGCACGACGGCGCGCAGGGGCGCTGGACTCTTGCTAGCGTCGTCCGGTGATCTCTCCTCCTCCCGCTCCGACGACGCCGAGCAGCGAGCCCGTCGGGGGCAACCCGGCTGCGTCCGGCCCGGCTGCACCCGGCACGCCCGCGGGTCGAGACCTCGTCCTCGACAACGCCCGCGCGATCCTCATCGTGCTCGTCGTGCTGGGCCATCTCCTGTCGCAGGTACCGGGACCCTTCGCGAAGGTGCTCTCGGTGTGGATCTACAGCTTCCACATGCCGGCCTTCGTCTTCGTCAGCGGCTACCTCGCACGCTCGTACCGCGGGGCTCCCCACCAGGTCGCGCGCATCGTCAGCGGCCTGCTCATCCCGTATGTGATCTTCCAGACGGTCCACGCGCTCATCCGCTTCGTCACGGTCGACGGCGACTTCCCCGTGCAGTACCTCAAGCCGACCTGGACGCTGTGGTTCCTGCTCGCCCTCGCGATGTGGCGTCTCGTCACCCCGGTCCTGCAGATCCTGCGCTGGCCCCTCCTGACCGCGATCCTGCTGGCCGTCCTCATGCCGCTGATGGACAACCTGAACCAGACGATGACGCTCGCGCGCTTCTTCTCGTTCCTGCCGTTCTTCGTCGCGGGGATGGTGGTCAAGCCCCACCACCTCGCGCTCCTGCGCGCACGCACCGCACGTTGGCTCGGTGCAGCGGTCCTCGTCGCGGGCCTGGCCGCGGTCGTCCTGCTGCGTGACGACCTCAGGAAGGGGCTGTTCACGCTCGACCTGAGCTACGACGCCATGGGCCTGTCTCCCGCCGGGGGGATCGCGGTCCGCGTGCTCGTGCTCGCGACCGGGGCCGTCGGGACGGTGGCCGTCCTCGCCCTCGCCCCGGCGACACGACAGTGGTGGACCTTCGTGGGGCAGCAGACGATGTACGTCTACCTCCTCCACGCGGTCCTCATCAACTGCGTGAGGCACCTCGACTGGCCGGACTTCTGGGGAACCGAGCCCTTCGTCGCCGTCGTCCTCCCGCTGATCGCGGTCGCGATGACGCTCCTGCTCGCGTCTCCGCCCGTGGTCGCCGCGACGCGCTGGCTCGTCGAGCCGCCGCTCGTGCACATGCTCGTCGACCCCGACCGGGCCCGCGCCGAGCGTCAGGACGCGAGCGCGCGGCGCAGGTCGGGCTCGAGGTAGATCGTCACGTCCATCCCGGGGAGAGCCGCGCGCACGCGCTTCTCGGCCGCGTCGATCGCGTGGGCCACCTCGGCGGCGGTCTCTGCGGCGTCGACCTCGATCTTCGCCGCGACGAGGATCTCCTCCGGGCCGAGGTGCATCGTGCGCAGGTGGATGACCGAGACGACGCCCTCACCGATGAGCGACGTGCGCACGGCGGTGACGTGCTCAGGCGAGGCTGCCTCGCCCACCAGGAGCGACTTGATCTCCAGCGCGAGCACGACCGCGATGACGATGAGCAGCACGCCGATCGACGCGGTACCCGCTGCGTCCCACAGACCGTTGTCGGTCACGAGCGTCATGCTGACGCCGGCGAGCGCGAGGATCAGGCCCACGAGCGCGCCCAGGTCCTCGAGGAGCACGACAGGCAGCTCGGGCGCCTTCGCCGTCCGGATGAACTGCCACCACGAGCGGTTCCCGCGAACGGTGTTCGACTCGACGATCGCCGTGCGGAACGAGTACGACTCCATGCCGATCGCTGCGACGAGGACGACGACGGGAACCCAGTGCCACGACTCGATCGGGTGCGGGTCGTGCCACTTGTGGTACGCCTCGTACAGGGCGAACAGCCCGCCGAGCGTGAACAGGATGATTGAGACGAGGAACGCGTACACGTAGCGCATGCGCCCATAGCCGAACGGGTGCTCGGGGGTCGCCTCGCGGCGGGCACGCTTGCCGCCGAGCAGCAGCAAGGCTTGGTTGCCGGAGTCGGCGAGCGAGTGCACGGACTCGGCGAGCATCGACGACGAGTGCGTGAGCAGGTACGCGACGAACTTCGTCACGGCGATGCCCAGGTTGGCGGCGAGCGCCGCGATGATCGCCTTGGTTCCTCCACCGTGCGCCACGGTGCCTCCCGACTGACTGTCTCCCGCGCCCGAGCGGCTGCTCGGGCGCGGATCAGTGTAAAGCCGTGACGGCGCACCGCGCGCGGCGGCTCACCAGCCCGGCAAGACGCCGGGCTGGTGAGCACGTCAGAGGGGGCGCGCGTCGTCCTCGAGGAGGACCGGGATGCCATCGCGCACGGGGTACGCGAGCGGGCGCTCGGCGTCCGTCGAGTGCAGCTCAGGCTCACCGCCCGGGCCGACGCCGTCGACGAGCGTCGCGCCCGTCACCGGGCAGCGCAGGATGTCGCGGACCCAGGGCTCGACGGAGAGGGGGGCGGGGGTCTGGGGCTGGTTCATCGTTCCTCCGGTCAGTCCTGCGCGCGCAGGAGCGTCAGCACGTCGTCGCGCACCTTGGTCAGCATGTCCTCGTCAGCCGCCTCGACCACGAACCGGAGCACGGGCTCCGTGTTCGCAGGCCTCAGGTTGAACCACCACTGGGGCATCGAGGCCCAGTGGGAGACGGTGAGGCCGTCGAGCTCGTCGACCTCGACGTCGCCCGCGCCACGCTGGTGCACGTACGCGTCGACCACGCGCTCGCGCGCCCGCGTCATCTGCTCGGGCGTCATCGGCAGGTCGATCGCGTCCGCGCTGTACGGCTCGTACATCTCGGCGAGCGCGGACATCGGGTGGGGCTGGCTGCCGAGGGCCGCGAGCACGTGCAGCGCGGCGAGCATGCCCGTGTCCGCGAAGAAGAAGTCGCGGAAGTAGTAGTGCGCGGAGTGCTCCCCGCCGAACACGGCGTCGTGCGCGGCCATCTCGGCCTTCACGTACGAGTGGCCGACGCGCGTGCGCACGGCCGTGGCACCCGTCGCCGAGACGAGGTCCGGGACGACGCGCGACGTCACGAGGTCGTGGATGACGGTCGCGGTGCGACGCTCCATGCTCTCGCGTGCGACGAGCCGCAGCCCGATGAGCGCGGTGAGCGCAGACGCGCTCACCGGGACGCCGTTCTCGTCGACGACGATGACGCGGTCCGCGTCGGCGTCGAACGCCAGACCGATGTCGGCACCCTCGGCGACGACCTCCTCGCACAGCGCGGCGAGACCGCCCTCGGCCGACGGGTCGTTCACGGGCCGGTCAGGATCCCCGTCGTGCTCGAGCCGCAGCGGCAGCACCTTGATCGGCACCCTCGGCAGGTCAGCCGCGCGACCGAGCACGGCCGGGACCGTCAGGCCCGCCATGCCGTGCCCGGCATCGACGACGACGCGCAACGGCCGGACGTGCTCGACGTCGACGAGCCCGCGCAGGAAGGTCGCATACCCGGTCAGCGTGCTGCGGCGCGTCACGCCGCCCGGCACGTCCGCCGTGGGCACAGGGCCACCCGTGAGAAAACCCTCGGCGGCAGCCTGCAGCTCCTCGAGACCGCTGCCCTGCCCGACGGGACGGGCGCCGGCGCGGCACAGCTTGAAGCCGTTGAGGTCGAGGGGCTCACGGCTCGCCGTGACCATCGTCCCCGGGACCCCCGCCACACCGGACGCGTGGTAGAGCATGTCGGTCGAGCACGGGCCGACGATCTCGACGTCGATCCCCGCGGTCGTCAGCGCAGCCGCGTACGCGTCGGCGAGGCCGGGGCCCGAGCGGCGCATGTCATAGCCGACGACGACGCGCGGCTTCTCGCCGTTCGGCACCTCGGGGAGGACGACGGCCGTCGCGAACGCGGCGCCGAGGGCTGCGGCGACGGTCGCGTCGAGCTGTCCGGGTACGTGGCCGCGGACGTCGTAGGCGTTCACGACGGAGGAGAGGTCTCTCGGCACGCTGCTCACCTGACAACCCTAGCCGCAGCAGGGCGGGTCGCGGTCGCCCGGCGCGAGGTCAGGACTTGCGCCCCGACCGCGCGTGGACGTACTCGTCGGCCACGGCAGCGCCCTCGGTGTCGACCCAGCCGCGCGACTCGCAGTCGTGGCACGAGACGAAGACGACCTCGGATCCGTCCGTCAGACGCAGGGGCACCCGCGTGAGGTCGCGCGAGCCGCACGACACGCAACCGCGTGTGCCGGCAGGGACGGGGGCGGACTGGCTCAGCGAGCCGAGCGGCGCCACGTCGGGGGTCTTGGCGGAGCGCCGGCGTCCGCGCGGGGCGCTCGCACTCTCCGCAGGCCCGCCCGTGGCAGGCCGCTCTCCCGGTGTGCCGCGCGCCATCGAGCTACCGCCCCGCTCAGCCTTCTCCGCGCAGCACGCGAAGGTGCCCCTTGCGGGCGACCTCGCCCACCTGGACGGGCTCCGGCAGCGCCATGTGGCGGCCACGCGGCGACGGCGGCGTGGTCCGGCCTGCCTCACGGACGGCGTCCGCGAGCGCGAGCAGGTCGTCGGGCGAGGGGCCAGCCTCGACGAAGTCGGTCTCGAGCCGCACGACCTCCCAGCCGCGCGGGGCGGTCAACCGCTCCGCGTGCTCGCCGCACAGGTCATAGCTGTGCGGCTCGGCGTTCGTGGCGAGCGGGCCGAGGACCGCGGTCGAGTCGGAGTACACGTACGTCAGCGTCGCCACGGCGGGGCGCAGGCACGCGGTTCGGGAACACTGACGGACGCTTCTCACAATGGTCGATGCTACGTCGTCCTGAGACCCTCTGATGACCTCCCACGCCGCGACGCCCGTACGCGACGCCTATCCTGGAGCCATGCCCGACAGACGCCGCCGCACGCCGCAGGCACCCGAGGGCGACCTCCCGGCCGCGTACAGCTCGGGGTGGCCCAGCCTCCCCGTGCCCCCTGCGGGCGTGCGCCGTCGCGACCGCCGCGGACGCGGCCTGCGCGGCCCCCTCATCCCGCCGCACCTGCCTGCGGCGCGCACCCGGGCCGAGCGGTTCGACGAGCTGGTCCTCGCGACCGTCGAGCGGCTCGAGCGCTCCTGGGCGAAGCAGCTCGTGGGGACCGAGTTCGCGGTCGAGGACGTGCCGCCGTCGGACCCGGCGCCGTGGGAGCACAGCCGCGGTGTGCCGATGGGCCGCTACTTCCCTGCGGACGGGCCGCTCGCGCACCGCATCGTCGTCTACCGGCGCCCGGTCGAGGAGCGTGCCGTCGACCGCGAGGAGATCGCCGAGATCGTGCGGACGGTCGTCGTCGAGCAGGTCGCGCACATGCTCGGGCGCAGCCCCGAGGAGATCGACCCCGGATTCGTCGAAGGTCCCTGAGCGGGGGTCAGTCGAGGCCTGCGCGCAACCCTTCGCGCAGGATGATCTCCGTGCCCGCGCTGCGCAGCGGCGTCGGGCTGAGCGACGCGACGAGACCGTCGACCGTCCCGTCCTGGGCGTCGGCCGTCAGCCGCACCGACCACACGAGACGTGTCGTCGCCCCGGCGACCGGTGCACCCGAGGCGTCGACCTCACGCACGAGCACCGACGCGACGTCGACCCCCGGCAGGGTCGCCCCGACCGGGAGGTCGCGCGTGGCACCGGCAGGCAGCTCGGCGACCTGGTCGTACACCACGTTCCCGGCGCGGTCGAGCGCGACGACCTGCGCACGCACACCAGCCGCGGCGGCGGCGTCCTCGCTGACGGGCGGGGTCGTCGCGTCGAGGCCTGCGACGAGCGCGCCGGGAACCGCGTCGACCGACTCGGGGACCGCGCCGAGGACGACGGTCGGCCGCAGGCCGGAGGGTAGCGCCGCAGCGGCCTGCACCGGGGCCCTGCCCGGGTCCTGGGAGGTGAGCGTCGCGACGTCGTCGCCCTCCGTCCCCGGCGTCCTGGTCGACGCCGCGGCGACGACCGGTGCGTCGGACTCGACGAGGACGTCGTACGAGCCGGCGGGGAGGCCGGCGAGGCTGACGTCGGTGACGGCGCCCGCCTCGAGCGTCGCGTCGTCGGCCCCCGGCAGCAGCACGCGGCCCGCAGGCCCGTAGATCGCGAGGCGCGCCGTCGTCGCCTGCTCGGGTGCGAGCAGCCGGACGACCGGACCGTCGTCGCCGACTGCGGAGCCGGGTGTCACCACGCCTGCGAGCACCTGGCGCGTCGAAGGTTCCGCACCTGCGCCGACGAGGTCGACGCCGAGCGGGCGCACGCCGTCGAGCGCCGACACCTGCAGGTGCGTCGCGACGAGCGCGCCCGACGCGCGGACGTGGACCGCGACACGACGCTGGCCAGCGGCGACTCCCTCGAGGAGGGTCGTCGTCGCGCCGCCGGCCGGGACGGGGAGGATCGCCGGGCCCGCCAGGTCGACGCGTCCGGCCGGGCCGAACACCTCGATCTCGACGGTGGCGGGGGTGCGGGACGGGTTCTGCACGACGAGCCGCGTGCTCGACCCGACCTCCGTGCCGCCCGCGACGAGCCAGTGGTCGATCGCCGGAGCCTGGCAGCCCGTCGCGGCCAGGCCGCGCAGGTCGCCTGCCGCGGTGACCGACGACGCGGTCGCCGCCGTGTGCACCGAGCCGTCGGCGGCCGGGACCGACCAGACCGCGGTACCGCTCGCGACGGCGACGCCGAAGACGGACGCACCCGCGCCCGCGGCGACGGGAGCACCGACCGTTCCCTCGTCGAGCGTGCGCAGGACGGGGTCGGCGATCGTCGTCGGCGGGAGGACGGCGCCCGTGACGAGGGACGTCGTCCCGACGGGTGCCGGGTCGAACCCCGGGTCGGTCGCGGCGTCGGTCGTGACGAGCTGGGTGGGACCGGCGCAGACGAGGGGCGTCGTCGCGGGGACGAGGTCGACGGTGGTCGCCGGCGCGGCCGTCGTCTCCTCCGGGGCGACGAGGCCTGCGCCGTAGGCGACACCCACGGTGAGCCCGACGACGAGCACCCCGGTGAAGCCGCGCAGGACGGCCGCCCCGACGGCTCGACGAGGTGCGGGAGCCTCGGCCCCGCCGGTCGGCTCCACGGGCTCGTCCTGCCCGACGTCCTCGCGCTCGTCGTCGGTCATCGGACCGTCACCTTCCTCCGGACGGGGATCAGCAGCAGGGCGTACACGACGGCGAAACCGACGAGCGTCGCGCGCCACCACCCGCTGCCCGTGGACTCGAAGCGCACGACGAGCCGCCCGTCGGCGTCGGCGGGAAGCTCGAACGCCTGCTCCCACCGATCGCCCTCGACAGGGGTGAGCGGCCTGCCGTCGAGCGTCGCGCGCCACCCCGGGTCGGTGGACTCGGCGAGGACGAGCACGCGGCGTCCCGGCTCGGCCGCCCAGGTCCCGGCGGCGGCCGGCTGGCTGGGCGCGGACAGGTCGACGTCGATCGACGTGCCGTCCGCGGGCACGACCGTGGCAGCGCCCTCGGCGTCGACGACGCGCGCCCACGACACGACCGCGGGCATGCCGTCGGCGGACGGCTGTCCCGCCGAGACGCGCCAGATCGTGCCGTAGTCACCCTCGGCGACCTGCTCGAGGGCCGCCGACGTGCCGAGCGTCGCGACGAGCGACTCGCGCTGCGCAGGCGTCCCGGCCGGGGACACGACGACGGCCGCGACACCGAGGTCGGCGAGCGGGGCAGCCTCCTCGCCAGAGACGCCCACAAGGGCGGCCACGGCCTGGCCGAGCGGCCGCTCGGCGTCGTCGGCATGCAGCGCACGTTCGGTGAGCACGACGGACGACTCGGTCAGGAGGGGGCCGTTGCCGCGCAAGAGCTGGGAGGTGATCTCGTCGCCCGCGTCGAGCACGAGGACCCGTCCGGCTCGGGGCGCGTCCTGGATCTGGCGGCCCACGGCAGGCACGACGTCGCGGTCGAGCACACGCAGCCCATGGCCCGACGACGCCGTGAGGTCGGCGGAGAGCCCGGCGTGAGCGATCGTCGCACCGGAGGCCGCGACGATGGCGGCGACACCGACACCGAGCCCGAGCTGGCGCCAGCCGAACGAGTGCTGCGCAGCACGCACCGTGACGCCGTCGAGCCCGACGAGCGCGGCAGCGCCGAGCGAGAGGAGGACGAGCGAGACCGCTCCCCCGGTCCACGTGCGCACGCCGCCGTCGGCCCCCTGCCCGACGACGAGGAGCCCCGCTGCGGCCGCGGCCGCGAGCGCGAGGGCCGCGACGAGCCACGCGCCACGCACGGCGCGGGCCCGCAGCCCGGACCGGGTCAGCGCGGACACGGCCGCGAGCACCACGAGCGTCCCGACCGCGAACGGCAGCGCGGCGTCGAACCATGCGATCCCCGTCCAGCGAGGGAACCACTCCTCGGCCGGTGCCGGCCACCCGAGGAGCTGTTGCCAGGCGGGGACGGTCGACGACGCCGTCGCGACCCCGGGGTCGGTGAGCAGGACGCGCCAGTGCGCGCGCGGACCCGAGCGCAACAGCTCGGCGACGAGCGGCGCGATCACGAGGAGCACGGGGGCCGCGACGAGCCCGAGGTTGCGTCGGTAGCCGCGCTGGCCTCGGGGTCGGGGCAGGAGGGCCGCCAGGATCAGGAGCGACACGAGCAGCGGGAGCGCGAGGTGCGGCGCCCCACCGACCGCCGCGGCGGCGGCGAGGCCGCCGAGCGCAGCCGCGGGGAGGGAACCGCCCGGTGCGAGCACGACGTCGGCGCCTGCCGCGGCGGGTGCGAGCGGTGCGCGGGCACCGAGCCCGACGCCGCGCAGCGCGCCCCACGCGACCCACGGCAGCGCCACGTGCGCGAGCACCGCGCCGAAGCGACCGTCGACGAGCCCGACCGCGAGGCTCGGGGCCGCGACCCAGGCGAGCGCGGCGACCGTGCGCAGCACGAGGGACTTCGTGGCGGTCCCCGCGGCGAACCAGGCGCCCGTGCCGGCGAGCACGGGCGAGAGCAGGAGCAGGACGTTGACGACGCTCTGCAGGTCGCCGCCGAGCACGTGCGCGACGGCGGTCGCGGGCAGCAAGGTCACGAGGAGGGGGTCGGAGGCGCCCGGCGCGCCCGTCCCGGTCCGGAGCCAGCCGTCGGCGACGTCGTGCCACAGCCCGGAGAGCGACACACCGGCCGGCAGGAGGTTGGCGGACACGAAGCGGCCGCCGTCGGCGAGCGGCCCGATCGCGGGGCCGAGCCACCACACGGTCGCGACGGTGAGCAGGAGGACGGTGCTGACGAGCGCGCCCGTCCGGCGCGCGAGATCGCGGCGTCGCTCGGCGCGGGCGAACGGGTCGGCGGTCATCGCTGCACGGCGGCGTGCGGCCTGCGAGAGGCGACGGTCCCGACGCTCGGAGGCGACGTCGCGCCACGTCGCGCGCAACGGTGTGATCGCGCGGCGAGGGAGGGCCGCGGTGAGACGGGCACGGCGGCGGGACCGGGCGAGGGCGACGGGGCGCAGGACGGAGCGGACTGCCGCGGTGAGCTCTGCGCGAGCCCGGCGCGGACGCTTCGCCGCGAGGTGGGCCATCGCGAGGAACGGTGCGGCGAGGAGGATCGCGAGCATGTGCAGCGGGACGGCTGCGGGCGCAGCGCCGACGAGTCGGTAGTGGAGCGTGGAGCGGCGGCGGGCCCCGAAGGTGCGCTCGGGCTCGGGGACGTGCTCGGGGTCGAGGTCCCGGCGGTCGGTGAGGCTCGCCCGCGCGTGCCGCACGGCCGCCTGGGGGACGACGATCACGCGGCGCCCCGCGAGGCGTGCCCGGCGGCACATCTCGAGCCCGTCGCCGTAGCGCCCGTAGGCGGGGTCGGTACCGCCGAGCGTGCGCCACGCGTCGAGGTTGACGAGGGCACCGGCGAGGCCGACCCCGAGGACGTCCTCGGCTCCGTCGTGCTGGCCCTGGTCGACCTCGCCGTCCTCGATGCCGGTCATCCGCTCGCCGGTCGGCGAGGTGGTCAGGCCCACCTCGAGGAGCCGGGTGGGGTTGTCGAGGTCTCGCTGCTTGGCTCCTGCGATGACGACGGACGGCTTGTTCTCGACCGCGCGGACGAGGGCGTCGAGCGCGCCGGGCTCGGGCGGCGAGTCGTCGTGCAGCAACCAGAGCCAGCCGTCCAGCGCCATGTCGGGAGCGGGCGCGTGCTGTGCGGGGCTGGGGCGTCGCTGGCGTCGACCGGTGTCGGGGACGGGGACGCCCGTGAGGTGCGCGATCGCGGCGGAGACCGCCTCGCCGAACGTGTCGGCGTCGGGCGCGTGCAGTGCGGTGACTGCGACGGTGTCGGGCCCGAGCCGGTCGGGCAGCTCTGCCCGGTCCTTCTCGCGGGGCGCGACGTCGACGACGACGACTCGGCGCGGAGCGAGCGTCGACGACCCCACCGCGGCAAGCGTGGTCGGGAGGAAGGGGGTGGCGCCTCGGGTCACGACGATCGCGGTGACGTCGATGGTCGGGACCTGGGTCGAGGGGTGCGGCGTGGGGTGGGTCATCCTGCGGTCATCCTGCGCCCTGCTGCTCGCAGCAGCGTGGACGTGCAGGTCACACGACCTGGCGCTTGAGCTTGCGACGCTCGCGCTCGGACAGCCCGCCCCAGATGCCGAAGCGCTCGTCGTTCTCGAGTGCGTAGGAGAGGCACTCGGCGCGCACCTCGCACCCGGTGCAGACCTTCTTGGCCTCGCGGGTCGAGCCGCCCTTCTCGGGGAAGAACGCCTCGGGGTCGGTCTGGGCGCACAGGGCACGCTCCTGCCAGCCCATCACCGCCTCGTCGGTGTCTCCACCGAAGAGCGGGAGGACGGCGCCGGCGGGTTCCGGGCGCCGCGATGCGTCAGAGGGGAAAGGCCCCTCGTCATCGAGCAGGTTCCACATGGGTGCGCCCCTCATCGTTCGCCTAGTTGCACTAGGGAAATTACACGCGTGTCATCCACCGAAGTCAAGCCGGTGTGTGTTAGCGGGACCCTCTCGTAGGCTCGGACCATGAGCCCCACGACGCCCTCCGACGTCCTCACCCTCCTCCAGCGCGAACCCGGCCGACCGCGCCTGACCTGGTACGGCGACGGCCCGGAACGCATCGAGCTCTCGGGCGCGGTGCTCGCCAACTGGGTCGCCAAGACGACCAACCTGCTCGTCGAAGAGCTCGACTCCGCCGCCGGCGAGACGGTCGTCCTCGACCTGCCCGCCCACTGGCGCACGCTCGTGTGGGCGCTCGCGACGTGGGGCACGGGTGCGACCGTGCGCCTCTCCCCCGCCGGAGAGCCGCAGCCCGGCACCGCAGCGGGCGCCCGCGCGCTCGTCACGACCCGCCCGGCCGCATGGGTCGACGCAGACGCGGTCCCCCCGGGCACGGACGTCGTCGCCGTCGCACTGCCGGGGCTCGCCCGGTCCTTCGGCGCCCCGCTCCCGGCGGGCACCCTCGACGCCGCCGCTGACACGATGACCTACGGCGACGTCGTCGGGTACGTCCCGCCGACCGACCCGGACGCCGACGCTCTCGTGGCCGACGACGCGCCCGCGATCACCCACGCGGACCTCGTCACGTGGGCCGCCTCCGGGACCAGCGCGCCCGCCGGGGCGCGAGCGCTCCTGCGAGCAGACGCCGGAGTCGCCCCGACACTGCGGACCGCGCTCGGGGTGTGGGGGCAGGACGGCTCGGTCGTCCTCCTCGGCGCAGAGGCGTCCGAACGGCACTCCTCCGAGGACGCGCTCGCGCGGCTCGTCGCGAGCGAGCGCATCACCGCTGCGTGAGGTGCCGCCCGCAGCACGTCAGCCTCCGCCGCCACCACGAGGGACCGCCGGTCGAGCGCGCCGCTAGCAGCCGGTGATGCGGTAGAGCGTCGTCGTGCCCGCCGTGTCGACGACCTCGACGCCCGACGCGGGCGCACGCAGCAGCCCGACCGCGTCGACGTCGACCTTCGCACCGTCCGCGACGCCGGCCGTGTCGAGGTAGAAGTGCGTGACCCCGAGCCGCTCGACCGCCGCACACACCTCCGCGTCCAGGTCGGCGAACCGCTCGCGCAGGAGACGCTGGTCTGCGGACAGGTTCTGCACGGCGAGCTGCGGGAAGACCGCCCGGCGGTGCGCGACGGAGTAGGTGAAGGCCGCGCCGTTGCGCGGGTCGCCGAGCACGACCGCGTCCGCAGGCGTCGTCTGCGGCATGCGGCGCAGCAG
The DNA here is from genome assembly GCF_058313055.1 of Flavimobilis sp. BM9. Taxonomy (NCBI): domain Bacteria; kingdom Bacillati; phylum Actinomycetota; class Actinomycetes; order Micrococcales; family Jonesiaceae; genus Flavimobilis; species Flavimobilis sp. BM9. Next base: position 205,743 of record NZ_JBZEMO010000005.1, on the reverse strand, counting down.
CTCGACCTCCTCGGCGCGGACCATCGTGCCCCACACGATCTTCTCGGGGACGTAGGCCTGCTCGAACCGGCCCGTGCGCGCGGGCACGAACCACCCGACCGTCACGACGACGAGCCCGACGACGAGCCCGGACGCGGCCGCCACGACAGGGACGCCCCGCAGGCGCCGGGCGACCGGACCGTCCGTCCGCGTCGCCCACGTCCCCATGAAGCGGGCGCAGGCGAGCGCGCCGACCGCCGCGAGGGGCGCCGCGACGACGGGAAGCACGGCACCCACACGCGCCGCCTGCGTGTACCAGAGCCCGGTGAGGAGCCTCAGCACGTTCGGAGGCCCGGACGCGAGCGCCGTCAGCGCCACGACGAGCACGTACGCGACGACGATCCAGATGCTCGCCTGACCGACGACGGCCGCGTCCCGCGGCGCGTCGGGCGCACCCGTGCGCGCCCGGCGCAGTGACGCCCGCACGACCGCGACGATGCCGACGATCGTCAGCAGGGCGACCGGCAGGTTCCCGACGGTGGGCCACCCGAGCGGCTGCCCGAGGACCGTGTGCAGCACAGCGAGGTGGAAGGGCGTGTCGACGTCGCGCTCGTACGCGAGCACGTTGCGCACGACCGGGTTCGCGAGCAGCACCGCACCGCCTACGACGAGCGCGACCGCGGTGACGGACGTCCCGACAGCCACGCGGCGGCGTCGGGCAGGCTCGCCCGTGCGCCAGCGGCGCGCGAGCCCGCGCGCGAGCAGCGCGACCACTCCGGGTACGAGCAGGAGGAGCGCGGAGAACAGCGCCGACGCGTGCGCGAGCGCGACGCCGGCGAGCGCGGTGAGGAGCACGACGCCGGTCGGCACGAGCCGCCCGGGCGCCGTGATCGGCGCGACGCCCGGGTGCCCCCGCAGCGCCGCGACCATGAGCGCGAGGACACCGGGGATCAACGCGATACCCGCACCGAACGGCCACTGGGCGAGCGTCGAGAGGATCACGACCGGGAACGCGCTGAAGCCTGCCCCGAGCACGACGACGAGCGCGGTGCGCCGCGGGTCCCCGCCGAGCAAGGTGCGGCCGAGGGCGGCCGTGCCCAGGAGCCACACGACGACGCCGAACACGAAGGTCGACGCGTTCGCGGCGGCGGCGACGCTCGCGAAGCCCGGAGCGAGCGCGACGATGGCGTGCCACGCCGCCGGGTAGTAGACGGTCGGCGACACCGCCCCGTACAGCGGCGCCATCGCGCCGAGCGACGACGCGTTCCGGGTGTCGAGGATCGCCTGGATCCCGCTGACGTGGTAGACGCCGTCCCAGTGCTGCATGAGCGCGTCCGGGGCCACCATGCCGCGCGCGATCGGGAGCGCGAGCAGGAGCGCCGAGACCGCGACGGCCCCGCCGACCCAGGCCGCTCCGGGCCGGTCGAGCCGGAGGTCGGGGTCCGCGAGGCCGTCGGGGGCCGAGCCGCGCGCACGGCGCGTGCGGCGTCCCCACCCTCCGAGGAGCGCGGCGAGGCCGACGGCGGCGGTGAGTGCGACGAGGACGGGCGGCCACGACCACGCGATGCCGAGGCGTCCGAGCACGATCGCCGTCGTGCCGTAGAGCGCGACCGACACGGCCGCGCCGCCCCCGAGCGCGAGGATCCCGCGCACGCCCGCCGCGCGCAGCACGAGCGCACCCGGCACGACGACGGCGACAGTCATGGTCAGGAGCCCCGGGAGGAGCTCCCACCAGCTCATGCAGGCGCCCCCGTGCCGATCACGAGACGCGGGACGCCCTGCCACAGGGCTGCGTCGGTCACGCGGCGGCCGTCGACGAGCAGGCGCACGCCCTGCACGTCGGCCGGGGCGAGCTGCGCGTAGTCCCGGTGGTCGGCCTGGACGATCGCGACCTCGGCGGAGCCACCGAGGTGGAACGGGACGAGCCCGATCTTCTCGAGCTCCTCGTCGGTGAACATCGGGTCGTGGACGACCACCGTCGCGCCGCGCGACTCGAGCGCCGCGACGACCGGGAACACCCCCGAGAAGGCCGTCTCCTTGACGCCGCCGCGGTAGGACGCACCGAGCACTGCGACCGTGAGGCCGTCGAGCGAGCCGAGCAGCTCCTCCGCGCGGGCGACCACCCGGGCGGGCGTCGCGGCGTTGACCGCGCGCGCCTCGCGGACGACGGACGCGTCCGGGTCGACCGACAGGTAGAGGCGCGGGTACACGGGGATGCAGTGACCGCCGACGGCGATGCCCGGGCGGTGCAGGTGCGAGTAGGGCTGCGAGTTGCAGGCCTCGATCACCTGGTAGATGTCGATGCCGGCCTTCTCGGCGAACGCCCCGAACTGGTTGGCGAGCGCGATGTTGACGTCGCGGTACGTCGTCTCGGCGAGCTTCGCCATCTCGGCGGCCTCCGCGGAGCCAAGGTCCCACACGCCGTTCGGCCGCGCCAGGTCGTCGCGCTCGTCGAACGTCAGGACGGCCTCGTAGAACTCGGTCGCGAGGGCAGCACCCTCGGCGCTGAGCCCGCCGACGAGCTTGGGGTACTTGCGCAGGTCCGCGAACACGCGGCCCGTGAGCACCCGCTCCGGGGAGAAGACGACGTGGAAGTCGCGGCCCTCGACGAGGCCTGACGTTTCCTCGAGCATCGGCTTCCAGCGGCCGCGCGTCGTGCCCACCGGGAGGGTCGTCTCGTAGGAGACGAGCGTGCCAGGCGTCAGGTGCTCGCCGAGCGCGCGGGTCGCGGCGTCCATCCACGCGAAGTCGGGCTCGGCGGTCTCCTCGTCGACGAACAACGGCACCACGAGCACGACCGCGTCGGCGCCCGGGACGGCGTCGGCGTAGTCGGTCGTCGCACGCAGGCGCCCCGCGGCGACGGTCGCGGCGAGCTTCTCGGCGAGGTCCGTCTCGCCGGGGAACGGCTCGGTCCCCGCGTTGACGAGCTCGACCGTCCGCGCGTTGACGTCGACCCCGACGACGTCGTGCCCGGCGTCGGCGAACTGCACGGCGAGCGGCAGGCCGATCTTGCCGAGGGCGAGTACTGCGATGCGCATGGGGCTCCTAGAGATCTGCGTGTCGGGGGTGGGGCGTCGACCTGGTCGGCGCTCTCCGCCCCCGAGCATACGACCGCGCGACCTCACAGACGCGTGCTGAGGACCGACGCCGTCATGAGGCGCAGCGGCGCCTCTCGGGCGAGGAGGGCACGCAGGTCGCGCGTCCGCAGGGTCACGAGCGTGCCGTGGCGTCGGCGTCGCACGGAGAGGCGCGCGAGGTCCGCGCCGCGCTGCGCGACGTCGTCGTCCGACGGTTCCGGGGCGCGTACCGCGTCGAGCAGGTCGCGCTCGGCGACCGACAGGACGCGCTCGTAGCCGGGTGCGAAGTCCGCGAGCGCGAGGGCAGCCGCGCGCAGGCCTGCGAGGTCACCGCGCGTCCAGGCGTGGGCGGTGCCCCTGTTGTGGACGGCAGCGAAGAGGTTGATGCGTGTGAGCTTGGCGGCGACGGCCCGGCGTGCCGGGCGCGGGAGCGCCTCGAGCGTGGGGCGCGCGACGGCGTCGTGCACGCACGCGAGCTCGTCCTCGACGGGCTTGGCGGTGAAGGTGACGCGGTCCGCGGCGTCGGCGCCGATGACGTACGCCGGGCCGCGACGGTCGTACGCGACGGCGTCCGCACCCGCCCACAGGCCGAGCCCGAACCAGGTGTCCTCCCCGACCGGCATGCCGGGCGTCATCGCGAGCCCGAGCCGCTCGACAGTCTCGCGGCGCAGCAGCCCGAGCGGTGCGCTGCGGTACGCGAGGCGGTCCCGCACGAGGTCGAGGCGACGCGCGCGGAAGGGCCGCGCGGGCGGCGTCGGGACGGCAGGCCCGGGGCCCGGAGGTGCGCCCGGCGCGCCGAGAGCGCCGTGACGCAACCTCGGCACGACCGCGTCCGCGCCCGTCCGGCGCTGCAGGCGCACCCACGAGTCGATCGCGCCGGGCTCGAGCACGTCGTCGGAGCCGAGGAGCGCGACGAACGGCGCCTGCGCACAGTCGAGACCGTGGTTGAACGGACCCGCAGGGCTGCGGACGCCGTCGGAGAAGCAGACGAGCCACATGCTGTGCGGCCCCGCGGCGGACGTCCGGCTCACGTGGTGCAGCCGCGCCTCGACGAGGCCGGGGTCGACCTCGTGGCACACGACCGTCACCCGGACCGGGACCTTCCCGGCCAGGGCCGAGGCGACGGCACGCTCGATCGGGCGGTGCTCCGAGTGGACGGCGACGACGACGTCCACGACCGGCTGCTCCCCGCCGAGCGTGCCGCCGCTCATCCGCGCCTGCGTCCTACGATGCCGTGCTCGCGGGCCGCCGTGACGATCGCGTCGCGGTAGGCCCGCTCGAACCCGGCGACGACCGACTGCGGCGAGAACGCGCGCCCGATCGACGCTGCGATCTGCGCGGCGGAGAGCCCCTGGGTCTCCTCGTCGACGTGCAGCACGGCGTCTGCCCAGTCGGAGGGCGCGCGTCCCTCGACGAACGTGCCGACCTCGCCGCGCACGTACTCGCGCTGCGCGCCCTCGGCGCCGACGACGACGGGACGGCCGTGCGCGAGCGCCTCGGCGATCGCGACGCCGAACGTCTCGGAGCGGGTCGGCAGGACGAACACGTCAGCGGCCGCGAGCTGCGCGAACACGACGTCGGGCTCGACCTGCCCGGTGATCGTGAGGTGGTCGCGGACGCGCAGCCGGTCGGCGGCCGCGAGCGCGTCGCCGCGGAGCGGGCCGTCACCGACCCACGTGAGCGACGCGTTGACACCGCGGCGGCGCAGCTCGCCGAGCGTCTCGACCATGAGGACGGGGTCCTTGCCGGGGACCATCGCGCCGACGGACACGAGCCGCAGCGGCGCGCCCTCGGCGGTGGTGCCGGCGCGCACGCGGCGCGGCGGGACGACGGCGGGCGTCGCCGCGATGCACGGCACGACGGACGTGGGGCGGTCCCCGCGCAGGTCGCGGATCGGGGCGGTCGCCATCTTGGACACGGCGGTGACGACGTCGGGCTTGCGCAGGACCGGGAGCAGGAGCGGGGTCGCGAGGCGCATGACGAGCGGGAGGTCGACGCGCGTCGTGACGCCGTGCCAGTGCTCGGTGTGCACCCACGGCACCTGCGGCCGGTCGTTCCGGACGAACGGCAGGAGCGTCGAGAACGCCATCGTGTGCAGCACGTCGGCGTCGCTCGCACGCTCGAGGATCGCCGCGCGCGCAGCGGCGTGCTGCCGCACGGCGCTGGGCTCCATGACGACACGCTCGACCGGGACTCCGCCGACCTCGGTCTGCGTCGGGGCGCCTTCAGCGAGGCGTGGGGCGACGAGGTGCAGGACGCGCACGTCGTTGTTCTCGGAGAGCGCGGCGACGTCCTTCGCGACGAACGAGCCGGTCGCGGGCGATCCCGGCGTCGGGAACCAGGTCGTGGCCACGAGGATCTTCACCTGCCCAGGTTAGCGGCCCGGCGCCAGGTTCCCTGCCTGCGGCGACGCGAGGCCTCGGTAGGGTGAGCGGCGTGAAGATCCTGTCCGTCGTCGGCGCCCGTCCTCAGTTCGTCAAGCTCGCACCGATCGCGCACGCCGCTGCGGCAGCGGGCGTCGAGCACGTCATCGTGCACACGGGGCAGCACTACGACCCGATGCTCTCCGACGTGTTCTTCGAGGACCTCGGCATCCCGGCGCCGGACGTGCACCTGGGCGTGGGCTCGGGCGGCCACGGCGCGCAGACGGGTGCGATCCTCGCCGGGATGGACGACGTGCTGCTGGAGCACCGCCCGGACTGGGTGCTCGTGTACGGCGACACGAACTCGACGATCGCGGGCGCGCTGTCGGCGGTGAAGCTGCACGTGCCCGTCGCGCACCTCGAGGCCGGCCTGCGCTCGTTCAACCGGGCGATGCCCGAGGAGCACAACCGCGTCATGACGGACCACGCGGCGGACCTGTGCCTCGCGCCGACGGAGGTCGCGATGAAGCACCTCGCGGACGAGGGGCTTGCGGCGCGATCGGTCCTCGTCGGGGACGTCATGACGGACGTCCTGTACGCGACGCGTGACAAGGCGCTGGCCGACGGCGGCACGGACGGCGGTCCGGCGCTCCTCGCCGCGGCGGGCCTGACCGCAGGCGAGTACTACGTCGCGACGATCCACCGCGCGGAGAACACGGACGACGTCGCCCGCCTCGGCGGGATCCTCGACGCGCTGCGCAGCCTCGATCGGCCGGTGCTGCTGCTCGCGCACCCGCGGCTCGTCGCGAAGGCTGCGGACGCGGGGCTCGCCCTCGAGGGCGGCTCGCTGCGCACGCACGCTCCCCTGGCGTATCCCGACCTCGTCGCGGCGGTGTCCGCGAGCGCGGGCGTCGTCACCGACTCGGGCGGCCTGCAGAAGGAGGCGTTCCTGCTGCGCGTGCCGTGCACGACCCTGCGCACGGAGACCGAGTGGGTCGAGACGGTCGAGCTCGGCTGGAACGTCCTCGTGACCGACCCGACGGGCGAGGCCGGCTCCGCGGCCGTGCGTGACGCCGTCGTGCGCCCGCGCCCCGCGGACACGGACGCGACGCCGTACGGCGACGGGCACGCCGCCGGGCGTGTGATCGAGGCGCTGCTGGGCTGAGCGGTGTCGTCAAACGGCAACACCGTGACCGTGTCGCCGTACGACGACACCGTCGGAGTTTCCGGGCCCTAGAGTCGAGGCACGGGGCGCGACGGCGCGCCTCGGTGAGGAGGCTGACGTGTCCGCGCTCGCACGCAACTACGCTCCCCTGCCCGTCACGCTCACGAGCGGCGAGGGCAGCTGGGTCACGGACGTCCACGGCCGGCGCTTCCTCGACCTGCTCGCGGGGTACTCGGCACTGAACTTCGGGCACCGGCACCCGGCGCTCGTCGAGGCGGCGCACGCACAGCTCGACCGGGTCACGCTCACCTCGCGGGCGTTCGACCACGACCTGCTCGAGCCGTTCGCCGAGGCGGTCACGTCGCTCACGGGCACCGAGATGCTCCTGCCGATGAACACGGGCGCCGAGGCGGTCGAGACGGCGATCAAGGCGGCGCGGAAGTGGGGCTACGAGGTGCGCGGTGTCGCGCCCGAGCAGGCGACGATCATCGTCGCCGACGGCGCGTTCCATGGCCGGACGACGACGATCGTGTCGTTCTCGACGGACCCCGAGTCCCACGATGGGTTCGGTCCGTACACGCCCGGCTTCGTCGTCGTGCCGTACGGCGACGCCGACGCGGTCGCGGAGGCGATCGACGACACGACCGTGGCGGTGCTCGTCGAACCCGTGCAGGGCGAGTCGGGCGTGATCGTGCCGCCCCAGGACTACCTGCCGCGGCTGCGCGGCGCGTGCGACGACGCGGGCGTGCTGCTCGTCCTCGACGAGGTGCAGTCGGGGCTCGGACGCACGGGGACGACGCTCGCGCAGGACCTCGCGGGCGTGCAGGCCGACCTGACGACGCTCGGCAAGGCGCTCGGCGGGGGGATCCTGCCGGTGAGCGCCGTCGTCGGGCGGGCCGACGTGCTCGGCGTGCTCACACCCGGGACGCACGGGTCGACGTTCGGCGGGAATCCGCTCGCGTGCGCCGTCGGCCTCGCGGTCGCGGAGCTGTTGAGCCCCGGCGACCTTCAGGAGCGCGCGGCGGTGCTGGGCGCGCAGATGCGCGAGCGTCTCGACGCGCTCGTCGACGAGGGCCTGCTCGACGGCGTGCGTTCGGTCGGGCTGTGGGCAGGCCTCGACGTGCACGGCACGCACGGGCCCAACGGTGGACACGCGCTCTGCGAGGAGATGGCCCGCCGTGGGGTGCTCGCCAAGGAGACCCACGGCACCACCATCCGCCTCGCTCCCCCGCTCACGATCCGCACCGGCGACCTGCACCACGGCCTCGACGTCCTCGGTGACGCGCTCCGGTCGCTCGCGGCCCGGTAGTCACGCCGAACCCACCGCTGAGGGGCGCCCTGGTCCGGCGACCGAGCAGGCGCTCCGCAGACCGAGAGGCTTGCGGGCGCGCGACGGGCCCGGCCCCCATATCGTGAGATCGTCGGCCTTCCGAGGTCGGCCAGCTCGCCGACCCGACGCCAGGGAGACCTCCGTGCACGCGCCGTCTCGACCCGTCCCGTCCACGTTCCGCGGCGGCACCCTTCTCGTCGCCCTCGCGCTCGTGACGCTCGCAGGCTGTTCCACAGGCGAGGATCCGACACCATCCAAGCCCGCGACAGAGGCCAGCACGACGCCAGCAGCCGCCGCGCCCGGCGGCACGGCGGAAGCGGCGTCGACCGACGTACCCGCAGCTCCCGACGCCCCCGCCCTTCCGACGTCGTGCGCCGCGATCTCCCTCGTCGAGGGAACGCAGGTCACGGGCGACGACCTGGGCCAGTGCCTCGAGGACTTCGAGCGTGCTGCCCGCACCGGCAGCAGCCTCGTGCGGCTCACACCGGACGACCCGGGCGTCGAGACGCAGTGGCTCCACGCGGACGACGGGACGTACGCCCTGCTGACGGGCCGCGACGGTGGCGACCGCGTCGTCGTCACCCCCGACGGCGGCGCGAGCGAGGACGAGGGCCGCTGGGTGCGCGCGGACGCGGGCGGCTCGTTCGACGAACAGCTGGCGTCCAGCCACGTCGAAGCGCTGCGGCCTCAGGTGCAGCCCGACTTCCAGGCAGCGCTCGTGCGACTCGCCGACACGTGGCTTGTCGAAGGACGTGAGGAGGTCACGGTGCTCGACGGCACCAAGCGCTCGCTGTGGCGCATCGCGTCCGCGAAGCCCGTCGAGCTCGTCGCAGGCATGCCAGCCGACGTCAGCCTCTACACGGACGTCCCGGGAGCGACCGAGGTCATGATCTCGACCGGAGACGGCAACACGTCCGAACGTCTCTACGGAGCCTGGGGCACACCAGTCGACGCGACGGCGGTCGAGGACGCGGTCGCCCAGGCGCTCGACGCCGACTGAGGCAGGATCAGTCCTCGGCGAAGCCGGTGGCGATCGCGGGGGTCGGGTCGGGACCCTCACGAGCCGGCGGCGCGGGCGCCCGGTCGACGAGCCAGACGAGCCCGGGGCCTGCGTCGGGCAGCACGACCCGCTGCGCGATCTGGTACCCGATCGCGCCCTCGACCCCCTGTGCCCATGCCTCGACCTCACCGAGCGTCGCGTCGTCGACGTCGTAGGCACTGATGAACCACCCGGGTCGATGGATGAACACGCGCAGGTTCGTCGTGTCGCTCTCCCACTTCGTGTCTCGCTCGTCGACCAGGACCGGCTCCATGCCAGCCAACCTAGCCGTCCCGCGGCGCGTAGACGAGGGCGCTACGGGTGCAGCGCCTCGATCGCTTCGCGCCAGATCTCGACCTGGCTCTCCGAGGACAGCTCGCGCGCGCTCGCGTGCGACGCGGCCTTCCACGCCTCAACCTGCTCGGCGGCGAGCGCGTCGAGCACCGAGGTCAGCGCGGCGGGCGCGAAATCCGCCGTCACCGCACCGACGCCGTGCTCGCGCACGACGCGCGCCATCTCGGGGCTCGGCCCGACGATCAGCGCGAGCCGCGCCTGGACGTAGTCGAAGACCTTGTTGGGCAGGGCGTTCGCGTTGTTGAAGCTCACGGGCGGCAGCAGGTGCAACCCGACGTCGAACCCGTTCAGGGTCGCGACCAGCTCGGCGTACGGCAGCGGGTCGTGGATGCGCACGCGAGGCTCGCCCGCCGCCCGCGCGCGCAGCTCCGCGAGGTAGCCGGGGTCGTTCGGGACGAGGAACAGGTCGAGGGTGACGTTGGCGGTCGAGGCGGCGACGGCGTCGACCAGGATCTCGAGGCTGCGGTTGCGCAGCGCGACGCCCGAGTGGACCAGGCGCACGGGCGACCCCACCGGGCCGGGCGTGAGGTCCTGGTACGGCGACGCGTTCGTCACGACGCCCGCGCAGAACCCGAACCGCCGCTCGTACTCGTCCGCGATGCCCTGCGCGACCGTCGTCACCGACGCGCAGCGCGTGACGAAGCGACGGCACAGCCAGCGCATGTAGGGCGCGACGAACCAGCGCCAGCGGCGCAGCTCGGTGTTCTGCTTCGGGGCGTACTCGTGCAGGTCGGCATGCACGCCCCAGCGCGGCTCGGTCGACAGCGCGAGCGGCACGGCGTCGACGTCGTCGGCGAGGACGATGTCGAACGTGCGGCCCGCGAGCAGGTCGCGCGCCTGCGCGACCGCCGCGTTCCCCCAGTACACACGCCCGTACTGGCGCGCGAGGAGGGGCACGGGTGCCTTGCGCCAGTGCTCGTTCGCGTCGTCGACGCGCAGGTGCTCGACCACACGACCGTCGTCGAGCACGACCGCCGGGCCGTACCCGCACGTCGTGACGTCGTGCTCCTGCGCGAGCATGCGCACCTGCTTGAGGACGCGCGCGTCGGACGCGATCGGCGAGAACGACAGGATCAGCAGGGTCGGACGGGTGGTCATCGCGCACCCCCGTCGGCCGGAGCCCCGACGAGCGCATCGATCGCGCGCTCCCACACGAGCACCTGCTGCTCGGCGCTCAGCTCCCGCGCGACGGCGTGCGACGCCGCCCGCTGCTCCGCGACCTGCTCCGGCGTGAGGCCGTCGAGCACGTCCGCGAGCGAGCGCGCGTCGAAGCCCGACGCGACCGTCCCGATGCCGTGCCGCTCGACCGCGGCCGCCATCTCCGGCGTCGGGCCGACGACGAGCGCGAGCCGCGCCTGCACGTAGTCGAACAGCTTGTTGGGCAGCGCGTTCGCGTTGTTGAAATTCACCGGCGGCAGCACGTGGATACCGATGTCGTACCCCGCGAGCGTGTCCCCGAGCTGCGCGTACGGCACCGGGTCGAGCACGCGCACGCCGTCGATCTGCGCCGCGCGGGCACGCAGCTCGGCGATGTACGCCGGATCGTTCGGCATGAGGAACAGGTCGAGCGTGACGGGCGTCGTCGTGAGCGCGACGGCGTCGAGCAGCACCATGAGGTCGCGGTTGCGCAGCGCGGCGCCCGAGTGGACGAGCCGCAACGGGCAGACGACCTCGGTGGGTGTCCGCTCGGCGTACGGCGCAGCGTTCGTCACGACCTGCGCGTGCACCCCGACCTCGGACGCGTACGCCCGCGCGAGCCCCTCGCCGACCGTCGTCGCCGACGCCGCCCGGCTGACATAGCGGCGGCACAGCCAGCGCACGTACGGGCCGATGCGCCGCGCCCACGCCGGGTTGTCGTCGTGCAGCCGCGGCGAGTACTCGTGCAGGTCCGCGTGCACCGGCGCGCGCAGGCTCAGCGCGAGCGGCACCGTCTCGACGTCGTTCGCGAGCACGACGTCGAACCTGCGGCCCGCGAGCGCAGCCCGCGCCGCGACGACCGCGGGCGTGCGCGTGTAGACGAGCGGGTAGGCGCGCAGCGTGATGAGGCGCCCGTCGAGCGCGATCGTCGCGTCGTCAGGCAGCTGCAGGTGCTCGACGACGCCCGCCGGCGCAGGCCCGTAGCCGCACGTCGTGACGTCATACCGGCCGGCGAACAGCTCGACCTGCTTGAGGACACGGGCGTCCGACGCGATCGGGGAGAACGACAGGATCAGCAGGCGCGGTCGGTTCGAGGCACTCACGCCGTCCATCCTCCCAGGTGCGCAGGGCACGACGCGCACACGCGCGAGGCGCCGACGGAACCAGGCAGACGCCGCGTCAGCGCTCGCCGGCGTCGGGCTCCGCCGCCTCGACGCCGAGGAACGGCGCGAGCACGCGAGCCGACTCCGCGCCGTCGTGCAGGACGCGGACGAGCTCGGGGCCCTGCCGCGCCGCCCGCTCCCCCGCGCCCGCACGGTCGTCGAGGAGCGCCGTGAACACGTCCTCGAGAGTGTCCGGGGTTCCCTCGAGGATCGGCAGGTCGAGCCCGCACGCAGCCCGGACCACGTCGCGAGACTGCTGCGTCACGTGCGACACCACCACCCGACCGGCAGCCATCGCCTCGCACGCCGCGACGCCGTAGCTGCCGAGGGCGAACTGGTCGAGCACGACGTCCGCGTCCCGGTAGAGCGCCGGCATCTGCGCCGACGTGACCCCTTCGACGCGGCGATACGTGATCCAGCCGCGCCGGTCCAGCTCCGTGAGCACAGGCTCGACGAGCTCGGTTCCCTTGAGCCGCGACGCCGACGGCGCGTGCACCACGAGCGGCACCTCCCGCTCGAGCGGCGGCGCCTGCGTGCGCCACACCTCCAGGTCGACGACGACCGGCAGCCACGTCGCCTCCGGCTGGTCGAGCAGCAGGTCAGGTGTCGAGACGAACGTCTGGATGCCCGCCGCGCGCAGCTCGACGAGCGCTGCCTCAGCCGCGCGGGTCTGCCGCTCGAGATGCCCGACGAGCTCCCACTCAGGGTCGCCGAACGGCGACCACGGCGTCGCACCCGCAAGGTGGCGCGACGGCACGCGGATGTCGGAGCCGTGGCACAGCATCGCGACACACGCCCCGTGCACCGCGAGCGCGCGCGCCTCCGCATACGCACCGTTGCGCTGGCTCGGGGTCGCCATGAGCGTGCCGAACAGCGCACGCTGCGCCTCGACCACGACGTGCGTGAACCGTTCGACGTACGCCTTCTGCCGACGCTGCCAGCGGCGCGACGACCCGTACACCGCGATCGGCACCGGGTAGTCAGACGTGAAGCCGAAGCCGCCGGGACGCTCGGCCGCCATGCTGATCGCGCCGACCCCTGGCAACCGCTCAGCCGCGCGCGCCCACGCATAACCCTGGCCCGCATAGTTGGCCGGACCGAGGTACAGGCGCACCGGCGTCGCGGGGACGGGCGGGGTCGGCGGCACGTCCCGCGGGCTGAACGGCAGGAGGCTCGGCGCCACCCGGTGCAGCACCGGCTCGGGGATGCGGCGCACGACGGCGCCCGCGAGGCGCGAGACGGGGGCGGGGATCTTGGGAGTCACAGCAGGGTCCTTGTCACCACGGCATCCGGTAGCGCACGTACCGGCGCAGCGTGCTCTCGGGGTCGAGGACGTCGGGCAGGTCGCGCGGCAGGAGGGTCGCGACGCGGCCCGCCCTCGCGCGGCGGCGGGCGGCTGCGGCGAACGCGTCGGCGAGCGCGCCGTCGTCGGCATCCTCGGCGCGGCCGACCGGCCCGCTGCCCGTGAGCACGTCGAGCGCGTCCCGGTCGCCGCGCGCGAACGCGTGCAGCGCAGCAGGTGAGAGGTCGAGCCAGGCGCGCGCCGCGCCGCGCAGGACGGACGCGTCGCCGTCTCGCCAGTCCTCGCGGCGCGGACGCCGCGACAGCGCGCCGAGCACGTGGATGCGCAGCACCTTGACCGCGAGCGCGCGACGCTCCGACCGCCGCATGCGGTCGGCGAGCCCACCCTCGCGCAGGACGCGCACGAGCAGGTCGTCGAGAGCAGCGAGCTCGTCGGCGACCGGCCGGACCACCTCGGTCACGCGGTCGTCCGCGCCACCACCGACGACGTACGCCGGGCCTGACGGCACCATGTCGATGCGAGCACCCGAGAACCACAGCGGTACGGAGAACGCGAGGTCCTCCCCCGTCGCGAGCCCTTCCGTGAAGCGCAGCCCGAGCCGGTCGACGGTCGCGCGGCGCAGCAGGCCGAGCGGAGCGGAGCGGTACGCGAGGCGGTCGGCGACCGGGTCGAGGGGCGTCGCAGCACGCCTGCCCGGGCGCCCGGTGCCCGCGCGCACGAGCGGGTTGCGCAACGGCTTCCCGTCCGGCCCGCGCAGCGGAGCGAGCACGACGTCCGACCCACGCTCCCGCGCGACGTCGAACCACGCACGCACCGCGCCGGGCTCGAGCACGTCGTCAGATCCGAGGACCGCGACGAAGGCAGCCGACGTGTTGTCGAGGCCTTGGTTGAACGGGCCCGCCGGGCTGCGGACATGGTCCTGGTAGCCGAGGAGCCGCACGCGGTCGCGCTCGGCGGGGTCGAGGTCGAGGCGCTCCTCGATCGTCGTGACACCCACGTCGTGGCACACGACGGTCACGCGCACGAGGTCCTCCGAGCCCGCGAGCGCGCTGCGCACGGCACGCTCGACGGGCCGCGTCGGGGAGTGCACCGCAATCACGACGTCGACAGCGTGGTCAGCCCTCATCGTCGTCCCCCTCCACCCGCTCAGCATCGTCGACGAGACCCGCGAGCGCGGCCTGCACCTGAAAGTCGGGCACCTGGGCGACGAGCTCGTCGAACGTGCCGCGCGCTGCAATTGTCCCGTCCGCCATGAAGCAGACCTGGTCCGAGTGCCGGATCGTCGAGAGCCGGTGCGCGACCGAGATCAAGGTGACCTGCCCGCGCAGCCCCGCGATCGCCGCCGCGACGCTCGCCTCCGTCTGCGTGTCGAGCGCGCTCGTCGCCTCGTCGAGGACGAGCACGAGCGGGTCCGAGTAGAGGGCGCGCGCGATGCCGAGCCGCTGCCGCTGCCCGCCCGAGAGCGCCATGCCGCGGTCGCCGATGCGCGCGTCGAGGCCGCCGTCGCGCGCGTCGACGACGTCGAGCAGCTGCGCACGAGCGAGGCAGTCCCGCACGCGGTCGCGGTCGATGTCGTCCGTCCACGTGAGCGCGACGTTCTGCGCGACCGTCCCGTCGAACAGCGACACGTCCTGCGGCACGTAGCCGACCCGCGACCGCCACGCGCCGAGCACGTCCTCGAGCCGCTGACCGTCGACGTCGATCGTGCCCTCCGACGGCACGAGCAGGCCGAGCAGGATGTCGACGAGGGTCGACTTGCCGGCGCCCGAGACGCCCACGAGCGCGAGCGACGAGCCCATCGGCAGGTCGAGGTCGACGTCGCGCACCGCCGGCTCGGCACCGCCCGGGTACGTGAACGCGACGCCGCGCAGCCGCAGGTGCTCCGGCTCCCGCGCGAGCGGCTCGCGACCCGTCTCCTCGGCGCGGCGCAGGTAGCCCTCCGCCGCCTCGATGTCCGTGATGACGGCCTCGACGTTGGGGATGTTCGCGGCCGTCGTCGCGATGACAGCCTGGAAGCTCGTGATCGCCGGGACCATGCGGAACCCCGCCACGCCGAACATCGCGAGCGCCGCGAACGCCTGCTCCGGCCCGTCCATGAGGTACGCCGCCCCGCCCACGAGGACGAACCCGCCGACGATCGCGGACTCGATCACGTACCGCGGCACGGCCGACAGGAACGACAGGTTCGCACGCGCCCGGACCGTGTGACGACGGTTGCTGCGCACGACGTCGGCAACCTCCCCCGCCTTGTCCCGCAGCGTGATCTCCTTGAGCGCCCCGACCATCTCCGTCATGAGCCGCGCGACCTTGAACGAGTAGTCACGGTTGACGAGCCCCGCCTGGATCGAGCGGCGCGACACGAACGCATACATCACCGCGCCGACGAAACCCAGGTACACGAGCGTGATCGCAGCGGTGACGGGCTGCGCGACGACGAGCACGACGAGCACCGAGCCGAACGTCGCGGCGAGCGCCGGCAAGCCTGCGACAGGCAGCAGGAACCCCGCGGTCGCGTTCGCGATGCCGACGTCCGCGAGCCGCACGAGCTGCGACGTCGAGCGGGACAACCGGTCCGTCCACGGAGCGCGGATGTACGCGTCGAAGAGCCGGTCGCCGATCTCGAGCTCGTAGGTCGCGAAGCGACGCGTCGCGACCCACTGCAGCGTGACCGCGAGCACCCCCTTGACCACGATGAGGCCCGAGACGACGCCGATCACGGCGACGTTGCCGACCTCGCCGAGGAGCGGGAGCGACGCGCTCCCGCCCGAGCCCGTGAGCATCGGCGTGAGTGCGAGCGCCAGCAGGCCCAGCGCCGCGACGTCGAGCAGCGACAAGCACGCGCTCGCGACCATGTACCAGACCAGGAACCGGCGCGCGCGGCCCGGCAGGAGCGGCATCAGCCGCGCCCACGTGCGCCAGATGACCTTCACGGCGTGCCGTCCCCGTCCTGCCTCGTCCTTGCGGCCGTGGCCGCACCGTCGCGCCATCGTCGCACGTGGGCGGCGACAGCCTCACCCACGCGAGCGATGCTCGCGTTGTCCCGCGCCCAGGCGGCCAGCCGCTCGCTCTGGGCGGCCCGCGCGGCGGCGTCGGCCTGCAGCACCGCGACCATCGCGTCCGCCACCGCAGCGACGTCGTGGTCGACGGCGTGGCCCAGGTCGTTCTCCCGGACGATCGGCACCGCAGGCCCCGGGCCCGCGAACACGACAGGAGTGCCGCACGCAGCCGCGGCGAACGTCTTCGTGGGCAGCGCCATGTCGTAGCCGACGCCGGGGCGCACGCTCACGAGCGCGCCGCTCGCCGCGCCCAGCCACGCCGCAGCCTCGGCCGCCGGGACGAGCCTGCGCACGTGCACCGCCCCCGGTGCCAGCTCGGCGCCGAGCGCCGCGAGATCGTCCCAGTCGCTCCCCTGCCCCAGTATCACGAGCTCCGCGTCCGGCACAGCAGCACGGACAGCGGGCATCGCGCGCACGAACACGTCCGCGCCCTGCCAGGCGGACGTCGTGCCCGCGTAGACGAGGAACCGCCCGGGCGCCTCGTCCGGGCGGGGCAGCCCCGGCCGGAACACGTCCGTGTCCACGCCGTTGCGCACGACGACGACCTCGGGCCGGCGCCGCGCCGCCGCGCGCGGACGACGCTCGACGAGCGCCTCGACCCGCTCGGCCACCTCGGGCGACACCGCGACGACACCGACCGCGCCCCGCATGGCCCACCCCTCGACCGCCGCGAGCACGCGCGAGACGAGCCCCGGCGTCGTGCCGTCGCCCGCCGTCGCGTCCGACCACACGTCCGCCGCGTAGTAGACGTACGGCAGCCGTCGCAGCGCGCACGCGACGCGCACGACCGCGCCCGTCGTGGGCGGCGGCTCGCACACGACGACGTCCGGGCGAAGCTCGGCGAGCAGGCGGACGAGGGCCGGGACGTCAAAGCTGAGGTACGGCAGGTACCCGCGCACGTATCCCGTGCGGTCACGCACGACGGGCGCACGGTCCACCTCGACCCGCGCCTCGCGCAGGTCCTCGTCGACCGCGGCGGCCGCAACGCGCAGGTCACGCCGCGCCGTCGTGGTCAGGACCGTCACCCGGGCGCCGATGCGCCCGAGGGCGCGGGCGAGCGCCTCGAGCCGGAACGACGCCGCAGCGGGCTCGGGCGCGAAGATGCGGGTGACGAGGGCGACCCGCAGGCGAGACGCCGCCGTCACAGGCGGACGGTCTCCTGCGTGACGGCCGAGCGCTCGATCGCCTCGGCGACCCGCAGCGTAGCGAGCCCCTCGGCCATCGACACCGTGCGGTTCTCGAGGCCGAGGACCGCGTCGCGGAACGCCTCCGCCTCCGCGCGCAGCGGCTCGCGCTTGCCGATCGCGTACCGGATGACGTCACCCTCGGTCACGCCGCGGAAGTTCGCCATCGAGTCCCACTCGGTCTGGACGGTGCCGTTCTCGTGGAACGTCACGTCCGCGGTCGACGTGTCGGCGACGAGCGTGCCCCGCTCGCCCGCGACGATCGTCACGCGCTCCTTCATCGGGGACAGCCAGTTGACCGTGTGGTTGACGTTGATGCCGCCCGCGAGGCGGCCGGTGACGAGCACCATGTCCTCGTGCTCGCGGCCCGAGCGGAACGCCGTCTGCGCGGCCACCGACTCGTAGCTGCTCTGCGCGACCCACGCCGTGAGGTCGATGTCGTGCGTCGCGAGGTCCTTGATGACGCCGACGTCGGAGATGCGCGCCGGGAACGGCCCCTGGCGGCGCGTCGAGATCTGGTACACCTCGCCGAGCTGGCCGTCCGCGATGCGACGGCGCACCTCCTGGATCGCCGGGTTAAAGCGCTCGATGTGACCGACGGCGCCGACGAGGCCCGCAGCGTCGAACGCGGCGACGAGCCGCGCACCTGCGTCCGTGTCGACCGCGATCGGCTTCTCGACGAGCGTGTGCACGCCCGCGGCGGCGAGCGTGAGCGCGACCTGCTCGTGGAACTTCGTCGGCACCGCGACGACCGCCATGTCGATCCCTGCAGCGATCAGCGCCTCGACGTCGGGCAGCACGTCGAGCGCGCCCGCGACCCGGTACGGGTCACCCGCCGGGTCGGCGACGGCGACGACGTCGACGCCGTCGATCTCACGCAGGACACGCACGTGGTGGCGACCCATCGCCCCCAGCCCGATGACCCCGGCCCGCAGCGCGGCAGCCATCACGCACCCGCCTTCACGACAGCGGCGACGGCCGAGACGATGCGCTCGAGGTCGGCCTGCGTCAGCGACGGGTGGACGGGCAGCGACACGACCTCGCGTGCCGCGCGCTCGGTCTCCGGGAGGTCGAGGCCCGGCGCGTACTTCTCCAGGCTCGCGAGGCGGTGGTTCGGGATCGGGTAGTACACGCCCGAGCCGACGTTGTGCTCGGCCTTGAGCGCCGCGACGAACGCGTCCCGCTCGGCGCTCGACGCGCCGTCGAGGCGGATCGTGTACTGGTGGTAGACGTGCTCGGCCCCCTCGCGCACCGGCGGCGGGACCACACCGGCGACGTCCGCGAGCCCAGCGTCGAGGAACGCTGCGTTGGCGCGGCGCTGCTCGGTCCACGCGCCGACCTTCGTCAGCTGCACGCGGCCGATCGCGGCGTGGATGTCGGTCATGCGCGTGTTGAAGCCGATGACCTCGTTCGCGTACTGCTTCTCCATGCCCTGGTTGCGCAGGAGACGCACCTGGCGGGCGACGTCGTCGGTCGCGCACGAGACCATGCCGCCCTCGCCCGACGTCATGTTCTTCGTCGGGTACAGGCTGAACATCGCGAACGTGCCGAACGTGCCGACCTTCTGGCCGCCCAGGCTCGCACCGTGCGCCTGCGCAGCGTCCTCGAAGAGCTGCAGGCCGCGCTCGGCGGCGAGCTCCTGGAAGGCGGGCGCGTCGAACGGGTGGCCGTAGAGGTGCACCGGCATGATGGCGCGCGTGCGCTCGGTGATCGCAGCGGCGGCGGCCTCAGGCGACAGGTTGAACGTGTCGGGCTCGATGTCGACGAACACCGGCGTCGCACCCGTGAGCGCGACCGAGTTGCCGGTCGCGGCGAACGTGAACGACGGCACGATGACCTCGTCGCCCGGACCGATCCCCGCAGCGAGCAGACCGAGGTGAAGACCGGACGTGCCCGAGCTGACCGCGACGCAGCGGCGGCCGGCGACCATCTGGTCGGCGAACTCCTGCTCGAACGCCGCGACCTCAGGCCCCTGGGCGACCATGCCCGAGCGCATCACACGGTCGACCGCAGCACGCTCCTCGTCACCGATGATCGGCTTGGCTGGTGCGATGAACTCGGTCATGCGTTCTCCACCTCTCGGAGGGTTCCGTTGTCAGTCTCTTCGTAGCGCTGGCCGGTCGCCGGGCAGCGCCAGCCGTCGCCGTCGGCCACGAGCGGCTCGCCCGCGCGTCCGACCCAGCCCACACGACGCGCGGGGACGCCGACCATCAGGGCGTGCGCCGGCACGTCCTTCGTCACGACCGCGCCCGCGGCGACCGTCGCCCACGCGCCGACCGTCACGGGCGCGACGCACACGGCGCGCGCACCGATCGACGCGCCCTGCCCGATCGTGACCCCGACCGCGTGCCAGTCGGACGCGTCCTTGAGGGACCCGTCCGGGTTGATCGCGCGGGGGTACGTGTCGTTCGTCAGCACCGCAGCCGGCCCGACGAACACGCCGTCCGCGAGGGACGCAGGCTCGTAGACGAGCGCGTAGTTCTGGATCTTGCAGTGGGCGCCCACCTGGACGCCGGTGCCGATGTAGGCGCCACGGCCCACGATGCAGCCCTCGCCGAGGACGACCTGCTCGCGCACCTGCGCGAGGTGCCAGACGGACGAGCCGTCTCCGATCGTGGCGTCCGGGGAGACGTCGGCAGTCTCCGCGATGCGCACACCCATGCTGTTTCTCCGTCTGTCGTCGCGAGCGCAGGAGCGGACCTGCGGGGCGGGCCCGGGCCCGCACAGCCTGCGGCGCGCCTCGCCACCGACCTCGGCCAGAGTACCGCCCTGCACCGTGGCGGATGGGACGATCGTCACCTGTCCGGGTGCAAGAATGGCCGTCATGCCCACCCCCCGGATCAGCGACGCGTGGCTCGTGGTCCCCTTGTTCAACGAGGCGAGCGTGATCGGGGACGTCGTGCGCGGGGCACGCGAACGCTTCGAGCACGTCGTGTGCGTCGACGACGGGTCGACGGACGGGTCCGGCGGCGCCGCGCGCGCGGCAGGTGCGCGCGTCCTGCGTCACCCGATCAACCTGGGCCAGGGTGCGTCGCTGCAGACGGGCCTCGACTACGCCGTCAGCGCGGGCGCCACGTATGTCGTGACGTTCGACGCGGACGGTCAGCACCGCGTGGACGACGCCGTCGCGATGGTCGAGCGGGCCCGGCACGAGGGTCTCGCGATCGTCTTCGGGTCGCGCTTCCTCGACGACCGCACGGATGCGGGGCTGCTCAAGAAGATCGTGCTCAAGGTCGCCGTGTGGTTCACCAACCAGTCGACAGGGCTGCGGCTGACCGACGCCCACAACGGCTTGCGCGTCATCCGCGCGGACGCGGCGCGGGGCGTCCACCTGCGCCAGGACCGCATGGCCCACGCGAGCGAGATCGTCCTGCACCTCGGCCGCACCGGCCTGCCATGGCGGGAGCACCCGGTGCACGTCCTGTACACGGACTACTCGCGCGGCAAGGGTCAGTCGCTGCTCAACTCGGTCAACATCCTCGTCGACCTCGTCTTCCGGTAGGCCACCATGTGGATCCAGCTCATCCTTCTCGCCGCGATCGTCGGCGTCGCCCTGGTCCTGAACCGTTCGACGGCGGACGCGCGGCACCAGGCGATCCGCCGGCTCCTGCTGATGCTCTTCGTGGCGGGGGCGGCGGCGTCGGTGCTCTTCCCGCAGATCCTCACCCGGGTCGCGAACCTCATCGGCGTCGGCCGTGGTGCGGACCTGCTGCTCTACGCGCTCGTGATCGCGTTCCTCAGCTTCATGGCGACGACGTTCCGACGGATGAACCAGCTGCAGTCACGCATCACGGTGCTCGCCCGCGAGCTCACGCTCGCCCAGGCGCGTGCGGAGGACGCCGAGACGCGCGGAGTCGTCGCCCCGGGGCAGGACGCGCAGGCCGAGGACGACGAGGACACCAGCGCGGGGCCGGTCGGCTGACGCGACCGCCGCCCGGGGCCATCTCCACAACAACTCCACCCGATCGGTGCCCGCGGTGCCCGCCTCCTCCGAGGGGCTTCCTTAGGATCTTTCTCGTGACGTGCACCACCGACTCTTACCCTCTGCCCGCTCGCAACCCCCGGGTGGCGACGAGCGGGGTGCGCGCATGAACGACGAGACGCGCCGCATGCCGTCCGCGGGCGGTCAGCCGCCGCCCAGCTTCACACCCCAGAACACGCCGACGGGACGCCCGCGCTCGACGCAGGACGCGGTCCCGGTCGGCGGTGACCATGCGCCCGTCTCGCACGTCCCCTCGCGCCCGACGACGCGTCGTCCCGCGGGCGAGCAGCGCCCGCCCTCGTCCGTGCCCCCGGCCCGCACCGGTTCGCCCGCTGCGCGGCCACCGTCGGCTCGTCCCGCCCGCGTCAGCTCGTCACCGCACGGCGCCGTCCGGCCGGCGCGCGCGACCGCGTCCACGTCGGCCGGACCCGGCGGGCCCGGCGGGCCCGCGGGGCGCGGCGACGCCGCTGGGCCTGGCGGTGGACCCCGGCCGCCACGGAGGCGTCTGCGCCGGCGACGCATCGTCGCGCTCGCCCTCGCGCTCCTGCTCGTCCTCATGATCGCGTGGCCGGTGGGCCTCGTGATGTGGGCAGGCTCGAAGATCGACCACGTCGCCGCACTCTCCGGCGCGAGCGGCACCCCCGGTACGACGTACCTCCTCGCGGGCTCGGACGCGCGCGACGACGGCGCGATCGCAGCCGACGGCACCGAGGGCGCCCGCACCGACACGATCATGCTGCTCCACGTCCCTGAGTCGGGCCCCACAGCGCTCGTCAGCCTCCCGCGCGACGCGTACACGGAGATCCCCGGCCGCGGCCCTGCGAAGCTCAACGCCGCGTACGCGTGGGGCGGCCCCGAGCTGCTCGTCGCGTCCGTCGAGAACCTCACCGGCCTGACGGTCGATCACTACGTCGAGGTCGGCCTCGGCGGGGTGAAGGACCTCGTGGACGCGGTCGACGGCGTCGAGCTGTGCCTCGACTACGACGTCGACGACAAGAAGTCCAAGCTCAAGTGGAAGGCCGGCTGCCACACGGTCAAGGGCAAGAAGGCGCTCGCTTTCGTCCGCATGCGCTACTCCGACCCGAAGGGCGACATCGGCCGCGCCGAGCGACAGCGTCAGCTCATCTCGGCCGTGACGAAGAAGGCTGCGAACGCGGGGACGCTCGTCAACCCCGGCAAGCAGGTCTCGCTCATCGACTCGGGCCTCGGCGCGATCCGTGCGAGCGACGGCACGGGGATCATGAACCTCGGTCAGCTCGCGCTCGCGTTCCGCGCCGCGTCGGGCGAGGGCGGCATCACGGGCACCCCGCCCATCGAGTCGCTCGACTACCGTCCCGGCGGCGTCGGCTCCACGGTCCTGCTCGCACCCGACAAGGCCCCCGCGTTCTTCAAGGGCATCCTCGCCGGGACGCTCGAGCCCGGCCGCTACGACGCCGACGGGCTCGTCAAGGAGAAGTCCACGTCCGACGAGAAGAAGTCCAGCGACTCGAAGTGACCGGGCCGGCGGACCCGCGCCGCCGACGTCGCTCCCCTCCGGTCACTCCTCCTCGCTGACCCCCGCGGCGTACGCCTCGCGCAGCCGCTGCCCCTTCTCCTGGGCGACGTCCCGCAGCTCCTCCTGGAACCCGCGCAGGCGTGCGCGCAGCACCTCCGCGTCCTTGCCCTCGCCCGCCGCGAGGATGCGCGCCGCGAGCAGCCCCGCGTTGCGCGCTCCCCCGATCGACACGGTCGCGACCGGGACGCCTGCGGGCATCTGGACGATCGACAGGAGCGAGTCCATCCCGTCGAGGTACTTCAGCGGGACAGGCACCCCCACGACCGGGAGCTCGGTCACGGCGGCGAGCATGCCCGGCAGGTGGGCGGCGCCGCCTGCTCCGGCGATGATCACACGCAGGCCCCGCGCCGACGCGTCACGGCCATAGTCGATCATCTCGGTCGGCATGCGGTGCGCCGAGACGACGTCCACCTCGACGGGGATGTCCAGCTCGGCGAGCGCGTCGGCAGCCGCGCGCATGACCGGCCAGTCCGAGTCCGAGCCCATGACGATGCCGACAACCGGTGCTGCGCTCATTGCTGTGTCTCCTCGATCTCGGTCGGTGCGCGCGGTCACTCGCCGCGCAGGATCGCCGCGGCCGCGAGGGCCCGACGCCGCACGTCCGCGAGGTCGTCCCCGCTGACGTTCACGTGCCCCAGCTTGCGGCCGGGGCGCACGTCCTTGCCGTACAGGTTCACGCGCGCGCCCGGGTCCGCGGCGAGCACCGCAGGCAGCGCGTCCGCGAGCTCCGCGTGCGCCGAGCCGAGGACGTTCGCCATGACCGTCCACCGCGCACGCGGTGACGTGTCCCCGAGCGGCAGGTCGAGCACCGCGCGCAGGTGCTGCTCGAACTGGCTCGTCACGGCGCCGTCGATCGTCCAGTGGCCTGAGTTGTGTGGCCGCATCGCGAGCTCGTTGACGAGCACGCGGCCGTCGACCTCGAACATCTCGACCGCGAGGACGCCCGTGACGTCGAGGCCCTCGGCGATCGTCAGCGCGATCGTTCGCGCCTCGTGCGCGAGCGCGTCGGCGAGGTCGGGCGCGGGCGCGACGACCTCCGCGCACACGCCGTCACGCTGGACGGACTCGACGACCGGATAGGTGACCGCGTCGCCCGACGGGCGGCGTGCGACGACGACCGCGAGCTCGCGCGTGAACGGCACCTTCTCCTCGACGAGGAGCGCAGGACCGCCCGCGGCGACGCCGTCGAACCAGTCCGCGGCCTCCTCGGCCGAGGACACGAGCCGCACACCCTTGCCGTCGTAGCCGCCGCGCGACGTCTTGAGCACGGCCTGGCCGGCCGCGTCGGCGTGCTCGGCGAGGAAGGCCGCGAGGGCGACAGAAGCGTCCTCCGGGTCTCGCGGGAGCGCGGCCCACGCGGGGCACGGGACGCCGAGCGCCGTGAGGCGCTCGCGCATGACGATCTTGTCCTGGGCGTGCACGAGGGCGTGCGCGCCCGGGTGCACCGGGACACCGGCCTCGACGGTCTCGGCGAGGATCTCGCCGGGCACGTGCTCGTGCTCGAACGTCAGGACGTCGGCGCGTGCACGCCCGAGAGGTGCGTCCCACCCGTCGACGCTCGTGCCCGCGACGAGCGCACGCACCGCTGCGGCGTCGGACGCTGCGCCCACGGGGGTGTCCGCGAGCACCTGTCCGGCTGACGCGCCGGGCGCCTCGACGAGGACACGCAGGTGCACGCCCAGCTCCCCGGCGGCAGGCGCCATCATCCGGGCCAGCTGGCCCCCACCCACGACTGCGACGACCGGTGTGCTCACGGGAACCCAGGGTAGACGACGGCCCGTCGCACCACCGGGGCGTCCGCAGTACGGCGTACGCTCGGTCACCATGGTGTCCCGTTCCGCAGTCGTCAGCAGGCTGCTCGAGCTCTTCCGCTTCGGATCCGTCGGCGCGGTCGCGTTCGTCGTGGACATGGGCCTGTTCAACCTGCTCATGTTCGGACCCGGGCAGGTGCTCGGGCACAAGCCGCTGACCAGCAAGGTCATCTCCGTCGTGGTCGCGACCCTCGTGTCGTGGCTCGGCAACCGCTACTGGACGTTCTCGGCGCGCCGCCAGGACACCCACGGACGCGAGCTCGTCGCGTTCGTCATCGTCAACGTCGGCGGCATGCTCATCGCGGTCGCATGCCTCGGTGTGAGCCGGTACGTGCTGCGGCTCGACTCGCCGCTCGCGGACAACATCGCGGCCAACGGGGTGGGCCTCGCGCTGGGCATGGCGTTCCGCTACGTCGCCTACCGCACCTTCGTGTTCACCAACGTGCGCGACGGCGCGGTCTCGGACGTCGCCGTGCAGGAGCCGGCGGCCCCGTCGTCGGCCACCCCGACGCACTGATCCACGGCTCGGTCAGGTCGGCGGACGCCGCCGTCGGCTCCAGCCCGACGACACGACCGACCCGACCGGCAGGACGATCGACGGGTCGAGCGACTTCGGCACGCCCGACAGGAAGAGCGAGAACACCGGCGGGCGACGCTGCGACAGCTCGAGCCGGCCGCCGTCAGCGGCCGCGAGGTCCCGCGCGAGCGCGAGGCCCAGGCCCGTCCCAGCACCCGACGTCACCTCACGCTCGAAGATGTGCGGCGCGATCTCGTCCGGGATGCCCGGCCCCTCGTCCGAGACCTCGATCACGACCGCGCCGCTCGTACCGCTCGCACGCGAGCGCACCGTCGTCGTACCGCCACCGTGCTTGAGGGAGTTCTCGACGAGCGTCGCGATCACCTGCGCGAGACCTCCCGGCGTCGCGAGCACCATCGTCGCCCGGTCGACGTCGACGACGAGCTCGCGGTCGAGCGCCTCGAAGGTCGGGCCCCACTCCTCGACCTGCTGGCCCACGACGTCGGCGAGCCGCACCGCCTCGTTGTTGCCGCCGAGCGCGCGCCGGGTCCGGGCGAGCAGGTCGTCGACGACGGTGACGAGACGCTCGACCTGCTCGAGCGAGACGCGCGCCTCCTCCTGGATCTCCTCGTTGTCCGGGGCCGCGAGCGCCATCTCCTCGATGCGCATCGTCAGTGCCGTCAGCGGTGTCCGCAGCTGGTGCGAGGCGTCCGACGAGAACTGCCGCTCGACCGCGAGCCGCTGCGCGAGGCGGTCCGAGCTGCGCACGAGCTCGGCAGCGACGAGGTCGATCTCCTCGACACCGGACGGCTCGACGCGCGGCCGCACCTGGCCCGAGCCGATCTGCTCAGCCGACGCAGCAAGGTACAGCAGCGGTGCCGAGAGGCGGTTCGCCTGCCAGATCGCCACGAGGATGCTCGCGCCGAGCGCGACGACCGCCGCGACGACGACGAGCATGATGATCTGCACTGAGCGCAGGTAGAGGTCCCAGTACGGGACGTACACGTAGACGAGCGTGTTGCTGCTCGAGCCGAGCGCGCCGACCATCTGGCGCCGCCCCTCGACGACGTCGCCCGCCGTGACGCGCTCGCCCGTGGGCAGCACGACCTCGATGTAGGCGCCGAGGCGACCCTCGCCGCCGACGTACGGCTCGAGGACGTCGGCAGTGACGGGGTCCTCACGGCCCAGCCGGCCCTCGACCGCGCGCGCGATGTTCGTCGCGCGGATCTGCAGCTCGCGCAGCTCGTTGTCCTTGACGAGCTGAGCGCCGAGGAAGGCCAGCGGGAAGCCGAGGAGGATGACCGCGACGGCCACCGCCGAGACGGTGGCCAGGATCATCCGGCGACGCAAGGTCAGTGCTCTCCGGTCTCGAAGCGGAAGCCCATGCCCCGCACCGTCGAGATGTAGCGCGGCGCGTTCGCGTCGTCGCCGAGCTTGCGGCGCAGCCACGACACGTGCATGTCGAGAGTCTTGGTCGAGCCCACGAGCTCGGAGCCCCACACCTCACGCATGAGCGAGTCCCGCACGACGACCGAGCCCGCGTTCGCGACGAGCACGCGCAGCAGCTCGAACTCCTTCGTCGTCAGGTGCAGCTCGTGCTCACCCTGGAACGCGCGGTGCGCGGACACGTCGACACGCACGTCCTGCGCGCGCAGCTCCTCGTCCGTCTCGACCTCGCCGTGCGTGCGGCGCAGGAGCGCCCGGACGCGCGCGAGGAGCTCGGCGAGCCGGAACGGCTTGGTCACGTAGTCGTCAGCGCCGGCGTCGAGCCCGACGACGAGGTCGACCTCGTCGGCACGCGCCGTCAGGACCAGTACGGGCGTCGTCAGGCCCTGCGAGCGGATCGCCCGGGCGACGTCGAGGCCGTCCATGTCGGGCAGGCCCAGGTCGAGGACGACGAGGTCCACGCCAGGAGCAGCATCGATGGCTCCCTGGCCGGTCCCCTGCACGACCACGCTGTATCCCTCGCGGGTCAGCGCACGCGCGAGAGGCTCTGCGATCGCCGGGTCGTCTTCAGCCAGCAGCACATGGGTCATTCGTTCATGTTAGGTCATGAGTCGTTGAAGACCAGTCCTCGCTCGCGGAAAGAGCCCCGGTTGTCGCACGTCTCACCGCCGTCGTGTCGCGCACGTCACGCCGTGCGCCCCCGGACGTACCGGCCGCGCCCCCACGTCGGCCCGCAGGATGACGCCGCGTCGTCGGCGCGCACCTACGCTGGACGCGTGCCGGACCCGACCTACCCCACGCCCTGGCGGGCAGCACCCGCCCCGGTGCGACGCGTGCCCTGGCACGAGCGCAACGCGCTGTGGATCGACTCGCTCCTCACCCTGACGGTCCTGTTCTTCACTGTCCTCCTCTACGGCAACGCCGGCCGCGAGCTCGTCTACAGCGTCGCGCTGCTCGCACCGCTGGCCGTACGCCGCCGCTTCCCCGTCACCTCGGTCGTCCTCGTCTACCTCGCCGGCCTGCCCCTCGCGTTCTCGAACGCGTCGGTCGCGCTGCCCTTCGGCGTCGTGGCCGTGCCGGTCGCGCTGTACTCCGTGACCCTCCACGGACCGCGCTGGTCCTACCTCACCGCGTTCCTGAGCGGCCTCGTCGGCTGCGCGATCCTCTCCGCGAACGCGGCGCTCCTCAGCAGCGACCCGACCGGTGAGGGCTTCGTCACCGGCGTCATCGTGATGTTCACGTCGTCGATGGTGCTCGTCACCTCGTGGGCGTTCGGGCTCATGCGCCGCTCCCGGCGCGACACGATCGCAGCGCTCGTCGACCGCGCCGACCGCCTCGAGCGGGAGCGCGACCAGCAGGCACAGCTCGCGACCTCTGCCGAGCGCACCCGCATCGCGCGCGAGATGCACGACATCGTCGCGCACTCGCTCTCCGTGATCATCGCCCAGGCCGACGGCGGCAGGTACGCTGCCGCGACCGACCCCGACGCCGCCGCGCGCACGCTCGGCACGATCGCCGAGACGGGACGCGACGCGCTCGCCGACATGCGCCGCCTCCTCGGCGTCCTGCGGGCCGACGACCCGTCGTCGACCTCCGGCCGCCTCGGCGGGCAGCCCGGCCTCGAGCGGCCCGGTCCCGCAGGCGCACCGGTCGCCGACGGCGCCGAGCGCACACCGCAGCCAGCGTCCGGCGACCTGGAGACGCTCGTCGAGCAGGTCCGCGCGAGCGGCGTCGACGTGTCCTACGTCCGCATGGGCACCCCGCGGCAGCTCCCGCCCGGAGTCGGCCTGAGCGTCTACCGCGTGTGCCAGGAGTCGCTCACGAACGTGCTCAAGCACGCGGGTCCCTCAGCGTCGGTCACGGTGCTCCTGCGCTGGGACGCCACCCAGCTCACGCTCGACGTGACCGACGACGGACGCGGCGCCGCCGCCGCGAGCGACGGCGCCGGGCACGGCCTCGTCGGCATGCGCGAACGTGCCACCATGTTCGGCGGCAGCCTCTCCGCCGGGCCCCGGCCCGGAGGTGGCTTCCGCGTCCACCTCGAGCTCCCCGTGCCTCCCGTCACCGTGCGGCCAGGAGCCGCACCGGCCTACCCCGACGCCGCTGGCGTCCCCACCCCCGGGAGCACACCGTGACCGTCCCCTCGACCGACACCGCCCAGGTGCGTGTCGCCCTCGTCGACGACCAGCAGCTCGTCCGGGCCGGCTTCCGCATGGTCATCGACTCGCAGCCCGACCTGCGCGTCGAGATCGAGGCGGGCGACGGCGCGCAGGCCGTGCGCCTGCTCTCCGACCACCCCGTCGACGTCGTGCTCATGGACGTGCGCATGCCCCAGCTCGACGGCCTCGCGGCGACCGCACAGCTCACCGCCGCCTGGCACGAGCGCCTTCCTGCCGACCAGCAGCCCAAGATCATCGTCCTGACCACGTTCGACCTCGACGAGTACGTCATGGAGGCGATCCGCGCAGGCGCGAGCGGCTTCCTCCTCAAGGACGCCCCGCCCGAGGAGATGCTCGCCGCGATCCGCACCGTGCACCAGGGCGACGCCGTCATCGCGCCGTCGAGCACCCGCCGGCTCCTCGAGCACATGGTCACCGCGCTCACCCCCGAGACCGCCGCAGACCCTGCTGCCGCCGACGCGGTCGCGACGCTCACCGAGCGCGAGCACGAGGTCCTCGTGCTCATGGCGCGCGGCCGCTCCAACACCGAGATCGCCAGCGAGCTGTTCGTCGCCGAGGCGACCGTCAAGACCCACGTCGGCCGCATCCTCGCCAAGCTCGGCGCCCGCGACCGCGTCCAGGCCGTCGTCGTCGCCTACGAGGCGGGCGTCGTCCGGCCAGGTACCTGACCCGTCGTACCCCCGCCGCACGCGGGGGTACGACCACGGGATGACAGGCCCCGACCGAGGACCCGCCCGAGGCGGGACGCGGCCGCCACCTGGGGATCCGTAACGTCGTCAGTGTCAGGGAGCTCGCCGCCGCGAGCACCCACCACAGCACGACGATCCTCAGGGAGAACGACCCATGCAGACCACCCCCGCCCCCAGCGCGACGGGACTGTCGCACGACGCCGCGGTGCGCGCCCGGTCCCTCACCAAGATCTACGGTTCCGGGGCGAGCCAGGTCGTCGCGCTCGACCACGTCGACGTCGACTTCACCGGCGGTCAGTTCACCGCGATCATGGGCCCGTCCGGCTCGGGCAAGTCGACCCTCATGCACCTGCTCGCAGGCCTCGACTCCGCGTCGGCCGGCCAGGCGTTCCTCGGCGACACCGAGATCACGAGCCTCAACGACGACGGCCTGACGAACCTGCGCCGCACGCGCCTCGGCTTCGTCTTCCAGTCGTTCAACCTCCTGCCCATGTTCACGGCCGAGCAGAACATCACCCTGCCGCTCGACCTCGGCAGCACCAAGCTCGACAAGCAGTGGTTCGACACGCTCGTCCACACGCTCGGCCTCCAGGACCGCCTCGACCACCGGCCGTCCGAGCTGTCCGGCGGCCAGCAGCAGCGCGTCGCGATCGCCCGCGCGCTGATCGCCAAGCCCGACGTCGTCTTCGCCGACGAGCCCACCGGCAACCTCGACTCGCGCTCCGGCGCCGAGGTCCTCAGCTTCCTGCGCACGTCCGTGCGCGAGCTCGGCCGCACGATCATCATGGTCACCCACGACCCGGCCGCCGCCGCGTACGCCGACCGCGTCATCCTCATCGCCGACGGCCGCATCGCCGGCGACATCTCGAACCCGACGCCCGAGTCCGTCCTCGCCGGGCTCGACGCGCTCCGGTCGCTCGACACAGTCACCACCGCGCCCCAGGGCGTCGACGCTGCCGCAGGGGGGCAGCGCCGATGATCCGCCTCACCCTCTCCCAGATGCGCAAGAGCGTCGGCCGGCTGGTCGCCGCCGGCGTCGCCATCATGATCGGGACCGCCTTCGTCGCCGCGACCCTCGTCGCCGGCGAGACGATCACCCGCACGTCGACCGACGCGATCGCCGCCGTGTACGCCAAGTCCGACCTCGTCGTCGTCGGCCTCGGCGACCGCCTCACTCCCGACGAGGTCGCCAAGGTCGCGGCAGTCGACGGCGTCAAGGCGACGGCCGTCCACTCCCAGCTCGGCGTCCAGATCGAGACCGACAAGCGCAACATCTGGGCGCGCGTCGTCCCGACCGCGAGCGACCCGCGCCTCGACGCCCAGGTCGTCCTCCGCGGCGCGCTGCCCACGAGCCCCGGCCAGGTCGCACTGCCGGTGGACATGGCCAACCGCCTCGGCGCGACTGTCGGCGGCACCGTCACGACGCCCGTCGTCGCCACGGACGGCTCCGACGCGACCGGCGCCGAGACGCTCACCGTCGTCGGCATCCTCGACGACCCGAACGGTGCGTTCGCGATGGAGGGCGGCGCCGTCATGGCCAGCCAGGCCGACGTGGACCGCTGGCTCCTCTCCTACAACGGGGGCGAGCAGCCGCTGGCCGAGGCCGTCGGGCTCACGCTCGCCGACGACACCGACCGCGCCGAGGTCGCCCAGACGATCGAGTCGACCCTGTCGACCGACGGCCGCCAGGTCGTGGCCCGAACGCTCCAGGAGCAGGCGGGCGAGATCGCCCGACAGCTCACGGGTGACGCCCACACGGTCACGTACGTCGTCCTCGCGTTCGCGGCGCTCGCACTCATCGTCGCAGGACTCGTCATCGCCAACACGTTCCAGGTCCTCGTCGCGCAGCGCACCCGGACCCTCGCGCTCTTGCGCTGCGTCGGCGCCAACAAGCGGCAGCTGCGCACGTCCGTCCTCCTCGAGGCGACGATCCTCGGCGTCCTCGCGTCGCTCTCCGGCATCGCGCTCGGCCTCGGCGCCGCCCAGGTGACGCTCAGCGTGCTCTCGACGCGCGACGTCGGCGTGCCCCTGCCCACCGTCGTTCCCGTGTCCGTGGCCGTGTTCGCCGTGCCGCTCCTCGCCGGCCTGCTCGTCACCGTCCTCGCCGCGACGTCTCCCGCACGTGCCGCGACCCGCGTCGCGCCCCTCGCCGCGCTCCGCCCGGCGGACGCCCCGTCGGTCCGACGCGGCTCGACCGGTCGCCTCGTCACGGCGACCCTCATGACCGTGATCGGCTTCGTGATGCTCGGGCTCGGCGCCGCCGCAGGCCTCATGAAGGAGCCGATGATCGGGCTCCTCGTGGGCATCCCTGGCGGGGCACTCAGCTTCGTCGGTGTCGCCGTCGGCTCCGTGTTCTGGATCCCCAAGGTCACCGCCTGGGTCGGCAGCCTCGCCGCCAGGACCGGCCCGAGCGCACGCCTCGCCACGGCGAACACGCTGCGCAACCCGCGCCGCACCGCGGCGACGAGCACGGCCCTGCTGATCGGCGTCACGCTCGTCGTCATGATGACGACGGGTGCCGAGAGCGCACGCCAGACGTTCAACGCGTCGTTCGACGAGCGCTACTCGGTCGACGTCGCCGTGCTCGGCGGGCACCAGCTCAGCGCGGACGGCAAGAACAAGACCCAGCTCGACGCCGGGGTCACCTCGCAGATCGCTGCCGTCGACGGTGTCACCGCGACCGCCACCATCACCCGCGGCCTCGTCGAGGCGAAGGGCGACGACGTCCCGTTCGACGTCGCGATGGGCGACGGCGAGGGACGGCCGATCATCGACGCGATCGACCCGGCGACCGCAGCCACGGTCATGCGGGACACGACGGACCTCGCACCGTTCACCGACGACTCGCTCGTGATCAGCAAGAACTGGGCATCCGGCTCGAACGTCACTGACGGGCAGAAGGTCACCCTCGTGGGTGCCGGCGGTGCCACCGCCGACCTCACCGTCCAGGTCGTGCCGTCCATGCCCGCCGGCCTCGAGATCGCCGTCACCACCGCGACGCTGCTCAAGCTCGACCCTGGCGCCGTGACGAACTCGCTCCTGGTCCGGGTCGCCGACCCGGAGAACCCCCGGAGCACGGTCGCTGACATCCAGGAGGTCGTGGACGACCTCGGTGTGTGGACGACAGGTCCTGTCGTCGAGCGGGCGATGTTCGACCAGGTGATCGACGCGCTGCTCGCAGTCGTGGTCGGCCTCCTCGCGGTCGCCGTGTTCATCGCGCTCATCGGCGTGACCAACACGCTGTCCCTGTCGGTCCTCGAGCGGCAGCGGGAGAACGCGATGCTCCGTGCGATCGGCCTGACCCGCAAGCAGCTGCGCCTCACCCTCGCGGTCGAAGGCCTGCTGATCGCCCTGGTCGGCACCGGCCTGGGCGTGGTGCTCGGCACCGTGTACGGCTGGGCCGGCTCGGCCGCCGCGCTGGGCACGATCGGCGACATCGCTCTCGCGGTGCCGTGGCGCGACCTCGGGCTCGTCCTGGTCGTCGCCGTCCTCGCCGGGCTCGTCGCGTCGGTCCTCCCGGCGCGCCGCGCGACCCGCACCTCCCCGGTGGAGGCGCTCGCCGTCGACTGACGGACCCCACCACCGCACGACGCCGGGCCTGTGGACCGGTGGACCTCGTCCACCGGCTGCAGGCCCGGCGTCGTAGCACCCGCGAGCGGCACGCACGCTAGGTCCCGTGCCACGCTCCCCGCTCTCGCCGATCGCCCGTCCCGCTCCCCCGCGATCCGGGCCCTCGCCGTCGTACGTCCGCCTGACCCTCGCCCCTGACGAGGACGTCGAAGTCCGCGCGGGGATCCGGCTGGCCGACCTGCGGCCCACGCTCGCGCGGACCCTCGGCCGCTCCGACCTCCTGCACGTGCCGCTCCGCTGCGGAGCCACCCCGCTCGACGCCGACGCCCTCACGGGGCACGCGCCGCTGCTCGACGGCGCACGCATCGAGCCGAGCGGCACGGACGCGCGGCGCGGTCCGCACCGCCTCGGTCCCGTCGACCTCGCGCGGCACGCGCGCGACGACGCCCTCGTGTGGCACGTCGTCGACGGCCCGCACGCCGGGCTCGTCCTCGCGGCCGACGCCCTCCCGACGGTCCTGGGTGGGCCACGGCTGCGGGCCGCCCCAGGCCCGCGAGGCATGACCGTGCGACGACGAGCCACGCTCCCTCCGGAGCGCGACCGCGCCGTGCGCATCCGCACGGCGAGCGGACGCGTGCGCCGCTGGAGCGGCCGTCCCCTGCTCCTGCGGCCCGGCGGCGCCCTCGTGTGGCAGGCGAACGGCGCGAGCCACGTCGCCGTCGTCACGTCGCGCGTCCCGTCGACCGACCCGCACCGCCAGGGCCCGCCGTGGGCCCTCCTCGTCGCCCCCGCCCTGACGGGCCTCGCGCTCGCGGCGATGACCGGACGTCCCGCCTACGCGCTGCTCGCGCTCGCCGGGCCCCTCACGCTCGGGCTGCAGAGCCTCGTGCGCTCGCGGTCGGCCACGCAGCCCCCGGCGCTGTCCGGACGGGCCCAGCCCGCAGGGTCGTCCGGCGGCGGGCTCCCGGCGGCCCGCACCGACGGGACCCAGGGTGCGTCCGAGCCGCGGCCGGGAGGCGGCCACGTCGACCTGGGCGGCGTCGACTGGACCTCTCTGCGGGACCGACCAGCCGCCCTGCTCGACGCACTCCTGCGCACCCCTGGCGACGGTGGCGCTCGCGGCACCGCGGCCAGCACGGCCCCGCGCGCGACCGCCGCGACCGGCCCCGACGCCGAGCGGCACGCCAGGGCCCACGTGTGCGCATGGGCGGCGGCGCACCCGCACGGACGCGTCGTCGTCGCGACCGCAGACGCCGCGAGCGCCTGGTCCTGGTGCCGGTGGGTGCCCGGCGCCACGATCACCCGTCCCGACGTCCTCGTCACGGGCGCGTCGCCGCTCGACGGCGAGGACCTGGCGCTCGTCGTCGTGCGGGGCGGCGACCTCGACGACGGCGCCCTCAGCCGGTGGTGGGCCGGCGCCCCTCCCACCACGTCCCTGCTCCTCGTGGCCGAGGAGCAGGACGTCCCCGCGTGGTGCGCGGACCGCGTCGCGGGCCCCGGCGTCGACGTGCTGTGGGCCGACGACGTCGCCCGGCACCTCGCCTCCCGCGCCGTGGCAGGTGGCGCGCTCCCCGCCGTCGTGCCGCTCGCCGCCCTGCTCGGGCTGCCCGCCTCGAGCGACCAGGGCGCCGTCGCCCACGCCGTCGCACACCGCTGGAGCGGCCCTCCGAGCGGTCTGCGCACCCCGCTCGGGCTCGCCGCCAGCCGCGTCGGGCCGCCCGAGGTCCTCGAGCTCGACCTCACCCGGGACGGACCGCACGGTCTCGTCGCGGGGACGACGGGCGCGGGCAAGTCCGAGCTCCTCCAGACGCTCGTGTGCGGCCTCGCGCTCACCCACCCGCCGTCGGACCTCGCGATCGCCCTCGTCGACTACAAGGGCGGCGCGTCGTTCGGCGCGTGCGCCGGGCTGCCGCACGTCGTCGGGATCGTCACCGACCTCGAACGCGGCCTCGCCGCGCGGGCGCTCACCGGGCTGCAGGCGGAGATGCGCCGCCGCGAGGCCCTGTTCGCCGCCTCGGGCGCGACGACCCTCGACGAGCACCGCGCGCTCGCCCGGCCGGGAGACGAGCTCGTCCCCCGGCTGCTCGTCGTCGTCGACGAGTTCCGTTCGATGACCCAGGACCTCCCCGACTTCGTCCCGTCCCTCCTGCGCCTCGCCGCGCAGGGCCGCTCGCTCGGCATGCACCTCGTGCTCGCGACGCAGCGGCCGGGCGGCGCCGTCAACGCAGACATGCGCGCCAACCTCGGGCTGCGGGTCGCGCTGCGCGTCAACGACCCCGCCGAGTCGCGCGACGTCGTCGACACCCCCCAGGCCGCCGACCTGCCCGCGCACGCGCCGGGGCGCGCCGTCGTCGTCACGAGCCGCAGCGGCGCCCGCACGGTGCAGGTGGCGCACGCCTCGAGCGCAGCGCCCGTGGACACGCCCGACGCCCGACGGATCCCCGCGTGGGGCACCCGCACGGCACGCGCGCTCGGGCCGCAGACCTCACCCGACGACGTCCTGCGCGGTCTCGTCACCGCCGCCCGCGCCGCGGCGGAAGCCACAGGACAGGCTCGCCCGCGCCGTCCGTGGCTCCCCGGCCTGCCCGCACGCGTCACGCTCGACGACGTCGAGGGCGTCAGCGACCCACTCCCCGGGCTCGCGGTCGCGCTCGCTGACGTGCCCTCCGAGCAGCGGCGCACGCTCGCCCGGTGGGACCCCGCGCGCCACGGGCACCTCGTGGTCGAGGGCGGGCCGGGGAGCGGACGGAGCAGCACGCTGCGCCTGCTCGGACTCGCGGCGCTCGCGCGCGGGTGGCACGTGCACACCCTTGGCGAGGTTCTCGCTGACACGGCGGCGTCGGGGCTCGGCACGGTCGTCGACGCGCGCGACCCCCGCCGCGCAGCCGACCTCCTCGACCGCCTGGCGCGTGCACGGGACGCGCACCCGACGCTCCTGCTCGTCGACGACCTCGAGACGGTGCTCGCAGCGCTCGCGCTCGTGGACCGCGGCGCAGGACCGGACCTTCTGGTCGCGCTCGCGCGCAGCACGGTCGTGCACCTCGCGCTCGCCTCCGCGCGGGCTCTGCCGGGCACGCTGCTCGCCCACGTCGGCTCGCGCGTCGTCCTCGGGGACCGGAGCAAGGCCGCCGACGTCTCGCGCGGCGTCCCGACCGCCCTCGCAGGCCTCGGGGGCCCTCCGGGGCGCGCCGTCTGGTTCGGGCCGGGCGGCCCGCTCCTCGCGCAGGTGCTGCTGCCCGGCACGGGACCGCGAACCAACCCCGCGGTCGCCCCGCTCGGGGGGCCTGCGCTCGTCGACGGTTCCCCGGACGTCGGGGCTTCCCACGACCCAGCTGCTCGGGCCCGTGCCGGTGCCACGGTCGCCCGCACGCCGCCCGTGCGGCTGGCGCCCGTCCCTGGGCGCGTCCGCCGACGCGACCTCGACGACGCGCTCGCAGCCTGGCGAGACCGCGAGGGCCGGCTGGCGCCCGGACCGTGGCACCTCCCCGTCGGGATGGGCGGGGACGACGGCGGGGTGCGCTTCCTCGACGTGGGTCGCGGCGCGCTCGTCGTGGGCCCGCCCGGCGCGGGTCGCTCGACCGCGGCCGCCCACCTGGCCGGGCTGCTCGTCGCCCGGCACGGAGCCGGGCGCGTCGTGACCGTCGCGCTCGACGGTCCGCTCGTCACCTCCGGGGCGGCGCACCACGCGGTCGACGGCTCACCGTCCGA
The DNA here is from genome assembly GCF_058313055.1 of Flavimobilis sp. BM9. Classification (NCBI taxonomy): domain Bacteria; kingdom Bacillati; phylum Actinomycetota; class Actinomycetes; order Micrococcales; family Jonesiaceae; genus Flavimobilis; species Flavimobilis sp. BM9. The sequence continues at coordinate 169,135 of NZ_JBZEMO010000005.1, read as the reverse complement.
CCTCGTCCGGCTCGCGGCGGAGATCGAGGAGGCGGCGTCAGCGGGTGAGGCTCAGGACCTCGTGGTCGTCGTGGACGACGTACCGCTCCTCGCGCAGAGCGCCCCGGTCGAGCTCGAGCGTCTCCTGGCGGTGCCCGCCGTGACGCGGGCGATCCTCACGGCGACGACCGGTACCGCCCTCGGCGCCGTGCGCGGGCCGCTCGCGACCGCGCGGGCGCGCCGCACGGGGATCGTCCTGGACCCGGGGCGGCCCGGCAGCGTGGACGTGCTCGGCAGCCCGCTCGGCCGTGCGACCGAGCCTGGTCCGGGCGCCCCCGGGCGCGGCGCTCTCGTGCACGGCCGGCTGGTCGAGCCTGTCCAGCTCGTCGAGCCGTGAGGACGCCGCGAGCCGCGGGTGGGGTGTCCGGCCGGGGCGGGCTCAGGCGTCGGGCGTGCGCGCGTCGCGCGTCGTCGCCTCGACAACGGGCGGGAGGAGGAGCCCGACGACGATCCCCAGGGCGAGGACGAGGAGCCCGACAGCGAACGGGTTGAGCGCCGCCTGGAGCCACGTGATCGCGATGACGACCTGGAAGAGCTGCCAGGTGATGACGGGCGACCGCCCCCAGCGCCGACCGTCCCGCAGACCGCGCACCGCCGCGAGGAGCACCGCGGCGAGCGCCCACGCGAACGCGGCGAGGAAGATGTTGATGCCGGCCGAGCCGTTGCCGCGCACGAGCTCGACGAGCGTGAACCCGCCGGCCGCGACGAGAGCGACGACCTCGACGGCCACGGCCGCGAGCACGACGCGCAGCGCCGGCGGCACGACGGGGACGGCAGGGGACTCGTCCAGCGGGGATCGATGCACGCCACCACCCTAGGCGAACGCACGAGCGCGGCTGTAAAGGCTTGTGGCCTGTGACAAAACCCTCACGCCATTCTTCGAGATAGTCACCGTCACACTCTTGTCATCAGGGCGTTGCGGTGTGAACCTTGATGAGGTCGACTTTTCGTCGCCGCAACTTTCCCCCACCGATGGATCCCCGGGCAGGACTGTGCCCAGGAGCGTCCACATCCCGAGGAGTACCCATGGATTGGCGTCACCGCGCCGCGTGTCTGACCGAGGACCCCGAGCTCTTCTTCCCCATCGGCAACACCGGTCCGGCGCTCCTTCAGATCGACGACGCGAAGGCGGTCTGCCGTCGCTGCGACGTCGTCGACACGTGCCTCAAGTGGGCGCTCGAGTCCGGTCAGGACGCGGGCGTCTGGGGCGGCATGTCCGAGGACGAGCGCCGCGCGCTCAAGCGCCGTACGGCGCGCGCTCGCCGCGCTGGCTGAGCCCTCCGCACGACGTCCGACGAGGCCGGTCCCGCATGGCGGGGCCGGCCTCGTCCGTCGTCGGGGTCTGCCGTGCGGGCCCCCGGCCCTCCCCCGCGTCCCCTACACGGCCCCGGGCACGTGCGGTCCCTCGTGCACGGGCCGCGCGCCTGCCGGAGGGACGCCGACGTCGGCGACGGCATGCTCGTCGCACGGGGTCGACGTCACGCTCGCCCGCGCGATCCGCGCGACGAGGAACCAGCGCATCGCGCGCCGCAGGCGGCACCACCCGATCAGGTACCAGCTCCCGCCCGCCTGAGCGAAGAGGACGGGATCGACGTCCCGCCTGGTGACGGCGCCGTCCCGCGCCACGAAGCGGATCCGCACCACCCGCCGCTCCGCCATCGCCTGCTCGAGCGCCGACCAGGTCCGGCGCGACGCCGGGGCGGAGTCCACCCAGATGCGTCCTGCCAGCTGCTCGGCCCGCGCCTGCGCCACCGGGTCGAGGACGTCGAGGACCCTGCGGACGCCGGTCGCGGCCAGGTCGGCGAACGGGGCGTCACGCGCGGCGGACACCGCGGCGAGGAGCGCGACCGCCTGCGCGGGCGAGAGACTCACGGGCGGGAGCCGGGTGCGGGCGGCCAGCCCGTATCCGCCGCCCGGCCCCGGCCGCGACCAGACGGGCGTACCGGCGGCGTCGAGAGCCGCGAGATCCCTCTTGATCGTGCGGACGGAGACGCCGAGGTCGGTCGCGAGGCGCTGCGCCGTGCACCCGCGCGGGCCGCTGCGGCGCAGGGCCTCGGACAGCGCGTGCAGCCGTTCCGTCCGCTTCACCGCGTGCTCGTCCTCATGCTCCGCGTCCGATGATCATGTCAGAGATGGTGACACAACGTTGTCCCCGGGCGCTGCGAGCATCGACCCATGACGACGCACACGAAACCACCGACCATCCTGCTGATCGCCGGCCACTGGCTCGGCGCCTGGGCCTGGGACGAGGTCGCAGCCGAGCTGACCACCCTGGGTCACCGACCCGTGCCGTTGACCCTTCCGGGCCTGGACGGCGACGACCCGGAGCGGCGCGGGCGGACGCTCGACGACCAGGTCGCCGCGATCGAGGCCGCGGTCCGCGCCGCCGTCGAGGAGGGAACGGCTCCCGTCGTCGTGGCCCACAGCGGGGCCAACGCCCCGGTGAGCGTCGCCCTCGACCGCCACCCGGGATCGATCAGCCACGTGGTGTGGGTCGACAGCGGCCCTGTGACGCCCGGCACCACCCCCGCTCCCGACCTCCCCGAGGAGCAGACCGAGGTGCCGCTGCCCCCGTTCGACGTCCTCGGCGCGCAAGCGAGCCTCGACGGGCTGGACGCAGCCGCCCTCGCCCGCTTCCGGGCCCGCTCCGTCCCGCAACCTGCTGCCGCGATCCGCACTCCCGTCGCCCTGACGGACGACGCCCGCCGCCACGTCCCGACCACCCTCGTGTGCTGCTCGATCTCCGGCGAGCAGGTGCACCAGCTCGCGACCGGCGGGCACCCGATGTTCGCCGAGGTGGGACGCCTGACGAACGTCGACGTGGTGGACCTCCCGACGGGCCACTGGCCGATGTGGAGCAGGCCCGCGGACCTGGCCCGCGTCGTCGCGGACGTCGCAGCCCGCCCCTGACGCAGGCTCCGGCCGGGCGGCTCGCGCGTGATCGCGCCGTCCGGCCTAGTCCTGCCGTGCGCCGCGCAGGTCGACCGACACGACGACCTCGGTCCCACCCTCGGGGCGGCCGTGCCAGTCGATCGATCCGCGCAGCTCGTTGCTGACGAGCGTCCGCACGATCTGCGTGCCGAGCCCCGAGCCCGGGGCGGTGCCGCCCTCGAGCCCGACGCCGTCGTCCGCGATGCGCACCACGAGGTGCGCGCCCTCGCGCTGCGCGTCGATCGTCACGGTCCCCGACGACCGCCCGACGAACCCGTGCTCGACCGCGTTGGTCACGAGCTCGGTGAGGATCAGCGCGAGCGCGGTCGCGTCCTCGGCGGAGACCTTGCCGAACGACCCGGTCGAGACCGTGCGCACGTAGGTGTCCGCCGACGCGATGTCCGCGGCGAGCCGCAGCGCGCGGCCGAGCATGTCGTCGAACTCGACCTCTTCGTCGATCGTCTGCGACAGCGAGTTGTGCACGAGCGCGATCGTGTCGACGCGCCGCATCGCCTCCTCGAGCGCGGCCCGAGCCTCCGGGACGTTCATGCGGCGGGCCTGCAGGCGCAGCAGCGCCGCGACGGTCTGCAGGTTGTTCTTCACGCGGTGGTGGATCTCGCGGATCGTCGCGTCCTTGGTGAGCAGCTCACGCTCACGACGACGGACCTCGGTGACGTCCCGGCACAGGAGGACGGCGCCCATGCGCCGGCCGTCCTCGGTGATCGGCAGCGAGCGCACCGAGAGGCACACGGTCGAGGACTCGAGCTCCGTGCGCCACGGCGCACGCCCCATCATCACGAGCGGCATCGACTCGTCGACGGGGGCCTTCTGCTCGACGAGCTCGGCGGTCACCTCGACGAGGGACTCGCCGACGAGCGGGCCGAGCACGCCGAGCCGGTGGAAGCACGAGAGCGCGTTGGGGCTCGCGTAGAGCACCTCGCCCTCAGAGTTGAGGCGGACGAGGCCGTCGCCGACGCGCGGCGCGCCACGGCGGGGGCCTGCAGCCGAGTCGGGGTGGGGGAACTCGCTTCGCGGGATCATGCCGAGCAGCCCGTCGGCAGCCTCGACATAGTTGAGCTCGAGGCGGCTCGGTGTCCGGCCGGAGCCGAGGTAGGTCTGGCGGACGAGGACGGCGAGCGGGCGGCCACGGTGCACGACCGGCACCGCCTCCTCGCGCACGGCGTAGGCGCCCAGCCAGCGAGGCTCACGCTCACGCTGGGACCGCACCTCGTCGAGCGCGCGCCGCAGCCACGCGACCTGTCCTGCCGGGGGCCGCGACCCGACGATGTCGTCGTAGTGCACCGTCGCCCCGGTCGAGGGGCGGCAGTGCGCGATCGCGACGAAGTCGCCCTCCCGGGTCGGCAGCCACAGGACCAGGTCGGCGAACGCCAGGTCGGAGATCACCTGCCAGTCGCCGACGAGCAGGTGGAGCCAGTCGACGTCGGCCGGGTCGAGGTCGCCGTGGTGGGAGATCAGGTCGCTCATCGTGGACACGCGCCCAGCCTAACGAGACGGGTCGGTGCCCCGTGCCCCGCGGGGATCTACGCACTAGGCTCGGTGCTGACCGAGACCCAGCATCGAGGAGCGACCGTGCGGCTGTCCGTCGAGCAGAGCCTTCCCGTCCGTCCGGACGAGCTCATGACGCTCATGAGCGACGAGGAGTTCGTCGTGTTCCGCGCGTCGGTCGAGTCGACGACCGTCGAGGGGAGCGTCGTCGACCCTGCGGCGGACGGCTCGTTGCGGATCACCCTGCGCAGGACGATGCCCACGACGCAGATCCCCGTGCAGGTGCGCGCGTTCGTGGGTTCACGCCTCGAGGTGCGCCACGTCGAGGTGTGGGAGCCGCCGAAGCCTGGCCGCTGGTTCGGGACGGTCGCGGTCGAGATCACGGGCACGCCTGTGCGGATGTCGGGCACGGTCTCGCTCGCGGAGACCCCCGAGGGCTGCACCGTCACCTACGAGGGGACCGTCACGGCATCCCTCCCCGTGTTCGGCGCGGCAGTCGAGGAGGCCGCGGCAGCGACCCTGAGGTCGGTCCTCGACGCCGAGGAGGAGCGTGTCCGCGCCTGGCTCGGCGGGGCGCGCGAGAGCGCCTGAGCGCTCCCGTATCCATAACGATTCCGCAACACGAGCGCTCGTCGCGACGCTCTGACCTGCAGTTTCACTGTTTCGGCAACAGACGACGAGGCGCCGGTCACACCCCGCCTTGACAGCGCTCCCACACCAAAGCCACGATGACACCAGCGGCATGGGAACGCTTCCACACTCGAGTCAGACCCGCGCAGGTCTGCATGTGGGAGCGCTTCCACCTCGGTTCACCCGGACCGGGGCCGCCGGACATCGTGTCGGACCATCAGGGGCAGGCACGCGGACGGCACGGCGACGACGCCTGCCAGGACGAAGGAGTCACAGTGCGCAAGAACAGCAAGAAGTGGGTCGCTGTAGCGGGGATCGCCTCGATCTCGCTGCTCGCCTCGGCATGCGGCGGCAACGACACGGAGACGCCCGCGACCCCGGGCGCGAGCGGCGGCACTTCCGGCGGGGCGAAGGACATCACCCTGACCGTCGCTACGTTCAACAACTTCGGCTACACGGACGAGCTCCTCAAGGAGTACATGGACGCCAACCCCGGCATCAAGGTCGTCCACACCAAGGCCGCCGAGTCGAAGGACGCGCGCGCCAACCTGACCACCCGCATCGCCGCGGGCGGCGACGGCCTCGCCGACATCGAGGCCATCGAGATCGACTGGATGCCCGAGCTCTCGCAGGTCGAGGACGCCTTCACGGACCTCACCGACGCTGCGGTCGACGGCCGCTGGCTCGAGTGGAAGCTCAACCAGGGCAAGACGCCGTCCGGCAAGCTCATCGGCTACGGCACCGACATCGGCCCCGAGGCCGTCTGCTACCGCTCTGACCTGTTCAAGGAGGCCGGCCTCCCGACCGACCGCGAAGAGGTCGCGAAGCTCCTCGAGGGCGACTGGGCCCACTACTTCGAGGTCGGCAAGCAGTTCGTCGGCAAGTCCGACGCCGCCTGGTACGACGACTCCAACGCGATCCTCCAGGGCATGATCGGCCAGGTCGAGGCGCCGTACGAGGACCCCGCCACCGGTGAGCCCACCGACCTCGCGTCGAACACCACGGTCAAGGGCCTGTACGACCAGATCCTCGCCGTCGCGCCGGACCTGTCCGCGCACCTCAAGCAGTGGCAGGGCGACTGGGACACCGCGTTCCAGAAGAACGGCTTCGCGACGATGCTGTGCCCCGCGTGGATGACGGGTCCGATCGAGGAGCGTTCCGGTGGCGTCGAGGGCTGGGACGTCGCTGACGTCTTCCCCGGTGGCGGCGGCAACTGGGGCGGTTCCTTCCTGACCGTCCCGGCCTCCGGCAAGAACGTCGACGAGGCGAAGAAGCTCGCTCAGTGGCTGACCTCCCCCGAGGTCCAGATCAAGGCCTTCAACTCGGCCGGCACCTTCCCGAGCCAGATCGAGGCGCAGTCCTCGAAGGACCTGCTCGACGCCAAGAACGAGTTCTTCAACGACGCCCCCGTCGGCGCCATCTTCTCCGCCCGCGCGAAGGCCATCGACGGCGTCCCGCAGCCGTTCAAGGGCAAGAACTACTTCGCGATCCACCAGACGGTCCAGGACGCGATCGACCGCGTGGACGTCAACCAGAACACGGACGCTGCGGCGTCGTGGGACAAGGCTCTGAGCGACTTCAAGGCCCTCGGCCTCTGATCCGTCGTCTCACCTGCCACACCGCGGCCTAGCCGCACGCGTCGCCCCCGCCCTCGGGCGGGGGCGACGCACCCCACGATCCGGGGCTGATCAGCGTCACGCCCGCCGACGTGCCCCCCGCGCTCCGAAGGAAATCCATGTCAGTCCTCGCACCAGACAAGCCCGCGCACGCGCCCGCGCGCCCCCCGCGGCGAGTCGCGTTCAGCCAGAAGATCGGCCGGTGGGACGTCAAGGTCTCGCCCTACCTCTACATCTCGCCGTTCTTCATCCTGTTCGCCATCACGGGCCTGTTCCCCCTCATCTACACGGGGTACGTCTCCCTCCACGAGTGGAACCTGCTGAGCGGGCAGGGCGACTTCGTCGGGTTCGAGAACTTCACGTCCGTCATGGAGCAGCCCAACTTCTGGCTGGCGCTGCGCAACACCATCTCGATCTTCCTGCTGTCGTCGGTCCCGCAGGTCATCGCGGCGATCCTCATCGCCGCCGTCCTCGACGCGAACCTGCGGATGAAGACGTTCTGGCGCATGGGCGTGCTGCTGCCCTACATCGTCGCCCCCGTCGCAGTCGGCCTCATCTTCTCCCGCCTCTTCGGCGACCAGTACGGCGCGATCAACGAGCTGCTCGGCCTCATCGGCATGGACCCGATCGCGTGGCACGCCGAGGTGCTCCCGTCGCACCTCGCGATCGCGAGCATGGTCAACTTCCGCTGGACCGGCTACAACGCCCTCATCTTCCTCGCTGCGATGCAGGCCATCCCGCGCGACCTCTACGAGGCCGCAGTGATCGACGGCGCGGGACGCGTCCGCCAGTTCTTCTCGATCACCGTGCCGCAGCTCAAGGCCACGATCATCTTCGTCGTCATCACCTCGACGATCGGTGGTCTGCAGATCTTCGACGAGCCGCGCGTGTTCGACTCGACCGGCCGCGGCGGCGCCGACGGCCAGTGGCTGACCGTGACGCTCTTCCTCTACGACCTGGGCTGGGGCAACCAGAAGAACCTGGGCCGCGCCTCCGCGGTCGCGCTGCTGCTGTTCCTCGTGATCGTGATCATCGGCATCCTCAACTTCGCACTGTCCAACCGCATCGCGGCCTCCGACCAGATGGTCAAGAAGTCCCGCAAGAAGATCGGGGGTAAGCGATGAGCTCCGTCGCCACCATCGCCCAGAGCGCCGGCCCCGGCGCAGCCAAGGCCGCCGCGCGCAAGCGCAACCGCAACGTCGGTGGCGCGAACAAGCGTCCGGGCTGGGTCACGTACCTCCTGCTCGGTGCGGTCATCCTGATCTCGGCGTACCCGCTCTACTACGTCATCCTGCTCGCGTCGTCGACGCAGGAGATCATCTCGCAGTCGCCGCTGCCGGACCTCGTGCCGGACGGTCACCTGGCGGAGAACATCAAGCGCGTCTTCGACAGCGACATCCCGCTGATGAAGGGTCTGCTGAACTCGTTCATCGTCGCGGCGGTCCAGGTCGCGAGCGTCGTGATGTTCTCGACGCTCGCCGGCTACTCGTTCGCGAAGCTCCGCTTCCGCGGTCGTGGCCCGCTGCTCGTGTTCGTCATCGCGACGATGGCGATCCCGACCCAGCTCGGCGTCGTCCCGCTCTTCATCGTCATGCGGGAGCTCGGCTGGTCCGGTGACCTGCGCGCGGTGATCCTGCCGGGCATCGTCACCGCGTTCGGCGTGTTCTGGATGACCCAGTTCCTCGAGAACGCCCTGCCGTACGAGCTGATCGAGGCGGCACGCGTCGACGGCGCGTCGATGATCCGCACGTTCTGGCACGTCGCGCTTCCCGCGGCTCGCCCGGCTGCGGCGATGCTCGCGCTGTTCACGGCGATCGGCTCGTGGACGAACTACTTCTGGCCGTCGATCATCCTGACGAACCAGAACCCGACGCTGCCCATGGTGGTGCGTCAGCTGCAGGCGTCGTACTTCCAGGACTACTCGCTCATCATGGCGGGCGTGCTCCTGGCGACACTCCCGCTGTTCATCGTCTTCGTGATCGCGGGCAAGCAGCTCGTCGCCGGCATCATGGCCGGCGCCGTCAAGGGCTGAGGTCTCCGGGCGGTGCGGCACCTGCCGCACCGCCCGCAGCACCTGGCCGATTCTGTGGGTGGGCGCCTGACGCGCTACCCTGCCGTCGACATCCGCTCGACGGAGACCGCACCGGAAGCAGGAGCCAGTGACGACTCGAACTCTGGTCACGGCGAACGACTCCTCCATGCCCACGCTCGACGAGGTCGCTGCGGCGGCGGGCGTGTCGCGCTCGACGGCGTCGCGCGCCCTCAACGGCGGCGCCCGGGTCTCCCCCGAGGCGCAGGCGGCGGTCGACGACGCGGCGCGGCAGCTCGGATACGTCCCCAACCGCGCGGCGCGGTCCCTCGTGACGAGGCGCACCGACTCGATCGGGCTCGTGGTCCCTGAGCCCGACGAGCGTCTGCTCACGGACCCGTTCATCGGTGCGACGCTGCGCGGCGTGAGCGCGGCACTCGCCCACACAGACCTCCAGCTCGTGCTGCTCATCGCCCGGCAGGGCGAGGGGGCCGCGAGCGTGGCGCGGTACCTTCGCTCGGGGCACGTCGACGGCGCGGTCATCGTGTCCCACCACCGTGAGGACGGGCTCGAGAAGACCCTCGAGACGTCGCCGGTCCCGGCAGTCTTCGTCGGCCGCCCCTTCGAGAGCGCCGACCGCCTGTTCTACACGGACGTCGACAACGTCTCGGCCGGCCGGATGGCCACGCAGCACCTCCTCGGGCTCGGTCGGCGTCGCGTGGCGCACATCGCGGGCCCTCAGGACATGGCTGCGGGCATCGACCGGCGCACGGGCTGGCTCGAGGTGCTGACCGAGGCGGGCCTGCGCACGGACGCGTCCGTCGAGGTGGACTTCTCGGTCCCCGAAGGTGAGCGTGCGATGGCGCGCCTGCTGCAGTCCCACCCGGACATCGACGCGGTCTTCGCGGCGTCGGACGCTCTCGCGATCGGTGCGATGCGCGTGCTGCGCGCGGCGGGCAAGTCGATCCCCGACGACGTCGCGGTGATCGGTTACGACGACCTCGGCCTCGCGGCCACCGCGATCCCACCGCTGACGACCATGCGGAACCCGGTCGTGGAGATGGCGTCGAGCGCGGTCGAGCAGCTCCTCGCGCTCCTCGAGAGCGGCACGCACTCGTCGGTGCGTGACGACGTCCCGCCGGTCGTGTTCCCGGCTCGCCTCGTCAAGCGCCTGAGCGCCTGAGCGCCTCCGCGTCTCCGCCTCCGCTGCGGCAGGCGTACCCTTGCGACGTGCTGCGCCCCCGTCCTGACCTGCCTCTCGGCTGGTCGCTCGCCCTCGTCGCTCTCGGTGGCGCTGGTGGCGGCAGCGCACGCTACGGACTGACGCAGGCGTTCCCCGACGGGAGCGGCTTCCCGTGGACGACATGGGCGGTCAACGTCGTCGGCTGCTTCGCCCTCGGTCTCCTCCTGACCGGGTGGGTGCGTCCCGGCCTCGCCCCGCGCTGGTGGCGGCCGCTGATCGGCACCGGGTTCCTCGGGGCGTTCACGACGTTCTCCGCCGTCATGCATGCGGTCGCCGGCCTCGAACGCTCGGGCTCGGCCGGGACGGCTCTCGCATACCTGGGCCTGTCGTTCGTCGTCGGGGTCGCGTCGGCCGCGGCTGGGAGCGTCGCCGGGTCGAGGATCGCGAGGCGGGCGCGGTGACGGCCCTGCTCGTGGTGGCCGCGGGAGCGGCCGTCGGCGCAGTGCTCCGGGCGCTCGCCGAGCGGGTGCAGGCGGTCGTGCTCGCGCACGCTCTCGCGCGGCACGGTGAGCGCTGGTACCTCTCCCCCGGCTGGTCGACGCTCGCGGTCAACCTGGTCGGCACGGTCCTCCTGGGCTGGGCTGCGGGGCGGTACGACGTCGGCGCGCTCGGCACCACGGGCCTGCTCGCGCTGGGCACGGGCGTCGCGGGCGGGCTGACCACGTTCTCGACGCTCGGCGTCGAGATCGTCGACCTCGTCCGGGACCGCGCACGGGCCCGGCTCGCCCTCCTGCTGGCCGCGCACGTCGTCCTTGGTCTCGCCTGCGCCACGATCGGGTATCGGCTCGGCACGATCGTGTGACCTCGCGCAGGGCGCGCGATATGGTGCAGGTCCGACGACTCGACGAGGAGTTGTGCATGGGGACACTGACCCTGACGCGCGCGGACGTGATGAGGCTCCGCGTCGCGCGTCACCAGCTGGACCGGGCTCCCGGCGTCGCGCAGAACCCGCGCGACGCGGACATCCTTGACCTCGGCGTGCCCGACACCGGATCGCCCGCGGGCGCCTGGGCGCTCGCGAACCGTGGGGCGCCGCCTGCCGGCCCGGACGAGCTCGCGCGGGTGTGGACGCTGCGCGGCGCGCCGCACCTGTACCGGCGCTCGGACCTCGCCCGGGTGGCGGTCGCGACGGCACCGTTCTCGGAGGCCGATGCCGCCAAGCGGGTGCTGAACGCCGCGAAGCCGCTACGGGAGGCGGGCATCCCGGTTCTCGACGCGCTGACGATCGTCGCGCGGCACCTGCGTGAGATCGCACGAGACCCGGTGCCCAAGGGTGAGGCGTCGACGGCGCTGTCGGCGACGGTCGGCGACCCGTACCTGCGCGACTGCCCCGGCTGCGGCACGCGCCACCTGTTCGAGCTCCCGTTCCGGCTGGCCGCTTTCCAGGCTGGCCTCGAGCTGTGCCCGGACACGGCGCCGCCGGTGCTGCGGCGCGTGCCGGGGCTCGAGCCGGCGATGTTCGGGCACCGTGCCGGTGACGCTGCGCCGCGGTTCGACGTCGTCCGCGGCTACCTGCGCTTCTACGGTCCTGCCTCGCCCGCGCAGGTGGCCGCGTTCCTCGAGGCGCCCGTGCGCGACGTGCGTGCGGCGTGGCCGCGGGACACGATCCCCGTCACGGTCCAGGGCCACGACGAGGACGGCGTCGAGATCCTTGCCGAGGACGAGGCTGCGGTGGGCCGGGCACGGCGTGCGGGCGCGCCGTCGGGCGTGCGTCTCCTCGGGCCGGGCGACCCGTTCCTCGGCGCGCGCGACCGCGAGCTGCTCGTGCCAGACGCGCACGACCGCAAGGACCTGTGGCGGCCTGTCGGGCGCCCGGGCGCGGTGCTCGCAGACGGCGAGCTCGTGGGGTCGTGGCGGAGCGAGGTCTCGGGGCGTCACCTCGACGTGACGGTGCGCCCGTGGGGGCGCTGGCGCGCGTCGCTGGGGCACCTCGTCGAGGAGCAGGCCGCCCTGCTCGCGAGGCACCGGGGCGTCGCTGACGTGCGGCTCACCGTCGAGGGCGAGCGCGCCGCCGTCGCGGTGTGAGCGTCAGCCGAGGAAGGCGAGCCGCCAGTCGACCGGTCCGCTCTCGAGGTACTCGAGGGTGAACCTCCCGGGCCACCGCTGCTCGACCTGAGCGAGGAGCGGGACGGGGTCGTGCGGTGCGAGGAGGACGAGGCCGGAGCCCGGGCGGACGCTGTCGAGCGCTCCGAAGATCGTCGCGTGCCGGATGGCGTGCGGGATGACGCGGGCGTCGAGGACGGGGAGGCTGGCGTCGTCGTGCCCGCCGCAGCCGCACGTGCCCGGGACGGGTGCGGTCGCGAGGTCCGGCTGCACTGCGGCGGCCGCCTCGGCGGCGGTGGTCAGAGCGATCGGTTCGGTGGTCATGGCGGGCCTTCCGTCGTGGGGCAGGGTGGGCGCGCTCGCCGCGCTTCCCTCGAGCTCGCAATATTAGTACAGTTTTATCCGTGGAAAATAGACAGGGCTTCCCCGCGCCCCCGCGCCCCGGCTACGGACCGTCGCCGACCCCCCAGCTCCCGCCCACCGCCCGGCTCTCCAAGGCCCGGATGCAGGTGCTCGACGTCCTGTCCGCCCAGCCCGAGCCGTGCACCGTCGCCGCGATCGCGGCAGTCCTCGGCCAGCACACGAACACCGTCCGTGAGCACCTCGACACCCTCGTCGACGCACGGCTCGCCGAGCGCCGCCGCGCGCCCGCCCAGGGCCGCGGCCGACCCGCCTGGCTCTACGCGACCGCCGTCCCGCAGCCCGGCCTCAGCGACGGCGCGGTCGAGTACGCATCGCTCGCAGCCGTGCTCGCCGACACGATCACACGCACGAGCACGGACCCGTCGGGCGACGCGATCATGGCAGGGCGCCGCTGGGGCGCCGAGCTCGTCCGCACCCGCCGCCCCCAGGAGGCCAGCGACGCAGGCCTCACCCCCGACGCTCCCGCCCCACGCGACGCTGCACAGCCGCCCGAGCCGCAAGGCCCCGACGCGGTCGACGACGCTACCCATGCCCGCCGCGCCGTCGTGCGCCTCCTCGACGACCTGGGCTTCGCGCCGTCGACCGACGAGGACGCGAGCGACGTCGCACTGCGGCGCTGCCCGCTCCTCGAGGCCGCGTACCGCCACCCCGACGTCGTGTGCGCCGTCCATCTCGGGCTCGCCCGCGGCGCGCTCGAGGCGCTCGGAGCCCCGACCGCGGGCACCACGCTCGTCCCCTTCGCGGAGAAGGGCGCGTGCCGGCTCCTCCTCGCAGGCGACCCGTTCCTCGACGCCGAGAACGCCCTCGCCGCCAGCACGCCGGCCGAGGACGGCGCGCCCGCATGACCCGCCGCGCCGTCTTCCTGCTCCCCGCGGGGCTCGCCCTCCTCGCCGGGCTCGACGCAGGGCTGCTCCTCCTCGGCCTCCCCGCCCCGGTCACGACCGCCCGGCTGCCACTCGTGCACGGCATGCTCATGACGCTCGGCTTCGTCGGCACGGTGATCGCGCTCGAGCGCGCGGTCGCGCTGCGTCGCGCCTGGGGCTTCCTCGCTCCGGTCCTTCTCGGCCTCGGCGGCGTCGCGCTGCTGAGCCCCCTCCCGCTCGCCGCCGGGCAAGGGCTGCTCGTCGCCGGCACAGGCGCGCTCGTCGCGCTCTACGTACCGCTGTGGCGCCGCACGCGCGACGACTCCGTCGTCGTCCAGCTGCTCGGCGCCGTCCTCGCTCTCGGCGCGGCGCTGCAGTGGTGGGGCGGTGCCGCGATGCCCGACGTCGTGCCCTGGCTCGCGGCGTTCGTCGTCACGACGATCGCAGGCGAGCGGCTCGAGCTCGCGCGCGTCGCGATGCTCGGCGCGCGCGCCGAGAGCAGCGTGCTCGCGCTGTGCCTGGCGATCGCGGGCGCGTGCGTCGCGACGACGCTCTGGCCGACGGCCGGCTACCCGCTCCTCGGCGCGGCACTCCTCGCGCTGTGCGGCTGGCTCGCGGTGCACGACGTCGCCCGCCGGACCGTCCGCAGCACCGGACTCCCGCGGTACATGGCCTGGAGCCTGCTCGCCGCGTACGCGTGGCTCGCGACGGCCGGTCTCGTGTGGCTCCTCGCCGGCCGGCAGTCGAGCGGGCCCGGGTACGACGCCGTGCTGCACAGCGTCTTCCTCGGGTTCACGATCTCGATGATCATGGCGCACGCACCCGTCATCCTGCCGGCCGTGCTGCGCGTCCGGCTCCCCTACCACCCGGCGATGTACGTCCCCGTCGTCGTGCTGCACGCGACGCTCCTCGTGCGCGTCGCGGTCGGTGACGCCCACGGCCTGGCGACGATCGTGCAGGTCGGCGGCGTCGGCAACGTCGTCGCCGTGCTCCTGCTCGTCGTCACCATGGTCGCGGCGGGCGTGCGCGGACGCACCCGCGCCCCCGCGGCGCCCCCGGCACCCGCCGGACCGACCGAGGGCGCCGCGTCACCCGCGCCCGCCTCCACCGCCACCGAGGACGCCCTGAGATGACCGCGACCCCGTCCCCCCGCCCGCTCTCGGCACGGTCGACGTGGCACCTCGGGGCGAACGCGCCCGTCGTCGCCTGGCTCGCCGCGACCGTCGTCGTCGCGGTCGCGCACCGCGAGATCCCGGCCTCCACGTGGCTCCTCGTGCACATGACGCTGCTCGGCGCCGTCACGAACGCCGTCTGCGTGTGGAGCGCGCACTTCGCCGACGCCCTCCTGCGACGCCGCGTCACGCCCGCGTCGCGGCGCTGGCAGGCTGCCCGCCTCGTGGTGCTCAACGTCGGCGTCGTCACGACCGTGACCGGGATGGTGACGAGCCGCTGGACCGCGACCCTCGTCGGCGCCGTCCTCGTGGGCCTCGCCGTCGCCGCGCACGCCGTGACGCTGTGGCTCCAGTCCCGCAGCGCGCTCGCGCCCCGGTTCCTCGTGTGCGTGCGCTTCTACGTCGCCGCGGGCGCGCTCCTGCCGCTCGGCGCGGCGCTCGGTGTGCTGCTCGCGCGCGGCGGCGCCGCGACAGGCTGGCACGTGCGCCTCGTCCTCGCGCACGCCGGACTGAACCTGCTCGGTTTCGTGGGGCTCACGGTCCTCGGCACTCTCGTCACGCTGTGGCCGACGATGCTGCGCACCGCGATGGCCCCTGCAGCGCCCCGCGCCGCTGGGCGCACGCTCGCGCTCATGCTCGCGGGGCTCGCCGTCGGAGTCGGTGGCGCTCTCGTCGGCGTGCGGCCCGTGGCCGCGGCGGGGGTGCTCGTCTACGTGGGCGGGGTCGTCGTGTCGCTCGTGCCGATGGTCGCGAGCGCCCGCCGACGACGACCGTCGTCGTTCGCGACATGGTCCACCGCCGCAGCGACGACGTGGCTCGTCGGCTCGCTCGCCACGCTCGTCGTGCTGCTGCTCGTGAGCCCCACGTGGGAGGCCGTCTCGACGCGTGTCGGCGCCCTCGTCGCGCCGCTCGTCGGCGGGTTCGCCGCACAGCTCGTCCTCGGTGCGCTCACCTATCTCGTGCCGGTCGTCCTCGGCGGCGGCCCGGCGACCGTCCGGGCGACCGCGGCGCGGTTCGAGAGCGGCGCCGTCGTGCGGGTGGTCGTGGCGAACGGCGGGCTGCTGCTGTTCGTCCTGCCAGGCAGCAGCGCGCTCGCCGCGCTCGCGAGCATCGCTGCGCTCGTCGCGCTCGCCTCGTTCCTGCCCGTGCTCGGGCTCGCGCTGCGCGACCACCGGCGCGCCCGCCGGGTCGTCGCCGCGGGCGGCGACCTGCCGCGCGCAGCGGAGCCCGCTCCCCTCCGCCGCCCGACGGGCGCCCTCGTCGCAGGTGTGAGCGTCCTGCTCCTCGTCGTCGCCGGCGCGACGGCGCTCGACCCGCCGGTGCGTCCGGCGACGTCGGCCGCCGCCACCGATGCGGAGCCGGCTCGCGTGACGCCGACGGGACGGACGACGACCGTCGCGATCTCGACGCGCGACATGACGTTCATCCCTTCGCAGATCACCGTGCCCGTGGGTGACCACCTCGTCCTGACGATCACCAACACCGACACGACGACGGTCCACGACCTCGCGCTCGACACGGGCCACCACTCGGGGCGCATCGGGGTCGGCGAGACGGTCACGCTCGACGTGGGCGTCGTCGACCGGACCATCGAGGGCTGGTGCACGATCGTCGGGCACAAGCAGTCGGGCATGCGCCTGACGATCGTCCCGACCGGCGTGCCCACCGCGACGGTCGGTGGCCACCCGGGCCACGCGACCGCGGGGACCGGGCAGCCGGCCGCGAGCGCCGCCGCCGACGTCGACCTGTCCCGCGCTCCCGCGCCGGGGTTCGAGGCCCGCGACCCGCGCGTCGCGCCCGCGACGGACGAGAAGGTGCACCGGATCACGCTCGAGGTGACGGACCAGCTCACCGAGGTCGCGCCCGGGGTCACGCAGACCCTGTGGACCTTCGGCGGGTCGGCGCCCGGGCCTGTCATCCGCGGGAAGGTCGGGGACCGGTTCGAGATCACGCTCGTCAACGACGGGAGCATCGGTCACTCGATCGACTTCCACGCGGGTGCGCTCGCCCCGGACGAGCCGATGCGGACGATCGCCCCGGGCGAGACGCTCACCTACCGCTTCACGGCCACCCGCTCGGGCATCTGGATGTACCACTGCTCGACGGCGCCGATGAGCGCGCACATCGCGAACGGGATGATGGGCGCGGTCGTCATCGACCCGCCCGACCTCGCGCCCGTCGACCACGAGCTCGTGCTCGTGCAGTCGGAGATGTACCTCGGCCCGCAGGGCGGCGAGGTCGATGCCGAGCGGGTCGGTTCAGGCCACCCCGACCTGGTCGTCTTCAACGGGTACGCCGACGGCTACCTGCACGACCCGGTCGAGGTCCGTGCTGGCGACCGTGTGCGCGTGTGGGTCCTCGCGGCGGGGCCGAACGTGGGCTCGTCGTTCCACGTCGTGGGCGGGCAGTTCGACACGGTGTTCCACGAGGGCGCGTACCGCCTGCGCCCTGGCGGCGCCGAGCAGGGCGGCGCGCAAGCGCTCGGTCTCACCGTCGCGCAGGGCGGGTTCGTGGAGCTCGAGCTTCCCGAGGCTGGCACCTACCCGTTCGTCACGCACGTCATGTCGGACGCCGAGCGCGGCGCGCGCGGGGCGTTCGTCGTGGCGCCGTGAGGTTCAGCGACCGAGCCGGCGGTCGCGCGTGACGTAGGAGCGCAGGGCACGCAGGAAGTCGACGCGTCGAAAGCTCGGCCAGTACGCCTCGCAGAAGTAGTACTCCGAGTGCGCGGACTGCCACAGGAGGAACCCGGAGAGCCGCTGCTCCCCGGAGGTGCGGATGACGAGGTCAGGGTCGGGCTGTCCGCGCGTATAGAGGTGCGCGGCGATGTCCTCGACGTCGACGACGTCGGCGACCTCGGCGATCGTGAGCCCCGCCTGCGCGCGGTCGCGCAGGTAGTCGCGTACGGCGTCGGCGATCTCGTGGCGGCCGCCGTAGCCGATCGCAACGTTGACGTGCAGCCCCGTGTTGCCCTCCGTGCTGGCCTCCGCGTCGCGCAGCGTCGTGGCGACGGCGTCGGGAAGCAGGTCGAGCCGGCCCATGATGCGCAGCCGCCAGCGGCCGCACGCCGCGAGGCCCTCGACCGCTGACACGATGATCCCGAGGAGCGCCTCGAGCTCCTCCGGGTCTCGCCTGAGGTTGTCCGGCGAGAGCATCCAGAGCGTGACGACCTCGGTGCCGATCTCCTCGCTCCAGCCGAGGAACTCGGTGATCTTCTCGGCGCCGCGCTGGTGACCGGTCGCGGTGGACTCGCCGAAGGTGCGCGCCCAGCGGCGGTTGCCGTCCAGGATGACGCCGATGTGGCGGGGCAGCGCCTCGTGCGGCAACGACCGCATGAGCTGACGCTCGTAGAGCCCGTAGAGCTGCTGGGGTAACCGCACTGGTCCTCGCTCATGGTGCCGGAGGTGGTGCCGCCCGCAGGGGCCCGCGGCGCGACGAGGATCACGGTACCGGACGGCGGTGCGCCTCAGACCGGACCCCACAGGCCCGTCCGCCAAACTCTCACAACACCCGACACGTAACCTACGGGACCGTAGGTTAGTCTGACGCCATGGCGCAGGACACGAGCCCGACCGACGCGACCGCACACCCCGTAGGCCCCGCAGACGACCTCCCCGGTCCCGTCGACGCGGTCAAGCCGCGCCTGCGCGGCTGGATCCACGCGATCAACTTCCCGCTCGTGGTCGTCGCGGGCATCCTCCTGACGGTCTCAGCGCCGCCGACCGCCCCGCGCGTCGCGTCCCTGGTCTTCGCGATCACCGCGGCCCTGCTGTTCGGCACGAGCGCCGTCTACCACCTCGGGAACTGGCGGCCCTCCGTCAAGGCCGCGCTGCGCCGGGCGGACCACGCGAACATCTTCCTGATCATCGCGGGCAGCTACACCCCGCTCGCCGTGCTCATGCTCGACACGCGCGCGGCCACGATCCTCCTCCTGATCGTCTGGAGCGGCGCAGCGCTCGGCATCACCGCGCGGATGATCTGGCTCGGCGCACCCCGGTGGATCTACACGCCGGTGTACATCGCGCTCGGCTGGGTCGCGGTCGGCTACATGCCGACCTTCTGGGGGCTGGGCTTCCAGGACGTCGTGTGGCTCGTCGCCCTCGGCGGGCTCGCCTACACGGTGGGCGCGGTCATGTACGCGACCAAGCGGCCCAACCCGGTGCCGCGCTGGTTCGGGTTCCACGAGCTGTTCCACGCGGGCACCGTGGTCGGGTTCTGGTGCCACTTCGCGGCAGTCGTCGTCGCGCTCAACACGCTCTGACCTGCCTGCCCCTCCCCCGAGCGTCCTGAGCTGCGCTCAGCCTCCCGCACCCTCACGCGGCACGACGGCGAACCGACGGTTCGCGAGCGACGGGTTGCGCTCACGCGTGCGCACGACGTCCGCGTGGTCGAGGTCGACCGTCACCTGACCAGGCTCGAGACCCAGCCGTGCCCGGACAGTCCCGTCCGGGCCCACCGCGGTGCTGCTCCCGCACACGCCGCGCCCCGCCATCCCGACCGCGACGACGAACGCCGTGCTCTCGATCGCACGCGCCTGCGCGAGCACGGTCCACTGCTCGATCTTGCCCGGCCCCGTAGCCCACGCCGCCGGGCACAGCAGGACGTCAGCCCCGGCGTCGACCGCGCGCCGCGCCGACTCGGGGAACCTCAGGTCGTAGCAGGTCATGACGCCGACGGTCCCGTCACCGACGGTCATCGTCGGGGGCATGTCGAACGGCCCGGGGGCGAACCGCTCGGACTCGCGCTCGCCGTACGCGTCGTACAGGTGGACCTTGCGGTACACGCCCCGCAACTCGCCCTGAGCGTCGACGAGCACGACGCCGTTGCTCGCGCGCCCTCGGCCGTCACCCTCCAGGGTGACGCCTGCCGCGACGGCGACGTCGTGGCGTCGCGCGGCCTCACGCATCTCGGTGACGAACGGCCCGTCCACGGGCTCGGCCGCCCCCGCGTCCACGCCCCGCGGATCGAAGTACGACGCGTACTCGGGCAGCACGACGAGGTCCGCGCCGTCGTCGGCCCCGCGCTCGACCGCCGCGCGCGCGAGCGCACGGCACGCGTCCGCGTCAGCGACCGCGGCGACCTGCGCGAGCGAGACGCGCACGATCAGCCGTCGGCGCGGCCCGGCGTCGGACTGTGGTCACCGGCCGGCTCAGCGGCCCCGGGGCCCTCGGCCGCTGCCTCGGCGACCGTGACGTCGCGCGGCTCGCGCGCCGCCTCGGCGCGCTCCTCGAAGCGCAGCCGGCGCACGCGGCGGTTCATCGAGAACCAGCCGAGGATGCACACGACCGCGATGAAGAAGATCGCGAGGAAGCCGATCAGGCCTGGCGTCACGTCGTACTCGTTGAGGTCACCGCGCAGCACGTCGGTCGGCGACGGGCTCGGGCTGACGGTCTCGAACGTGAGCGCCGACGGGTGCGGGGCGAGCTGGACGGTCATGCGATCTCCTCGTGACGGATCCCGGCGAACAGGTCGTCCTCGGGGAGCGCGGTGGGCACGCGCGAGTGGGCGAGCTCGAACTCCTCGACAGGCCAGACCTCGGCCTCGAGGTCGCGTGGCGTGCCGAAGAAGAACCCGTCCGGGTCGATCTGGGTCTCGTGCGCGATGAGCGCGCGGTCCCGGCGGTCGAAGTAGTCGGCGCAGTGCACCGCGGTCGTCGCCTGACGCTCGACGATCTCGCGCGCCGCCCGCGTCTCGACCCACTCGCCGAACGGCGACTCGAGGCCCGCGTCGGCCATGGCCTCGTGGACCGTGCGGATCCGCTTCATCGAGAAGTCGTGGTTGTAGTACAGCTTCGACGGGGCCCACGGCTCACCGTGGCCGCGGTAGCGCTCGGCGTCGCCTGCCGCGTGGTATGCCTCGAAGGCGACCCGGTGGCACATGACGTGGTCAGGGTGCGGGTAGCCGCCGGACGGGTCGTACGTCGTCATGACGTGCGGACGGAAGTCGCGGACGATCTCGACGAGCGGCGCGGACGCCTCCTCGAGCGGGACGAGCGCGAAGCACCCCTCGGGGAGCGGCGGGAGCGGGTCGCCCTCGGGCAGGCCCGAGTCGACGAACCCGAGCCAGCGGTGCTGGACGCCGAGCGCCTCGGCGGCCGCAGCCATCTCGACGCGCCGGATCGCAGCCATCTCGTCGATCGTCGACGGCGCGAGCGTGCAGCTCGGGTTGAGGATCGAGCCACGCTCGCCTCCGGTGCACGAGACTACGAGGACCTCGACCCCCTCGGCCGCGTAGCGGGCCATCGTCGCCGCGCCCTTGCTCGACTCGTCGTCGGGGTGCGCGTGCACCGCCAGCAGGCGCAACGGAGTCGAGGACATAAGCCACTTCCCTTCGAGGTGAGAGACAATGATTCTATGTCCGAGACCTCGCCCAGCGGCCCGTCGACAGATCCGGCTCCCGCAGCGCTCGCCGAGCGTTACGGCACCGTCGCTCCTGACGCGCGTGCGCGCCGCCTGCGCGTCGCCGCCCTGTGGACGGTCGGCGTCGTCGGCACGTTCGCCGCAGCATGGAGCGGCTGGAGCATGGTCGCGAGCGAGAAGTTCACGACGCAGGACGTCGGCTTCGCCGTCCAGGGCCCCGAGGTCGTGACCGTGACCTTCAACGTCACCAAGGACGCCGACCTGACGCTCGACTGCCGTCTCGTCGCGCTCAACACGGCGTACGGCCAGGTCGGCTTCCGTGACGTGACGATCGGCCCGGGCACCTCCGAGCGCGAGACCTTCACCGTCGAGGTGCGCACGTCAGAGCTCGCGACGACCGGCATGGTCGAGAGCTGCACCGCGCGCTAGCGCCCTCGCGCGGGCGCGAGTCTCGCGCCAGACACGAAGCACCGGCTATGCTGAGTGTTTCGACCGCTGTCCTCGATCTCGCGCGCCTGCGCGAAATAGATGGGGCAGCACATCTGGCGCACGGTGACTGACCGTGCGCCTACTTCTTTACTGACGGAAGGAGCGATCGTGGCCGAGACCACCGCCGCCACGTGGCTGACCCAGGAGGCCTACGACCGGCTGAAGGCCGAGTACGAGCACCTCACCGGTCCTGGCCGCACCGAGATCGCGACGAGGATCGCCCAGGCGCGCGACGAGGGCGACCTGAAGGAGAACTCCGGCTACCACGCCGCCCGCGAGGAGCAGGCGAAGCAGGAGGCGCGCATCCGCGAGCTCAAGGCGAAGCTCGAGAACGCCCAGATCGGCACCCCGCCGGACGACGGCGTCGTCGAGCCGGGCATGCTCGTCCTCGCCGAGGTCGCGGGTGACGACATCGAGTTCCTCCTCGGCTCGCGCGAGATCGCTGGCACGACCGACATCGCCGTGTACTCGGACAAGTCCCCGCTCGGCGCCGCGATCAACGGCCGCGCCGTCGGTGACACGGTCTCGTACAACGCGCCCAACGGCGCCGAGATCACGGTCGTCATCAAGAGCGCCAAGCCGTTCCAGGGCTGACGCAGACGAACGACGAGGGCCCCGGTCACCGCGAGGTGACCGGGGCCCTCGTGCGCTCGAGAGTCAGCGTTCGTCGGGCAGCACGTAGCCCTGACGACGCAGGTGGTCCAGCAGCTCGGCGCAGTGCTCGTGCCCCTTCGTCTCGACCTGCGCAACCACCTCGACCTCGTCGATCGCGAGGTGCGGTCCCGTGCGGACGTGCTCGACGTGCATGACGTTCCCGCCGACCTCGGCGAGGTCGAGCATGAGGTTCGCGAGCGCACCCGGGCGGTCGGTCAGCAGCACGCGCACCTGGAGGTAGCGGCCCGCCGACGCGAGACCGTGCCGGACGACCCGCAGCAGGACGACCGGGTCGATGTTCCCCCCGGAGAGGACGCAGACGACCGGACCCTCGACCGAGCCCGGCTCCGCGATCAGTGCGGCGACGCCCGCCGCCCCTGCAGGCTCGACCAGCAGCTTGGCGCGCTCCGCGACGAGCAGCAGCCCGCGCGAGAGATGCTCCTCGGAGACGGTGCGGATCTCTGCGTTGCCGTGCGCGATCACGTCGAACGGGACCTGCCCGGGCATGCCGACCGCGATGCCGTCCGCCATCGTCGAGCGCGGCTCGACCGCAGCAGGTGCGCCGCCGCGCAGCGAGCCGGGGTACGACGCCATGCGCTCCGCCTGCACGCCGACGACCCGGACGTGCGGTGCGAGGTAGCCGAAGGCGGCGACGAGACCGGCCGCGAGCCCTCCCCCGCCGACGGGGACGAGGACCGTCGCGACGTCGGGCACCTGCTCGAGGATCTCGCACGCGATCGTCGCCTGCCCCGCGACGATGTCCGGGTGGTCGAACGGGTGGATGAGCACCGCGCCCGTCGCCCGGGCGTGCTGGTGCGCAGCCGCGAGCGCGTCGTCGACGCTCGAACCGACGAGCCGCACCTCCGCGCCGTACTCGCGCGTCGCCGCGACCTTCGGCAAGGAAGCGTCAGTCGGCATGTAGACGACCGCGTGGATGCCGAGGTTCCGCGCTGCGACCGCGACGCCCTGCGCATGGTTGCCGGCGCTCGCCGCGACGACGCCGTGGCGGCGCTCCTCCTCGCTCAGCCGCGCCATCCGCACGTACGCGCCACGCACCTTGAACGACCCGGCGCGCTGGAGGTTCTCGCACTTGAGCAGGACGCGCTGCCCCGTGAGCTCGCTCAGGACGCGGCTCGTCTCGACGGGGGTGCGCACCACGACACCCTCGAGCATCCGCGCGGCGTCGAGGATCGACTCGCGCGTGACCACGGGAGCGCCCGTCACCGCTCGCCCTTGCGCGACGCCGACTCAGCGTCACCCTCGTCAGCCGCGGAGTAGTCCGGGCCGTCGTCCGTGCCGCGGCGCAGGGCGCGGGCACGCGCGCGCAGCTCCGCCTCGGCCGTGGGTCTCACAGTCAGGCGGTCGTCGATACCGAGGTCGGGGAACTTGTCGTGCCCGTGGAAGAACAGCAGCACCGTGTTGAGCACCGCCGCGACCGGGACGGCGAACAGCGCGCCGACGATCCCCGCGTACATGGTCCCGCCCGTCACGACGAGCAGGACAGCCACCGGGTGCAGGGCGACCGCATGGCCCATGAGGAACGGCTGGAGCACGTTGCCCTCGATCTGCTGGACCGCGAGCACGATCACGAGCATGATCACCGCCGTCACCCAGCCCTTGACGACGAGCGCGACGAGGACTGCCATCGCCCCTGTGACGAGCGCACCGACGAACGGGATGAACGAACCGACGAACACGAGGATGCCGAGCGGGAGCGCGAGCGGCAGCCCGAGGATCGCGGCGCCGACGCCGATGCCTGTCGCATCGACCGCGGCCACGAGTATCTGGGTCCGCGTGTAGGCCGCGAGCGTGACCAGACCTCGACGGCCCGCCTGGTGCACCTGCTGACGCGCCTGGCGCGGCAGGAGGCCCACCACCCACGTCCAGATCGTGCGGCCGTCGAGCAGGAAGAAGAACGTGCAGAACAGCGCGATGACGGTGCCCGTCAGGACACCCGTGACCGTCGCGGTGACGCTCGCGGCACCCGCGAGGATCGTCCCGAGATTGTCCTCGATCGTCGTCGTCGCCGTCTCGATCGCCTCGTCGAGGCGCTGCACGTCCAGCTCGAGCGGTCCCGTCGACAGCCAGTCGATCGCCTGGTTGAGCCCTTCGGACGCCTGGGTCGACAGGTTCGCGAAGCCTGTGACGATCGAGCGCCCGGCGATGAACACGAGACCGAAGATGACGGCGATCAGGCCGATCACACCGACCGCCGCGGCCAGGGCGCGCGGGAACCTCAGGTGGACCTGGAGCGTCTTGACTAGCGGGGCGAGCAGCACCGTGAACAGGAGGGCGACCGCGATAGGGATCAGGAGCGGGCTGAACGTCTTGACGAGCCAGATCGCGGCCGCGACCCCGAGCCCGACGACGAGCAGGCGCCACGTCCACGCGGCGGCGCTCTGGATCACCGGAGGGATGCTGTCGGCGGCCCGGAACTCCGCTCCTGCCGCCGTCGGCCGGTCGTGCCGCCCGACCACGGCCGCGTCGACGGTCGCGCCGCCGTCCGTGACCTCGTCCGTCGTCCCGCTGCCGTTCGCGCTCACTTGACCTCCCGCCGGGTGCTCCGCCGCTCGGGCGCACCCGACCAGCCTACGGGCCGCACCGCCTCCTGACAGGCGGGAACATCTGCGCGCGTCGCCGCGTTCTGACCGGTGCTGCCACCGCCGCGCGTGCGCAGCGAGCGAGGGAGGTCGTCATGCTCGAAGGTCTGTTCGGTTCGTCAGCGAGATCCACGATGGTCAGCCGCGAGCGCGCGCTCGCCGGGCGGGACGCGTCCGCCTACCCGGTCCCCGAGACGCACGCCGTGCTCGGGACCGCGCTGCAGGGCCCGTGGCCCGACGGCACGCGCGTCCTCTATCTCGCCCTCGGGTGCTTCTGGGGCGCGGAGAAGCTGTTCTGGGAGCTGCCCGGCGTCGTGACGACGGCCGCGGGCTACCAGGGCGGCTACACGCGGTTCCCCACGTACGAGGAGACGTGCACGTCTCTCACGGGCCACACCGAGACCGTGCTCGTCGCGTACGACCCGGCCGTCGTGAGCGACGAGGACGTCCTGCGGACGTTCTGGGAGAACCACGACCCGACGCAGGGCTACCGCCAGGGCAACGACGTCGGCACGCAGTACCGCTCCGCGGTCTACTGGACGACGCCGGAGCAGGAGGAGGTCGTGCGCCGCACCCACGCCGTCTTCCAGGAGAGGCTCCGCGAGCGCGGCTTCTCGGACATCACGACCGAGCTGCGCCCCGCCGCCGAGGCAGGGCCGTTCTACTACGCCGAGGAGCAGCACCAGCAGTACCTGCACAAGGTGCCGAACGGGTACTGCCCCGTCCACGCGACAGGTGTGCGCTGCGGCTGACCTGCACGCTCCCGGGGCGGCCAGCACGGACGCCCCGGGAATGGCCTTGCTCGGAAGTGCCAGAATGGAACATGCGCTCCATCACACAGAGCAGGAAGCTCAAGAACGTCCGGTACGACGTCCGAGGCCCGATCCTCGTCGAGGCGCAGCGCCTCGAGGCGCTCGGCCACAAGATCCTCAAGCTGAACATCGGCAACCCGGCGCCGTTCGGCTTCGAGGCACCCGCAACCATCGCAGCGGACGTCATCCATCATCTTCCTGAGGCGCAGGGCTACTCGGACTCGCGCGGCATCTACTCGGCGCGCACCGCCGTCGCGCAGTACTACCAGGCCGAGGGTCTGACGGACACGCACGTCGAGGACGTGTTCATCGGCAACGGCGTCTCCGAGCTCATCACGATGACGCTCCAGGCGTTCGTCGACGACGGCAACGAGATCCTCGTCCCCGCTCCCGACTACCCGTTGTGGACCGGTGCGGTGACGCTCACGGGCGGCACCCCGGTGCACTACCGGTGCGACGAGTCGAACGGCTGGAACCCGGACCTCGAGGACATCGAGTCCAAGATCACCGAGAACACGTACGGGCTCGTGCTGATCAACCCGAACAACCCGACCGGCGCGGTCTACTCGGAGGAGACGGTCAAGGGCATCGTCGACATCGCGCGGCGCCACGACCTCGTGATCTTCTCCGACGAGATCTACGAGAAGATCCTGTACGACGGCGCGCAGCACCACCACACCGCCAAGTACGCGGGCGACGACGTGCTGTGCCTGACGTTCTCCGGCCTGTCGAAGGCGTACCGGGTGTGCGGCTACCGCTCCGGCTGGCTCATGATCTCGGGGCCCAAGCACCTCGCGACGGACTTCATCGAGGGCCTGACTCTCATGGCGAACATGCGCATGTGCGCGAACGTCCCGGCGCAGCACGCCATCCAGACGGCGCTCGGCGGCTACCAGTCGATCAACGAGCTCATCGTCCCCGGCGGGCGCTTCTACGATCAAGCGATGCTCGCGGACAAGCTGCTCAACGAGATCCCCGGGGTCACGTCGGTGAAGCCTCGCGGCGCGCTGTACTGCTTTCCGAAGCTCGAGCCCGAGGCGTACGACATCAAGGACGACGAGGCGTTCGCGCTCGACCTGCTGCAGTCGAAGCACATCCTCGTGACGCACGGCACCGGGTTCAACTGGTTCGAGCCGGACCACTTCCGCCTCGTCGCACTCCCGGACGTGAAGATGCTCGAGGAAGCGATCGGCCGCATCGCGGAGTACCTCGAGGAGATCCGCCTCTAGCCGCCACTTGCCGACAGGGGCTGCACGCGAGGTAGCGGGCTGCACGCGAGGTAGGGCCCTGCAAGCCCCTACCTCGCGCGGGAAGCCCTACCTCCCGTGGAAGCCACCTCACGCCGTCCGGGCGCGACTACCTCGCGCCGTCCTGGCGGAGCTGCCTCGCGCGGCACCACCTGCCTCGCGCCGCCGGGACGGGACGCGGGTCAGCGCTTGCGGCCCTTGCCGCCACCCTTGCTGAGCTTGCCGGGCTTCTTGGCCTTCGCGGCCTTCTTGCCCATGGCCTTCGCGCGCGCAGCCTCGTTGCGCTCGGCCACCTTGCGGATGCGCGCGGCCTTGTGGTCCTCGGCCTTGCGGGTCGCCGCGGCCTTGGCGCGGCGCTCCTTCTCGGCGCGCGTGAGCGGCGCGGCCTGGCGGTCGCTCCCGGGCGCCGCCTGCTGCGTGTCGGTCGCTGCGGCGCCGCGCGAGCTGTTGACCGAGCGGCCGCGCACGATCCCGACAAGCTCTTCGGCGAGCTCGTGGGCACCGTCGACGGGCCACACGAGGCTCACGCCCGACGTCGGACCGCCCGCGTAGGGCACGTGCACGACGTCCTTGCGATGGTGCAGCCGCGCGACGGACATCGGTACGACGACGACGCCCACCCCGGCGGCGACGAGCGCGATCGCGGCCGCGGCGTCGTCGGGACGCTCGAGCGCGGGCAGCCCGGGCGGCGTCCCACGGTCGGCGGGAGCGGCGTCGTCACCGACGCCAGCCCAGTCGAGCACGTCGTCGAGCGGGTGCAGCACGAGCTCGTCGGCGAGGTCGACGATCGTCACCTCGTCGGCGAGCGACAGGAGGTGCTCCTTGCCCACGACGACGACCGGAACCTCGTCGTACAGCGGGATCGCGTGCAGGACCTTCGTGCGGGCCTCCGCTGTGCCTGGGCGGCCGGTCCGCACGACGGGCCGTCGCACCAGAGCGGCGTGGACCGCACCGTCGCGCACGCTCGCACCGGCGTCGAGCGTGCCGATCGGCACGAGCTCGAGCGGGACCGTGAGCCGGTCGCGCCACGTGCGCACCCACTTCGCGGGGGTGACGCCTGGCGCGAAGCCGAGCCGGAACGCCTGCGGGGCGGCGGACGCCTCGGGCTCGGTCGGCGCGGTCTCGTGGGGGGTCTCGTTCACCTGCCAAGGCTACCGGTCGGTCCTGCGGCACCACGCGGCCGCTGCGGACGCCGATAGGATGGTCGCCATGACCTCACGCAAGAGCCCGCAGTCGATGAAGGCCGCCACCGCGGCGAAGAAGCTGGGCGTGTACCTCCCCGCGACCCCGGAGGACTTCCAGCAGCGCCTCATCACCCGCGAAGAGCTCGACGCGCTTCAGGCGGACCCGCCGCAGTGGCTCGCCGACCTGCGCCGCGAGGGGCCGCACCCGCGCCCCGTCGTCGCTGCGCGCCTCGGCGTCTCGATCGCGGGCCTCGCCCGTGGCGGCGTGACCGAGCCGCTCACGACCGAGCAGATCACCGAGCTGCGCGAGTCGAACCCGACGTGGCTCCAGCGTGAGCGCGAGACGCAGGCGGAGGTGCGCCGCGAGGAGGAGCGGATCAAGGCGCGTGACGCTGAGGCCGCGAAGAAGGCGGCACGCAAGGCGCCTCGTTCCTGAGACCTCGCGCCTGCGCGCACGACGCCCCACCCCTGGATGCCCTGAGCCGGGCGCGCCTGCGACGCGCGCCCGGCTCAGTCGTTGTCGGGCACGAGCTCGGGCCACTCAGGGTTGACCGCGATCTCCCAGCGGTAGCCGTCGGGGTCCGCGACGTAGCCGGAGTATCCGCCCCACTCGCGGCGCACTCCCGCCGAGACGAGACGCCCGCCCGCGGCGACCGCCCCCGCGATCGCCGCGTCGACGTCAGCCGGTTCCTTGAGGTTGTGTGCGAGCGTCATCGGGGCGAGCCCTGGCTCGCCGACCTCGCCGATCTCCTCACGCATCGCGTCGAGGTCCCACAGCGAGAGCACGAGCCCTGGCTCGACGTCGAGCATGACGATGGCCTCGGCCTCGAAGCGCACCGGCCAGCCGAGACCGACGACGTAGAAGCGCCGGGCGCGCTGTACGTCCGCGACGCCGAGCGTCACGACCGTCACGCGGGGCTTCATGCCTGCCCCACCGTCTCGCGCGACCGCTCGCTGTGCCCGAGGGGCTGGCCCGGGGCCACGACGTCGCGGACGAGCCGCTTGAGCGTCGTGATCTCGGGGAAGCCGCCGCCGGTGCGCCGGTCCCAGACGAGGACGTCGTCGACCCGCACCTGGAAGACACCACCGCGGCCGGGGACGAGCGCAACCTCGGTGCCCTCGGGGAACGTCGTCAGGAGCTCTTGCGCCATCCATGCTGCCCGCGCGAGCCACCGGCACTGCGTGCAGTAGGTCAGCGCCACCCGGTGCGCGCCACGCGCGGGGGCGTCGGCGGTCGCTCCCGCCCCGCTCGCACCCGTCTCGGTGGTGCCCGGCTCGACGTGGGCCCCACCGCCGGCTGCATGGACGGTCGGGACGTCGACAGGGCAGCTCTCCTGGGCCGTCACCCGAGCGCCTCGGTCAGGTCAGCGATCAGGTCGTCGAGGTCCTCGATACCGACGGACAGCCGCACGAGGTCCTCCGGGACCTCGAGCGCCGACCCGACGACCGACGCGTGCGTCATGCGGCCGGGGTGCTCGATGAGCGACTCGACGCCCCCGAGCGACTCCGCGAGCGTGAACACGCGCGTGCGGTCGACGAGCGCGAGCGCCGAGTCGAGCGAGCCCGTGCGGAAGGACACCATCCCGCCGAACGCGCGCATCTGACGGGCGGCGACCTCGTGCCCCGGGTGGGACTCGAGGCCCGGGTACAGGACCTCCGTGACCGCGCTGTGCGTCTCGAGGAACCGTGCGACGGCGAGAGCGTTCGAGCTGTGGCGCTCCATGCGCACCGCGAGCGTCTTGAGGCCGCGCAGCGTGAGCCACGCGTCGAACGGGCCCGCGACGGCGCCCGCCGCGTTCTGCAGGAAGCCGACGGCGTCCGCAAGGCTGGTCGTGCCCGTCGGGCCGGCGACACCACCCGGGAGCTCGACGCCCGCCCCGACGACCACGGCGCCGCCGACGACGTCAGAGTGCCCGCCGACGTACTTCGTCGTCGAGTGCACGACCGCGTCGGCGCCGAGCGCGAGCGGCTGCTGCAGCGCGGGCGACGCGAAGGTGTTGTCGACGACCAGCACCGCGCCGGCATCGTGAGCGACCTTGGCGACCGCGGCGATGTCGGTGACGCCGAGGAGCGGGTTGGACGGCGTCTCGACCCACACGACGGTCGTCTGCCCGGGGCGGATCGCCGCGGCGACGGCCTGCGGGTCGGACGTGTTGACCGGGGTGTGGCTGACGTCCCACGCGCCGTGCACGCGCGCGACGAGACGGTAGGTGCCGCCGTACGCGTCGTCGGGCATGACGACGTGACCGCCCGGCCGGGTGAGCGCGCGCAGGAGGACGTCCTCGCCGGCGAGGCCGGACGAGAACGCGAACGCGCGCTCCCCACCCTCGACCGCGGCGAGCGCGGTCTCGAGCGCGGTGCGCGTCGGGTTGCCGGAACGGGAGTACTCATATCCCCCGCGCAGGCCGCCGACCCCGTCCTGCTTGTACGTCGAGACCTGGTAGATCGGAGGGACGACGGCGCCCGTCGTCGCGTCCGGGTCCTGGCCGGCGTGGATGGCCTTGGTGGAGAAACCTGCGTCGTCCCAGTGTGCGTTCACGTATCCGAGGCTACGCGGACGCACTGACACGGGCCCAGGAAGGGCGTGTCGCGCCAGCACGTGAGACGACGCGCGGCTCAGCCTGCGAGATATCCCAGCAGGTCGTGCCGCGTGAGCACGCCCACGGGGTGTCCGTCGTCGACCACCATGAGCGCGTCCGCGTCGTGGAGCGCCGCCCGGACCGCCTCGAGCGGCTCGCCCGAGCCGATCTTCGGCAGGGCCGGGGCCATGTGCGCACCGACGGTGTCGGTCAGCTGCGCCCGCCCGGAGAACACCGCGTCGAGCAGGTCGCGCTCGCTCACCGAGCCTGCGACCTCACCGATGACGACGGGCGGCTCCGCGAGCACGACCGGCATCTGCGAGACGCCGAACTCGCGCAGGATCTCGATCGCGTCGCGCACCGTCTCGGTCGGGTGCGTGTGCACGAGCGCGGGCAGGTCGCCCGCCTTGCCGCGCAGCACGTCGCCGGCGGTGACGCCCTCACCCGCGTCGAGGAACCCGTACGAGCGCATCCACGTGTCGGAGAAGATCTTCGACATGTACCCGCGCCCCGAGTCGGGCAGCAGCACGACGATCACGGCCCGCTTCGCGGCCTCCGGGTCCTCGTCCTCGAGGCGGCGGGCGAGACGCAGCGCGGCCTCGACGGCCATCCCGCACGAGCCCCCGACGAGGAGCGCCTCCTCGAGCGCGAGGCGCCGGGTCATCGCGAACGAGTCGGCGTCGGAGACGGCGATGATCTCGTGCGGGACGGCCGGGTCGTAGGCCTTCGGCCAGAAGTCCTCGCCGACGCCCTCGACGAGGTACGGCCGGCCGGTCCCGCCCGAGTACACGGAACCTTCGGGGTCCGCGCCGACGATCTGGACCTCACCGCCGGCCTCGGGAGCGCGGCTGGCGGACGCCTCGCGCAGGAAGCGGCCCGTGCCCGTGATCGTCCCGCCGGTGCCGACGCCAGCGACGAGGTGGGTGACTTTCCCGTCGGTGTCCGCCCAGATCTCGGGCCCCGTCGTCGCGTAGTGCGACGCCGGTCCGTTGAGGTTGGAGTACTGGTCGGGCTTCCACGCGCCCGGCGTCTCGCGGACGATCCGGTCGGAGACCGAGTAGTAGGAGCTCGGGTCGTCGGGCGCGACGGACGTCGGGGTGACGACGACCTCGGCACCGTACGCGGCGAGCACGTCGCGCTTGTCCTGGCTCACCTTGTCCGGGCACACGAACACGCAGCGGTAGCCCTTGCGCTGCGCGACCATCGCGAGGCCGACGCCCGTGTTGCCGCTCGTCGGCTCGACGATCGTGCCGCCCGGCTGCAGCTCTCCTGACGCTTCCGCGGCCTCGATGATGCGCAGCGCGATGCGGTCCTTGATGGAGCCGCCGGGGTTGAGGTACTCGACCTTGGCGAGGATGGTCGCGGACAGGCCCGCGGTGACGGTGTTCAGCCGGACGAGAGGGGTGTTCCCGACCAGCTCGCTGACGTGCTCGGCAAACTTCATGCGCCCACGCTAGCCGCTCGGCGGCTGCCCGGCGGTCCCGCGCCCGGGCCGTCCGGAGTGCGGGAGAATCGGAACCATGCCGCTCGTCCTGCCGCCCGCCGTCGACGCCGTCCTGGACGGCCTGCGCCGCTGGCCCGACGTCGAGGGCGACCTGGTCGCGGTCGACGCCGCCGACCGTCTCCTCCTCGCGGAGGCCGCCCCGCTGATCGCGGCATCCGGGCCGGGCGAGGTCGTCGTGCTCGACGACGCGTACGGGGCGCTCGCGCTCGGCGCGATCGCGCTCGGCGCGCGGGGCGTGCGCGTGCACACGGACGCGGTCACGAGCGAGCGCGCGATCCTCGCGAACGCCGCGCGGGTCGACGGCGCGGACATCCCCCGCCTCGCGCCCGAGCTGCGGGTCGAGCCCGTGCTCACGCCGTCGGTCGTCGCTGGCGCACGCCTCGTGCTCGCGCGGCTCCCCCGCGCGCTCGACGCGCTCGCCGAGACGGCGGCGCTCGTCGCCGACCACGCCGCGCCGGACGTCACGTTCCTTGCGACGGGCCGCCTCAAGCACATGAGCCGCAGCATGAACGACGTGCTCGCGACCCGGTTCGACGACGTGCGCGCGACGCTCGCGCACGGCAAGTCGCGCGCGCTCGTCGCGCGCTCCCCTCGCTCGGCGCCCGCGGGCGCGGTCCCGTTCCCGAGGTCGGTGCACCACGGTGACGTCGGCCTGCACGTCGTCGCGCACGGCGCCGCGTTCGCGGGGACGAGCCTCGACATCGGCACGCGCTTCCTGCTGACGTTCCTCGACGACGTCGCGGCGGACCTGCCCGCGGGCGGTACGGCCCTCGACCTGGGCTGCGGCACGGGGCTGCTCGCGGCGGCCGTCGCGCGTGCGGTGCCGTCGGCCCGCGTGACGGCGACCGACCGGTCTGCCGCCGCGGTCGCCTCGGCGGGGCTCACGGCGCGCGCGAACGGCGTCGGCGACCGGGTCGACGTACTGCGCGACGACGTCGCGGCATCGGTCCCGGACGCGAGCGTCGACGTCGTCGTGTGCAACCCGCCGTTCCACGCCGGGGCCGCGCTCAGCACGGACATCGCCTCGGCGATGTTCCGCGCGGCCGCGCGCGTCCTGCGCCCGGGCGGGGTGCTGTGGACGGTCTACAACACGCCCCTGCGGTACCGCGGCGAGCTGGGGCGCGTCGTCGGCCCGACGACGCACGCGGGGCAGAACCCCAAGTTCACCGTGACCCGGTCGGTGCGCCGGTAGCGGGCGCGCCGGGCGTCAGAGCGCACGCAGCCGCGGGAGCGCGTCGGCGACCTCGGCGAGGATCGCCGGATCTCCCGCGTACAGCCCGTCGGGGCGCGGCCGGTGCACGACGACGTCGGTGAAGCCGAGCTCGGCCGCACGGCCGACCATGTGCTCGAGCCGGGCGACGCCCGCGAGGTGGCCGCCGTCGTCTGCGGGGCCGAGCGAGTAGGTGAACGAGTCGAGCGAGAGGTACCGCGGGAACAGCTCGTGGTTCTCGACGGCGTCCTCACGGCCACCACGCACGAGCGCCTCGTCGAGACGACCGGTGAGCATCGCGAGGCCCTCCCACCACGCTTCTTCGGACTCCATGTCCTCGAGGCCTGTCGTGACCCAGCCGCTGCCGTGGCGCACGGCGACGTCGAGCGCGCGCGGGCCGTTGGCCGCGACGAGCAGGGGCGGCGGGCCGTCGAGCGGGCCGGGGAACGTGCGGGCGTCGACGGCGGTGTAGAACTCGCCGGCGTGGTCGGTGACGGGCTGGGCGAGCATCGTCGTGAGCAGGCCGCAGAACTCGTCGAGGCGGCGCACGCGCTGCCCGGGGGTGAGCTCGTCCTGGCCGAGGACGGCGGCGTCGAAGCCGCGCCCCCCTGCGCCGATGCCGAGCAGGAGGCGTCCGCCGGACATGTCGTCGAGCGTCATGACGTCCTTCGCGAACGTCACGGGGTGCCGGTAGTTGGGTGAGGCGACGAACGTGCCGAGCCCGATGCGCTCGGTCGCGAGCGCGGCCGCGGTCAGGGTCGGGACGGTTGCGAACCAGGGCTCGCCGGCGAGGGTGCGCCACGCGAGGTGGTCGTACGTCCACGCGTGGTCGAAGCCGAGGTCCTCGACCTCACGCCACATGGGTTCGGCCTCGGGCCACCGGTACTGGGGAAGGATGCAGACGCCGACTCGCATGCGGCCACGATAGTGGGCGGCTCACAGTCAGGGCTCGTAGGGGGGCGCAGACGCGCGCAGGGCCGGACCCCTCACGAGGTCCGGCCCTGCGCGTGCAGCGGGTGTGTCAGCTGACGCCGAGGATGTCGACGACGAAGACGAGCACGTCGTCGCCACCGATGCCGGCCTGCGGCACGCCGCGCGAGCCGTAGCCGTGGTGCGGCGGGATCGACAGCAGGACGCGGGAGCCGACCTGCTGGCCGACGAGACCCTGGTCCCAGCCGCCGATGACGGCGCCGACGCCGATCGGGAAGTCGATCGACGCGCCGCGGTCGTAGGAGTTGTCGAAGACGTGACCGCCCCAGGTCTGACCCAGGTAGTTCACGACGATGGTGTTGCCAGCCTCGACGGTGTCGCCGGAGCCCTGGACGAGCACCTGGATCTCGAGCTCTTCAGGGGCTGCTGCGTCGGGGAAGGTCAGGACCGGCTTGTCGCCGAAGCCACCGGACGCCTGGGGAAGTGAAGCCATGACTGCCTCTCGTCGTCGGACGGGCGCGCAGGAGCGCGACCGTGGTCAAGCCTAGGACGCCCGCGGGGGCGTCGCAGTCGCGTCGGTCAGTCGCGCCCGGACAGGAGCGCGAAGATCCGGAGGAACTCGGTGTAGAGCCACACGAGCGTGACGATCAGACCGAATGCCGCGCTCCACGAGAACTGCCGCGGGGCACCCGACTCGACGCCGCGCTTGATGGAGTCGAAGTCCATGACGAGCGAGTACGCGGCGAGCACGACGGCGAGCGCGCCGATGACGACGCCGAGCGGCATGCCGCCGATCGTGATGTCGGAGCGCATGCCCCACGCGGAGTCGGTCGCACCGAACAGCATCATGCCCAGGTTGACGAGGCTGAACACCCCGTAGCCGATCATCGCGACGAGGAAGATCTTCGTGGACTTGGCAGTCACACGGACCTTGCCCGACGTGAACAGGGCGAGGGTCACACCAGCGGTGACGACCGTCGCGATGAGCGCCTGCATCGCGATGCCCGGGTACACGCTGTCGAGGATGGCGCTCAGGCCACCGAGGAACACGCCCTCTGCGACGGCGTACGCGGTGATGAGCGCGGGGCTCGGGGTCTTCTTGAAGATGTTGACGAGGGCCAGCACGAACCCGACACCGAGGCCGACGAGGTACAGGCCGGGCATCGTGTCGGTGAGCTGCCAGGTGATGGCGGCGACGATCGCGAGCAGCGCGAGCAGGCCGCCGGTCTTCACGATGACGTCGTCGTACGTCATGCGGTTCGTCTGCACCGGCGTCGCGGACGGCGCTCCGTACATCGCGTCGAGGGTCGCAGGGCTGACGGAAGCCTCGCCGCGGCGCTTCACCGGGTCGGCGAAGACGGGGTTGGATCCGAAGGCGGGGTTGGACACTGGTCCTCCAGGGGCCGGGTGTGTTCACGAAGCGTCTGGATGACGCCCCTGCACGCTGAACGCACGAGGGTGGCGATCCGTTCCCGGCGCCTGCCGGGACCGTCCGCGCCTGCACGCCGCGTCTCCTGATCCTATGTGCCTACGCTGAACGTCGCCTGAGTGTTCCCGGCCCGCGGGGCGACCGCAGAGGCCGAGTAGTACGCGATCTTCTCGTCGAGCACCGCCATCGCCGCGTTGATGCTCCTCGCGCGGCGCTCGAGCTCGGCACGGTGTCGGACGAGGAACTCGACCCGGTCCGCGCTCGGTCCGGTGCTGCGCAGGAGTGCCGTGAACTCGCGCAGCTCGGCGATGCCGAGCCCCGCGTCGCGCAAGCACGTGACGAGCCCGACCCAGAACAGGTCGTCCTCCGAGTACGCGCGGTGGCCGCCCGGAGAACGGCCGACGGGCCCGACGAGGCCTTCGCGCTCGTAGTAGCGCAGGGTGTCGAGCGTGAGCCCGGTGCGTTCGGCCGCATCGGCGGGCGTGATCGTCGTCGTCATGGTGGTCCTCCCCTGCTTGCCGTCCCGGTCAGCGGGCCTCCTCGAACGATGCCACGTGGGCGTCGTCGAGGACGAGGCTGCGGGCGCCGAGCGCCTCGGCGAGCTGCTCGGGCTGCGAGACCCCGACGATGGGCGCGATCCCCTGGTGGAGCAGCCACGCGAGCACGACCTGGTGGGGCGTCGCGCCGACGTCGCGGGACACGACGTCGAGCGCCTCGAGGATGTGGGCCGTGCCAGGGTGGTCGTAGGCGTCCGGGAAGGGCTTGTCGGCACGGGTGTACGCGCCCTGGACGAGCGGCGTGTACGCCCAGACGTTCATCTCGGCGTCGCGCGCGAGGTCGAGGTCGTCGGGCGTGAGGAGGCGGTGGCCCTGGTCGGGCAGGCTCGCGCCGGGCCGCGGCTGCGCGAGCGAGTGCCGCAGCTGGAGCGCAGACCACGGTTCGAGCCCTCGGGCGGTGGCGATCGTGCGGGCTCGCTCGACCCGCCACGACGCATGGTTCGCGGCGCCGACGCGCCTCGTGACACCTCGTTCGACGAGCTCACCGAACGCCTCGGCGGCCTCCTCGAGCGGCACGGCACGGTCCTCGGCGTGCGCCCACAGCAGGTCGACGTGGTCGACGCCGAGACGCTCGAGGCTGCCTGCGATGCCGCGTTCGATCGCGGCGGCGGACAAGCCCTCGGCGGACTCCGGCCACACGTGCGGGACGAGCGGGTCCTGACGCACCTTCGTCGCGATGCGGACGACGTCGCGCACGCCCGGGTTGGCGCGCAGCCACTGACCGAGCACACGCTCGCTCGCGCCGCCGACGCCCGCCGGGTCGGTCCAGAACGAGTAGCAGTTCGCGGTGTCGAGCCAGACACCACCCGCCTCTACGAACTGGTCGAGGAGTGCGAAGGCGCGTGCGGGCTCGACGAGGGTGCCGTAGTACATCGTCCCGAGGACGACGCCTGCCTCGGTCTCCCGGATCGCGGCCGGGGCGGCTGGCGTGGTCTGCTGGTCGGTTCTCGTGTTCTCCATACGAGCCATCGTCAGACCTGGAGCGCGCTCCAGGTCAAGGGGCGTCGGACGGACGATCCAGCTGTGCAGACACCGGTGCACGAAGTGGTGTGCCCCCGGTGGGACTCGAACCCACACTCGGTCGGGTTTAAGCCGACTGCCTCTGCCGGTTGGGCTACGGGGGCGTGCCACCCCGGGCGGCACCGCCCGAGCATAGCGAGAGGGGACGGCCCGCCGGGCCGTCCCCTCTCGCTGTGCGTGACTACTTGCCGTGCGACGTCACCGCGG
This sequence comes from Flavimobilis sp. BM9, assembly GCF_058313055.1. Lineage (NCBI taxonomy): Bacteria > Bacillati > Actinomycetota > Actinomycetes > Micrococcales > Jonesiaceae > Flavimobilis > Flavimobilis sp. BM9. The sequence continues at coordinate 131,862 of NZ_JBZEMO010000005.1, read as the reverse complement.
AGTCCGGCGCGGCATCGGGCTTGGGCTTCGGTGCTGCCGACGCGGCGCGGAAGGACGCGCGCGGGTCGTGGATCGACCCGAGCGAGATGACCTCGCGGCGCAGGAACAACGCGCCGGTCCAGCCGGCCATGATGCGGATCTTCCGGTTCCACGTCGGCATCGCCATGACGTGGTACGTGCGGTGCAGCACCCACGCGAGCGGGCCGCGGACCTTGATGCGCCCGAACATCTGGGCGACGCCCTTGTACATGCCGAGCGACGCGACGGCGCCGACGTTCTTGTGGCTGTACTCGGTCGGCTCCGCGCTGCGCAGCACCTTGGCGAGGTTGTCACCGAGGTGGTTCGCCTGGCGGATCGCGTGCTGGGCGTTCGGCGGGCAGAACATGCCCGCGTTGAGCAGGTCCGGGACGGCGGCGCAGTCGCCGGCGGCCCAGGCGTCGGGCACGACCGCGCCCTCGGCGTCGACGATCTGGAGCGTCGGCAGGCAGGTCACGCGACCGAGCTTGTCGAGCGGCAGGTCGGAGTCCTGGAGGACCGGGTTGGCCTTGACGCCCGCGGTCCACACGATCGTGTCGGCGTCGAACTCGACCTTGTTGGACAGCACGACGTGCCCGTCCTCGCACGAGCTCAGGAACGTCGACAGGTGGATCTCGATGTTGCGCTTGCGCAGCACCTCGAGCGTGTAGCCGCCGAGCTCCTCGGAGACCTCCGGGAGGATGCGGGGCGAGCCCTCGACGAGCACGAAGCGCAGGTCCGCGGCGTCGAGCTCGGGGTAGTACTTGACCGCGGCGCGAGCCATGTCCTCGACCTCGCCGAGCGCCTCGATACCGGCGAAGCCGCCACCGACGAAGACGAACGTGAGCATGCGCTTGCGCGCCTCAGGGTCCCAGGTGGACGACGCGACGTCGATCCGGTTGAGCACCTGGTTGCGGACGGCGATGGCCTCCTCGACCGTCTTGAAGCCGATCGCCTGCTCTGCGAGGCCCGGGATGGGGAGCGTGCGGGCGACCGAGCCGAGACCGACGATGAGGTGGTCGTAGGTGATCGAGTACGCCTCGCCACCCTCAGGCTGGATCGTGACCTTGCGGTCGGCGTGCGCGATACCCGTGACCATGCCCTGGAGCAGGTCGACGTTCCGCAGGGCGCGGCGCAGCGGCGCGACGACGTGACGGCCGTCGATCGAACCGGCGGCAGCCTCCGGGAGGAACGGCGCGTAGGTCATGTAAGGACGCGGGTCGACGACGACGATCGCCGCCTCACGCTTCCCCAGACGCTTGCGAAGACGACGGGCGGAGTACAGGCCGACCGAGCCACCGCCGAGGACGACGATGCGCGGGACCTTGCGGGGCTTCGGCTGGGCCGTTGCCTGGTTCTGGGCAGCGTCCACCGAGGACAGATCATTCTGGGGCATGAGGTCATGCTAATACGGGCTCAGAGCCTCGCATCCGTCACGTCCGTCACACGGGATCACCACGGGTGCGGCAAGGTCAGCCGGCCACCCGGACCGCGCGCCGCTGGTCCCACGCTCTGCGCAGGCGCCTCTCCGCGGGGCGCTCGACCGCCGCGTGCAGCGCCCACGCCGCAGCCAGCGACAGCACCAGGGCGAGCGCCCCGACGAGCACCCCGACGGGGCCGCGGTGCGGACCGAGCACGGCCACCATGAGATAGATCACGGTCGCGTGCACGAGGTAGAAGGCGAACGACCACTCGCCGAGCCTGACGATCGCGGGCCGGCCCAGGGTGCTCGAGCGCCCCTCGAGCTCGCCGACCGCGACCGCGACGACGAGGGCGGCCAGCCCGACCGTCATGACCTCCTGGAGCCCGCCCGCGAGCCGCGCGTGCGCCTGCGCGGCGACGCCGCCCTCAAGGCCCGCCGCTGCGAGGAGCGTGCTGCCGCTCACGAGCCACGCACCGACCGCGCCGACGGCCGTCGCGACGAGGCCGACCCGCAGCCGCGGGCGCCACCCGAGCGCGACAGCGCGCGCGAGGGCCATCCCGAGCAGGAACTCCGTCAGACGCAGGACGGGCCACGGCAGGGCGCCGATCGTCATGCCGACCTCGCCCCCGCTCATGACGAGCACGCGGAGCAGGACGGCGATGCCGACGACGCCTCCGGCTGCCCACAGTGCCCCGCGCCGCGTGGTGCGTGCGAGAGCGCGGTCGGCGGCCGGGTGCAGCGCGTAGAAGAACGCCTCGCAAGACAACGTCCACGACGCCGGGTTGCCCGAGAAGAGCACGTTCGCGTCCCTTGACCAGCCCTGCAGGAGGAGCACCGAGAGCAGCACGATCCCGACGTCGAACGGACGAACACCGCTATGGCTGCCCTCGGCGAGGACGAGCGACGTGAACACCGGGAGCGCAAGCAGCAGGGCGACCAGGTGCGCCGGGTAGATCCGTGCGACACGACGCCACCAGAACGTCCGGGCGTCTGGTGGGGCGAACCCGGGGACAGCCCGTCCCGACGACCAGGTCAGCACGAATCCCGAGAGGACGAAGAAGAACGTCACACCGTGCGTGCCGAGGGTCAGGGTGCGCGCGAGCGTCGGCGGCAGGACGACGAGCTGGCCGACGTGGTGCACGAAGACGGCGAACGCAGCCCACCAACGCAGGCCGGTGAGCGCATCGAGACGAGCCGGACGGCTCGCGGGCCGGACGGGCACCCCGGTGGGGGCGCCCGTCGTGCGGAGTCCTCCCCCGTCAGCCACGACCTGCGGCGCTGAGAGCGATGCCGTCGAGGATGTCGTGCTCGCTCGTGACGACCGACGTGAGGGTGCCGCCGCGCTCCGCGACCTCGTCGCGCACGCGCGCGACGACCTCCGACCAGACGAGAGCACCAGCCGCGATGACGTCGACACGGCCGGGGTGCATGAAGCCGAGCGCGGCGCGCTCGTCGCGCGTCATGTGCACGAGGCTGTCGCACGCCGCGAGGACCTCCTCGACGGGGAGGACCGCACCGTTGATCTTGTCGCGGTCGTAGGCGGGAAGCCCGAGCGCGTGGGCGGTCACCGTCGTGACCGAGCCGGCGAGGCCGACGAGGGTGACGGCCTGCCCCAGGTCGACCGTCTGCTGGGCCTTGTCGAGCGCAGCGCGGACGTCGGCGCGGGCACTGTCCTCCTGCTCGCGGCTGGGCGGGTCGTCGTTCAGGTGGCGCTCGGTCATGCGGACACAGCCGACGTCCATCGAGTGCGCGGCGTCCGGCGTCGTCGTGCCGAGCACGATCTCGGTCGAGCCGCCGCCGAGATCGACGACGACGAACGGACCGTCGTACGCAGACCCGAGCACGCTCGTCGCGCCCGCGAAGGAAAGCTCGGCCTCCTCGTCGCCCGCGACGACCTCGGGCTCGACGCCGAGGATCTTGCGGACGCCGTCGACGAACTCCTGGCGGTTGCGCGCGTCGCGCGTCGCCGACGTCGCGACGAAGCGCACGCGCTCGGCGCCCAGCTCGGCGATCGTCGCGGCGTACTCGCGCGTCATCTCGAGGGTGCGGGCCAGCGCCTCCGGGGCGAGCTCGCCCGTGCGGTCCACCCCCTGCCCGAGCCGGACGACCTCCATGCGGCGCACGAGGTCGGTCAGCGAGCCGTCCGGCGCCACGTCGGCGACGAGGAGGCGGATGGAGTTGGTCCCACAGTCGATGGCAGCTACGCGAGTCACGCGGAACATCCTCGCACCTGTCTCCGACGCTGCGTGCAGGACGGTCCGTCCCCGGCGCCGGTCCAGCGGGTCAGCAGAAGCAGCGGTCGCGGTTCCAGGTGTCGCGGATCATCTCGAGCGCCTCGTCACCGAGCGGCTGCACGCCGGGCCCCGCGGCGAGGGCGTGCCCGATGAGGACGTGCAGGCACTTCACGCGCGTCGGCATGCCACCCGCCGAGATCCCGTCGATCTCGTCGACGTGGCCAAGGGCCTCGCGCTGCGCGAGGTAGTGCTCGTGCGCGCGGCGGTAGGCCGCGGCGAGCTCCTCGTCCTGGACGAGCCGCTCGGACATCTCCTTCATCACGCCGTTCGCCTCGAGCGTGCTCGCGGCCGCGACGAGCACCGGGTGCGTGAGGTAGTACGTCGTCGGGAACGGCGTGCCGTCGTCGAGCCGAGGTGCGGTCCTCACGACGAGCGGGCGGCCGCAGCGGCAGCGCGCCGCGATCTCGACGACGCCGCGCGCAGGCCGACCGAGCTGCTCGGCCACGACCGCGAGGTCGCCCTCGGTCGCTGTCTCGTCGTGCCCGAGGAGGGCGGTCGGGTCGTCGGCGGCAGGGCTCGCCGCAGGCTGGTCGTTCACGGGACTCCGTCGGTCGGGAGAAGGATGGGGCATCCCATTGTCGCGCACGCGCGGCTCAGGGTGCGCCGGGCTGGTCCTCGGGGTCGACGACGACGTCGCCGGCGACCTCGAACGAGTTCCAGATCGTCGAGTACCAGGGGGTGTCGGCAAACCCGACGTCCACGGGCCCGTCGTTCTCGGGCTTGCCCGTCCCCGGGTTGACCGCGGCCTCGACCGTCTCGGGGTCCAGGACGCGGTACGCCGTCTCTCCCGGGTAGACGAAGGCGAGGCGCTCGCGCGCCTGCGACGCGACGTACGCGTCGTCCGCCCAGCGGCGGCGCTGATACTCGAGCTCGGAGTTGCGGTCGGTCGCGGCCGCGACCTGGTCGCGCAACGCCTGGAGGTGGGCCGCCTGGGAGAAGTACGCGCGCACGGTCGGGAAGAGCATGACGAACGCGAGCATGACGACGATCGCGAGCGCCGCGGACCGCATCGTCAGGACGCGCGGCCACGACGACCGCGGGCGCTCCGGGGCCGCTGAGGGCGTCCGTGCGGACCGGGCCTCGCGTCCTGCGGGTCGCGAGGACGCAGGACGGCCCCCGTCGTTCCGCTGGGCGCGCGGCTTCGCGCCGCCAGCCCGCACAGGGCTGACGGGCGTCACGGGGCGCCGAGCAGACATGTCTCCATCCTCGCCCGTCGACGGCGTGAAACGGGTCAGCGACTCTCGGCGCCCCGGCTGCGGAGGTGCTTCCTTCACCGAGCCCTCACGGGCCCGGGGACGCCGGAGGCCGGCTCCCTCGCGGGAACCGGCCTCCGGTCGAGCTGTCGCTCTAGGCGAGCGTCACGCCTTCCAGCGCGGGAACGCCGAGGCGCCCGCGTAGGTAGCAGCAGCGCCGAGGTTGTCCTCGATGCGCAGCAGCTGGTTGTACTTGTTGATGCGCTCGCCACGGGCGGGGGCACCGGTCTTGATCTGGCCCGCGTTGACCGCGACGGACAGGTCCGCGATCGTCACGTCCTCGGTCTCGCCCGAGCGGTGCGACACCATCGCGGTGAAGCCGGCACGCTGCGCGAGCTGGACGGCCTCGAGGGTCTCGGTGAGCGAGCCGATCTGGTTGAGCTTGACCAGGAGCGAGTTGGCCGACTTGAGCTCGATGCCCTTGGCGAGACGCTCCGGGTTGGTGACGAACAGGTCGTCGCCGACGATCTGGACCTTGTCGCCCACAGCCTCGACGAGGGCGGACCAGTCGGCCCACTCGTCCTCGGACAGCGGGTCCTCGATGGAGACGAGCGGGTAGTCCGCGACGAGCTGCGCGTAGTACTCGATCATCTCGGCGCCGGTCTTCGTGCCACCCTCGAAGTGGTACACGCCGTCCTTGAAGAACTCGGTCGACGCGACGTCGAGCGCGAGGGCGACGTCGACGCCCGGCTTGTAGCCGGCCTTCTCGATCGCGACGAGGATCAGGTCGAGCGCGGCGCGGTTCGACGGCAGGTTCGGCGCGAAGCCGCCCTCGTCGCCGAGGCCGGTGGCCAGGCCCTCGCTCTTGAGGACGGACTTGAGGGAGTGGTAGACCTCTGCGCCCATGCGCAGGGCCTCCTTGAAGCTCGAGGCGCCGATCGGGGCGACCATGAACTCCTGGATGTCGACGTTCGAGTCAGCGTGCGAGCCACCGTTGAGGATGTTCATCATCGGGACGGGCAGGACGTGGGCGTTCGGGCCGCCGACGTACTGGAAGAGCTCGAGGCCGGCCGACTCGGCAGCGGCCTTCGCGACGGCGAGCGAGACGCCGAGGATCGCGTTGGCGCCGAGCTTGCCCTTGTTGGGGGTGCCGTCGAGCTCGAGCAGGCGAGCGTCGATCGCGCGCTGGTCGCCCGCGTCGAAGCCGATGAGCTCGTCCTCGATGATGTCGTTGACGGCGTCGACAGCGTCCTGGACGCCCTTGCCGAGGTAGCGGCCCTTGTCGCCGTCACGGCGCTCGACTGCTTCGAAGGCGCCGGTGGAGGCACCGGACGGGACGCCAGCACGCGCGAACGTGCCGTCCTCGAGGACGACCTCGACCTCGACGGTCGGGTTGCCACGGGAGTCGAGGATCTCGCGGGCGTGCACGGCTTCGATGATGGCCACAGAAACTCCTTGAGAAGACTTGGTGGTTGTCGTCTCAATCCTAGGACCTCCCCGGCGTTCCCGTAGACCGTCTTTCGTCCTATGACCGGCCGCTCCGGCGCAGGGCTGCGGGCCCGGGGCGGTCGTCGCCCCGGGCCCGCAGCCGTCGTCCTGCGCCGCTCACCTCACGGGCAGGGACTCGTCGCGGAGACCTGTCCGCTGTCGACGCGGGCGACCGCGCCGGTCAGCGTGTAGTCGCGCGAGCCGTTGTTGTCCCACGTCCCGCCGCCGTCGTTGAAGGCTGCGACGACGGGCTGCCCGCCGGACGCGACGGTGTGGCGGACCCAGCCCGAGCACGCGGGCGCCATCGTGACGCCAGGTGCGACCGTCCACGATCCGGACCCGACCTTGTAGTGGATCTTCGTCGTGGCCCAGCGCGCCGGGTAGTAGACGGTCGTCGACGTCGCGGAGGCCTGGCACGGGTCGCCCGCACGCACCGCGCCGTTCTCGACGATCACCGACGCCCCGCTCAGGGTGTAGTCGCGCGAGCCGTTGTTGTCCCACGTCCCGGACCCGTTGTTGAACGCGGCCGTGGCGGTCGTGGCCGAGCCGAGGTCGAGGTCGAGCTTGACGTAGCCCGTGCACGCGGGTGTCATGGCCCGGCCCGGGGCTGTCGTCCACGCGCCCGACCCGACCCGGTAGTGGATGTTCGTCGTGCTCCACGACGTGCGGTAGAACACGGTCGTCCGGTTCGTGCCCGGCTCCCCCGGGTCGACGGGCGTCGACGAGCCGACGGCGAGGGCGAGGGCCCCGTACTGCGGGACCGTCGCAGTGAACCGGCCCGACGAGTCGACCGTGTACCGGGTGCCCGTCGCGGAGACGAGGTCCGTGTACTCCCCGGCCGGGAGCGACGTCTGGTAGGTGCGCGTCACGGCGCTGGCGCTGTTGTTGATGGTGACGTAGCCCTTGGCGCCGCGGCCGAACGCGATGTGGTTGGAGCCGTCGTCCCACCAGTTCGTGACCGCGGTGCCGGTCACGGCGTTGCGGAACTTGACCATGCCCTTGATCTCGGGCTTGCGCTGCATGCACGTCCACACTGCGGTGTTCGAGCAGCTCGCGTCCGGGACGCGCGTCGCGGTCGAACCGGGGACGCCCGCGTCGCGGGACGTGAACTTGTAGCCGGAGTAGACGGTCGGCCACCCGTAGGGGTAGGCGAGCATGAACACGTTGCCGAGGAGGTACTTCTGCCCCCACTGGTAGTTCATGGTGCCGTGGCCGTCACGCTCGGTGTCGTGGTTGTCGACGAAGACACCCGCGCGGTCAGAGGGCAGCAGCCCGTTGGTGATCCCGCGGATCCCGGCGATCGAGCCGTCCATGTAGCCCTTGAGGTTCCGCGCGTACTGGAACTCGTGCGAGTCGCCCGAGCCGAGGTACTCCGACGGCTGGATCGGTTCGCCGGCCGACCCGATCACCTCGTGGACCCAGAAGACGTTCGGGTTCGTGAGCCTCGACTTGATCGCCTCGAGGTCGGCGGCGGGGATGTGCTTGGAGGCGTCCATCCGGAAGCCGGCGACGCCGAGGCTCAGGAGGTCGTTGAGATAGCCAGCGATGCGGTCCCGCACGGCGTTCGAGCCGGTGCGCAGGTCCTGGAGGGAGACGAGCCGGCAGTTCTGGACCTGGTAGCGGTCGCCATAGTTGGAGATGTTCGAGCGGCAGTCGTTGAAGCTGCTCCCGTCGTAGAGCCCGGGGAAGTAGTCGACGCCGAAGGCGCTGCCGCCGGTTCCCGTGCCTGAGCCAGCGTCGGCGCCCGTCATGTGGTTGATGACCGCGTCGGCGATGATGCCGACCCCGGCCGCCCGGCACGTGTCGACCATGTTCTTGAACTCGGCGCGCGTCCCGAGCTTGCTCTCGAGGCGGTAGCTGACCGGCTGGTACGACGTCCACCAGCTCGTGCCCTGGATGTGCTCCTGGGGCGGCGAGACCTGGACGTACGCGAAGCCGGCTGGACCGATCGTCGACGTGCACTCGGCGGCCACCGAGCTCCACGTCCACTGGAACAGGTTGAGGGCGGTGCTGCCGCGTCCAGGGACCTCGGGGGCGGCGAGCGCGACGGGCGCGGCGGGGACCGTCGCAGGTGCGGGAGCGGCGACGGCGCTGCTCGCGACACTGGCTCCGGCGAGCAGGGCGGCGCTCGCGGCGATCGCGAGCGCCTTGGACCGCACGGACGACGGCGTTGTCGTGGTGGTGCTACTTCTGCTGAGCATCAAGCTGCCTCTCACGGGGAAAAGGGCGCGCTCTCGTGGGCGAATCGTTCGTCCTTGAGCGACCCGTGCGATGCCGCTCCTCCCAGGCGACAGCCTGCGTGGGCAGGCCCGTCCACCGTGGCACGCCAGCAACGCCTCTGCAACAGTTCCGACCGTTTGCAGACCAGAAGCCTTCCACTAGCCTGGGTGACACAACCCCATCGAGGGCGATGGCGAGATCGTGCGGCTCGAACGCCTGCAACGTTGCAGCAACGCGCCGTGCTCACGCCTGCCCTCCCACCGACGTCCCACATCCTCCCGGTGGGCGAGAGCCCGGCCGCGCCCCCTCACGAGGGAGCGCGGCCGGGCTCTTGTCGAGCCGATCGGGGGGGGCGGCTCAGTAGGCTCCCTCGTGCGCGAACACGGCTCTCGCCGTGCGCAGGAGGATGAGCAGGTCACCAGCGATGGTCCAGTTCTCGACGTAGTAGAGGTCCTTGCGCAAGCCCTCGTCCCAGGACAGGTCGGACCGGCCGCTGACCTGCCAGAGCCCGGTCAGGCCAGGCTTGACGAGCATCCGCCTCGGCGCGTACCCGTCGTAGAGCGCCACCTCGGACGGCAGCGGCGGACGCGGCCCCACGAGGCTCATCTCGCCCCTCAGCACGTTGAAGAGCTGCGGGAGTTCGTCGAGCGAGTAACGTCGCAGCACGCGACCGAACGGCGTCACACGAGGGTCGTCCTTGAGCTTGAACAGCACGCCGTTGCCCTCGTTCTCACCCTCGAGGACGGCACGCTCCGCATCGGCACCCACGCGCATCGAACGGAACTTGATCATCCGGAACGTCTTGCCGTCCCGACCCACGCGCTCCTGCCGGTAGAGCGCCGGGCCCGCGCTCGTCAGGCGGATCACGAGCGCGATCACGAGCATCGGTACCGAGAGCAGGAGCACGATGGCGAGCGACACGACCCAGTCGAGGACAGCCTTGACGACGTAGCGCACACCCGTGAACTGCGGCGCGTCGACGTGCACGAGCGACAGTCCCTCAGCCGGGCTCAGCACCATGCGCGGCCCAGCGACGTCGACGAGACCCGGCGCCACGATCAGGTCGGTGCCGGTCGACTCCAGCCGGTAGCCGATGTCCCGCACGACGCTCGAGTTGATGTGGTCGGCGCCGACGACCGCGACGGCGTCCGCCCGGACCCGGGTGACGGTGTGCGGCACGTCGAGGACGTCACCGAGGACCGGGACGTCACCCAGCCACTCCCCCTCGAGCGGGTCCCCGTCGGGCACGCACGCCCCGACGACGACGTACCCGGCGAGCGGGCGCGCGGCGATCTCGCGCGCGAGCTCCGCCACACCCGACCGCGAGCCGGTCAGGACGATGCGGGACAGCGCCCGGCCGCGTCGCCGCAGCCGCTTGAGGTAGACGCGCGCCCCGTACCTGCCGACGAGCAGGAGGGCCGTGCCGAGCGGGATCGCGACCGCGACGTACTCGCGCGGCAGGTCCACCTCGGCGACGTAGGCCGCGAGCGCGACCGCTGCGAACACGTGCCACGTCGCCCGCCACACGCGGCCGTACTCCTCGACCCCGATCCCGACGATCCGCCGGTCTCGCGACCGTTCGGCCGCGAGGCTGGCGAGCCAGAGCGTCACGAGGACGAGGCCGACGACGTAGGCGCGGGGCTGGGCCTGGTCCGCAGACGGGAGCGACAGCAGGAGCGCGGTCGCTGTGGCGAGGAGGATCGCAGCGAGGTCGGTCACCAGCACGAGCGACGAGTAGCGCGTGGGCCAGCTGATCGACGGGAACACCCGGCGGACCGGGGCGCTGCTCGTGGCCGTGCGCGTCGGCTGCTCGGACGTGGAGACCGGCTCCGGTCGAGCCGGCGCCGGTGCGGGCACCGGTGCTGGCGCGGGCGCAGGCTGCGCCACCGTCCTTGTCCTGCCCCTGAATGTCGCCTCTGCGGTCACAGCTCCCCCACTGCTCAGATCTGTCTCTCCTCGGTGGCGGCGGAGTCTTCCGCCGCGTCGGGCGGGCTCGGTGCCCCGTCCGTCTCCTTGTCGCCCCCGCGACATGAGGAGAATCTCTCCGGACGACCCCAGGACCTTCAGCCCTGGCTCGTTCCTGCTTTGAAAACTACCGACGTGACCAGCGACGAGACAGGTCTCGGAGAGGCGACGCGAGGGTGATCGTCGGCGCGCGGCGGGCGATGCTCAGGGTGGCCGGAGGTGACCCTCGCCAGATCGTGTATCTCCAGGCTGCAGGCCCGCATGCGCGGTACCTGGCTCAGCTCTCGAGAACGAGCGTCTCCAGGTCCTCGCTCGGCGACTCCAGGAGCGTCAGCGCACGACGCAGCTTCGTGCTCGACGTGTGCACCGTGTACGGGAAGTAGACGACCTGGACGCCCACCGCGGCGAAGCGCCGCTCGAGCTCGTCGCCCTTCGGCGTGCCACGCCAGTCGTCGCCCTTGAAGAAGACGTCGAACGAGCACCGGCGCCACGTCTCGAGCTTGTCCGGCTGCGTCTCGATGAAGACCTCGTCGACGTAACCGATGTGGCTGACGATCTCAGCACGCTCGTGCACCGGCACGACCGGCCTGCGCCCTTTGGCGCGCTCGAGCATGTCGTCATCGACGACGCCGGCGATCAGGTAGTCGCAGTGCGCTGCAGCCTGCCGCAGGACGTTGAGATGCCCGACGTGGAACAGGTCCCACGCCCCCGGGGCGTAGCCGACCACCCCCGCGCCCCTCGCAGGGCGCGCGCCGCGCCCTCCTGCCGTCCCTGTCACCATGCTCCCCCGTCGTGTCGCGCCGCTGCGATCGCGGCACCTCAACGCTAGGAGCGGGGACGGAGCAGCAGACACCCCTGGCGGGGTGGCCCCCCGGGTGATTCGCTCAGCGAGACGAGCCCGCCGCGCCCGACGTCCCGACCCCCGCCGCGGCAGAGACAGACCCGCCGATCACGGCTTCGATCAGCTCCGTCGCCCACGCGAGCACCTCAGCACCGCGCAACGGACGGCCTCCGATGCGCGCCGTCGTCGGGAACGGCACGAGGACCGCCCGGATCGCCGGCTTGAGCACCGTCCCCGGGTACAGGCGCTTGAGGCGCAGCTGCGCCGACTCCGGCAGGTCCACCGGCGCGAACCGCACGAACTTGCCCTGCGCCGTGACGTCGCTCAACCCCGCCGCGCGCGCATGGTTGCGGAACGCCGCGACGTCGAACAGCGCCGAGACGACCTCGGGGAGAGCGCCGTACCGGTCGACGAGCTCCGCACGCACCTCGTCGAGCGCCGCCGAGGTCTGCGCGGCCGCGATCTTCTGGTACGCCTCGAGACGCAGGCGCTCGTGCGCGATGTAGTCGTGCGGGACGTGCGCATCGACCGGGAGCTCGATCGTGACCTCGGGAGCCTCCTCCTCCGCGTCCCCGCGGTAGGCGGCGACCGCCTCGCCGACCATGCGCACGTACAGGTCGAAGCCGACGCCCTGGATGTGCCCGGACTGCTCGCCGCCGAGCAGGTTGCCCGCGCCACGGATCTCGAGGTCCTTCATCGCGATCTGCATGCCCGCGCCGAGGTCCGTGTGGGCAGCCATCGTCGCGAGCCGGTCGTGCGCCGTCTCCGTGAGCGGCTTCTCCGGCGGGTACAGGAAGTACGCGTACGCGCGGTCGCGGCCACGGCCCACGCGGCCGCGCAGCTGGTGGAGCTGCGACAGGCCGAGGACGTCGGCGCGCTCGAGGATGAGCGTGTTCGCGTTCGAGATGTCGAGGCCCGTCTCGATGATCGTCGTCGACACGAGCACGTCGAACTTCCGGTCCCAGAAGTCCATGATGACCTGCTCGAGCTGCGCCTCGTTCATCTTCCCGTGCGCCGTCGCGATGCGGGCCTCCGGGACGAGCTCCTGGAGACGCGCCGCCGTCTTGGAGATCGTGTCGACCTTGTTGTGGACGTAGAAGACCTGACCCTCGCGCAGCAGCTCGCGGCGGATCGCCGCGGTGATCTGCTTGTCGTCGTACGCGCCGACGTACGTCAGCACCGGGTGCCGCTCCTCGGGCGGGGTCTGCAGCGTCGACATCTCACGGATGCCCGTGACCGCCATCTCGAGCGTGCGCGGGATCGGCGTCGCCGACATCGCGAGCACGTCGACGTTCGTGCGCAGCTGCTTGAGCGTCTCCTTGTGCTCGACGCCGAAGCGCTGCTCCTCGTCGACGATCACGAGGCCGAGGTCCTTGAAGTGCACCGAGCCGGACAGGAGACGGTGCGTGCCGATCACGACGTCGACCGACCCGTCCTTGAGCCCGTCGAGCACGGTCTTCGCCTCTGCGTCCGTCTGGAAGCGTGAGAGCGCGCGCACCGTGACGGGGAACGCCGAGTAGCGCTCGCTGAACGTGTCGAAATGCTGCTGCACGAGCAGCGTCGTCGGCACGAGCACAGCGACCTGCTTGCCGTCCTGGACCGCCTTGAACGCGGCCCGCACCGCGATCTCCGTCTTGCCGTAGCCCACGTCGCCGCACACGAGGCGGTCCATCGGCACGGCCTTCTCCATGTCCGCCTTGACCTCGTCGATCGTCGCGAGCTGGTCCGGCGTCTCGACGTACGCGAACGCGTCCTCGAGCTCGCGCTGCCACGGCGTGTCCGGGCCGAACGCGTGCCCCTGCGTCGCCATGCGCGCCGAGTACAGGCGCACGAGCTCGCCCGCGATCTCCTTGACGTGCTTGCGCGCCTTCGCCTTGGTCCGTGACCAGTCGGAGCCGCCCATCTTGTTGAGCGTCGGCGCCTCGCCGCCCGTGTACTTCGTCACCAGGTCGAGCTGGTCGGTCGGCACGAACAGCCGGTCGCCCGGGTGACCGCGCTTCGACGACGCGTACTCGACGACGAGGTACTCGCGGGTCGCGGCGTTCGCGCCCGAGCCGAGCGTGCGCTGCACGAGCTCGACGAACCGCCCGACACCGTGCTGCTCGTGCACCACGTAGTCGCCTGCGCGCAGCGACAGGGGGTCGACGACGTTGCGACGCCGCGACGGCATGCGTCGCATGTCCTTCGTCGTCGCGCCCGCACGACCCGTGATGTCCTGCTCTGAGAACACCGCGAGGCGCAGCTCCTCGTCGACGAAGCCCGCGCCCACGGACGCGGTCACGACGTGGACGACGCCTCCCTCGGGCGCCGTCGGGACGTCCGCGACCAGACGAGCCGCCGTCTCCGCAGCGCCGAGCTGCTCAGCCATGCGCTTCGCCGGCCCCGCACCCTCGGTCGCGAGCACGAGCCGCCAGCCCGCGTGCTGCAGCCCACGCACGTCGTCGAGCGCACGCTCGACGTCACCGTGGTACGCGACGACGTCGCGCGCACGCATGCGCAGCGTCTCGCCGTCCGTGACGAGGTCCGCCTCCTCGGGGCCCTGCCCGAACGGGCTGAGCGTCCACCAGCCGAGCGCGCGGCGCGCGCTGATCGCCCGGAGGTCCGCGAGCGACATGAACGACGCCGCCGACAGGTCGATCGGCACGGACCCGCCCGCGGCCGCCGACGTCCACGCCGCGGCGAGGAACTCCTCGGTCGTCGACACGAGGTCGTGCGCGCGGCGCCGCACGCGCTCAGGGTCCGAGAGCACGACGAGCGACTCGTCCGCCACGAGATCGAGGACGGGGACCATGCGGTCGACGAGCGCCGGGCTGAGCGACTCCATGCCCTCGACCGCGATGCCCTGCGACATGCGGTCGAGCATCTCGGTCGCACCGGGAAGCTGCGGGATGAGCGCGGCCGCGCGCTCACGCACCTCGGGGGTCAGCAGCAGCTCGCGGCACGGCGGCGCCCACAGGCCGTGCTCCGCGATCTCCAGGCTGCGCTGGTCGGCGACCGCGAACCAGCGGATCTCCTCGACCTCCTCACCCCAGAACTCGATGCGCAGCGGGTGGTCCTCGGTCGGCGGGAACACGTCGAGGATGCCGCCGCGCACGGCGAACTCCCCGCGCCGCTCGACCATGTCGACACGCGTGTACGCCGCCGCGACGAGCTGCTCGGCGACGTCGGTCAGGTCGGCCTGCTGGCCCGCGGCGAGCTGGACGGGCTCAAGGTCGCCCAGGCCCTCGACGACCGGCTGCATGAGCGCACGGACAGGCACGACGAGCACCCGGACGGGGCCCGCGGGGCCGTGCTCGACCGTCGGGTGCGCGAGCCGGCGCAGGACAGCCAGACGGCGCGCGACCGTGTCGCTGCGCGGCGAGAGCCGCTCGTGCGGGAGCGTCTCCCACGCAGGCAGCACCGCGACGTCGTCGTGCGGGAGGTAGCAGGCGAGCGCTGCGACCAGGTCGTCAGCCTCGCGGCCCGTGGCCGTGACGACGACGAGCGGCCGTGCGCCGGGCGCGGGTGCGTCGTCCTGGCCGTGCGCACCGGAGAGGAGCGCGAGGAGCGGGGGGCGCGCCCCCGACGGCGTGACGACGTCGAGCTCTCCGCGCGCGTGCACGTGCTCGAGAGCCGCCGCGACCGCGGGATCCTGTCGCAGCAGGGAAAGGACACCGGTGAGCGACATGGGTTTCCTCGAGCATGGGGAGCGGGCGGGCGACGTCCAAGTCTACGTGCGCGGCGCGACCCTGCTCCCTGAGAGCGCGGCCCTGCGCGGCTTCGCGGGCGCGCGGCGGACGCGCGCCGCCAGGAGCGGCAGCGCGAGCCCGAGCGCGAGCGTGAAGATCGACATCGAGCTGTAGACGGGCGCGAAGAACATGTCCCACAGGCAGCGCAGCGTCAGCGCGACGACGAGACCACTCGCGACCCCGCCCGCGAGGCCGGTGACAAGACCTCGCACGAGCAGCACCGTCATGACGATGGCGAGCACCGCCCCCGCGAGTCCCATCCACGCCCACAGGTCGCCGAGCACGGAGTGCAGCTCGATGCCCCGACCGAACATGTAGCGGTGGACGTACCCGTTGTCCGGGTCGTACCCGAGCTGCGCCATGCCCCCCTTGGCCGCCCGCAGGTCGAGCCCGTTCGGGACGACGCCGAACCCGAAACCCCACGGCCGCGCCTCCACGAGCGCGAACGACGCGCCCATCTCGGGGCGCGAGCCCACGAGGAGGGACCCGGACTGCTCGATCTGCAGCGCCGAACGCTCCGCGGCGGCAGCTCCGAGCGCCCCCTCGAGCGCGAGCGCCTTGCCGAGCTGGTAGACGCCGGCGCCGAGGACCGCCAGCATGACGACCAGGCTGCGCGCGGACATCCGGCGCCGTGAGCGCCGCCGCAACGCCTGCCACAGGACGAGGGTCGCGGCCATGAGCAGCAGGCCGAACATCGACCGGCTGTCCTGGACCGCGCAGACGCCTGCGAGCACGACGAGCGCTCCCAGCTCGACGACCCACCTCCGGGTGAGCCAGGCGACCGCGAGGACGAGGACCGTCACGGGCAGGCTGTACGCGAACTTCCACGCGTTCGTCCCGGTCGGTCCCAGCGCAGCGTCGACGAGCATCCCGAGACCGAAGAACAGCGCGACCCACGCGTCGCGCCACACGGTCCGTGCCCACAGGACCGCTGCCACGCCCACGACGATGCCGACGACGTGCAGCGCCGCGTCCCGGGTCACGCTGCGGATGACCGCGTGGTCGACCTGCGCGAGCGACGCGAGCGCGAGCCCGTTGGCGAGGGCGAGCGCGCCGACCGTCAGGAGCAGGCCGGCGCCGCGGAAGCGCAGGGCCGCAGGCACGACGACGGGGAGGAGCGCGAGCGCGAGCACGGTGCCTGCGGTGAGCCCGCCGAGGACCGGGTACCAGGACCCCACGACGAGGACGAGCAGCGCGGACGTGCCCTGCGTGAGCCGCAGGCCGTGGCGCACGGCCACCTCGTCGACGTCGCTGTGCACCGGCACGCCGCGACGCGCCAGGGAGGACGCCGGGGACACCCCCGTCACCTGCCCTGCCGTCATCTCGCCTCCCCCGGC
The DNA here is from genome assembly GCF_058313055.1 of Flavimobilis sp. BM9. Classification (NCBI taxonomy): domain Bacteria; kingdom Bacillati; phylum Actinomycetota; class Actinomycetes; order Micrococcales; family Jonesiaceae; genus Flavimobilis; species Flavimobilis sp. BM9. The sequence continues at coordinate 115,358 of NZ_JBZEMO010000005.1, read as the reverse complement.
GTGCACGCGCGCGCTCACCGGCGCGCGACCGTCACCGACGGTACTCCTGGTAGACGCCGCCCACAGCACCCGCGACCATGCCCGCACCGCGGACAGCGGTCCGCGCACCTTGCGCCCGCAGCCCTGTGTCGAGGGTGGCGACCCCCCCGAGCGAGCGCACCGCACCGCCCGCGACGCGCGCCGCACCCTGCGCGGCGAGCGTCACCCTCCCCTGCAGCGCGGCGCCGCGCGAGCGGACGCCGACCAGGTGGACGCGCGCGCGAGCGTTGCCGTTGCGGAACGCCCGCTGCAGCACCCACGAGCGCGTGGCGCGCTCGACCGGGACGACGTCGATGACGCTCGCCTCGTCGCAGAACACGATCTCGCCGCCGCGCGCGACCAGCTCGCTCGTGAACGCGGTGTCCGACCCTCCCGTGAACCGGAAGGCCTGGTCGAACCGCAGGCCCCAGGCGCGCACCGCGCGCAGGTCGAGCAGGAGGTTGCCGGTGCCCGCCGCGGGCACACGTGTCCCGGTCGGGTAGCGCTTGCGCTCGAAGAACTTGCCCGCGGTGATCCACCGGTCCGGCTCGGACTCGAACTGCGCGACGACGGCACCCGCCACCGCTGCGCACCCGTACCTCTCGTGAGTCGCGAGCATCGTCGTCAGCCACGCGGGCGACGGCAGCTCGTCGTCGTCGATGAAGACGAGGACGTCACCGCGCGCCTCGTCGAGCGCGCGGTTGCGTGCCGAGACGATCCCTGGGTCGGGCTCGTGGACGTACCGGACGGGGTCGCCGGCTGCCGCGCGCTCGGCGACGATGTCCTGGGCGCTCGGCACGTCGTCGTTGTCGATGACGAGGAGCTCGGCACCCGGCACCTGCCGCACCTGCTCGAGGAGTCTCGGCAGCGACTCACGGAGCCCCTCCGGGCGACGGAACGTGAGGATCCCGACCGTCACCACATCGCCTGCTGCCCTCGCGGTCACGGCTGGCCCGCCCAGAGGTCGTCCCAGGCCACGAGGACGTCCGGGCTACCAGCCGCCCCACCGACGTACGCCTGCACCGCCACCCCACCGGCGACCTGCAGGTCAGCGGTCGAGTCCGTCACGCTCGCCCGCCACGTCGCCGGCTCCGCGTCACCCTCACGCCACACCTTGGCCCGCACCGTCGTCGGCGACGTCCCCGTCACCTGCAACCGCACCCGCAGCTTCTCCCCAGGCACCAGCGTCAACCCGTCGACCACACCACCGGCCAGCGCCGTGACCGACGAGATCCCACGACCCACGTGCAGCTGCACCGCACCGTCGGTCGCCACCCGCACCCGAGCGACATACCCGCTCGTGCCGACCGCACGACCAGCAACCGTCAAGAACGAGTTGCCCGCCGGCAGACGATCCATCGACACCGTCGTCTGGACCTCCGCCGTCGTCGCCGACACCGACCGCAGATACGCCGACCGCGTCGCACCCGCAGTCAACGACATCCGACCCTCACCACCAGCGACCGAGTACCGCGACAACGTCGACGCCGTGCCCGTCACCGACCACTCACCACCCGTCGTCGCCGAACCCCAGCCCGACGACACCGACCGACCGAACGCATCGACCGCCAGGTCCTCCGTCACCGGCGGAGCCTCGACCACGACCTCGTGCGTCACCGTGCCCGTCGCACCGTCGTCGTCCGTCACCGTCAACCTCACCGTGTACGAACCAGCCTCCGCGAACGTGTGCGACGCCGTCGCACCCGAACCCGAACCGCCATCACCGAAGTCCCACGCGTACGACGCCACCGACCCGTCCGAGTCCGACGAACCCGAACCATCGACATCCACCGACAACCCGTCCACCTCCGACGAGAACACCGCCACCGGCGCCACGTTCGGCGCAGGCTCCTGCGGCTCGAAGCCGTCCGGGGCACCGGCCCAGAGGTCGTCCCAGGCCACGAGGACGTCCGGGCTACCAGCAGCCCCACCGACGTACGCCTGCACCGCCACCCCACCGGCGACCTGCAGGTCAGCGGTCGAGTCCGTCACGCTCGCCCGCCACGTCGCCGGCTCCGCGTCACCCTCACGCCACACCTTGGCCCGCACCGTCGTCGGCGACGTCCCCGTCACCTGCAACCGCACCCGCAGCTTCTCCCCAGGCACCAGCGTCAACCCGTCGACCACACCACCGGCCAGCGCCGTGACCGACGAGATCCCACGACCCACGTGCAGCTGCACCGCACCGTCGGTCGCCACCCGCACCCGAGCGACATACCCGCTCGTGCCGACCGCACGACCAGCAACCGTCAAGAACGAGTTGCCCGCCGGCAGACGATCCATCGACACCGTCGTCTGGACCTCCGCCGTCGTCGCCGACACCGACCGCAGATACGCCGACCGCGTCGCACCCGCAGTCAACGACATCCGACCCTCACCACCAGCGACCGAGTACCGCGACAACGTCGACGCCGTGCCCGTCACCGACCACTCACCACCCGTCGTCGCCGAACCCCAGCCCGACGACACCGACCGACCGAACGCATCGACCGCCAGGTCCTCCGTCACCGGCGGAGCCTCGACCACGACCTCGTGCGTCACCGTGCCCGTCGCACCGTCGTCGTCCGTCACCGTCAACCTCACCGTGTACGAACCAGCCTCCGCGAACGTGTGCGACGCCGTCGCACCCGAACCCGAACCGCCATCACCGAAGTCCCACGCGTACGACGCCACCGACCCGTCCGAGTCCGACGAACCCGAACCATCGACATCCACCGACAACCCGTCCACCTCCGACGAGAACACCGCCACCGGCGCCACGTTCGGGACCGGGGCCGTGACCGTGACGTCGTGGGTGGTCTCCGCGGTCGCCCCGCGGTCGTCCGTCACCGTCAGGGTGATCGTGTACGTGCCGGCCTCGGTGTACGTGTGCGTCGCCGTGCGGCCGGTACCGGTCGCACCGTCGCCGAACGTCCACGCGTACGCCTCGATCGTCCCGTCGGTGTCCGCAGACGCCGACGCGTCGACCGCGACCGCCAGGTCGGTCGCGTCGGTCGTGAACGACGCGGTCGGTACCGCGTTCGGCTCCTCGCCGGTCGTGCCGAGCGCGTGGTGCAGCGCGACCGTCTCCGCGTCGAGCTGTCGACCGTAGACCGCGACGTCGTCGACCGAGCCGACGAGGGTCTGCGAGGTCGAGCCCCACGTGTTGTCGCCGCCGACGCGCCAGTACCCGGTGTAGCTCTCCGGGAGACGCTGCGGGTTGGTGCCGACGAGCACGCCGTCGACATACATCTGCATGCCCGCGTCGCCGAGCGTCGAGACGACGTGGTGCCACTGCCCGTCGTTGTACGCCTGTGTCGACGTCACGCGGTACTCGGCGCCGCGGTAGATGCCGAAGACGAGTCGTCCGTCGTCCTGCATGTAGGTGTGCCGGTCGTAGCTCGAGGACGTGGTGCCTGTCGAGTTGCCGAACCCGACGATGCGCCCGCCCTGGGTCGTCGCGGTCTTGAACCACGCCTCGGTCGAGAACCGGGTCGGGTTTGCCTGCGCCTGCGCATCGAACACGTGCGCGCGGGTCGTGAACCGGATCGACGGGTTCGCCAGGTCCTTGATGGCGCCGTCCTCGCCGCGCACGGCGCTCCCGGACAACGTGCCGGACCTGCCGAGGCGCCCGGAGTCGGCTACGGCCGAGCCCGAGGTCTCCGCGAAGCGCCAGAAGAGCAGCGGGTCCGCCGACGCGACCGCCGCGCCGTAGGCGTCGGTCGGAGCGGTGTACACCGGCACCGTGCGGCCGGCAGCCTCGAAGTGTTCGCGCACCTGCTGGGGCGTCAGGACGCGGCCGTCGTAGACGGCGGCCTCGTCGATCGCACCGGCGAACCACACGCTCGACGGCACGTTCGTCCAGCTGGAGAGGCTGCCGCCGCCGAGGCGCCAGTACCCGTTGTAGGCGTCGGCGATGCGCACGTCGTCGCGGCTGGCGACCCGGACGCCGTCGACGTAGAGGGCCAGCCCGTCAGCCTGGCTCATCGTCGCGACGACGTGGTGCCAGGCGTTGTCGTTGTAGGACGAGCGCGACGAGACGACGTTGCGACCGTTCGCCTGGACGCCGAAGTGCAGGCGCCCAGCATTGTCCATGTAGACGTGACGGTCGGACGTGCCCGACGTGCCCGACGTGGCCGACCCGAAGCCGATGATGCGGCCACCACGGTTCGTCGACGTCTTGATCCACGCCTCAGCCGAGAACTCGACCGGTGCGGGCTCGTTCGTCGAGTGGATGGCGTCACCGTTGCTCGACCCGGAGAAGGTCATCGCGGTGTCGCTGTCCCCCGTGATCGCCCCAGCGGTGCCCATCGTGACCCCGGCGTGCGTCGTCAGGGCGCGCGTCCCGGTGAGGTCGGCGGCCGTCGTGCCGCTCGCCTCGGACAGGCGCCAGTAGCTGGACGGTCCGTCCTCGGCGACCGTGCGGGCGTACGTGGACAGCGAGCCGCTCGAAGCGACCGTCACGGTCACCCACTCCGACCAGACGCTGTTGCCCGTGGCGTCCGTCGCGCGGACGCGGTAGCGCGTCGTCGAGCCGGGTGTGAGGCCGGTGTCGACGAACGACATCGTGGGCCGCTTCCAGAACGACGCGGTCACGGTCCGCTCCTGCAGGACGGTGCTCGTGTCGTTCCGCACGAGCCGGTACGTCAGCTCCTCGTCGCCGCGGTCGAAGTTCGCGGGCCACGAGACGACGACCGTCCCTGATGCGGGCGAGACCGCACGCAGCGCCGACTGCGCGCCGCCGTAGCGGGGCGCGTCCGTGTCCGGGGTGGTCTTCCGAGAGGCGAAGCGGGCGAGGCCCTGCTGCGCGGTGTTGTTCACACGCGTGAACTCGCCGCCCATGATCACGTAGCCGCTGCCGGCCGCGATCGACCAGGCGCCCTGACCCTGACCCGTGTAGCTGCCCGTGTTGAGGTCGGGGAACCAGTCGAGGATCTCGGGGTGCGGCTGACCCTGGGTGTCGTGGTACCCGTAGATGTCGGGGATGTTCGTGCCCGTCGCGGTCTTGGTCAGGGCCGAGCCGCGGTTGACCCGCCACGGGTTCGTCTGCGGGAACCCGCCGCTGTTGCCGCAGTAGTGCTTGTGGGACGCGACGTAGACCGCGTCCTCGAACGGCGTGACGCCGTACGAGTCGCCGTGGCAGTCCTCGACCCACTGGAGCGTGCCGTCTTCCCACGAGACCGCGTAGACGCCCTCGACGTTGCCGCCGTCACCGAAGTGGTACCCGGTGCCGTAGAAGTTCTTGTCGTCCTTGGACAGCGAGAGGAACGCCGACTCGTCGCCGGCGTTGCGGATCTGGGTGTTGGCGGGCAGCGACAGGAGCTCGCCCGTCGCGGCGTCGAACCGGGCGAGGCCGTAGCCCGGGTTGGAGGACCCACCGACGGACGTGAAGTTGCCGGCGACGACGACGGCGGCGCCGTCGGGCGACACCTCGACCGCCTGCACGCCGCGGTTGTCGATCGCGGGGTTGAACGGGAGCGTCGTCAGCCCGGTGCCCAGAGCGACGGACGCCGCCTTGTACCGCGCGAGGCCGTTGACGTTCGTGAACGAGCCGCCGAGGAAGACGGCGTCCTGCGACACGGAGACGCTCAGGACCGTCGTGTTGACGACGGGACGGAAGCCGAGGAGCGCACCGGTCGCGGTGCTGAACGCCGCGACGCGGTAGCGGGTCTGACCGTCGATCGACGTGAAGCTGCCGCCCGCGTAGAGGGTCGAGCCGTCGGGCGAGAGCGCGAGGGAGCGGACCTGGGCGTTGGCCTTCGGCGCCCAGGGCAGGAGTGCGCCCGTGCGGACGTCGAACGCCATGAGGTTGCCGCGAGCCTGCTCGCTCGTCCCCGCAGCTGCGCCCGGCGGGCGGGCCGACGTGAACTCGCCACCCACGTAGACCGTGTTCCCGACGACGACCTGCGACCACGCGACACCGTTGATCTGAGCGGTCGGCAGGCTCGCGGAGCCGGCCACCTCAGGCTTCGAGGTGCGCGGCGGTCCGACGACGCCTGTCCCGGTGTCGTAGGTGGGCGTCGCCTGGGCTGTGCTCGGCACGAGCGCCCCGAACAGCAGGAACGCGAGCGCCACGAAGGCCGCGAGTGCGGCCCTCCGGGGACGGTGGTGACGGATCATGATGGCCTCGAGCTTCTGTGCGTCGCGGTCGTGCGCGGTTCGTGGAGTCTGAGCAGAGGTGGGGCCTGAAGGGCGCATCACGCGTCTCCCTCGAAGGCCACGATCGTGAGGTCGGCGGCGACGTCGACCTCGACGTGGATGGGTACGCCGCGCTCGGCGACCCGGAAGACGAACGTCCCGGAGGCCTTGGCTCCCGCCGCGACGGTCACGGGGAAGGGCTCAGCGCCCGGCCCCGACAGGGTGGTGGCGGGCGTGTCGTCCGGGCCATGGAAGAGATTGACGATCGCGCTCGAGAGGTCGAGCGCCTCGTCGGTGTCGTTGGCGATCGTGATGGTCACGCGCAGGGCGTCCCCCGCGACCTCGCCGGGGAGCGTCGCCTCGCCCTCGACCTCCTCGACCTTCGTGACCCGGGCGACGACCCCCTTCGCGACCGTGGCTTTCGTGTCGAGCGGGACGGGCTTCGCCTTCTTGCGCTCGACCGGGCCGAGCGGCTCGGGAGCGTCTTTCGGGTCCGACGGCTCGGTCGGCAGGTCAGCAGGGGGCGCAGGCACCTCGGCCTGCGCCGAGCCGGACGTGGCCCCTGACCCTGCGGGCGCGGTCGACGACGTCACGGTGCTGGTCGCGCTGGTCGGTGCGTCTTGCGACTGCCCGGTGCACGCACCGAGCGCGAAGGCCATCGCGACGATCGCGACGCCTGCCGTGACCGTCGTCCGCCCCCGCGGTGCGTCGATCTTGTGCTGATCCATCCTGTGTCCTCCCCCGAGCGACCCCGCCGGCACGCGGCTGGCGGGTGACTGAATCGTGCGCCCCGCTCCCGGGCACGACGCACAGGTCTCGCCCAACCTCACCCGTGCGTCACCCGACCTTCACCCAGGGCGAGCCCGTCCGCCGCGGACGCGCGCGGCTAGCGTGATCGGTGCTCAGAAAACGGATCTCGGGACCTGGAGGGGGCATGAGCCGAGCACTTGTCGTCGTGAGCTACGGGTCGTCCGAGCTGCTCGCGGAGAACCTCGACGCGTGGGACCGCGCGAGCACGCCGGGCTGGACCGTCGTCGTGGTGGACAACCCGACCACGTCCGCTGAGCGCGCCCGCGTGCGAGCTCTCGCGCACGAGCGCGGTTGGGTCCTCATCGAGCCGGACCGCAACCTGGGCTTCGGGGACGGCTGCGCGGCGGGGGTCGCCGCGGCCCGCACGGTCGCCGAGCCGTCGGCGGTCGTGCTGCTCAACCCGGACGCGCGCCTGTCGGTCGAGCACGCAGACGAGCTCGCGAGCCGGGTCGAGGCGGACGACGACCTTCTCCTCGTCCCGCAGATGTTCCGCGGCGACGGCCGGCCCGCGTTCACGACGGGCTACGTGGACCGTCGCACGGGGATGCCGACGGTCGCCGCGGCGTCGTCGAGCGTCGAGTGGCTCACGGGGGCGTGCGTCGCGATGGCGCACAGCGCGTGGGTCCGTCTGGGCGGCTTCGCGAGCGACTTCTTCCTGTACTGGGAGGACGTCGACCTCGCGTGGCGCTGGCACGCGGCCGGCGGCCGCGTCGGGGTCGCGCGCGACCTGCGCTGCGTCCACGACGCGGGTGGCACGCAGACGGGTGCGGGGACCCCGACCAAGTCGTCGCTGTACTACTACTTCAACTGCCGCAACCGGCTCGTCTTCGCGGCACGCAACCTCACCGGACTCGACCGTCTCCGGTGGGCGCTGCACTCCCCGCGCTACGCGCAGCAGGTCGTGCTGCGCGGGGGCAGGCGCCAGCTCTTGCGCCCCTGGACGTGCGTCCTGCCCGCCGTGCGGGGGACGCTCAGCGGCCTGCGCACGCTGCTGGTGGGCGTCCCCGCCGCCGCACCGCGACCCGCGACGCCGCAGGTAGGCGCGCCTTCCGGGGGCTGACCGGGTGGTTCAGGGGGTGGTTGAGGCCCGTCGTGTGGCCGCGCGTCCCGCGGGCGTGGTTCGATCGACCCAGGGCCCGGACAGGCGGTCCCGTCCCGGCTCCCGCACTCGTCAGAAGAGCGCCGCGCCGGGTGATGAGCTTGGGGTGCATGTGGATCTGATGGAATACGTCTCGGCCTTGCGCAAGCGTTGGCTGGTCATCGCTCTCCTCGCCATCCTCGGCGCGGGGGCGGGCTTCGGGCTCGCCAAGTCCACGGTCCCCACGTACCGCTCGTCGACCACGACGTTCGTCTCCCTCGCCCGCGGCGAGACCGTCAGCGAGCTCGTGCAGGGCACGATGTACACCCAGAACCTCGTCGAGTCCTTCGCGCGCCTCGCGACGATGCCCGCGGTGCTCGACCCGGTCATCGAGGAGCTCGACCTGGGCATGAGCGCACGGACCCTCGCGCGCACGATCACCGCGACCACCCCGCTCGACACGATGTTCGTCGAGATCAGCGCGACGTCGAGGGAGCCCGAGACCGCCGCGAAGATCGCAGACGCCGTCACGGCGAACCTCGCCAGCACGGTCGAGTCGATCGCACCGTCGGGCGCCGAGAACACCCCGTCCGTGACGATGACCGTCGTCGCCGACGCCGTCGTGCCGACCGTGCCGTTCACGCCGAACACCAAGATGAACGTCGCGCTCGGCGGCGCGGGCGGGCTCGCCGTCGGCGTCGCGCTCGCCCTGCTGCTGACGGTGCTCGACACTCGCGTGCGCGGCATCAAGGACGTCCCGTCCCACCAGGACCGCGTCCTGCTCGGGATCGTGCCGCGCGAGCGCTCCCGCCGGGACCAGGTCACGATCCTCGGCGAGCCGCACGGCGCAGGCGCCGAGTCCTTCCGGCGCATCCAGACCAACCTGCAGTTCATCGGTGCGGCGAGCCAGCTCCGCACCCTCGTCGTGTCGTCGTCCGTCTCGGGCGAGGGCAAGTCCACGGTCGCGCTCAACGTGGCGATCGCGCTCGCCGAGAAGGGCGGTCGCGTGCTGCTCGTCGACGCCGACCTGCGCCGCCCCACGATCGCGAGCGTCACAGGTCTCGAGCCGTCGGTCGGCCTCACGACGATCCTCGTGGGCTCGGCCTCGCTCGAGGACCTCACGCAGCCGTGGGGCCACCCCGGGCTCGACGTCCTCGTCGCGGGGGACATCCCGCCGAACCCCGCACAGCTGATCGACTCCTCCGGCATGCAGGAGCTCATCGACGAGGCGGGCAAGCGCTACGACCATGTCGTGCTCGACGCCCCGCCCATCCTGCCGGTGGCCGACGGTGTCGTCCTCGCCCGGCGGACCGACGGCGCCGTCATGGTCGTCGGCTCGGGCCGCGTCCGCCGCACCCAGGTGAGCACCGCGCTCACCGCGCTCGATACGGTCGGGGCGCGCTGCCTCGGCGTCGTCGTCAACTTCGCCGACCCGAGCCACGCCGACACCCCGCGCGGGTATGTCGCGAGCGAGCCGTCGAGCCTGAGCGTCGCGGCTCGGCGGCAGCGCTCGCGGCGCTCGGTGCCGACGCCCGACGACGCGGCGACCGAGAGCCGACGCGGCGGGCCCCGCAAGGCGAGCGCGAGCTGACGCGGCCCACGGCCGCACGACGAAGGGCTGCGGCCCGTCCCCTCCCGGGGGACGGGCCGCAGCCCTTGATCGTCTCCGCTACCGGCGGCGCCGAGCGAGCGCGGTGCGCACGATCGCCGCGACCTCGACGACGTCCTTGCGCACACGAGGCACCACGAGGGCGAGGAGCGCGAGCGACAGGAGGCCCGCGCCGACGCCTGCGAGCGTCGCCGGCCACACGCGCACGAACAGTCCCGAGACGACGTGAGCGGTCCCTGCGAGCGTCCCGCCGACGAGCAGCACCCGGACGGCGCCGAGCATGAGCGTGCGCGTCGGGATCGGGGCACGGCGCGAGAGCCACAGGATCGACAGGGGCCACTCGACCGTGTGCGCGAGCGTGTACCCGACCGCGACCCCGACGAGACCCCAGTGGCTCGCGACGACGACGAGCACGACCTTGACCGCGATCGTGACGACCGTGAACCGCAGCAGGAGGTCCGAGAGGCCGTGCGAGAGGTAGACCCAGTACCCGACGTACGCGAGCGTCTGCATCACGGCGGTCGTCGCGAGGAGCCGGACGAGCGGCTCGACCCCGACCCAGCCGCTGCCGAGCAGGATCTGCGTCGCCGGGTCGGCGGTGCCCACCAGGAGCGCAGCGCCGATCATCACGGGGTACGCGATCGCGATCTGCCCGCGCGCGAGGAACCGCGCGAAGCGGGGCGGGTCGCCCTGGAGCCGTGACAGCACGGGCAGCGCGATCGTCGTCGTGGGCGCGCGGACCTGCGCGACAGGGGTCATCACGAGCTTGAAGGCGCGGTCGTACGTGCCGAGCTGGGCGGTGCCGAGCTGCGAGCCGATCACGAAGTTGTCGATGTTGTTGCCGATGTACACGGCGACCTGGGACGCGGCGAGGTTCCAGCCGAAGTGCCAGAACTCGCCCATCGGCACGCCGCGCCGCGGCCGGCTCGGCACCCACCGGCAGGTCGTGGCGAGCATGACGAGCAGCACGAGCGACTGCAGGACCTGCTGGCCCACGAGCGCCCACACCCCCGCCCCGGCGAGGCCGAGGACGACCGCGACGACGATCGCCGCCGCCTGCGACACGACGTCGACCACCGCGAGCGCACCGAAGCGCATGGTGCGGACGAGGTCTGCGCGGAGCTGGCTCGCCATCCCGTTGAGGAGGAACACGACGCCGACGGCGCGCGCGACGGGGACGACGGCGTCCTCGTCGAAGATCGCGCCGACGAGCGGGGCTGCGACGACCATGAGGATCCCGAGGCCCGCACCGATGGCGGTGTTGACCCAGAACAGGTTGGAGCGTTGCGCGTGCGTGATCGTCGGGGCTCGCATCGCTGCGGTCGACAGGCCGAGGTCGCGGAAGATCTCGCCGACCCCGACGAACACGAGGACCATCGTCATCACGCCGTACTCGGTCGGCGTGAGGAGCCTCGCGAGCACGACGACGGACGCCATCTGCATGCCGACCCGCGCGATCTGTGCGGCGAAGGTGATGCCTGCGCCGCGCGCGGCCGACCGTCCGAGCTCGTCCACGTGCTCCCCGTCCCCTGCGTTTCCTGGCCGCTGGAAGTCTAGTTCCGCGGTCCGTGCCAGCCTCCCGGTCGACGGGTGAACCGGGGGCGACCCCGCCTGCGCCCGGGGGCGACGGCGCGACGCGAACCCGCGCACCCGCCGTGCGCGGGCGACGACGGCGTGAGTGCGGGGGTGAGATCGGCCGGCGCCCCCGTCACGCGGTGCGGGGCTTCCCTAGACTCGCGGACATCCACCGTTCCCTGCGTCCGAGGTCTCACCGTGCCCCGCCTGATGATCGCGCACCCCTCCGCCGACCAGTACGGCAGCGACCTGCAGCTGCTCGAGACCGTCGTCGCGGTGGTCGAGGCGGGCTGGTCGGTCCTCGTCACCGTCCCGGAGGACGGTCCGCTCGTGCCGATGCTCGTCGAGACGGGCGCGCGAGTCGTCGTGCAGCCGTGCCCGGTGCTGCGCAGGTCGACGATGAGCCTTCGCGGGCTCGTCGGCTACGCGCTCGCCGGCCTGCGCGCGATCGTCGCCGGGCACCGCTCGTTGCTTCGCGCCCGACCTGACGTGCTGCTCGTCAACACGGTCGTCGTGCCGACGTGGCTCGTGAGCGCGCGCCTCGCGCGCGTCCCCGTCGTGTCGCACGTCCACGAGGCGGAGGAGTCCTCGGGACGCACGGTGCGGCGTCTGCTCGCATCGCCTCTCCTGCTCGCGGACCGGGTGATCGCGAACTCGCGCGCGACGGCGCGCACCCTGACGGACGTCATGCCGGCGCTCGAGCGCCGTATCGCGGTGGTGCACAACGGCGTGCCCGATCGCGGTCCCGAGCCCACTGGCCCGCGCATCCGCCGCCCGCAGGACCCGGCAGTCGTCGCGATCGTCGGCCGGCTCTCGCCGCACAAGGGCATCGACGTCGCGCTCGAGGCCGTCGCGCACCTGCGCCGCGAGGGCCGCGACGTGCGCCTCGAGGTGGCCGGCTCGGCGTTCCGCGGCTACGAGTGGTACGTCGCCGAGCTCGAGCAGCGCGCGGGCGAGCCCGACCTGCGCGGCGCGGTCACCTTCCACGGGTACGTGAGCCCGGCGCGCACAGTGATCGACCGGGCCGACGTCGTCGTCGCCCCGTCGTGGCGCGAGTCCTTCGGCAACGCTGCGGTCGAGACGCTGCTCGCGTGCCGCCCCCTCGTCGCCGCGGCGACGCAGGGCCTCGTCGAGGTGGTCGACGACGGGCGCACGGGCATGCTCGTGCCTGCGGGCGACGCCCCGGGGCTCGCGCGGGCGGTCGCCAAGCTGCTCGACGACCCGGAGCAGGCGACACGGATGGCGCGGGCGGGCCGTGCGGACGCGCTCGACCGGTTCTCGACGCACCGGTACGGCGCGCAGATCCTCGCAGTGCTCGGCACGGCGCGCGGTGCGGCCCCTGGGCGCCGGGCGACGCGAGCGGCCGGATCGCAGCCGGTCGAGCCGCTGAGCGCCCCGCCGCACGGCAGCACGCCCATCCGTACCGGGGAACGGCCGAGGATCCACGTCGCCGTCCCGACGTTCCGTCGCAACGAGCTGCTCGAGCCCCTCCTCGGGATGATCGCCCCGCACGTGCTCGGGTCGCCGTCGCTCGCGGACCGCACCGAGATCCTCATCATCGACAACGATCCGGACGGCGGGGCGCACGACGTGGTCGCCGCCGTCGCCGCGAGCGCCGCGCTCCCTGTCCGCTACGTCCACGAGCCGCGGCCCGGGATCGCGGCAGTCCGCGCTCGCGCGATCGCGGAGGCCTCGGCCGACGGCCTCGTCGTGTTCATCGACGACGACGGCGTGCCGGGCGAGAGCTGGATCGGTCCCCTCGTCGACACCTGGGAGCGCACGGGCGCCGAGGCGGTCGCCGGGCGGATCGTCCCCGGGTTCGTCGCCGAGCCGTCGGCGTGGAGCGTCGCGGGCAGGTTCTTCGAGCGGAGCAACCTCGCGACCGGCACGCCGCGCCGCAGCGCGCCGTCCGGCAACCTCCTCGTCGACGTCGCAGGGGTCGCGGCGCTCGGGGTGGCGTTCGACCCGGAGGTCGGGATGCGCGGCGGCGAGGACACGCTCTTCACCCGCGGGATCACGCAGGCGGGCGGACGGGTCGTCGCGTGCGGCGAGTCCGTCGTCGTCGACCTGGTACCGCCCGAGCGGGACACGCGCCGCTGGGTCGTCGCCCGCGTCTACGGGCACGCGAACCGCTCGGTCGACGTCAACCTCGCGTTCACGCACGGCGCCGCAGCGAGGGCGAGGGTGCGGGGCGCTGCTGCGGCGCGCGGCCTCGTCGTCACCGGGCGAGGGGCCGCCCGGTGGGTCGCCGGCAGGGTGACCCGCGACGTCGCGACGGATGCTGCGGCCTGGCGAGACCTCGCGCGGGGGCCCGGGCTCGTCGCGGGTTCCCTCGGTGTGCGGCACGAGGCCTACCGCCGCTCCTGACTGCTTCCCCCCGGTCAGGGGCGCGGTGACGACAGGAGCCCTGGTCCGGGTGGACCAGGGCTCCTGTCGTCGGTCGTGCTGGGTCAGCCGCGCTTGAGCACGAAGGCGCGACCGTCAGCGAACACGTTGTTGTCCGAGACGATGGTCGTCGTCACCGGGCGGATGATGCCGCAGCCGTCGATCCGCTGGCCGTTGCCGAAGACGTTGTCACGGAAGACGACGCCCTCGAGCGGGCCGTTGTTCATCTGGGCGATGTTCACGGTGCAGCCACCGTTGTCGAGGAAGCTGTCCTCGACGGTGAGGTTGCCGACCTTGCCGCGCGCCTGGGTGATCTGGATCGCGGCGTTGTAGGTGCCCTTGAGGACCGAGTTGACGATCTTGATGTTCTTGCCGGCCTGGATCTGGATGTTGTCGTCGTGCGACGGGCCACCGTTGTGGTTGGGGTCGTTCGCGTACCACTTGTTGCCGTGCAGCATCGTGTCCTTGATGGTCACGTTGTCGCCGATGATCGTCACCTGGTCGACGACGGTGTGGATGTTCACGCGCTCGAGCGTGAAGTTGTAGCCGAGGACCGCGCTGTCGTAGGGCGACGGCGCCTGGGAGGCGATCGTCGTGTCCTTGATGACGAGGTTCTTGTTGCCCTCGGTGTTCCAGACGAAGTGGGTGATGGCCGTCGCCGGGGTGGCAGCACCACGGATGATCGAGTTCTTGATCGTCACGTTGTCGGCGCGGACCTTCACGATGCCCTGGATGTCCATGCCGTCGATGACGGTGTTCGGCTCCCAGATCGTCATGTTGCCCTTGTAGACCGTGAGCGGGGTTCCGGCGGGGAGGCCGACGGTCGACTCGGTCGGGAGCTGCGGCTCGGCGGGCGCAGGCGCGGGCGCGGGCGCCGGCTCAGGCGCGGGGGTGGGCGTCGGCGTGGGCGCGGGGGTGGGCGTCGGCGTGGGTGTGGGCGTCGGCTCCGGCGCAGGCGCGGGGCTGGGCGTCGGCTCCGGCGCAGGCGCGGGGGCGGGCTCCGGCGCGGGAGCCTGGACGGCGCTGTCGGCCGGGAAGCCGAGGTAGGTGTAGCCGAGGACCTTGACGGTCACGCGGACCGAGGCGTCCGAGCTGTGCACCGTGAGGTAGTCCTTGCCGTCGAGCGCGATCGAGGTCTCGGCGGAGCCGAGGTCCTGGACGGGGGTGGTCAGCACCGGCGACGCCTTGGCGGCGGCCGTCATGTCACCGGCGGCGACCGAGATCTTCGTGGCCTTCCAGGCCCAGCGGCCCTCGACGACGAGGCGTGCCGAGAGGACGTTGTCAGGGAGGGCGGAGAGATCCACACGGGCCGTGCCGTTCGAGGCGACGGTCCCGGCGTTGAGCACCGTGAGCGGCGCGGCGAGCGTCGTGGTCTGCTCGGTGGGCTGCGTCTCGACCGTGTAGCCCACGACCCGGACGGTCGCACGGACCGAGGCGACGGAGCTGTGCACCGTGAGATAACGCTTGCCGTCGAGCGTGATCGACGTCTGGGCGGAACCGAGGTTCTGGACGGGGGTGGTCAGGACGGGCGAGGCCTTGGCCGCGGCGGTCATGTCGCCTGCGGCGACCGAGATGTTCGTGGCCTTCCAGGCCCAGCGACCCTCGACGACGAGGTCGACGGCGACGACGTTGTCGGGGAGCGCCGAGAGGTCGACGCGCGCGGTGCCGTTGGATGCGACGGCGACCGAGTCGAGGACGGTCATGGGGGTCTCGAGGCGGACGTTGTCGAGGCGCGGCGCGGGGGCGGAGAACGCGGTCGACACCGAGCTCGTGGTGGCGCCGAAGGCCGGGACGGAGGTCGCGGCGAACGGCGTGACGAGAGCGAGCACGACCGAGCCGGTGAGGACGGCGCGTGCTGCCGCAGACCTTGAGGGGATGGGGTTGCGCACTGATGTTTCGCAATCTGTCGGCACGGCAGGGGGGACGTGGCCGACCTGTCAGGGGTGCAGGCGGGGGTTGCCTCAACCCAGGTGGGTGTTTCCACCCTTCCGATCGGCGACCCCCGCGGTACGTTGAGGGCAAATCGGACAAGTGAGTCCGATCGGCGCTGCCGAGCGCCTGCACGAGATGCGGGCCGGCGCTCACAGACAGCCTGTCCCGCGCGCGATCGAGCGCGGCGTGAAGCCTTGCTCGAGGGGCGCGTCCGGCCGGTACCTGCAGCGACGCACATCACCCTCCCGAGCGACACAGCGCCACACCCTCCCCGGCAGCCGCGCCGCCCCGCCGGACCGACCGCGGCGAGCGGGGCCAGATGTGGTGCAGATCACACGTGAGCCGCGGCCCTCCGGGGCCATACATCGCCGCCGAGCGACCGCACGACGTGCGGCGTCCCCAGACGCGACGAAGCCTCCGGGGGGTCCACTCCCCCGGAGGCTTCGTCGTGCGGGCGCTCGGCTGGCTGGCCCGCGTCCTCGTCGCCCCGGCTCTGCCGGGCGCCGACGTGTCCTACCCCATGCGACCGAGCGCCGCGATCTCACGGAACCACTTGCGCCCCGCGGCGACGAGGAACGCCGCGGTCAGCGCGACGATCACGGTGTACACGGCTGCGAACACGGAAACCGCACCCAGCAGCAGGAAGACGAGGCACAGGACGCCGTAATCGGTAGGCGTCATCAGGAGGGCCCTCAGGTCTGGGCCGCTCCCGCCCGTCGGCGCGACCGAACGCACACCGTGCGCCTTGCGCATCTGCTCCGTGAGGATCATCCCGAAGAACAGCACCGAGCTCACGACCGCGTTGAGCAGCGGCACGAGCAGCCAGACGGTCGGCACCACCTCGGCGCGGTAGAAGCTGACTGCGAGCACGAGCGGCAGCGCGGCGACCTTGGTCGCGTCGACCATGTGGTCGAGCCACTCCCCCGCGCTGCTCCCGGTCCCGCTGAGACGCGCCACCTGGCCGTCCGCCGAGTCGAACGCGTAGCCCACGACGAGGCACGCGGACACGACCACGCCTACCCACCAGCTCGGTGTCGTGGCCGCGAGGACGCCGAGTCCCGTGAAGGTGAACAGAGCGCTGATGCCGGTCACCTGGTTGGGGGTGAGCCCACGACCGTACGCCCACGCAGCGAGGACACGGCCGAGCCGACGGTTGACGTACCGCGAGTACGCGGGCGCGGACCGCGCGACACCCTTCTGCGCCTGCGCGAGGCGTCCGTAGGTCTCCCGGAACGTCGCCCCCTGGACCTGAGCACTCATCGCGACACCCTCTGCCGGCTCGGGGACGACGCCGAGGCACGCCGTCCGTCCTGCTTTCCTGGGACCCGGCCATCGGCAAGGTCGAGCGCGAGTCGCTCGTACCGGTCCGCGACGTCGTCCCAGCTGTAGTCCCGGGCGCGCCGGCGCGCGGCGGCCGCGCGTCGCTCGACGTCGTCCGGGGAGGCCTCGGCAGCCTCGACCGTACGGGCGACCCCGGCCGGGTCGTCGAAGTACCAGCCCGCGTCCCCGAGCACCTCACGGTTGAAGCTCACGTCGTACGCGATCGTCGCGGTCCCCGCACCGATAGCGCGCAGCAGGGATGGGTTGGTCCCGCCGACCGAGTGGCCGTGCAGGTAGGTCGCGGCGTTCGCGTAGAGCTGGTCGAGCAGCTCCTGGTCCCACACCCCACCGAGGAAGCGCACCCGAGGATCGCCGCCCGCGGCAGCGTGCACCTGCTGCGTGTACGCGTCCGTGTACGGGGCGGAGCCGACGACGACGAGCGGGTGGCGCGCAGCGGACCGGACGTAGCCCTCGACGATGAGGTGGACGTGGTTCTCCGGCTCGAAACGAGCCACGGCGACGTGGAACCGTCCGGGCTCGAGCCCGAGCTCGGCGAGGCGGTCCGAGCCAGCGTCGACGATCGGCGCGCCGTACGCGATCAGTCGCGTCTCGGCCGAGAACTCCTCGGTGTAGTAGTCCGCGATCCCCTGCGCGTCGGCGATGAGCGCGTCCGACCGGCGCACCGCGGCACCCTCGGCCCAGCGGTAGTAGCCGCGGCCGCGTGCGCTCCACTTGGTGCGCTTCCACTCGAGCCCGTCGACGTGCGTCGCGACGGGGATACGTGCTGCGCGCACCGCCGGCAGGAAGGGCGCGTTGGCGGCGTTGAAGACGAACGCGACGTCCGTGCGGCGGGTCAGGAGGTGCATGACCGACAGGCCGGTGTGGCTGAGCGTCTCGAGCGCTCGGTGGCGCACCGCAGGGAGCGTCACGAGCGTCATGCCCGCATGCTCGCGCCGTACCTCGGAGTTGCCGTTGCGGCAGTAGACGCGCACCTCGTGCCCGCGTGCCGCGAGCCTCGCGCCGACCTCCTCGACCGCAGTCTCGAAGCCGCCGTAGCGGGCGGGAACACCGCGCGTGCCGATCATCGCGATCGACAGGCGACGCCCGCCGTCCGCGTCGAGCGTCGCAGGCTGCTCGGTCGAGCTGTCGGTCGTCGTCATGGTTCTCCCCCGGCGTGTGTGACGTCTCCGTCCACTGTGCCGAGGCGGGGGGGCCTGTGCAGCGGGCGTCACCCTGGTGCCACCCGTACCCGCCCGTTTCTCACCCGCGGTGGTGCCGCAGCCCGGTGGTGGCTCGAGGCTTCCGGGGAACCGCCGCTCTCGCGGCGCCCGCGGCGCCGACGTCCTCCTCGTGGACGGCGCGGGCCGACGCTGTCCGGCGCACCCACTCTGCGTCGACGTGGCTCGTCGTGAGATCCCGGCACAGGTCGCGGATGCCGTGGGCGAGCGTCCACCGCAGCGCGAGCCCTGGCCAGACCTGCGTGAGGCGGCCCAGGTCGGCGGGGAGCACCTCCCCGCTGTCGGGCGCGGTGCCGAAGGTCGCCGGCGCGCCGGTGATCACGCTGACGAGCTCGAGCGCGTCGCGCAGGGTCAGGACGTCCTCGGGGCGGCCGACGTCGATCGTGTCGCTCCCCGCTGTCGTGGTCTGCCCGAGACGCACGAGCGCGTGCACGATCGTGCGACATGCGTCCTTGACGTGGAGGAAGGCACGCTGCCTGCTCCCGTCGTGATCGACCGCGACGGCGCCGTCGACGATCGCGGCGACGACCGCGCGGTTGAGCTCGTCGTCGAGCCGCAGGCGCGGAGACGCACCGTAGAGCGTGGCGAGCCGCAGCACCGCGACGGACGCGGCGGGCGACGCCGAGAGCCGGAAGGCGTCCTCGGCAGAGATCCTCGCGCTCGCCGGCGGCGACGAACGGTCGAGGAGCGGCGCTCCCGTCGTCGTCGTCGCAGGCCTGCCGTGGTAGACGTCGCGGCTCGACACCATGACGAGGCGCTCCACGCCCGCCCTGGCGGCAGCGCTCGACACGGCGCGCGCCATGTCGACGAGCTGGGCCTGGACGACGCCCGCCGACCAGTCGTCCTGCGGCGTCGACGCGGTCCCGGCAAGGTGGACGACCGCGCCGACCCCGGCGAGGTCCGCTGCGTCCAGGTCACGGACGTCGCCGTCGCGCTGCTCGTACGGGTAGGGAGAGCGCTTGGTCGGCGGCACGTCACGCCAGCCGTTGTCGACGCCGACGACGTCGTGCCCGGCACGCCTGAGCATGGGGACGAGGACTGAGCCGAGATAGCCACGGTCACCTGTGACCAGCACCTTCATGCCCAGTCCTCCTCGACGCTCGGAACGAGGGCGGACGCCTCGCAACATCGAACGTACCGGGGCGCACCGTGCGCGCGAACGGGGCAGCGGTATGACCGCAGGGTGACACCGGGGGTCGGGGCGGGTGAAGTATCGCGGTGCGTCAGGGACGCGCGTGGATCCGGTTCTGCGCCGCGACGATGCCCTCGGTGACGACAGCCTCGACCGCGTCGGCGGCGGTGTCGAGCAGGAACGGCAGCTCCTTGCGCTCGGTCGCCGAGAAGTCCTTGAGCACGAAGTCCGCGGTGTCCATACGGCCTGGCGGGCGGCCGACGCCCGCGCGCACCCGCACGTAGTCCTTCGTGCCGAGCGCCTTGGTGATGTCCCGCAGCCCGTTGTGCCCGCCCTCGCCCCCGCCGAGCTTGAGCCGGACGTCGCCGAACGGGATGTCGAGCTCGTCGTGCACGACGACGATGCGCTCCGGCGAGACGCCGAAGTACAGGGCGAGCGCGCTGACCGGCCCGCCGGACGTGTTCATGTAGCTCGTGGGCTTGGCGAGCACGACGCGCGGCCCGGGCGCCCCGCCGGGCAAGACGCCCAGGCGTGCCTCACCGACGACGTTGCGCGTCCGGTGCGTGGAGAAGGTCGCACCGGTGCGACGTGCGAGCTCGTCGAGCACCATCTGCCCGAGGTTGTGCCTGTTGCCCGCGTACTGCGGCCCGGGGTTGCCCAGGCCGACGACGCACCACAGGTCGGCGCTCATCGAGTTCTCCGTTCGCGATCGTGGGTGGACTGTCATGACGAAGCGCCCGGCACCTGACGGTACCGGGCGCTGCGTCGAAGGAGGATCAGGCCTCGGTGGTCTCCGCGGCAGCCTCGGTGCGAACCTCGGAGACGAGGACGATGTCCGACTCCGGGTCGGTGAGGAGCTCGGCACCGGCCGGGAGCGTCACGTCCTGCGCGCGGACCACGGCGCCGGCCTCGAGACCGGTGATGTCGACCTCGAGCGACTCGGGCAGGTCGGTCGCGTCGGCGGCGATCTCGAGCGTCTGACGCTCGACGACGTGCATCGTCGCGGGGGTCGGCTCGCCGATGACGACGATGTTGACCTCGACGCTGACCTTCTCGCCCTTGTTCACGAGGAGCAGGTCGACGTGCTCGATGACCTGGCGGACCGGGTCGCGCTGGACGTCGCGGACGATCGCGAGCTTCTCGTCGCCCTCGACGTCGATCGAGAAGAGCGCGTTCGAGTGCTTGAGCGCGAGAAACGTCTCGTGGCCCGGGAGGGACACGTGCAGCGGGTCGGTGCCGTGCCCGTAGAGGACGGCGGGGATGAGGCCCTCGCGGCGCGTGCGGCGGGCGGCGCCCTTGCCGAAGTCGGTGCGCAGGGTTGCGGTGAGCTTGATGTCAGACACGGAACTGCTCCTGGGAAGAGTGCGGACCGGACGCAGTGGGAGACGCCCGGCAGGCGGTGCATCGGCGCGGGGCACATGACGGACGCGCGTGGGTGCGACCGCCCAGTCGATCACGGAGCGACAGCCACACCGGTCAGACCGGTCCCGTCCTGCACCCACGCTTCACAGCGTGGCGGTTCGTCGGGAGGCTCCTGCGGAGCCCGTCCTGCGTCCCTCGCCGAGGCAACCTGTCCATCGTACACCGCGCCGCAACCATCCCGGCGCGGCGCGGTGCACGGGACGGGTCAGGCGTTGCCGTCGAAGAGGCTCGTCACGGATCCGTCGTCGAACACCTCGCGGATCGCCCGAGCGATGAGCGGGGCGATCGAGAGGATCGTGAGCTGCGGGAAACGCTTCTCGGGAATGATCGGCAGGGTGTCGGTGACGACGACCTCGCGGGCGCCGGACTCCGAGAGCCGCTGCGCGGCCGGGTCGGAGAGCACGCCGTGCGTCGCGGCGACGATGACATCCTTCGCACCCGCCTCGAGGACCACGCGGACGGCGCCGGCGATCGTACCGCCGGTGTCGATCAGGTCGTCGACGAGCACGCACGTGCGGCCGACGACGTCACCGACGACCCGGTTCGCGACCGCCTGGTTGGGACGGCTCGTGTCGCGAGTCTTGTGCACGAACGCGAGCGGGCCGCCACCCAGCTTCGAGGCCCAGTGCTCGGCGACGCGGATGCGACCGGCATCGGGCGAGACGACCGTGACGTTCGAGATGTCGACGCGCGTGCGGACGTAGTCGATGAGGAGCGGCATCGCCCACAGGTGATCGACAGGGCCGTCGAAGAAGCCCTGGGTCTGCGACGTGTGCAGGTCGACGCTCATCAGGCGGTGAGCCCCGGCAGTCTTGAACAGGTCGGCCATGAGGCGCGCCGAGATGGGCTCGCGGCCCTTGTGCTTCTTGTCCTGACGGGCATACCCGTAGAACGGCTGGACGACCGTGATCGTCTTCGCGGACGCGCGCTTGAGCGCGTCGACCATGATGAGCTGCTCCATGATCCACTGGTTGATCGGAGCGGTGTGGCTCTGCAGCACGAACACGTCGGCGCCGCGGACGCTGTCGGCGTAGCGCACGTAGATCTCGCCGTTCGCGAAGTCGTAGGCCGTCGTGTGCACGAGGTCGATGTCGAGCTCTGCGGCGACGTCACGAGCGAGGTCGGGGTGGGCCCGACCGGAGACGAGCACGAGCCTCTTCTCGTCGGCGTGGGAGATGATCCCGGTCATCGTGCGCTGTCTCCTTCGTGGGGGTTGTGGTCGCTGCGTGGAGTCGGTGGGGCCTCGGGCGAGGCGGCCTGGAGGCGTTCGTGGCGCGCCTGGGGCGCGAGCGACGTGGTCTCGTCCTGGGCGGCGAGCGCGAGCTCAGCCGCCTGCGCGGAGGACGTCCCGGCACGACGGCGCGCGACCCACCCGTCGATCGTGCGCTGCGGGGCGTTGGAGACGGCGAGCGCGCCGGGCGGGACGTCCTGGAGGATGACCGCACCGGCGCCCGTGTAGGCGCCGTCGCCGACGGTGACCGGGGCGACGAACTTGTTGTTCGCGCCGGTGCGCGCGTAGGCGCCGACGGTCGTGCGGTGCTTGTTGACGCCGTCGTAGTTCACGAAGATCGAGCCGGCACCGATGTTGGTGTGCTCGCCGATCGTCGCGTCCCCGACGTACGTGAGGTGCGGGACCTTGGATCCCTCTCCGATCGAGGCGTTCTTCGTCTCGACGAACGTGCCGATCTTGCCGTCGGTGCCCAGGCGGGTGCCCGGGCGGAGGTAGGCGAAGGGGCCGACCGACGCGCCGTCGGCGATCTGCGACAGCGAGCCGTGCGTGCGGATGATCGTCGCGTGCTCGCCGACCTCGACGTCCTGGAGGGTCGTGTCGGGGCCGATCGTCGAACCCGCCCCGATCGTCGTCGCACCGAGGAGCTGCGTGCCGGGAAGGATCGTCGCGTCCTGGCCGATCTCGACGTCGACGTCGATCCACGTCGTGCGCGGGTCGACGACCGTCACACCGGCGAGCATGTGCTGCTCGAGCACGCGGCGGTTGAGCTCGGCGCGCAGGACCGCGAGCTGGGCGCGGTCGTTGACGCCCTCGACGGTCATCGCGGACGCGGCCTGGACGGCGCGCACGCGGCCGCCGTCGGCCCGCGCGATCGCGAGCACGTCGGTCAGGTAGACCTCGCCCTGCGCGTTGTCCTGTCCCAGCTGGCTGAGCGCCGAGCGCAGGACGGCCGCGTCGAACACGTACATCGAGGAGTTGATCTCGCGGACGGCACGCTGCTCGTCGGTCGCGTCCTTGTGCTCGACGATCCCGGCGACACCTCCGTCGTCGTCCCGCAGGATCCGGCCGTAGCCGGTCGCGTCGTCCACGACCGCCGTGAGGACCGTCACCGCGTGCCCCCCCGACGTGTGCTGCGCGAGCAGGTCGGCGAGCGTCTCGGCGTCGATCAGCGGGGCGTCACCCGCGAGCACCACGACCGGGCCGTCGACGCCGAGCGGGCCGGCGGCACCGGGCTCGAGCGTGCCCGTCGCGGCCGCGGCCGCCTGGACCGCGGCGTCGAGCGAGGCGAGGGCGCACTGCACGGCGCGACCCGTCCCGGGGATCTCGTCCTGGTCGACGACGAGCGCGCCGGGGACGCGGCTGAGAGCCTCGGCCGCGACGGCCTCGCGCTCGTGCCGCACGACGACGGCGACCCGCTCCGGGTCGAGCGAGGTCGCCGCTGCGAGGGCGTGGCCGAGGATGGTGCGCCCGGCGAGGGCGTGGAGGACCTTGGGTGTTGCGGAGCGCATCCGCGTGCCCTGGCCTGCAGCCAGGACGACGACGGCGGCGGGACGTGCGGTGCTCACAGCGGTGGTCACATGGACTCCGGTCGCGTGGGGTCAGGGTGGCGCACGCGCCGCGACGGGCCCGTGCCTCGCCACTCTACCGCTGCCCCGCGTCTACCCGCGCGGACGAAGGGCTCCGCCCTCAGGATTCGAACCTGAACTGCACGGCTCCAAAGGCCGGCGTGCTGCCGTTACACCAGGGCGGACCGGTGACCAGGGCCACCGACCCGTCTAGTCTGCCAGGTTCCGCTGGTTCTCCCGCGCGGCCCTCGTTCCCGGCATGATGGGGGCGTGTCCATCGACAGGAAGCCGCCTCGGGCCCGCATGACCGCCAAGGAGCGTCGCGAGCAGCTCCTCGCCGTGAGCCGGCAGCTCTTCGCCGAGAAGGGCTTCGACGGCACGAGCATCGAGGAGATCGCGACGCGCGCGAACGTCTCGAAGCCGGTCGTGTACGAGCACTTCGGCGGCAAGGAAGGCGTGTACGCGGTCGTGGTCGACCGGGAGGTCGAGTCGCTCACGGGCGCGCTCACGAGCGCCCTCGAGGCGGGCGGGCACCCGAAGCTCCTTGTCGAACGGACAGCGCTCGCCCTGCTCGACTACATCGAGAAGAACGAGGACGGCTTCCGCGTGCTCGTGCGCGACTCGCCCGTCGCCCAGGCGACGGGCACGTTCTCGAGCCTCATCGGCGACGTCGCGATGCAGGTCGAGCACCTGCTCGGCGCCCAGTTCAAGAAGCGGGGCCTCGACCCGAGGTCGTCGCCCGTGTACGCGCAGATGCTCGTCGGCATGGTCGCCCTGACGGGGCAGCACTGGCTCGACTCGCGCAACCTGCGCAAGGACGAGGTCGCCGCGCACCTCGTCAACCTGGCCTGGAACGGCCTCGCCGGCATGGAGAAGGATCCCGCCCTCGTCGAGGACCACCCGGTCTGACGTACGACAGGCCGGGCGGGTCATGCGACCCGCCCGGCCTGCGAAGCCCGCCGACCCGCTCTCGCGGGGCCCTGCGACGGGACAGGTAGGCCTGGTCGCGCGGGCCTCGAAGGCGCGCGCGACCAGGGCGTTCAGACGTACAGCGGGGTGAGCGCCAGGTACTCGTCGAGGGACCCGTCGCGCAGGCACACCTCGATGATCTGGCGACCCAGCGGGTCGAGGTCGTCGGTCATGAACTGCACGAGCTCGCTCTTGAAGAAGTCCGTGAGGATCTTCGCGCCGGCGTCGTACGCGTCGGTGCCGACCTGCGACTGGAACTCCGGCTGGAGGAACGTCGGCCGGATGAGCTGGCCGTCGATCTTGACCTCCTTGAGCGCGTAGCCGAACAGCGGGCAGCGCGCGGGGGTGAGGTTGTCCGGGTTGATGCGGCCGCCACCACGACGCGCGAGGTACTCGCGCGTGAGCCACTCGGCGCCGAAGTCGACCTTGTAGGCGCCGATGTGCTGGTTCGGGGTCAGCACGTAGCGGGTGCGGTCCGCGTCGACGAGCTGGCGGAGGAGGAGGTTCGCGGCAGCGACCTTCGTGCCGGTCGAGAAGGGCCAGTACGAGCCGACGCCCTCCGAGACCATGCCTCCGTGCTTGAGCTTGTCCGTCTGCGTCTTCGACTCGCCGATCGACGGGTTCTTGTCGCCGCGCGGCGCGATGAGGCGCCACAGCCAGGCGAGCGCCGGCGGGACGATGTGCATCATGCCCATGATCCCGTAGGTCGCGTCGAACCGGGTCGCGGCCGGCATGCGCACGCCGAACGTGCGCACGTCGATCGCCATCGGCTTGTTGATGACGTCCTTGATCATGCGACGCGGGATGACGACGCGCGGGTTGGGGCAGCGCTTGCCGTTCGAGTCGAGCTCGTGCTCCCAGGGGAGGCACGTCGCGTTGGGCACGCCGTGGATGTTGAAGAACACGAGGGGGGTGTCCGGCTGGATGCACGCCTTCTCGAAGTGCGGGTCCTCGCCGTACGCCTGCAGGTTGTCGACGCGGACGAACCAGCCGTCCTCGGCGTCAGCGACGACGAGCTTGCCGTCGCCCTTCTGGAGGTCCTTGTGGCACAGCGTCATGTCGTCCGTGACGGGTGCGAGGTGGGAGGACTCGTTGAGGGTGATGTAGTACGGCTCGTTCGTCACGACGTTCGTGCCGAGGAGGATGCGGCCGTCGGGCTGACGACGGATGTCCTGGCACATCTCGGACTTGCCGCCGCCCGAGGCGCCCTCGTGCATGATGACGGTCTCGTTCTCGTACGGCGTGGTCACGCGGACCGACGAGGCGTGGGCGGTGATCCAGCCCTCCTGCTCGCCGATGTCGAGGAGCGCCGAGAACACGCCCTTCTTGGCGGACGGGCCCGGGTAGAGGTTGTACGCGAAGATCTCGTGGAGCGTCTCCGTGCGGTCGTGGACGACGACCTGGCGGCCCGCGAAGTGCGTGTGCCGGAAGGGCGGTGCCGCGTACATGATCGAGCGCGGCGTGAACGCGCCGAGCTCCTCGAGCGTCACGAAGCCCTGGAGGTCGACGAGCGCGGTCGCGAAGAACGCGCAGTTCGCGGGGACGATCGCGAGGGAGGGCGAGCCGTAGGTCAGTCCACCAGCCTTGAACGGGACGACGATGAGGTCCTGCTGGGACAGCCAGTCGAGCGTCTCCTGCTTCGTCGTCGCGAAGTCGTGCCCGTAGACGTCGCGGAAGCGCGGCTTGTCCGTGGGGCGGTCGTCCGCGATGCGCATGCAGTCGGGGTCACGACGCCGCATGTAGTCCTCGGGGTAGTTCACGGCGATGCCGTTGGTGCAGCGGACGACGTCCGCCTCCTTGACCACACCGTTCCCGGGGACCTGGAACACGACGTCGAACGTGTCGACACCCTCGTCGGGGCCCATGGACATCGCGAACAGGTCGGCACGCGTCGCCGGCACCGTGATGTTCTTGCACGCCCTCAGGGCTGCCTCCACCGCGGGCGGCAGGGTCAGCTGGTCCAGAAAGTCCTTCACTACGTCCTCCTTGGTCGCGCCGAGCGGGGCCTAGGAGGCGTGCGCGCTCGGTTGTCGGCTCCAGCCCGACCCAGGGGCCTGACTTGCCGTTGACCAAGACGTTACTGAGGAGTACGTCACATTCCCTGGGACTAAGGGCTAGGACAGGGATCCCGCCTGATGGACAGACGCTTCTCGCGAGCTGTCCCGGCGCCCTCCGAGATATCTCGACGTCAAGGTAATCTGTCGGGATGGACACCTCCCGCGAGACCCGCGCACGCGAGCTCGACCGTGCCGAGGTGCCCGGCAACGCCTCGAGCACGAACCGCCCCGACGAGGTCGACCGCATCGTCGCCGCCTGGAACCGCGAGCGCCCCGACCTCGACGTCGGCCCGCTCGAGGTCCTCTCGCGCGTCGCCCGCCTCACCAGGCACCTCGACCGCGCCCGCCGCGCCGTCTTCGCTGCTCACCGCCTCGAGCACTGGGAGTTCGACGTCCTCGTCGCCCTCCGCCGCGCAGGCGCGCCCTACCAGCTCTCCCCCGGTGCCCTCATCACGCAGACGCTCGTGACGAGCGGCACCATGACGAACCGGATCGACCGGCTCGAGGCACGCGGCCTCGTCGAGCGGCACCGCTCCGCCGAGGACCGCCGCGGGGTGATCGTGCGGCTCACCACGGACGGCCTCACGCTCGTCGACTCCGCGTTCGCCGCCCTCCTCGCCGAGGAGAACGAGCTCCTGAGCGACCTCGACCCCGCCGGACGCGCGCGTCTCGCCGGCCTCCTGCGCGTCGTCCTGGCCCAGTTCGAGGACACCGAGGGGCCCGCGCGAGCCACGTAGGCTACCGGGGTGGCTCATCTCCTGGGCGCAGAGAACCTGCGCATCGCCTTCCCCCACCGCACAGTCCTCGAGTCGGTCAGCCTCGGCCTCGACGAGGGCGACCGCATCGGCGTCGTGGGGCGCAACGGCGACGGGAAGTCGACCCTCATGCGGCTCCTCGCCGGCATCGCCACCCCGGACTCAGGACGTGTCACCGTCCGCGGCGGCGTGACGATCGGCATGCTCGACCAGTCCGACACCCTCGACCCCGACCTCACGGTCGCGCACGCCGTCGTCGGCGACACCCCCGAGCACGAGTGGGCCGGCGACGCGAAGGTGCGCGACGTCATCTCCGGGCTCCTCGGCGACCTCCCCTGGGACGGCCGCGTCGGAGACCTCTCGGGCGGTCAGCGCCGCCGCGTCGCGCTCGCCGCGCTCCTGACCGGCGACGACGACGTCTTGTTCCTCGACGAGCCGACCAACCACCTCGACGTCGAGGGCATCACGTGGCTGGCCGCGCACCTGCGCCGCCGCTGGAGCGCGAACGCGGGCGGGCTGCTCGTCGTCACGCACGACCGCTGGTTCCTCGACGAGGTGTGCACGGCGACGTGGGAGGTCCACGACGGGATCGTCGAGCCCTTCGAAGGCGGCTACGCGGCGTACGTCCTGCAGCGCGTCGAGCGGGACCGCATGGCCGCCGCGACCGAGTCCAAGCGCCAGAACCTCATGCGCAAGGAGCTCGCCTGGCTGCGCCGCGGCGCTCCCGCGCGCACCTCCAAGCCCAAGTTCCGCATCGAGGCCGCCAACCAGCTCATCGCGAACGAACCGCCCGTGCGCGACTCGGTCGAGCTCGCACGGATGGCGACGTCACGCCTCGGCAAGGACGTCGTCGACCTGGTCGGCGCCGGCTTAGCCTACGGCGACACCCCGGTCATCAAGGGCGTCGAGTGGCGCATCGCGCCCGGCGAGCGCACGGGGCTGCTCGGCGTCAACGGCGCAGGCAAGTCGACGCTCCTCAAGCTCGTCACGGGCGAGCTGACGCCGACCTCGGGGCGCGTCAAGCACGGCAAGACGGTCAAGTTCGCGACCCTCACGCAGGAGCTCGCCGAGCTGGCCGACGTGTGGGAGGACCGCGTGAGCGACGTCGTCGCGACCAAGCGCACGACCTACCTCGCCGGCGGCAAGGAGATGACGCCAGGCCAGCTGCTCGAGCGCCTCGGCTTCACGAACGCCCAGCTCTCGACGCCCGTCAAGGACCTCTCCGGCGGGCAGCGGCGCCGCCTCCAGCTTCTGCTCATCCTGCTCGACGAGCCGAACGTCCTCGTGCTCGACGAGCCGACGAACGACATGGACACCGACATGCTCGCCGCGATCGAGGACCTCCTCGACTCCTGGCCCGGCTGCCTCCTCGTCGTCTCGCACGACCGCTACCTGCTCGAGCGCGTCACGGACCAGCAGTACGCGGTGATCGACGGCGGCCTGCGCCACCTGCCCGGCGGCGTCGACGAGTACCTCGAGCTGCGCAAGGCTCAGGACGCGGCCCGGCCCCGCACCGCCACGACGGCCGCGCCGTCCGAGGGATCCGGCGGTGGGCTGTCGGGCGCAGACCTGCGCGCCGTGACGAAGGAGATCGGCGCGATCGACCGCCGCCTGACCAAGCTCGCGAGCCAGGTCCAGCAGGTCCACGCGACGATGGCGAAGCACGACCAGAGCGACTTCACCGGTCTCGCGGTCCACTCCGAGAAGCTGCGCGCGCTCGAGGCAGAGATCGAGGAGCTCGAGGCGCGCTGGCTCGAGCTCTCCGAGCTCGTCGACTGATCAGACGCCCGCGGACACGACCCGCGCCCCGGGCACGTTCCCGACCGCCGTCGCGACGTCGTCCACGACGTCGGCCGCCGTCATCGCCGCCGCGATCGCGAGCGCGTGCTGACGCGACCGAGCCAGCGCCGCGACCGTCGGCCCTGACCCGGAGACGACGACGCCGAGCGCACCAGCAGCGCGCGCGACCTCCATCGTCTCGCCGAGCTCGGGCGCGATCTCGAGAGACGCCGGCTCGAGGTCGTTGCGCAGGCACGCGCCGAGCGCGTGCGCGTCGCCCGCACGCAGGGCGTGCATCATCGCCGTCGCAGGCTCCTCGTCGAACGAGTCGGTGATCGTCCCCGCGCGCTGGAGATCGTCGAACGTCGAGTAGACCGCACCCGTCGACATGCCCGCGTGCCGCAGCCCGAACGCCCAGCAGAACTCGCCGCGCGTCATCGCCGGGGTCACGAGGTGACCGCGCCCCGTACCGACCGCCGTGTGCCCGAGGAGAGCGAACGGCACGTCCGAGCCGAGCTCGCCCGCGAGCTCGTGAAGCTCGTCCCGGCTCAGGCCCGTGCCCCACAGGGCGTCGCACGCCACGAGGGCGGCCGCCCCGTCAGCCGAACCGCCCGCCATGCCACCCGCGACCGGGACTCCCTTGCGCAGGTGCAGGTGCACGTCCGGGTCCACCCCGGCACGCTCTGCCACGAGCCGTGCGGCACGCCACGCGATGTTGGTGTCGTCCGTCGGGACGAGGTCCGCCTGTGGTCCCGTCACGGTCAGCGACAGTCCCTCCGCAAGGCTCGCCTCGACCTCCTCGACGAGCGACACCGCCTGGAACACGGACAGGACGCGGTGGTAGCCGTCGTCACCGAGCGGGCTCACCTGCAGCGCCAGGTTCACCTTGCCCGGGGCCCGCACCACGACCGGGCGACCCTCCGGGCGAGAGACGGTGCCGCCCGGCTCGTCGGCCGCACGCAGGCCACCCCGCCAGGTCACCGCTGCCTCTCGCGCGGACCGGACACGGTCAGACCGTGATCGATCAGCTGCTCCGTCACCCGAGCGAAGTCCGTCACGTCGAGGCGCTCGCCGCGCGCCGTCGGGTCGACCCCGGCCGCGCGGATCGCCTCCTCCGTGCGAGCAGCGTCGCCCGTCACGGCGCCGAGCGCCGAGCGGAGGGTCTTGCGGCGCTGCGCGAACGCGGCGTCGACCACGGCGAACACCTCCGCACGCGAGGCACGCGTTGTCGGGGGCTCGCGTCGCGTCATCGACACGAGCGCCGAGTCGACGTTCGGCACGGGCCAGAACACCGTGCGGCCGACCGTCGCGGCGCGGTGCGCGCTGCAGGACCAGGCCGCCTTGACCGACGGCACCCCGTAGGTCCGCGAGCCAGGCGGCGCCGCGAGACGGTCCGCGACCTCCGCCTGGACCATGACGAGGATCCGCTCGAGCGAGTCGAACCGCTCGAGGAACGTCAGCAGCACCGGGACAGAGACGTTGTACGGGAGGTTGGCGACGAGCGCGACGGGAGGCGGCCCCGGCAGCTCCGTGACGGTCATCGCGTCCTGGAGCACAAGGTCGAACCGCTCGACGGCGTCAGGCTGGTGGGCCGCGACCGTCGCGGGCAGCTCGGCCGCGAGCACGGGGTCGATCTCGACCGCGACGACCGAGGCGCCCGTCTCGAGCAGCCCGAGCGTCAGGGAGCCCAGACCGGGACCGATCTCGACGACACGCTCCCCCACCTGCACCCCGGCCGCACGCACGATCTTGCGGACCGTGCCGCCGTCGTGCACGAAGTTCTGCCCGAGGGTCTTGGTCGGGCGGACGCCGAGACGCTCCGCGAGGGCCCTGATCTGTGCGGGGCCGAGCAGCGCGGCAGGGGTCTCGGTCATGGGCACGAGCCTACGCGGTACGGCGACGGCAGAAAAAAGGGCCGGGGCCGCACGGTGTCCCGTGCGGCCCCGGCCGAGGTCGTGCTCGCTCAGCGCAGGCCGAGCTTCGACGAGCAGTGCGGCCACTGGCCCCAGCCCGAGCGGGCCTGGAGGATCTTGGCGCGCTTCGTCTGCTCCGCGGCGGTCGCCTGGGACGGCAGGCCAGAGCCGCCGACCGAGCGCCACGTGGCGACGGAGAACTGGTAGAGGCCGTGGTACGCCCCGCTCGCCGAGACGGCGTTCGGGCGGCCGCCCGACTCGCACGCGGCGAGCTTGGCCCACACGCCCGAGGTCGGCGCCTTGCCCTGCGACTTCGTGGACTTCCCGTCGCCAGAGCTCGTCGGCTCCTCGGCCGGGCGGTCCTTCGTGCCCTTGACGCGGACCTCGGTCACCGGCTTCCGCGTGACCTCGTCGCCCGTCTTGACGCGGTCGACGACCTCGCCGTCGACGAGCGTGACCGTGTAGGTCCGCGTGCGCTCGCCGTCCTTGCCCTTCGTGCGGACGACGACCGGGAGGTCCTCGTAGCGCGCGGAGTCCTCGACGGTCTTGGTCTCGTGCTCGATCGTGGAGACCTTGGTGCGCTCCTCGACGGCATGCCGCGTCACGACGACCGACACCGTCCCGACGACGCCCGGCTCGAGCTCGCTGCCGTCGTCCTCGCGCTCGTCGACCGCGACGGTGTCGAGGTCACCGAGGGTGATGCCCGCAGCGGCGAGCGCCTCGTCGACGTTCGACGGACCTGCGGCCAGCGCGACGACCTTGCCGTCTGCGACCACGTTGACGGCCTCGTCCGAGGGAAGCTCGACGGGGAGCGCGGTGCGGTCGGACGAGCGCGAGGCGACGAGGTGGACGTCCTCGCCGCGCGCGGCGAGCGTGTCGAGGACCTCGCCCGCGTCCGTGCCGGTCGCCCAGACGGTGCTCTCGGTGTCACCGTCGGAGATCGTGACCTGGCGCGCGAGACGCACGGTGACCTCGGTCCCGTCGTTGAGGGCCGCCTCCGGCGTGGGGGCGACGATGTCGTGCTCACCGAGCGTCAGGCCGCGCTCGGCGAGGACGCCGGCGACCGAGCCGCTCCAGGTGGAGACCTTCGTGACGTCGCCGTCGATGTCGAGCGTGACGCTCTTGTGGGCGTCGCTCGCGACCGCGGCTCCCGCCCCCATGACCGCGAGCGCCGCGACGCCTGCGACGAGCGCGGCTCCGCGGCGTCGGTGGCGTCGTCGCGCGCGGGCGGTACGAGTGCTGTCGACGACCTGCAGGGGGGCGGTCGTGGCGTCGGCCGCGTCAGCGGACCGGAGGTAGGGGTTGTGCATCAGGTTCCAGACGTCGAGCTCCCCGGGCACAGGAGCGCGGCCGTCGATGCCCCGGAGGCGGACGCCGCAGCACAGCCGTCCCCTGCTGGGGGCTTCTGTGTGGGGGGCGACGTCCGGTGCGCCACGCGCACGCTGTCTCGACGGTCGGCTGCTGATCCGGCCGTTCCGGGTAGCCCGTGGGCGTCGTCCCGGGTCCGCTGTCGCTCCTGGCGCCCTCTCGGCGGCAGGTCGTCTACGTGGCCTGCGCGCTGTTGCGGGGCCCCGTCCACGACGTGCGGACGATCTAACGTAACCGATTCGTGATCATGCGCCAACCCCCAGGAATCCGCCGGAAGCGCACCGCACGACGTCCGCGCAGGTCAAGACCGAGGTGACGAGAGTCTCAGTACCAGTTCTTCGCCTGCGAGTGCTTCCAGGCGCCGCACGGGCCGTCGTAGCGGTTCGCGATGTAGCTCAAGCCCCACGCGATCTGCACGCTCGGGGTCGACAGGTAGCGTTCCGCAGCGGCGCTCTCGCGCCAGCCCGCGCCGAAGTGCAGGCTCATGATCGCCTGCGGGATACCTCGCGCCGTGCTGCTCGGGTTGGCCGCCTTGTAGCTCCAGCGGCTCTCCTTCTGCCAGAGGCTCACGAGGCACGCGTACTCGTCGCCCGTCCAGCCACGGTCGGCGGCCATGCCGCGCGCGAGCTCCTTGGCGCTCGCCGCGGTGGTGCCGGGCGTGCCTGAGGGGGCGTCGGACGAGGGTGGCGTCGGAGCCGGCTTCGCGCTGGGCTTCGAGGTGGGCTTCGCGCTCGGCTCAGACGTCGGGTCCGCGGCGGGCTCCGGGTCCGACGGCGGCGCGGCCGACGGCGCAGGACCCTCGGTCGGCGTCGGCTCACGCGTCGCAGCCGGCGTGCGCGTCGGCGACGGGCTCGTGGCCGTCCCGACGCGGACGACCTCGTCGACCGGCGCCGACGTGACGAGCGAGACGACCTCGCTGCGGGACACCTCGACGCCGTCGATCCGCGAGACGAGGAACGTCGTCACGGCGGTGCCCGCGCGACCTGCGGTGCGCACGACCCGCTCACCCTCCGCAAGCCTGGAGTCCTCCACCTCGACCGTCTCGAACGGGACCTCCGTCTCCAGGGTCTCGTCGCCCCACTCGACCTTGGCGACGACGACGCGCATGCCGGCCTCGACAGGCGCGTCGAGGTCGTGCGACGTCGCGTAGCCGTCGAGCACGATGCCCTGCGAGACGAGGAGGTCGGTGACGGTCGTCGCCGTCGTCGAGACCGGGAGCTCGGCACCGTCGAGAGAGACGGTCACGTCGACCGGCGCGGCGCCGCGCACCTCGGCGCGGGAAACCGCACCGTCGGAGCGGCCGAGCCCGGCGCCCTCACCCACGAGCGCGTCGTCGGACGCGACCACGGCGGGCGGTGGGTCGCCCCAGGCCAGGTCACCGAGGGGCGACAGCAGCTGGAGGCTGCCGACCGTCAGGGCGCAGACGCCCAGGACGATGGCGCCCGAGACGAGCGGACGGGTCGAACGGGTCAAGGATCAGTACCAGCCGCGTGCCTGCGAGTGGTTCCAGGCGCCGCACGGCGTACCGAACCGTCCTGAGATGTAGTTCAGGCCCCAGGTGATCTGCGTCTTCGCGTTCGTCCGCCAGTCCGCCGCGACGGACCCCATCTTCGTGCCGGGGTACGCCTGCGGGATCCCGTACGCGCCCGAGCTCGAGTTGGCCGCGGTGACGCGCCAGCCGCTCTCCTTCTTCCAGAGCTTGTCGAGGCACGCGAACTGCTCACCGTCCCAGCCGCGGTCGGCGACCATCGACTTGGCGAGCGCACGAGCCTGCGACGGGCTGAGGACCTTCGCACCGGCATCGGGGATCTCAAGGGTGCCGACACGCACCACCTCGTCGCGCACCTCGGCCTCGACGACGCTCGTCACCGCGGTGCGGGACACGACGGTCCCCGCGACCTCCTCGACGATGTACGTGACGGACGAGCGACCGTCGCGCCCCGTCGTCTCGACGATCTTCGTGCCCTCGACGAGCGCGTCGTCCGGCTGCTCCTCGGAGTCGTGCTCGACGACCTCGACCTCGGTGACGGTCGAGCGCACGACCTTGTCGACGACGACCTCCATCCCCGCAGAGACAGGAGTCGTCGGGTCGACCGACACTCCCTCGTCGTCGGCGAGGACGACACCGAGCTCGGAGAGTGCAGCGCCCACCGTCGCCGCGGACGTGGTGGCCACGGTCTTCTCGCCCCGCACGACGACCGTGAAGGTCTGCGCACGCGCCGACGAACGCGAGGCGACCTCGCGGGAGCGCTCGGTCAGGTCGGTGACAGCGGCGATCGTCTCGGCGTCGGACGGCTCCGGAGCGCTGCCGGAGGCCTGCGCGAACGCGACGGTCCCGGTGACGAGGAACGTGAGGACGCCCGCCTGCGCGACGACCTTGAGGCCCGCTCCGCTCCTGCTAGCGCGGCGCGCGCGCCGGGCACGTCGAGGGGCAAGTGGCACGGTCGTCGCTCTCCTTCTCGTTCCTCGCGCGGCAGTCGGTCCCGCGTGCGGACGGGGACGTTCCGACGATTCAACCCCGGCGGCCGGGGTCAGGGCAACACACGTCCCGCACGTGACGTGAGTCCTATCGGCACAAACGTGGACAACTTGAGCACGGGCACGACGTGTCACCAGTCGCCGTAGACACGCACAGCCGTCTCTGCCGTCGCGCGCGCGACGTCGTGAGCCGGGCTGTCGAGCGCCGCCGCCATCCCGCGCACCGTGTGCGGGAGCAGGTAGGGCGCGTTCGGGCGGCCCCGCACGGGGTGCGGGGTCAGGTAGGGCGCGTCCGTCTCGACCATGACGAGCGAGAGAGGTACGGCACGCAGCGCCGCGCGCAGGTGCTCGTTCGCCGGGTACGTCACCGGCCCGGCGAACGACAGGAACCACCCGTGCGAGGCACACACCCGCGCCATCTCGGCATCACCCGAGAAGCAGTGGAACACCGTGCGCTCGGGCGCGCCGTCAGCCTCGAGCAGCTCGATCACCTCGCGGTGCGCGTCGCGGTCGTGGATCTGCAGCGCGAGGCCGAGCTCCTTCGCGAGCGCGACGTGCGCACGGAACGACGCGCGCTGCACCTCGCGCGCCTGCTCCCCACCCCGGAAGAAGTCGAGACCCGTCTCGCCGATCGCGCGGACACGCTCGTGGCGGGCGAGGGCCGCGATCTGCGCGAGCGCGTCGTCGAGCGGCACCGCGTGGTGCTCGCGCGCCAGCGGGTCGAGGCCGTCGGGAGCGACCTCGCGGATCCCGGCATGGAGCGGCGCCTCGTTGGGGTGCAGCGCGACGGCGCCGAGCAGCTCGCGGTGCTCGTCGAGCATCGCGACGGTCTCGCGCGCCGCAGGCAGGTCGCAGCCCACCTGGACCATGCGCGTCACCCCGGCCGCGGCCGCGCGGGCGACGTGCTCCGCGACGGTCGGCACGTGCTGAGAGCCGTCGAGGACGTGATGGATCGACTCGAGGTGCGTGTGGTTGTCGACGACCTCGACGCCGAGCGGCTCAGGGTCCGGCGGCCAGCTCCGGTCCCGCTCCCGGCGACGTCCCACTCAGACCTCAGGCTCGTCGAGGCGCGGGAAGAGCACCGCCCCCTTGGTGATCGTGGTGCCCGCCACGAGGGTGCCGAACGTGCCCGCACCGTTCACCGGCTGCGCGTCGAGCGCGCCGAGGCTCTCCGCAGCGCCGAGGGACTCCCACAGCCGCTCGGTCGCCTGCGGGATGACCGGGTGCAGCAGGACGGCGAGCGAGCGCAGCGCCTCGGCCGCGGTCACGAGGATCGTCGCGAGACGGCCGCCCTGGCCGGTCTGCGTCTCGTCCTTCGCGACCTTCCACGGCTCGGTGTC
This sequence comes from Flavimobilis sp. BM9, assembly GCF_058313055.1. Lineage (NCBI taxonomy): Bacteria > Bacillati > Actinomycetota > Actinomycetes > Micrococcales > Jonesiaceae > Flavimobilis > Flavimobilis sp. BM9. The sequence goes on along the minus strand of NZ_JBZEMO010000005.1, from coordinate 79,267 downwards.
GGTGATGTAGTGGTTCGCGGCGTCGACGAGCGTCCAGACGGCGCTGATCGCCTCGTGCGGTGCGATGCGGTCGATCGCGGCGTCCGCGTCCGCGGCTGCCTTCGCGGCGACCGCAGCGAGGTCGAGCTCGAGCTGGGTCGGCTCGCCCGCCGCCGGCAGCACGCCGCCGAAGTACTTGCCGACCATCGCGGCGACACGCGACGCGAGGTTGCCGAGCCCGTTGGCGAGGTCGCCCGCGTACCGCGCGGACATGTCCTCCCACGAGAACGAGCCGTCGGAGCCGAACGAGATCGCGCGCATGAAGTAGTAGCGGAACGCGTCCGAGCCGAAGTGGTCGATGATCTGGCTCGGCGCGATGCCCGTGAGCTTGGACTTGCTCATCTTCTCGCCACCGACGAGCAGCCATCCGTGCGCGAACACGGTCGTAGGCAGCGGCAGGCCTGCCGCCATGAGCATCGCGGGCCAGATGACCGCGTGGAAGCGCAGGATGTCCTTGCCCACGAGGTGCACGTCCGGCGGCCACACCTGCGCGAAGCGCTCGGCGCCCTCCCCCTCGGTGTCGCCGAGGCCGACGGCGGTCGCGTAGTTGAGCAGCGCGTCGAACCACACGTAGAGCACGTGCGACGAGTCCCACGGGATCGGGATGCCCCAGTCGAACGTGTTGCGGGAGATCGAGAGGTCCTTCATGCCGCTCTTGACGAACGAGACGACCTCGTTGCGCGCGGACGCGGGCTGCACGAACTCCGGGTGCTCCTCGTAGAGAGCCAGCAGCCGGTCGGTGTAGGCGCTCATCCGGAAGAAGTAGTTGTCCTCCTCGAGCCACTCCACGGGACGCGAGTGGATCGGGCACACCTTCTGGCCCGCGTACTCGCCCTCGCCCGCGAGGACCTCGCCCTCGAGCTTGAACTCCTCGCAGCCGACGCAGTAGTAGCCCTCGTACTTGCCCTCGTAGATCTCGCCCGCGTCGAAGAGACGCTGGATGAACGCCTGAACGCGGTCGACGTGCCGCTCCTGCGTCGTCCGGATGAAGTCGTCGTTGCGCGCGTCGAGCGTCTCGAGCACCGGCTTCCAGGCGGACTCGACGAGGCGGTCTGCCCACTCCTGCGGAGTGACGCCGTTCGCCTCGGCGGTGTTCATGACCTTCTGCCCGTGCTCGTCGGTGCCCGTGAGGAACCAGACGCTCTCCTGCCGCTGACGGTGCCAGCGGGTGAGGACGTCCGCCGCGACCGTCGTGTACGCGTGCCCGATGTGGGGGGCGTCGTTGACGTAGTAGATCGGCGTGGTCAGGTAGAAGGACTTGGTCTGCGCCATGGCGTCATCCTAGAACCCGGCGGGCGCGGGGCGGGACCGCGTCCCGCGCACCGGAGCGCGCGGCACGGACCGCGCAGCGACGGGTCAGGGAACCTCGGTGACCTGGAGGCGGACGCGCAGCAGCCGGTCGTCGTCGTCGCCCGGGTCCCCGCGGCCGTCGGTGCTGCCCGTGACGACGAGGAGGTCCCCGCCGGGGAGCGCGACGACGTTGCGGACCCGGCCGACGCCGTCGAGCAGGACGGTCGGCGTCGCAGGCTCGCCGCGCACGAGGGTGCCGAGGTCGACGCGCCACACGCGCTGGCCGCGCAGCGCGGCGACGTAGACGCCGTCGGCCGTCACCGCGATACCGCTCGGCGACGCCTCGTCGGTGGACCACGTCACGAGCGGGTCAGCAAAGCCCGCAGCCTCGCCGCCGGTGCCCTCGACGTCGGGCCAGCCGTAGCTCGCGCCCGCGACGATCTCGTTGAGCTCGTCGAACGCGTCCTGCCCGAGCTCGGACGCGTACATGCGCCCGTCCGCGTCCCACCCGAGGCCCTGGACGTTGCGGTGCCCGGACGTCCACACGAGCGAGCCGGGCAGCGGGTTGTCGCCGGGCACCGCGCCGTCGGGCTCGAGCCGGAGGATCTTGCCGCCGAGGCTGTCGAGGTCCTGCGCGTGCTCAGGGGTGCCCGCGTCCCCCGTGCCGGCGTACAGGCGGCCGTCGGGGCCGAACGCGAGCGCGCCTCCGTCGTGGTTGCCCGCCCGGGGGATGCCGTCGACGAGCATCTCGAGCGGACCGAGGGTCGTGCCGTCGAGGACACCGCGCAGGATCGCGTTGTCCTCCTCCCCGGTCCGGTAGACGTACACGTATCCGTCCGCCGGGAAGGTCGTCGCGACGGCGACGCCGAGGAGGCCGCCCTCGCCGCCAGGCACGGTCGTCTCGCGCAGCTCGTCGGCACCCGGACCGTCGACCCGTGCGCGCTCCCCGTCGGGCGTGACCCTCACGAGCCTCGCCGAGTCGCGCAACGACACCAGGAGGTCTCCGTCCGGGAGGACGGCGACGCCCCACGGGACGTCGAGCCCCGTCGCGACGACCTGCACGTCGGCGGCCGTCGCGGTCGACCGCGACGGGCTCGGCTCGGGCGTGGTCTCCGGGTCGGCCGGCGTGCCCGTCTCGTCGACGGGCGGCGACGACGCCGCACCCGGCACCGGAGCCACCGGCCTGCGCGGGGCCGCGTCCTTGCCGAACGCGCCCGCGAGCGCAGCCACGAGCAGGCCCACCGCGACCAGGCCCGCGACCACCGCGACTCCGACGCGCACGCGCGTCGGGACGGCGCGCCGAGCTGCCCGGTCCGTCACCGGGACTCTCCCTGCCACCCGAGGTTGCGGGCGACGCGCTCGAGCGTCGCGACCGTCACCTCGTAGTCGCGGGCAGCGATGCCCTTGCTCACGAGGTCTCGGCGGTGCGCGATGACCGCCTGCAGCTCCGCGTAGGCCGCCTCGCCCACGACGGTGACGCCGAGCGAGCCGACGTCGTCAGGCGCTCCCTCGAGGTGCTCCTGACCCGAGACCCAGCCACGGTGCCGCAGGTCGTCGACGAGCAACGACGTCGTGCCCGTACCGCCAGGTGCGTGCACGAACGGTGCGAGCACCGCATCGACCTGGACCGTGCTGCTCGCACCGTCACGGATCACGGAGAGCACCTGCCAGTGCCTCCGCGAGAGCCCGCCCCACTCCTCGGCATCCGCATCGAGCGACTCCTCGAGCAGCGAGTCGACGAGCTTGACCCAGAACCCGAGCGGGCGACCGGTGCCGCCCGCGATCGAACCTGACAACGGCATGACCCCGCTCCTCCCGCCGAGACTCCGGTCCTCCCAGTCTGGTCCAGCAGTGCGGCGGGCGCGACCTGCGCCCCGCTCGCACCGCGGGACGCGCGGGTCAGCGGGCGCGGGCGGCGAGCACGGCCTCGTAGAGGTCTCGCTTGGGCACCCCGGCGCGCTGCGCGACCGCCGCGACCGCCTCCTTGAGCCGTGTGCCGGCGTCGACCTGCGTCACCACGGCCGGGACGAGGTCCTCGACCGAGGGTGGCGCCTGCTCCTGCGCCCCTGCCACGACGATCGAGATCTCCCCGCGCAGCTGCTCCTCGCCCGCGCGCGCGGCAAGCTCGGCGAGGCTGCCGCGCAGCACCTCCTCGTACGTCTTCGTCAGCTCGCGGCAGACGGCGGCCGGGCGGTCGGCGCCGAACGCCTCCGCCATCGCCGCGAGCGTGTCGTGCACCCGGTGCGGCGACTCGAAGAACACCATCGTGCGCCGCTCGTCCGCGAGCGCACCGAACGTCCGGGCGCGGTCGCCCGCCTTGCGCGGCGCGAAGCCCTCGAAGCAGAAACGGTCCGTCGCGAGCCCGGAGACTGCGAGCGCGGTGAGCACCGCGGACGGCCCGGGCGCGGCCGTGACGCGCAACCCGCGCTCGACCGCGCGGGTCACGACGCGGTAGCCCGGGTCCGAGACCGTCGGCATGCCTGCGTCCGTCACGACGAGGACCGTGCCGCCACCCTCGACGACGTCGAGCAGCTCGTCGGCGCGCGCCGTCTCGTTGTGCTCGTGATAGCTGACGATCCGGCCGGCGACCCTGAGCTCGAGGCGCGCCGCGAGCGCGAGGAGCCTGCGCGTGTCCTCCGCCGCGACGACCTCCGCCTCGACGAGGAGGCGGCGCAGGCGCGGGGAGGCGTCCTCGACGTCGCCGATCGGGGTGGCCGCGAGGACGAGGGATCCGGTCATGCGCCAAGCCTGCCACGGCGTCGGCCCCTCCCCTACGATGGCGTCCGTGAGCGCAGCCGCCCCTCCCCCCACGTGGGACCCCGTCCCCGACGCGCCGGAGGAGACCCGGTCGACGCACGAGCGGCTGCTGGCGATCCTGCTGGGCGAGCGCGCGCTGCGCCTCGGGACGACGGCGTCCGACCGCCTCTGGGGCTGGCTCGGCCCGCTCCTCGTCGCGGTCGCCGCAGGGGTGCTGCGCTTCTGGCACCTCGGCCGGCCGGGCACGCTGGTCTTCGACGAGACGTACTACGTCAAGCAGGGGTACACCCTGCTCGTCGCCGGGTTCGACGCCGAGTGGCCCGAGGACCCGAACGCGTTCTTCGAGCAGGGGAACCAGGACGTCTGGCTCGACAAGGCCGACTACGTCGTCCACCCGCCGATCGGCAAGTGGATGATCGCGCTCGGGCTGCGCGTCGGCGGCTCGCAGAACCCGTGGGCGTGGCGGCTCGCGACCGCCGTCGTCGGCGTGATCGCGGTGTTCCTGCTCGCGCGCGCCGCGCGCCGCCTGTTCTCCTCGACCCTCGCGGGCGTCGTCGCGGGCGGGCTCTTCGCCGTCGACGGCGTGGGGATCGTGCACGCGCGCACGGGCCTGCTCGACAGCTTCGTCATGTTCTGGGCGGTCGTCGCGTTCGCGCTGATCGTCGCCGACCGGTTCGACTCGAGGCGACGGCTCGCCGCGCGAGCAGCCGCGCTGCTCGACGCACGACGCCCGCTCGGTCGGCGCGGGCCGTGGCTCGGAGTGCGCTGGTACCGGCTCGCGGCCGCGGTCGCCCTCGGCCTCTGCATCGGGACCAAGTGGTCCGGCATGTACTTCCTCGCCGCGTACTGCGTCCTCGTCGTGCTGTGGGACGCCTCGGCGCGACGCGCGGTCGGTGTGACCGGCTGGCCGATCGGGACCCTCCTGCGCGACGCGATCCCCGCCGCCGTGACGATGGTGCCGATCGCGATCGTGACCTACCTCGCGTCCTGGACCGGCTGGTTCCGCAACCCGTCGTCCTACATGCGCCACTGGGCGCAGGACAACCCCGGTCAGGGTGTCGGCTGGCTGCCTGAGTCGTGGCGGTCCCTGCTCGAGTACCACTCGAGGATGTGGGACTTCCACAACGGGCTCACGTCACCGCACCCCTACCAGGCGCACCCGCTCGGCTGGATCATCCAGTGGCGGCCCACGTCCTTCTACTACGAGGACCAGGCGTACGGCGAGGCTGTACCGACGGGCGGCACGTGCGGCTGGGAGCACTGCACCCAGGCCATCACGTCGATCGGCAACCCGCTGATCTGGTGGCTCGGTGCGCTGGCCGTGGCCGCGACCGTCGTCATCCTCCTACGGTGCAAGGACTGGCGCGCGACCGCCGTCCTCGTCGGGCTCGTCGCGGGATGGGTGCCGTGGCTCGGCTACGCGCACCGCACGATCTTCACGTTCTACTCGATCGCGTTCGCGCCGTTCGTGTACCTCGCGCTCACCTACGTCTTCGTCGTCGCGTGGGAATGGTCCGAGGGGCAACCCTCACGCCGGGTGGTCGTTCGGCGCACGGCCGTGGGGCTCGCGATCGCCATCGGCGTCGTCTCCCTGTTCTTCTACCCGATCTGGACCGCAGCGAACGTGCCGACGTGGTTCTGGCGTGCGCACATGTGGCTCCCCACCTGGGTCTGACGCGCTCGGCGGCCACCTCGCCTGCGTCCGGACGCGACGCGGGACGAACAACCTAGGTCCATACCTGGGTCGGGGATAAATGTCGGGTGCTCGTGGGAGGCTCGAAGGTAGCCTTTCCGGGCCGCTCGAAAGCCCCACCCCCGCCACCTGCCGGAGGCCCTCGTGTCCTTGCTCCGCCTCGCGCTGGCGTACCTGCGCCCCTACTACGCCTGGGTCGCGGCCGTCGTCGTGCTCCAGTCCGTCGCGACGATCGCGTCGCTCTACCTGCCGAGCCTCAACGCTCGGATCATCGACCAGGGCGTCGCCCAGGGCGACACCGACTTCATCTGGTCGACCGGCGTGCGCATGCTCCTCGTGTGCCTGGTCCAGGTCGCCGCTGCGATCGCCGGCATCTACTTCGGTGCGCGCGCAGCGATGGCTGTGGGCCGCGACCTTCGCCGCGACGTCTTCCGCAAGGTCGACTCGCTCGGCACGCTCGACGTGAGCCGGTTCGGCACCGCGACCCTCATCACCCGCAACACGAACGACGTGCAGCAGGTGCAGATGCTCGTGCTGATGACGCTCAACTTCATGGTCTCGACGCCCATCATGTGCGTCGGTGGGATCGTCATGGCGCTCCGTGAAGACCCCGGGCTCTCGTGGCTCGTGTGGGTCTCCGTGCCCCTCCTGTTCGTCGTCGTGACGTTCCTCGTCGTCAAGCTGCTCCCGCTGTTCCGCGTCATGCAGGAGCGCATCGACGGGATCAACGGCGTGCTGCGCGAGCAGATCGTCGGCATCCGCGTCATCCGCGCGTTCGTCCGAGAGACCTTCGAGTCCGAGCGCTACCGCGAGGCGAACCTCCGGCTGACCGACGTCTCGGTGCGGGTCGGCAACCTGTTCGTCCTGATGTTCCCTGTGATCATGATGATCCTGCACCTCGCGACCGCGGCGGTCCTGTGGTTCGGCGGCCACCGCGTCGACGCGGGTCTGATCGAGGTCGGTGCGCTCACCGCGTTCCTCCAGTACCTCCTGCAGATCCTGGTCGCCGTCATGATGGGCGTCTTCATGGTCATGATGATCCCGCGTGCCGCAGTCTCCGCCGAGCGCGTCCAGGAGCTCCTCGTCACCGCGCCGACGATGCTCGTCGCGACCGGGAACGCGCCCACGCCCTCGCGCGGCGACGTCGAGCTGCGCGACGTGACCTTCGGCTACCCCGGCGCCGAGCTGCCGGTCCTCGACCGCGTGTCCTTCGTGGCCCCGCAGGGCCGCACGACGGCGATCGTCGGGTCGACCGGCTCCGGCAAGTCGACCCTGCTCTCCCTGATCCCGCGCCTGTTCGACGCGCAGTCAGGCACCGTGTCGATCGGCGGCACGCGGGTCCAGGACCTGTCCCGCGAGCAGATCGCGACGCTCGTCGGCTACGTCCCGCAGAAGCCCTACCTGTTCTCCGGGACGATCGCCTCGAACCTTCGGTTCGGCAAGCCCGACGCCACCGAGGACGAGCTCTGGGAGGCGCTGCGCGTCGCCCAGGCCGCGGACTTCGTCCGCGAGAAGTCCGACGTGCTCGAGGAGAACGTCGCCCAGGGCGGCACGAACGTCTCCGGCGGCCAGCGCCAGCGCCTCTGCATCGCCCGGGCGCTCGTGGGACAGCCTCGCGTGCTCCTGTTCGACGACTCGTTCTCCGCGCTCGACGTCACGACCGATGCCCGCCTGCGGGCCTCGCTCGCGGACGCGACGGCGGACACGACGGTCATCATCGTCGCGCAGCGCATCGCCACGATCCGCTCCGCCGACCAGATCGTCGTGCTCGACGGCGGCAGGGTCGTCGGTACAGGCAGCCACGACGAGCTCCTCGAGAGCAACGACACGTACCGCGAGATCGTCGAGTCCCAGATGAGTGCGGAGGAGGTGGCCTGATGGCTGACGAGAACGTCGCAGTCCAGGACGAGACGGAGTTCCAGCCGGGCGAGGCCGACGGCGGGATGTTCGGCGACGGGCCGCCTGCCAAGAAGGCGAAGCACTTCTGGCCCTCCGCGAAGCGGCTCATCGGCCTGCTCGCTCCCGAGAAGGTCCTCATGAGCATCGTCATGGTGCTCGTCGTCGGGTCGGTCGTGCTCACGGTGGTCGCCCCGCGCATCCTCGGGCGCGCGATGGACGTCATCTTCAACGGCTTCCTCGGCAAGTCGCTGCCTGCCGGCGTCCCCAAGGACGTCCTCGTCGAGCAGCTCCGCGCCACCGGGGAGACCCGCCAGGCGGACATGCTCGCCGCGACCGACGTGATCCCGGGACAGGGCATCGACTTCAGCCGGCTCGCCGAGCTGATCGTCCTGGTCCTCGCGATGTACGTCGTGGCGTCCTTCCTCATGTGGGCGAACGGGTTCCTGCTCAACCGGCTCGTCATGCGGGTCGTCTTCCGGCTCCGCGAGGACATCGAGCGCAAGCTCAACCGGCTCCCGCTGAGCTACTTCGACACCCGCCAGCGCGGCGACCTCATGTCCCGCGTGACGAACGACGTCGACAACATCCAGGCCGCGCTGCAGCAGGCGTTCTCCCAGCTCGTGTCGTCGCTCATGACGGTCCTGGGCATCACCGTGATGATGTTCGTCGTCTCCTGGCAGCTCGCGCTCATCGCGCTCGTCGCGCTGCCCCTCTCGGGGATCGTCGCAGGCGTGATCGGTGTGCGGTCGCAGAAGCTCTTCGCAGCGCAGTGGAAGCACACCGGCGCCCTCAACGGGCACGTCGAGGAGTCCTACTCGGGCCTCGAGCTCATCCGGGCGTACGGCCGCGGCGAGGAGATGCTCGAGGAGTTCGACTCGCGCAACGACAAGCTGTTCTCCGCGTCGTTCGGGGCGCAGTTCGTGTCGGGCATGATCATGCCCGCGATGACCTTCATCTCGTACCTGTCCTACGTGCTCGTCGCGGTCGCAGGTGGGCTCCGGGTCGCATCGGGGAGCATCACGCTCGGCGACGCGACGGCGTTCATCCAGTACTCGCGCGAGTTCACGCAGCCCGTGAGCGAGATGGCCTCGATCGCCAACATGCTCCAGTCCGGCGTCGCGTCGGCGGAGCGGACGTTCGAGCTGCTCGACGCCGACGAGCAGGAGCCGGAGGACGTGCGCGCCACGCTCCCCGAGGCTGCCCACGGCCGGGTCGTCTTCGAGGACGTGTCCTTCAGCTACGACCCCGAGGAGCCCCTCATCGAGGGCCTGTCCTTCACGGTCGAGCCGGGACAGACGGTCGCGATCGTCGGGCACACCGGCGCGGGCAAGACGACCCTCGTCAACCTCGTCATGCGCTTCTACGAGCTCGGTGGCGGCCGCATCCTGGTCGACGGCGTCGACATCCGGGACCTCTCGCGCGACGAGCTGCGCGGACGCACGGGCATGGTCCTCCAGGACGCGTGGCTCTTCGAGGGCACCATCCGGGAGAACATCCGGTACGGCCGGCTCGACGCGACCGACGAGGAGGTCGTCGAGGCGGCGAGGGCGACGATGGTCGACCGCTTCGTCCGGCAGCTCCCGGACGGGTACGACACGGTCATCGACGCCGACGGCGGCAGCGTGTCGGCGGGCGAGCGCCAGCTCATCACGATCGCCCGAGCCTTCATCGCGCAGCCGTCGCTGCTCATCCTCGACGAGGCGACGTCCTCGGTCGACACGCGCACCGAGCTGCTCGTCCAGCACGCCATGGCGGCGCTGCGCTCAGACCGCACGTCGTTCGTGATCGCGCACCGGCTCTCGACGATCCGGGACGCTCACACGATCCTCGTCATGGAGCACGGCGCGATCGTCGAGCAGGGCTCGCACACCGAGCTGCTCGAGCGGCGCGGGGTCTACCACGCGCTGTACGAGAGCCAGTTCAAGGGGTCGACGACCGGCGACCCGAACGCCCCCGAGGGAGCGTCGGCCTGAGCACAGGTACGGAGGGCGGTGCGCTGCGGCGTTCCGCCCTCCGTGCTGTCCGCGTCCGTCCACGCAGGTCTACCGTGTGAGCAAGAGCGGTTCCTGTGAGCGGAGGACTGGCGTGCGCATCGGAGTTCCGACCGAGATCAAGGTCCACGAGTACCGCGTCGCCGTGACGCCGGCCGGCGTCCACTCGCTGACGAGCGCAGGCCATCAGGTCGTCGTGCAGTCGGGCGCTGGCGTCGGCTCGGCTCTCTCCGACGACGAGTACCGTGCGGCCGGCGCAACCGTCGTCGCGGGCGCGGCCGACGTGTGGGCCCGCGCCGACCTGATCTGCAAGGTCAAGGAGCCGCTGCCCCAGGAGTACCCCCTCATGCGCGACGGGCTCCTCCTGTTCACCTACCTGCACTCAGCCGCTGACCTCGCGGGGACGCGCGCCCTGATCGACCACAAGGTCACCGCCGTCGCGTACGAGACGGTGACCGCGCCCGACGGCTCGCTGCCCCTGCTCGCCCCCATGAGCGAGGTCGCGGGTCGCATCGCCGCGCAGGTCGGCGCGGTCGAGCTCATGCGGCCGCACGGTCGCGGCACGCTCATGGGCGGCGTGCCGGGGACGCCGCCCGCCAAGGTCGTCGTGCTCGGCGGCGGGACGGTGGGCCGCAACGCCGCGCAGGTCGCCGCAGGCATGCGCGCCGACGTGTGCGTCGTCGACATCTCGGCGGCGGCGCTGCGCGCGATCGACGCCGAGCTGTCGGGCCACGTGCGCACCGCGATGTCGAACCCGTGGGAGATCGAGCCGTTGCTCCTCGAGGCGGACCTCGTGATCGGCGCCGTGCTCGTGCCGGGCGCTCGCGCGCCGCACCTCGTCTCCGAGGGGCTCGTCGCACGCATGCGCCCCGGGTCGGTGCTCGTCGACGTCGCGATCGACCAGGGCGGCTGCTCCGAGGTCTCCCGCCCGACGACGCACGAGTCACCCACGTACCGCGTCCACGGGACGACCGTCTACGCGGTGACGAACATGCCCGGCGCCGTCCCGGTCACGTCGACACGTGCGCTCACGAACGCGACCCTCCCGTACCTCCACGAGCTCGCGAACGTGGGCGACACGATCGTCGAGGGCCGCGATCCCGCGCACGGCCTGCACCCGCGGCGGGCGGCGCTCCTCGCGGGCCTCAGGGCCGGGCTGACGACGCACGGGGGCGAGGTGCGCAACGAGGTGGTCGCCCGCGCCCACCGCCTCTGACGGCGCGGTCCCGGGGCCACGTGGCCGGAGAACGCCAGAGGGACCGTCTCGGTGAGACGGTCCCTCTGGGCTTCCGGTGGAGCTAAGGAGATTCGAACTCCTGACCTCTTCGATGCGAACGAAGCGCGCTACCAACTGCGCCATAGCCCCGTGAAGCGTTACCTAGGTTAGCACCTGCACCACGTGCTTTGCACATCCGCGTCGGGCTGCAGGAGCCGCCCGTCCGGGTGGCTCCGACTCACTCGCCCGACGCGCGCCGACGAGCGAGGATCGCGTCGAGGTCGAGCCCGAGACCCTCGGTCGAGACAGTCTCGGACTCCTCCGCGCTCGCGACGCTCGCGCTGCTCGCCCGCTCGGACGCGTTGCTCGGCGTCGTCACGTCGTCCTCGTGGAGCGGTGCCGGCTCGCGGCGCGGAGCCGCGGCCTTCATCGTGTAGGTCGGGCGCGGCAGCGAGAACCCTGCGAGCTCGCCGCCCTCCGCGACGACGTTCTCGGGCGCGGGAGCAGCGTCGACCTCGACCGCCGTGGTCGTCGCAGCGTCCTCTGCGGACGCAGGGGCAGCGACAACCTCGGTCGCTGACGCCGTCGCAGCAGCCTCGGCACTGCGCGCGACGACCGCGCGGACCGCGTCCGAGGAGATCATCTGGGTGCTGACGTCGCTCGCGTGGACGGCGCGCCCCGTGACGGACGGTCGCGCCTGCGCCGGGGAGGACGCCGAGCGCGCCTTCACCGCCACGGTCGCGTCGGCTCGGCGCCCGGCGACGACCGCGCGGCGGCCGAGCACGAGCACGCCGCCGAGCATCGCCGTCAGCACCGACGGGATCGCGACGTGGATCGAGAACGCCGAGACCGCGGTCCAGGCGATCGCGGAGGCGGACAGGAGCGTGAGCGTGAGGGCGAGACGGCGCTTCGCAGCGGCAGCGCGCTGCTCGGCGACGGCCGCGCGCCGTGCGCGCATCGCCGCGGCCTCGCGGGCGGCGTCGCTGCTGCGCGGGGTCGTGACGGGGCGTGCGGACACAGGTCGGGTACGCCCGGCCGGCGACACCGCGCGCTGAGCACCCGTGGTGGGTCGATCCATGTCCTGCGCTCCCTTCGCGCGTCCGGCGATCTGTGCTGCGCTGACCGCGGGCATCGAGCCCGTGAGCAGCTGATCGTGCTTGAGCTGTCCCGGTCCGCAGTCCCGGGTCTCGGTCACGAAGGTCCGAGCCGGTCGTGCGACCGCGAGGATCCGCATCGCACCCGAGAAGCGGTCGTCCGACCTCGCCTCGAGGAGCAGGTCGCGGTGACGCGTCCGTTGCGGCAGCAGGTAGGCGACCCACAACCCGACAAGGGCCAGGATCCCGGCCCCGCCTGGAATTGGTTCCACCATTGAGACGGTATGCGAGGGCGCTCGGCTGGCCGCGCACGCGGCGCGGCGTGTCTTACACCGTTGTCATTAACGCCCTTCGCGCGCGGCCTGCCAGCGCGCCAGCAGCCCGCCCGGGACCTCTTCCGCGGTGAGGGCGAACGTGCGGTGGTCGCACCACCGCCCCTGGATGTGGAGGTACCTCTCACGCAGGCCCTCGTCCCGCAGGCCGAGCTTCTCGACGACACGCAGGCTCGGTCCGTTCTCGGGGCGGATGTTGACCTCGATCCGGTGCAGCTGCAGCACGGAGAAGCAGTGGTCGACGGCGAGCGCGACGGCGGTCGGCACGGCGCCGCGACCTGCAGCCTCGCGCGCGATCCAGTACCCGATGCTCGCCGAGCACAGGGAGCCGTACGTGATGCTCGAGACGGTGAGCTGGCCGACGAGCTCGCCGTCGACCTCGAGGCCGAAGGGCAGGGTCGTGCCCGACCGCGCGAGCCGGCGCAGCGCGGCGACGTAGGACGCGAACGTGCCGGGCGGGGTCGAGTGGCCCTCGGGGGTGGTCGCGTCCCACGGGGTCAGCCACGCCGTGTTGCGCAGGCGGATGTCCGTCCAGGCCGCGGCGTCCGAACGACGCAGGGGGCGCAGGACGACGCTGCCCGCAGGGCCGTCGTCCCGCAGGACCACGGGCCAGCCGCGGGTCATCCCTCGAGCACCAGGCAGTTGACGCGCTCGCCGAGCTGGACGAACGTCTGGTGCTCGGGCACGACCGCGAGGGCGTTCGCGTCGGAGAGCGCCGACAGCGAGAGCTGGTCGAGCGTCGCCGGGTCGCCGACCGGCGTCACGCGGTATCCCTCGTCGGGGCTCCCCACGAGGTGCGCGGGCACGAACTGCCGCACGTCGGCCGGGCTGCTCCACGCGACGTCGGCGTACGCGGCGACCGACGGCCGGAACAGGTCGGCCTTGCCCGCCATCGCGCGCAGCGCGGGCCGCACGAACACCTCGTACGAGATCTGGGCGGCGACGGGCTGGCCGGGCAGCGCGAAGATCGGGACCTGGCCCTCGCCCTCGCCGAGCATCCCGAAACCCTGGTGGCGGCCGGGGCTCACGGCCACGTGGTCGAACCGCACCGTGCCGAGCGGCCCCAGCACGTCCTTGAGCGTGTCGTGCGTCCCTTCGGACAGGCCGCCCGTCGTGATGAGCAGGTCGGCGCGCACGAGCTGGTCCTCGATCATCTCTCGCAGCGTCGCGCGGTCGTCGGAGACCGCCGCGACGGGGATCGCGACCGCGCCCGCGTCCTGCACCGCGATCGCGAGCGCCTGCCCGTTCGCGTTGTAGACGCCGTCGCCGCGGCGGCCAGGCTCGATGAGCTCGGACCCGACGGGGAGGATCACGACGCGCGGACGCGGGTGCACCCGCAGCCGCTGGCGGCCGAGCGCCGCGGCGAGGGAGATCTGCCGGGCGCCCAGGCGCACCCCTGCCGCGATCGCGACCTGGCCCGCGACGACGTCGGCCGCGGCGTGGCGCACCCCTGCGCCTGCCGGCGAGGGGCGCAGGACGCGCACGGTCGCCGTGCCGCGGTCCGTCACCTCGAGCGGGAGGACCGTGTCCGCGCCGAGCGGCACGGGCACGCCCGTGCTCACCCGGATCGCCTGCCCCGGCACGAGCCGCACGGGCTCGACCGCACCCGACCACACGTCCTGGACGACGGGCAGCGACACCGCGCCGCCGTCGGCAGCGCCGTAGACGTCGTCGTGCCGGACGGCGTATCCGTCGTGGAGCGCGACGTCGCGCGCGGGCACGTCCGCGGGCGCCAGGACGTCCTCGGCGAGGATGCACCCCGCCGCGTCCGCGAGCACGACGTCGAGCGGTGGCACGGGGCGCAGCGCGGCGAGCGCCTCCGAGAGGTGGGTCTGGACCGGTCTCACGATCGCATCACGGCTGCAGCGTCCTCACGTAGCCCTCGAGCCAGTCACGGAAGTCGCCGCCCAGGTCCTCACGGTCGCACGCGAGCTGCACCACGGCCTTGAGGTAGTCCAGGCGGTCGCCCGTATCGTAGCGCCGCCCCCGGAACACGACGCCGTACACGCCGCCGCCCTGGTCAGCAGGCATGCGGGCGAGCTCGGCGAGCGCGTCGGTCAGCTGGATCTCGCCGCCTCGGCCAGGCTTCGTGTGCTCGAGGACCTCGAACACGGCGGGGCTCAGGACGTAGCGCCCGATGATCGCGAGGTTGCTCGGCGCGTCCTCGGGCGCGGGCTTCTCGACGAGCGCGTCGATGCGGACGACGTCGGCCGGGGGCACGTCGAGGCCGTCGCCCACCTCGGCGACAGGCGAGACGGCCGCGCACCCGTACATGGAGATCTGCGCCGGGTCGACCTCGAGCAGCGCGACGACGGACCCGCCGGTGCGCTCGGCGATCGCCGTCATCACGGGGAGGATCGGGTCGCGCGCGTCGATGAGGTCATCACCGAGGAGAACTGCGAACGGCTGGCGGCCGACGTGGTGCTTGGCTCGCAGCACGGCGTGCCCGAGGCCGAGCGGCTCGCCCTGGCGTACGAAGTGGATGTCCGCGAGCCGCGTCGACTCCTGGACCGCCTCGAGCCGCGTGTCGTCCCCCTTGGCCTCGAGGTTGGCCTCGAGCTCGGGGACCCCGTCGAAGTGGTCCTCGAGGCTGCGCTTGGACCGCCCGGTGATGAACAGGACGTCGTCGAGACCTGCTGCGACGGCTTCCTCGACGACGTACTGGATGGCCGGCTTGTCCACGATCGGGAGCATCTCTTTGGGGGTGCTCTTGGTCGCGGGGAGGAACCGGGTGCCGAGTCCTGCTGCAGGGATGACTGCCTTGGTGATCGCCATGCCGAGAGCCTAGCCGCGGTCCTCGGGATCCGCAGTTGACCGGATGCACACAGAACTTTGAGACACTGGAGGCATGAACGGAGCGACACAGCCCTACCCGATCCACGCGGCCCTCGAGATCGAGGACGCGAAGAACGCGCTGCGGGCTGCCATCCGTTCGAACCGTCAGCAGCGGTCCCCGCGGTTGCGGCAGGAGGCCGCAGAGTCGTTCGCCGACGTCCTCGCGTCCGCCGACGAGCTCGCCGACGTGAGGTGCGTCGCGGCATACGTCGCGCGCCCGCACGAGCCCGGCACGCTGCCGCTGATCGAGCGTCTTGCCGAGCGTGGGGTGCGCATACTGCTGCCCGTGCTGGGCGCTGGGCTCGAGCGAGGCTGGGCACCTTACGCGGGGGCCGACGACCTCCAGGAGCGGGCGCCCGGCCGCCCGCCGGAGCCGGGAACCGAGTCGCACGGCCCGGAGGCCC
Organism: Flavimobilis sp. BM9; assembly: GCF_058313055.1. NCBI lineage: Bacteria > Bacillati > Actinomycetota > Actinomycetes > Micrococcales > Jonesiaceae > Flavimobilis > Flavimobilis sp. BM9. Next base: position 63,717 of record NZ_JBZEMO010000005.1, on the reverse strand, counting down.
TCCAGGAGGCCGACGTCGTGATCGCGCCCGCGCTCGCGGTCGACACGACGGGGATGCGGCTCGGCCAGGGCGGCGGGTGGTACGACCGCGCCCTGAGCCACAAGCGTCCGGACGCGCTCGTCGTCGCGATGGTGTTCCCGGAGGAGATCTACGACGCCGCCGAGCGGCCGATCCCCCACGAGCCGCACGACGTCCCTGTCGACGCGATCGCGACGCCGTCGGGCTGGACGGCGATCGCCGCGACGTCGCAGGTCTAGCGGGAGGCTCGCACCCTCGTGGGTCGCGGGAGCGGTCCGCTCCCGTCGCCGACGGCCGCGGAGCCCGCCCGGGCCCCGCGCCGTGCCCCTGGGCGCCTGCCCCGGCTACTCGACGGGCTCGAGCACCAGGGTCGATGCTGCCGCACCTGTGACTGCAGCCGGGGTGAACGGCCACGCGAACGTCTCCCCGCGTACCCACGCGCCCAGCTGGTCGGCGTAGTGCGTGTGCCCGGGATGACCCGAGACGCCCGTGACGACCACCCACCGTGACGCGTCGAGGTCGGCGAGGTCGACGACCATGCGCATGGAAGGGCCCGCCGTCACGGAGAAGTCGCGCGCGCCGGTGACCGTGTGGCGCGCCGAGGCGTCCCACGCGGTCGCGTTGACGATCGACGAGCCTCCTGCAAGCTGCTCGGCGCCGGGGTTGACGAGCATGCGCACGGGCGCAGGGACGCTGTCGCCGCCGAGCACGGGGTGGGCGAGGCGAAGCTGGTGCAGCCTGCCCCACTGCCACTCGGCAGGGTTCTTGCCGAGCGTCGTGGTCAGCTCCAGGCGTGCGCCCTCGAGCGCGTCCTTGAGGATCTCGTCGCGTGTCTCGACGACGTTGACCGTCCGCCGGTCGTCCCACCACGGCGACGTCGGGTCGGCCATGAGGCTGTCGACGACCGCGAGCCACCTGCTCCCGCCCGCCGACTGCATCGAGGAGGGGAGATCGTCGCCGAACGTCCGCTCGAGGAGGTGCGACCACACCGCCGCGAAGTACGCGGCGCCGGCCGAGTCGGCGTCCATCTCGTGGTCCCAGCCGCGCAGCAGGTCCTGGCCCTCGGAGAGGAAGCCCGGCGCGAGATCGACGTCGAGGAGCGCCGGCACGAGCAGGTGGGCGTACGGGCTCCACACGTCGGACTGCAGCGCAGCCATCGCCTCGACCGTGACGGGCGAGCCCGACTCGACCTGTCCCTTGATGAGGGCGCGGATCCGCTCGGAGCGGTAGCCGTAGTCCCAGTCGGAGGTGAGGAACGGCCCGACGCCGCGCTCGGCGACAGCCTGGTTGGCCGCGACGATGAACCCCTCGGCCGGGTCGAGCACGGCCGGCATGTCCTCCGGGGCGACGAATCCCGTCCAGTCGTAGCGCGAGTCCCAGCCGGGTCGCGGCCACGTGCCGTCGGAGGCGGCAGACCCGGGGACGGTGGCGCGCACGGGGATCTGCCCCGGCGCCTGGTAGCCGATGTGCCCGTCGACCGTCGCGAACACGATGTTCTGGGAGGGCACGGCGAACAGTGCTGCGGCTGCGGCGACGTCGGCCGCGTCCTCGGCGCGGTTGAGCGCGAAGACCGCGTCTGCGGTCCGGCCGGGCGACAGGGCGGTCCAGGCGAGGGCGACGCCGTACGTCTGGCCCGATCCGGGTGCGGTGCCGGTCGGGGTCCGCAGCGCGGCGACGACGTCACCGAGCTCGCCGGAGACGACGGGTCCGTGCGCGGTGCCGCGCACGGTGATGACGACGTCGTCACCACCGTTGACCTTGATCGTCTCCTCGCGCAGGGTGAGCGGCTGCCACTCGCCGTCGCGCAGGTACGTGTCGTCCTTGATCGCCTCGATGAAGAAGTCGGTGACGTCCGCGCCGAGGTTGGTCAGGCCCCACGCGAGCGAGGCGTTGTGGCCGATGATGACGCCTGGGAAGCCCGCGAAGGAGAACCCGGAGACGTCGTACGGGCACGCGTCGGACACAGGTGCGCACCGCAGGCCGACCTGGTGCCAGATGCTGGGCGCCGCGAGCCCGAGGTGCGGGTCGTTCGCGAGCAGCGGCTTGCCCGTCGCGGTGAGGTCGCCCGAGACGACCCACGAGTTGGAGCCGGTCCCCTCGCCGCGCGCGACGGTCTGCGGGACGGCCGCGAGCGCGGCTGCGGCCGTCGCGACCGCGTCCTGGAGCGACGCGTCGCCCCACGGCACGTCGTCGTGCGCAGCGGCGCCCTCCGCAGCGGTGCGCGCTCCCGTGCTGCCCTGCGCCTGGCCCTGGCCCGCGGTGCGGGCGGCGTGCTGCGCAGTCAGCTCGTCACGGTCGAGGATCGGTGCGTTGCCGGTGCTCGCGTAGCGGGGGAAGAGCTGCTCGACCTGATCGACGTCACCGACGATGCCGAAGGTGGCCGCCCGGTCGAGCTCCTCGTCGTAGTTGCCGCGCAGGTCCCAGGCCATCGCCTTGAGCCACGCGACCGAGTCGATCGGGTCCCAGGGCTCAGGTGCCGAGACGTCGACCTGCATGCCGAGGACCGTGTACTCGAGCGCGATCGACGACGTACCGCGCCCGGCGAGGTAGTCGTTGACGCCCGCCGCGTAGGCGGTGAGGTTGGCACGCGTCGTCTCGTCGAGGAGCGCCCACTCCTGCTCGGCGACGTGCCGCCAGCCGAAGGTGCGGATGACGCGGTCGGCGGCGATCGCGTCGGGGTTGTCCCCGACGAGCTCCGCGAGCCGGCCCGAGGTGACGTGCCGCCGGTAGTCCATCTCGAAGAAGCGGTCCTGCGCGTGGACGTAGCCCTGGGCGCGGAAGAGGTCGGCGCTCGACGTCGCGGTGATCTGCGGGACGCCCTGCTGTCCCCGCTCGACGGTGACCTCGGCCTGGAGCCCGGCGATCGGCACCTCTCCCGACGTGGCGGGGAACGGTCGGCGCACGGCGCCGACGACGACGACGCTCGCGGTGACCAGGGCGATCACGACGAGCGCCGAGAGGGCGATGAGCGAACGACGAAGGACGCGGGCACGACTGGGCACAGGCCGAGCCTAGCCCGTGGCCTCGATCGAGGTGTGAGGAAGCCGTCAGAACGGGCGTGGGCCCGGCACGTTAGAATCAGCACTCGGAGAGCTGGAGTGCCAGAGGCGGCCGACCGGTCGGCGCGCAGCCGAGGTCCCGCCGGCACCCCGCTCGGAGCACGACACGTCGCCGTCCTTGAGGAGTTCCGCCAGTGCCCACCTACGCGTACACCTGCACCGCGTGCGGTCACAGCTTCGACATCCAGCAGTCGTTCAGCGACGACGCCCTGACCGTGTGCCCGGAGTGCTCGGGCAGGCTGCGCAAGATCTTCAGCACCGTCGGCGTGACGTTCAAGGGATCGGGCTTCTACCGCACCGACTCGCGGTCGGGCTCGAAGAGCTCGGTGCCTGCGGCACCGTCGAAGCCTTCCGGCGGCTCGTCCTCGACGCCCGCTGCGTCCTGAGCCCGCGGTCGCCCACAGGGTGACCCACGGGGACCGTCGTCCCCACGTCCGTGGCCTGGCGGACACGGCACACCATCGCCGCCCTAGCGTCGCCGCATGCCTCCGCACGCCACGCCCCGACCTGACCGAACAGCACAGAGAGCCCGCCGCCAGCAGCTCCTGCGCACCCGTCTGTGGCGGTGGCGCGTCGTCGCGACGTGCCTCGCGCTCGGCGCGACGACCGCCGCGGTCGTCGGCGCCCTGCGCGTCCCCGACGCACCGACGCGTCCCGCCGTCGCCCTCGCCCGGGACACCGCGCCCGGCGAGCGCCTCGCCCTGACCATCGCCCGCCTGCCGACGCACCTCGGCCCGGCCTGCGCCGTGACCACGCCCGGCGAGATCGAGGACGAGACCCTCGTCGTCGCCCTGCCTGCGGGGACACTCCTGTGCCCGTCGATGCTCGCGAGCTCGCCAGCGCACGGGCTCGCACGTGATGGGGACGTCGTCGTCCCGGTCACCCTGACCGACCCCGCGGTGGCGGCCGCGCTCAAGCCCGGCGACCGGGTGAACCTCGTGCGCGGTCGCACGGCCGACGGCGACGGGCAGACGCGCATCGTGGCCCGCAGCGCCCTCGTGCTGCCCTCTCGCGCGGGCGGGGAGACCTCGTCCGGGAGCGGGCTCCTGGGGCCAGCGACCGGGACGGGCTCGGCGACGACGACCGTGCTCGTCGCCGTCCGACCCGACGAGGGCCTCGCCCTCGTGGACGCCTCCGTCTCGGGCTACGTCGGCGCGGTCATCGTGCAATGATGCTGACGAGAGGGACGTCCACGAGGACGCACCAAGGCTTGACGAACCCCAGAGGGAGACGACGCATGAAGGAGACCTTGAACGGTTTCAAGGAGTTCATCCTCCGCGGCAACGTGATCGAGCTGGCCGTCGCCGTGATCATCGGCACCGCGTTCTCGGGCATCGTCGCGAAGATCCAGGAAGGCGTGATCAACCCGCTCATCGCGGCGTTCTTCGCGGCTCCTGACCTGTCGTCGGTCGGCTCCTTCACGATCAACGACTCGGTGTTCATGCCCGGCCTCGTGCTGAACGCGATCATCAACTTCCTCATCGTCGCGGCCGTCATCTACTTCGTGATCATCCTGCCCATCAACAAGCTGGCGGCAGCCCGCAAGCGCGGCGAGGTCGCGGAGCCGGCCGCTCCGTCCGAGGACATCCTGCTGCTCCAGGAGATCCGCGACCTGCTCAAGCAGCAGAACGGTGGCGGGACCAGCACCACGCCGGGGAACTTGCCCTCCCTCTGAGGGACACAGCACGAACGAAGGAGCGAGCCGCCCCCGCGCGGGGTCGGCTCGCTCCTTCGTCATGTCTCGGGGCTGCGCGTCGCGCGACCTTCAGTCGCGGTAGCCGGCGCCACCCCAGTGGGGCGGGAGGTCTCGCAACAGATGGGCGTCGTCGCTCTCGCGCCCGGCACCCTCGGACCATCCCTCGCCGCGCTCGTCGGCGCTGATCCCTGAGACCTCAGCCGTCTCGGTCCCCCTCCGCACGACGCGGCGGGGCTTGCGACGGGCACCCTCGCCCCCCGGAGGTGGGACGGGCACAGGCTGGTCAGGTCGAGGATCGTGCGGGCTCACGCCCCCATCATCCCAGCCCTCGCGGGTCAGGAGCCGAGCGCGCGACGAACAGCGGCGTTCACGGCCGCGTCCACACGGTTCGACCGGCGCACGACCCCGAGCTCGGCGCGCAGGGCGCCCGCGAGCTGCTCGGCGTCGCGCTCGATACCGTCCGACCTGATCCATGCGGCGAGCTCGTCGATCTCGTTGTCGCCGTACGCGTTGATCGGCAGGCCAGGCTGCACGTCGGGGCGAGGGGTGCGCACGGACTCGACAGCCGTGTCTGACGCCGCCGTCACGAGGTCGACCTGGACCCCGCCGACCATCGCGAACCCGCCCTGCATCACCGCGTCCGGACCGGTGTGCCGAGCACCCTCGACGACCTCGGACGCCGAGCCGGGCGACGCGGCGTCGGCCTCGACAGGGGCTGGCGCCTCTGCGACGGGCGTCTCGTCGGCCACGGTCGACGCAGCCGAGAGCGCGGACACGGCGCTGCGCCCCGACACGCTCGAACGGACGGAACCCGCCGACAGCACCGGGTCAGCCGGGCGCGCGGCGCCGCCGGGCACGTCGTGCGCGGAGGCCGCGCTCGACGCGTCGGCAGCTGTCTCTCCCGAGACGGGCGCCCACGCCGGGGTGGCCCAGCCGGGCGCGTACGGGTTCGCGCGCGGGATCTCCCCGGAGACCGCGGCGGCGAACGACGGCGTGACGATCCCGTCGGCGGGTCCGGACACGGGTCCCGCCCCGGCGGCATCGTCCACGTGCGGGGCGGAGGGCGCCTCGGGCGCTCCCTCGGCTCCCAGCTCCGCCGGCTCGACCGGCTCAGCCTCGGCGCGCTCCGGCTCCAGGGTCCCGGGCTGGACAGAGTCGAGGGCACCCGGTGCTACGGCCGCGGCCGGCGCAGCCGCCACGGGCGTCTCGAGCTCGATCGGGTCCACGATCGCCGGGAGCGTCACCGGGACGTTCGCAGCATCACGGCCACCGAACATCGGCTGCTCGAACATGCTCGCGGCCACGTCGAGCACGACCTGCCGGATACGGCTCGCCTCCTTGACCGGGTCGAGGAACGCGGCAGCCGACCACACCTGGACGACCGTCCACCCGAGCGCCTCGAGCCGCTCGGCACGCTGACGGTCGCGCACGCGGACGGACGGCTCCGCGACGTACGCGGCGTCGTCGGTCAGGACGGCCACGAGCATCCGGTCCGGGAGGTCCGGGTGACCGACGACGAGCGGGATCCGCTCTCCGCCACGCATGCCGAAGTCCGTCTCGACGAGGAGCCCAGCACGCCACAGGCGCTCGGCGAGGTCGATGACGAGGCGGTCAGGGTTGAGGTCCGTCTCGATGCCTCCGGCGAGCATCGAGCGCGGCCCTTCGGCCGCACGCCGCTCGACGAACTCGAGGAGGTCGCCGAGGAGACGCGCACCCGGGCTGCGCAGACGCTCGGGGTCGAGGTCCTCGTACCCGAAGCACGAGACGACGGTCAGCCGGGCGCGCGAGACGCCGAGCGCGTCGAGGAGCATCGCCTCGCCCGACGGCTCGGACACCGCACCGAAGCGGTGCAGGACCCGACCGTGCGGGGTGCGGCCGAAGCCGACCGACATGACGACGGCGTCGCGCGAGAGACCTGCGACCGCGGACAGGTCCGCGATGACGACCGGCTCGTGGGCCGCCGGGTCGAAGAACGACGAGAGCGCCGGGTTGCGGCGGACCTCACCGAGCAGCGCCTCGCGGACCCGGTCCGCGTGCAGCTCGCTCAGCGTGATGATCGCGAGCGACTCCTCGGGCCGGACGAGCGCGTGCTCGATCGCGAGCTCGACGACCCGGTCCACCTCGCCCTGCGTCGTCTGGACCGTGCCCGTCGCGGCGTCGGGCATGCCCGACGCGTCGACGGTCTGGAAGTCGACCAGGTCACGCGAGACGGGCAGCGGCGTGGGTCGGAGCACGTCGCCGTAGCCGTGCGTCGTGAGGAACTCGACGAGCTCCTGGTCACGCGACGACACCTGTGCTCGCAGCGGCACCGTCGGGAGAATGCGAGCGAGGTCGCGCACGGCCGCGCCCGACGCCGAGCGGGCGTCACCGATGACGACGACCTGACGGCCACGCGCGAGCGCGGGGACGAGGAGCTCGGCCGGGAGGTGCTGGACCGCGTCGAGGACGACGAGGTCGACCGTCCGGGTCGGGGGCAGGACGTGCGGCACGAGCGTCGGCGACGCGACCGTGACGGGACGCAGGGAACGCAGCAGGTGGCCGTACCGGGCAGTCGTGTCGCGCAGGCCCGTGAAGCGGCCCTCGAGCAGCTCGGCGAAGAGCTCTTCGGTGTCCTCCGGGTGCTTGCGCATCGCGAGGGTCGCCTCGCCGATCGCGGCGGTCAGGACAGGGCCGGGCAGCGCGGCGACGTGCGCGCGGTCCAGCTCGCGGAAGCGGGCCGCGAGCGCCTCGAGCGCTGCCCCGTCGTACGCGGCGAGGGCGACGTCCTGGCGGAGGATCTCCTCGAACACCGACGACCACCAGGCGAGCTCGAGCTCAGGGCCGACGAGGCCGCTCGAGACGTGCCGGTCGTGCAGGTCGTCGACGAGCGCGGACAGGCCCGCGGCGCGCAGGTCGCGCAGGAGCGCGGTGCGCTCGGGGAGCGTGTCGAGCGCGGCGCGGTCCGCCGCGAGGCGTTCGGTGCGCTCGACGAGCGCGGCGAGAGGCATGTCGAGGAGCCCGCCGCCTGCCGGGGTCGACGCGAGCACGGGCTCGAGCGCTTCGACGTCGGCGAGGACCTCGCGGTAGGTCGCCTCGATCACGGCGAGACCTTCGGGGAGCCGCGGCCAGCCGCCCCCCGGGCACATCGCCGTCCACTGCTCACGCTGCGCCTGCACCTTGACGAGCGCGCCGTGCAGGTCGTCGACCCGGGTGCCGGGGCGCAGCATGTCCTTGGCCTGCTTGGCGAGGCGGCGGCGCTGACGGCCCGTCATCTCGGGGGCGTTGAGCGTGCGCCACTTCGGCGTCGCGGTCGCGGCGACGAGGTCGGCGGCGGTCCGCTCGAAGATGATCGGCTGGAAGACGTCGAGCGTCGTGCGCAGGCCGGCGATCATCGCGAGCTGCTCGCCCCAGGCGCGCAGCGACGTCGGCTCGACCAGGCCCGACGACGCGCGCACCTGCTCGATCTGCGCGTCGAGGCGCGGAAGGAGGTCGTTCGCGAGCCGTTCGGCGCGCGTGTGCGCGGCACGGGCTGCGTCGTCCTCGATGAGGTCTGCGCCGTACCAGGGGGTCGACGTGGGCCGGATCGTGAAGGCCCCGAGCTCTGAGACGCGGATGAGCGTGTCGATCGCGTTCTCGCGCACCTCGCCCGTCAGGGCGGTCGTGGTCGCCGGGGAGAGGCGGACGTGCGTCGAGGGTGACGGTCGTGCGGCGGTCAGGCGGGCGAGCGCCTGCAGGACGTCGTACGCCGAGACGCCCCAGGGGCGTCGCACGAGGTGGAGCGACTCGATGTACCCGGCGAGGCGGCGGCGGGTGTCGATCAGGTCGGCGCGCAGGCGCCCGAGCGCGTGCCGGTCGATGTACGGAGGCTCGAGCGTCATCGCGGCGAGGAGCCGGCGGGACACTCCCGCGCGCCAGGTGGGCGACGGCTCGATGTCCATGAGGAGGTCGGACAGCCCGAGGCTGTCCATGCGTGCGACGACCTGCTCGGCGGCGCGCCGGTGGCCGGGCACGTAGAGGACGGAGCGGCCGGAGGCGGCGGCGTCGGCGACGAGTGCCGCGACGGTCCCGGGGACGTCCGCGCCGGCGGGCGCGTCGACGAAGACGTGGCGCCCCGTCGTCACGGCGTCGATCAGGTGGCGCTGGGCAGGATCGAGGTCGCCGACGCCCCGCTCGTCCGCCGGATCCTCGTCGCCCTGGCGCACCTCGGGCAAGGACTGCGGGACGAACGCGCGCGCGACCGTGGACGCGACGTCGTCGTGGACCTCGTCGAAGGGCTCGGGGTCGGCGCCCTGGCTGTCGTCCGCGTCGTCGCCGTCCTCGGCGGGCAGGACCGACGTCCGTGTCGGCGGGTGCGCCCGGACGTGCTCGTCCTCGTAGGCGAGGGTCGCGAGCGCCGCGACAACCTCGTGGTGGTCGAGGCCAGAGAGCTCGTCGAGGTCGTCGACGAGCGCCTGGCCCGGGTGGACGAACGAGCCGACGACGAGCTTCTCGGTGAGCGTGAAGTCGGTGAGCACGGCAGAGCCGAGCGCGTGGACACGGTCGGTGACGATGCTCGGCGCGAACGCACCCGAGTCGAAGGCCGACTGCGCGAGCGCGACCGGGTCGAGCAGCGCGCCGCGCGAGCGCAGCGCGCGCGACAGGACGGGGTTGAGCTCGGCGGACGTCTCGAGCATGAGCTCGTAGTCGGACTCCCCGGAGCCTCGGGCCTGGAGCCGCAGGGGGCGCAGCAGGACGGGGGCGCGGACGGTGCGCCGCGACTCGCGCGGCTCCGACTCGGACGCCCCGGACGGGCCGGGCGCCGCTCCGGCGATGCGGGCGAGCGCCGCGACGTCGTTCGCGGACTCGTCACCGACCTCCTCGGTCCACGTGGCGACGCCGATCGCGAGGTAGGTCGGGGCGATGCCGTAGCGCTCGGTCTGCTCCTTGGCGCGTGCTGCGACCGCCCGTGCCCGACGCCGCGCGGTGGGCAGGGAGATGCCCTCGCGGAAGATGTTCGCGAGCTGGGTCGGGCGACCGGCGAAGAGCTGCGCGATCCCTGACGGGTGCGCTGCGGTGAGGTCGAGCACGGCGTCGCCGAGCAGGCGGATGTCCGCGAGCGAGGAGCCGCCGGCGCGGGCGGCGAGCGCGGTGCGCCAGGTGCTGACGGACCGCGCGACGATCTGGGAGGTCGTGGGCGCAGCGACGATCACGGGCGCGTTCGGGGCGCCGGCGGGCTGCTCCCCCTCGGGGCGCTGGTTGCTGGCCATGACGTTCACGTTGGAAACGCTAACCGGCGGCGGGGTGAGAGTGGGGGTGACGCGCCGCAGGGCGGGTTGCGAGGCCCGAGACATGGGACACCCATGGCCGAAAGAGAGGGATGGGGTCCGGCTCGAGGGCCGAGAATGAGGGACAGCGCGCACCGCGCAGGGGGCAGGCGATGCGCGCCGTCATGGATGATCTTGCACGCTCCTTCACCCGGTGTCAACGCGCCGCGAGCCGCGAGATCTTGTCTGTGCGGAGCCTGAGAGACCCCGGTCGCACGGGCGCGGCTCGAACGACGAGGTGACGCGTCGTCGTTTCCGACGGGACCTTCGATCCTGTCGTGAACACCGCCCGAAACGGGCGCGGATTCGGGGACCGGAGCCTCGACCGAGTAGGCTCGACCCGCCCGACCGCGACGGCCGGGCGCGCGTCTGTAGCTCAGTGGATAGAGCACCGCTCTCCTAAAGCGGGTGTCGGCAGTTCGAGTCTGCCCAGGCGCACCGCTCGGGCCTCGGCCCGTCGCCCAGCTCCGCGCACCTGCGCGAGGGCGATCCCCCCGAGCACGGCGACGATGCCGAGCCCCTGGAGGATCGTCAGCGACTCCCCGCCCACCACCGTGCCGAGCAGCACCCCGGTGACCGGGTTGAGCAGGCCGACGAGACCGACGGTCCCCGCCTGCAGGTGCGCGAGCCCGAGGTTCCACGCGACGTACGCGAGCCCTGTCGCGACGACGCTCATGTAGGCAAACGCGACGACCTGTACGCCGTCGAGCCGGGGCGGCGCGCCTTCGACGAGCAGCGCGACAGGCAGGAGCAGCAGCGAGCTCGAGGTGAGCTGCCACGAGGTGAGGGCGACGGGGTCGACGCCGGCCCGCCAGCGGCGGGCGAGCACGAAGCCGACCGACGACATGACGAGCCCCGCGGCCGACGCGGCGACACCCCACGGCGCGACCTCCCCCGCCCCGCCCGCGAGGATGAGCACGGCACCTCCGATGCCGACGGCCGCACCGAGCGCTGCGGCGAGCCCTGGACGTTCGCCGAGCAGGGCCCACCCGAGCGCCATCATCGCGACGGGCGAGAGGGCCATGATCATCGAGGCGACGCCCGACGGCAGCTCTTGCGCAGCGACGTAGACGAGAACGAAGAACGGCCCTGTCGTCAGCGCGCCGAGCACGGGGGCGCGCCACCACCAGGACCCGCGCGGCAGGCGTCGGCGCAGGGCGAGGAGCAGGAGCCCGCCGGGGAGCGCGCGCAGGATCGCTCCCCAGAGCGGTGCACCGTCGGGCAGGACGGCGTGGGTGAGGTAGTACGTGCTCCCCCAGAGGACAGGGGCGACCGCCGTCACGGCGATCCATCGACGATTATCTTCCATGGAAGACAGTTTGCTTCCTCGGAAGGTATTCTGTCCACATGCCTGACCACGTCTCCCGGATCCAGGACGAGTGGCGCCGCGAGCGCCCCGACCTCGACCCCCGCCCCCAGGGAGTCTTCGGCCGCCTCCACCGCCTCGCGAACGCCCTCACCGAACAGCTCGAGGTCGTCTACCGTCGCCACGGCCTGACCGAAGGAGAGTTCGACGTCCTCGCGGCGCTCCGCCGGGCAGGCGCACCCTTCGAGCGCACCCCGGGCGAGCTGAGCGACCACACCATGGTCACGACAGGCGCGATGACCAAGCGGGTCGACCGGCTCGTCGCCGCCGGCCTCGTCACGCGCCGCCCCGCCGCCGACGACGGTCGAAGCCGCGTCGTCGCGCTCACCCCCACAGGCCGCGCCCTCATCGACGACGCGTTCACCGAGCACCTCGCCAACGAGGCCCGCCTGCTCGCAGCACTGCCGGAACGGGACGCGGTCCAGCTCGAGCGCATCCTCACCACGTGGCTCGCCGCGCTCGACGAGTAGCTCGGGCGCCGGTCTCTCCAGGTGGATGTCGACGCCCGCCGATCCGCGCACGTCGCAGGCCCGTGGAAAACTGACCCCATGACCTTCGACCCCGCTCTTGCCGCCGCCCTCGCCGAGGAGACCGTCCCTGCCGTCGCCCCCGACGCCGTCTGGATCGAACGGGTCGGCCCCCGCCAGTACGCCGGCTTCAACGGCCGCGGCGCCCGCGTCGCGATCGGCTCGACCGAGCACGACGGCCGCTTCACCCCGGGCGAGCTCCTCAAGCTCGCGCTCGTCGGCTGCACCGGACTGTCCTCCGACGTCGCGTTCGCGCGACGCCTCGGCCCGGACTACGCCGCGCGCATCGACGTGACGACCGTGAAGAACGTCGAGGAAGAGCGCTACACGGAACTCGTCGAGAAGCTCGAGGTCGACCTCTCCGCCCTCGAGCCCGACGCACGCGACCGCCTGCTCGCCGTCGTCAGCCGCGCGATCGACGCGAGCTGCACGGTCGGTCGCACGATCAAGTCCGGCGCGACCGTCACCCTGAGCGTCATCGACGAGGCTACGGGCGAGACGGTCTCCCACTCCTCCGAGGACGGCATCTGACGATGGCAGCCGCCGCGCAGATCAGCGGGAAGAGCTCCGACCGCCGCAGCGCGTTCGAGGCCGCGCTCGACCATGCGGTGCGGATCCCCTCCCCCGTGATCCGTGCGCACGTCGACCGTGTCGCAGCCCGCAACCCCGAAGCGAGCCCCGAGCAGATCCTCGCGCTCCTCGAAAAGGAGTTCCTGCGCGTCGTCACCTCGACCGGAGCCGCGGTCGGAGCGGCAGCCGCGATCCCCGCGGTCGGGACCGCCACCGCGACCGCGCTCACGGTGAGCGACCTCGCGACGTTCTTCGCGGCATCGGCCGCGTACACCCTCGCCGTCGCGGACGTGCACGGCATCGCCGTCGACGACGTCGAGCGCCGCCGGGCGCTGGTCCTCGCCGCCATCCTCGGCGACGACGGCACCGCCGCTCTCGCGACCGCCGGCATCAGCCCGGTCGCGTGGGGACGCGTCCTGGCCGCAGCCGCGCCGTCCACCACGATCAAGCGCGTCAACAAGGTCCTCACGGGCAGGTTCCTCAAGCGGTACCTCGCCAAGCAGTCCGGCCTCGCGCTCGGGCGCCTCGTCCCGTTCGGCGTCGGTGCCGCAGTCGGCGCGATCGGCGGCCGGGCGCTCGCACGCGGGGTCGTGCGGCAGGCTGCCGGAGCGTTCGGCCCGCCTCCCCTCCGCATCGGGGAGCCGGTACGCATCGTCGAGCAGGCCGACCCCGCGGCCGCACCCCTCCAGGTCGAAGGGACGTGACCGTGCCGGCCCGCTACCTCATGTGCCCGCCCACCTACTTCACCGTCTCCTACGAGATCAACCCGTGGATGGACACCTCGGTCCCCGTGGACCAGGCCGCCGCCATGACGCAGTGGCAGCGGCTGCGGGACGTCCACGTCGACCTCGGGCACACGGTCGAGCTCATCGACCCGCTCCCCGGGCTCCCGGACATGGTCTACGCCGCGAACGGCGCGACCGTCGTGGGGGGTGTCGCCTACGGCGCGAAGTTCTCGCACGCGGAGCGCGCCGCCGAGGGCCCGGCCTATCTCGCGCGGCTCGCAGAGCTCGGCTTCCGCCCGCACGAGGCTGTCGAGACGAACGAGGGGGAAGGCGACCTCCTGCTCGTCGGCGACCTCCTGCTCGCGGGCACCGGGCTGCGCACGTCGCGCGAGGCGCACGCCGAGGCGAGCGACGTCCTGGGCCGCGAGGTCGTCACCCTCGAGCTCGTCGACCCGCGCTTCTACCACCTCGACACCGCTCTGATGGTCCTCAAGGGCGGCGACGGCAGCGAGACCGTCGACGTCGCGTACCTGCCGAGCGCCTTCAGCGGCCCTTCGCAGGAGCGGCTGCGCAGCCTCTTCCCGGACGCCCTGAACGCGACCGACGAGGACGCGGCCGTGCTCGGGCTCAACGCAGTGAGCGACGGCGAGCACATCGTCATGGCGGCGCGCGCGACGCGCCTCGCGGACGCGCTCCGGGAGCGTGGCTACACCCCGGTCCCCGTCGACCTGCCCGAGCTGCTGCTCGGCGGCGGCGGGGCCAAGTGCTGCACCCTCGTCCTGCGCGGCTGACGCAGCGCCGTCAGCCGGCCTGCTCGGCCTCGTCAGCCGAGGCGACCGCGTCGCTCGACTTCTTGGTCACGACCATGACCGGGCACTTAGCGTGGTGCAGGACGGCCTGCGACGTCGAACCGAGGAGCAGGCCCGCAAACCCGCCCCGGCCGCGCGACCCGACGACGACCAGGTCAGCAGCCGTGGAGAACTCGGTGAGCAGCTCGGCACCCGTACCGTCGAGCACGATCCGCCGCACCTTCTGCCCCGGGAAGTCCGCGAGGACCCGGTCCACGATGACGTTGAGACCCTCAGCGACGTCCGCGAGCACGGCCTCGTGGTCGACAGCAGCCGGGAGCCACGCGAGCAACCCGGCCCCGGCCCCGACGGGGACCCCGGCGACCGCCACCAGCTCGCAGTCCCAGACCTTCTGCTGCAGCAGCGCTGCCCGGAGCGCCCCCTCCGCCGTCGGCGACCCGTCCATGCCGACGACGATGCGACGGATCGGGAACAGCGGCCGCTGGTCGACCGGCTCGAGACCGGCGTTCGACGCCACCGAGGAGATCGCGGTGCGCTCGCCGTCCTCACCGAGGTACGGGACGACGACCGTCGGGCAGTGGCTGTGCGCGGGGAGCGCCGACGACACGGTTCCCAGGAGCCGCCCAGCGAAACCACCGTGCCCGCGCGTGCCCGCCACGACGAGGCGGTGCTCACGAGACATGTCCACGAGGACGCCCGCCGGGTCCCCGGTCGTGACCGACGCCCGGACCTCGATGCCGGTGGCCTCGGCACGGGCCTTCGCCTCCTCCAGGACGGCCTTGGCGCCGTCGAGGATCGCAGTGTCGTCGAGGGCCGCATAACCGCCGTCGAGGCTCGCTGCCGTGAACGACGGCAGGGAGTAGGCGCAGACCACGTGCAGCGGCCAACCGAGCCGGAGCGCCTGGGCGGCAGCCCAGTCGAGCGCGTGCAGGCTCGGCGAGGACCCGTCCACCCCCACCAGGACCACGTCGCGGTGCGTCATCTGCGAGCTCCTCTCTGAGTTCCGCGGCAGACGCTCGTCGCGCCCTCCGTGCTTCGACTTTACCCTCTCAACACCCTGCCTATGCCCTGCTCGGTGCGGGTCTCACCCACGATCGCGGGAGCTTGCGCGCCTCGCGCCTCGCCGTCTCCTGGGCACGACGAAGGCCCGGACCGTCAGAGACGGTCCGGGCCTTGTCGAGGAGTCTGCTGTGCTCAGCCGAGACGGATGAACGTCGGGTTCGACTGCCAGATGTTCCGGAACTGGATCGACTTGCCGGGACGCGGGGCGTCGATCTGGGTGTTGCCACCGGCGTAGATCGCCACGTGGCCCGGGGTCCAGATGAGGTCGCCGGGCTTGGCCTGGCTGCGCGGGATCACGGTGCCCATCCCGCGCTGGGCACCCGAGCTGCGCGGGAGGTCGATGCCGAGCTGGGCGTACACATAGCTCGTGAAGCCGGAGCAGTCGAAGCCGTTCGGCGTCGTACCGCCGTAGACGTACGGGACGCCCACGTAGCGGGAGGCGATCTCGATGACCGCGGAGCCGGACGCGGCGGCCGGAGGCGCCGTCTTCTCGGCGGACTTCGGAGCGCTCTGCGTCTCGTCGGCGGCGGGCGTGCGGGTCTGGCTGCGGGACGCGCTCTCGTTCGCACGAGGGGTCTCAGACACGATCTGGCGGGCCTCGGGGGCCGGCTTGACCTTGACGGGCTTGACCGTCCCAGCCGAGACGGACCAGGACGCGTCAGCGACCGTGACCGCAGGGGCGGCCTGGAGCTGGGCGCGAGCCTGGGAGGTGAGTGCGGAGACGTCTGCCGTGCCGATCGACACGTTCGCGTCGGTGGCCGCGCTGGCAGAGGTGCCCAGCATCGAGACGAGGAGTCCGGAGGTCGCGGCGACAGCGACGGTGCGCTTCCCCGCGGTGCTGAGGTTGTCCCCTGCCGCGTCGACGATGACCTGGCTGATGGGACGACGGGCCGCGCGGTGCTTGGCGCGAGTCGTGCTGAGCGTCACGTAGTTGAGCCTCTCCATGAACGCCTACGAAGTTAGCTGTCGGGTTCGGGCTAGAGAGCTGCCCGGCCGACCGGCGAACCGGCCGACTTCACCCCAAGTCTCCGGCGAACCGGAGCCGTTGGTGGTTCCCCCGCCTCTGCCAGCGGTCTGTGGTGCGACACCTGCAGTGGCAGAGCTCGGCGTTCTGCAGGTGCGCCTCCTCCGGGGTTCCGGATGAGGCCAGATCGAAGGTACCCCATGAGATGCGCGAATGTCACGCTCCGGTCACGACAACTTCTCGCGGGGTTCGACGGGGCTCAGGAGCCCACGAAGATGTGCCTCGACACCTCGGCCGGGAGCTCGAGAACCGTGTCCTTGCCTTCCGCCGTCACCGCGACGTCCCGCCCCGTCGCGGTCAGCACGACGGTGCCACCAGGCACGACACCGGCGGACGCGAGCCGCGCGAGAAGCACGACATCGGTCTGCAGCGGCTCACCCAGCCGCGCCACCTGCGCCGTGCGGCTCTCGCCGTCGGCCAGGAGGCCGCTGACGACCGAGAGGGACACCACTCCCTCGAGGAACCCTTGCTCGGGACGTTCGTCCCCGAGCTCGCCGAGTCCGGGGATCGGGTTGCCGTACGGAGAGTGCGTGGGACGGTCCAGCAGATCGAGGAGCCGCTTCTCGACGCGGTCGCTCATGACGTGCTCCCAGCGGCACGCCTCGTCGTGGACGTACTCCCACTCGAGACCGATGACATCGGTCAGGAGACGCTCCGCCAGGCGGTGCTTGCGCATGACCCGCATCGCCTTCGCGTGACCGTCTGGAGTCAGCTCGAGATGGCGGTCCCCCGACACCACCACGAGGCCGTCACGCTCCATGCGGGCCACCGTCTGGGAGACCGTCGGCCCCGAGTGCCCCAGCCTCTCGGCGATGCGGGCACGGAGCGGGACGATGCCCTCCTCGGCCAGCTCGTAGATCGTCCGGAGATACATCTCGGTGGTGTCGATGAGGTCGCTCACGCTACCCAGCCTCCTGTTGTCGGTGTCCTGGGACAGTTTAGGCGAACACGGTGTCAGCACGGGCGGCGCCGCTATCCTCTGAGAGTGCCCGAGACGATCCAGATCCCCACCGACCTCCTCCCCGCTGACGGCCGCTTCGGCTCAGGCCCCTCGAAGGTCCGCGATGCTCAGGTCGCAGCCCTCGCCGCGGCCGGCCGCTCCCTCCTCGGCACCTCCCACCGTCAGGCACCCGTGCGCGACGTCGTGCGCCGCGTCCGCACCGGGCTCGCCGACCTCTTCGACCTCCCGGACGGGTACGAGATCGCGCTCGGCAACGGTGGCGCGACCGCGTTCTGGGACGTCGCGACGTTCTCCCTCGTCGAGGACCGCGCCTCGCACGCCGCGTTCGGCGAGTTCTCCGCCAAGTTCGCCAAGGCCACGTCGGCAGCCCCGTTCCTCGCCGACTCGCTCGTCCGGACAGCCGAGCCCGGCACCGTCGTCCTGCCCGAGCTCCGCGACGACGTCGACCTGTACGCCTGGCCGCACAACGAGACGTCGACAGGGGCGATGGCGCCCGTCGTGCGCCCCGCAGGCTCCGAAGGATCGCTCGTCGCGATCGACGCGACGTCGGGGGCCGGTGGCCTCGCAGTCGACGTCTCGCAGACCGACGTCTACTACTTCGCACCGCAGAAGGTCTTCGCCTCCGACGGCGGGCTGTGGCTCGCGGTCCTCTCCCCCGACGCCGTCGAGCGCGCCGAACGCCTCGCCAGCGAGCGGTGGATCCCGGAGATCCTCTCGCTCAAGATCGCGGTCGACAACTCGCGCCTCGACCAGACCCTCAACACCCCCGCCGTCGCGACCCTCGTCATGCTCGCCGAGCAGGTCGAGTGGCTCGGCGCCCAGGGCGGTCTCGCCTGGTCGGCCGAGCGCTGCGCACGCTCCGCCGCGACCCTCTACGACTGGGCCGACGCCCGCGACTGGGCGACGCCGTTCGTCACCGACCCGGCCGCCCGCTCGAACGTCGTCGCGACGATCGACCTCGACGACACGATCGACGCGACCGCCGTCGTCGCGGCGCTGCGCGACAACGGCGTCGTCGACGTCTTCCCCTACCGCAAGCTCGGACGCAACCAGCTGCGCGTCGGCGTGTTCCCCGCCGTCGATCCCGACGACGTCGCACGGCTCACGCAGGCCGTGGACTACGTCGTCGAGCGGCTCGGCTGAGCCGGCCGCTCCCCGGGGGACGCCGGCGGCGCAGGGCCTCTCAGGTCAGCCGAGCGCGGGCAGGAAGAGTCCGGACCACTGTTCCCTGGCGTTGCGCAGGAAGTGCCCCGCGTCGGCCCTCCACGTGTGCCCGCGGCCGTGCCGCACGTAGACGAAACCGATGCCTCGGTCGACATATGTCACCCCGCCGGCCTTGACGAACCGCTGCATCAGAGCACGGTCGACGGCGCGCGGCACACCTCGCCATCCTCCGACCTGCGCGATGTCCGCGACCGACATGAGCATCGTGCCGCCCGCCACCTGCTCGGAGTATGTCTCCACCCCGAAGCCGCGCCTGACCGTCACGTCGAACGGTTCGAGGTAGGTGAACTCCGCCTGCTTCCCGACGACCTGGGCTCCCGAGAAGAGCCGCGCGAGGACGAGGTCCCACACGAACTCCGGCCCGTAGTGGTCGTCGTCGTCGATCTTCAGCACGAGCGGCCCCGCCGCCCTCTCGGTCGCCAGCGCGAGCGCGTCGCCGAACGGCACCGAAGCCGGGAGCTCGATGCACCCCGAGAGCTTCGCTCGCGCCTCGTCGGACCATGCTTTCGTGTCCGGCGCACTTCTCCCGTGCGTGACGACCAGGACGTCGAGGTACGGGTAGGTCTGCGCGACCATCAACCCGACCGCATGTTCGACCAGCTCGGGCCTGTTCGTCACGAGCAGCGCGGTGACGTGCGGGAGCATGCGCGCCGCTCCGAGCCCTTCCGCCGCACGCCCCAGCGCGAGAACGCCCGCGTGCTCGCGCATCGACGCGCGACGCTGCTCGACCGAGAGGGCAAGGTTGGCAAAACCGGACGCGGGCGCTGCTGCGCGTCCCATGATGTCGCGGACCGTCGACGCGAGCGTCGGGACGTGCTGGACGAGGTGTGCTCCGCTGTGCAGGACGACCCCGGTAGCGGCGAGCTCGGCGAGCCTCGTGGCGAGGGCGCCCGCCGTCGCGGGGTCCGCGGGCTCGTCGATGCTGCTGAGGTCCAGCGTCGAGCACGGCCTGAGCAGCTCGACGACCGACGACGGAATCTCAGCCCGGTTGTCAAGAACCACGACCGGCTCGCCCTCGACGGACAGGACCCACCGGTCGACGCCCGTGGTGGCGATCCGCGCCCTGCGCGCCGGCCACTCGCCGCCAACCTTGCCGAGCCGCCCGATCGGGTTGTGCTTCCTGAGGTCGATGAGCGGACCGGCCGTCCCGCCGAGCGCGGGCCCTGGCGCGACGTCGAGGCGGCTCCGATGCTGGATGCCGGAGGCGTCGAAGTCTGGCGGAGCCAGGAGGATGTCGGTGGCGAGAAGCACGTCAGGCTCGGGTTCGACCTGCGGTCGCAGCGCCCATGGCTGCGGCAGCAGCGCGAGGACGTCAGCGCCGGTCCCCGGGGCGACGGCGAGCTGGGGCGAGCCCCAGAAGGCCGCGACGTTGGTGGGGACAAGCATGTCGCAGACCGCCGCCGCAACGGTGGAGAGGTCGAGAGGCTCGCGGAGCACGACCTCCACCTCGACCGGGCCGGTCCGAGCCGCCGGCCAGGAGACTCGAGACGACGCCAGGCCCGGGAGGTAGCCCAGCGACCCGCGCCAGCGTGCGAGCGGGGGACGGTAGCGCTTGACGGTGATCCGCACCGTGGTGGCCGGCAACCGGTCGATAGCGAGGACGGTCAGGGCGCGCAGGTCGTCGAGGTCGGCGAGCGTCAGTTCCACCGGCTCACCAGAGGGAAGCCGCTCGAGCACGTCGAGCAGATCGCCGAGAGAGACGCTGCTGTCGGCGACCATCGGCTCAGAACCTGCCACGCCCCCACCCCTCCTCGGTCGCCGATAATCGGCTGTTACTCTACAGCGGTGTCACAAGGGGAACAGACTGGGGTCCGCACGTCAGGAGTTCCGGGCGTCGCTCGCCGGAACAGATGGCGTGACGCGATGATCGACCTGCCGCACGACTGGCGCCCGCACCGCACGGTCGCCGTGATCGTCCCCGCCTTCGGCTCAGCCGACACGCTCGACCTCACGATGGCCTCGTTGGCCCGTCAGGACTATCCAGAGGACCTCGTCGAGGTAGTCGTGGTGGACGACGGCTCTCCCGAGCCATACGTCCTTCCCGAGGTCCACCACAAGAACACGCGCATCATCCGCCCCGAGAAGGGCTGGGGCCGAGCCAATGCGTGCCACGAGGGCGTGCTCGCGACGACAGGCGAGATCCTCGTCTGGCTCGACTCCGACATCGTCGTCCCGGCGGACCATCTCACTGCCCACCTGCGATGGCACGATCGGCTGAAGGACGTCGCGACGAAGGGCGACATCCGCTTTGTCGACTCGTGGGACGTCGCGCCGTCGGACATCGCCGGTGCAACGACCGACGAGGACCTGGCCCGGCAGCTCGAGGTGGACGGCACAAGGAGCCAGTGGGTCGAGGACGTCTACGCCCGCACCGACGACCTGAACACCGACAGCCCGTACGTCTTTTCCACCTTCACCGGCGCGGCCGGCTCGGTCTCACGCGACCTCTACATGGCGTCGGGCGGTATGGACACGTCGCTGGCTCTCGGCGAGGACTCCGACCTCGCCTACCGGCTCGCAGCACGCGGGGCGGTGTTCGTGCCAGCCCGTGACGCTGTCGCGTGGCACCTGGGGCCGACGAACGCTCAGCGTCGACTCGACGACGTCCTGCACCACGACAAGCCCTACCTGGCACAGCGTGCACCGCTCATCCGTCGTCGACGCACGACGGGTGGGCGCGTCTGGCGCGTCCCGATGGTTCACGCCGTCGTCGTCGCGCAGGAGGTCGACGCGGCGCGCGCTCGCGTGTGCGTCGACCATCTCCTGGCGTCGAGCTTCACGGACCTGCACGTCTCGCTCGTCGCCCCGTGGTCTCGCCTGCACGACGGCCGACGCCCGCCTCTCGACGATCCGGACCTCGAGCTCCGGCTGCTGCGCGAGTGGCTCGAGGGCGAGCCGCGCGTCTCGCTCGTCGAGCATGCTCCCCAGGACGTGTTTCCCGCGGCGTTCCGACTGGACGTCCCCGTGAGCGCAGCGCTCTGCCCCGGCGTCCTGGGCGAGCTCGTCAAGCTCGCCGGCGAGCACGATGCGGGCCTCGTGCGGATGCCGGGCCCGGACGCGCCGGTGAGCCTGTTGCGCACGGCCGCGCACGAGCGCGCCAGCAGGAACCTCCCGGCAGGCGACCTGCAGACGCAGATCGACGCCGTCTGGGGGATCTGGTGGACTCCTGCCCTCGAGGGCGCCCTCACCGCTCTCGACGTGTCCGCGCCGACGGACGAACCTGTACCTGGCCCCGCCGAGCGAGAGCGGCAGCTGACGAAGAAGATCGCCAGGCTCGAGAAGGAGTCCCGCCGCACCGCTCCGCGACCTGCCCCACAGGGCGCCGCACCGAGGGGATTCCGCGCCAGTGCCGCCATGATCCGCGCGGGGGCTCGTGGGATGCTTGCCGAGCTCAGTCGCCGACTCCGGCGCAGTTGACGCCGCGTCACGTCCCGAAGGGAACTGTCATGCACTTCGCGCGGAGGCTCGGCTACGCCACGACAATCCTGGTGGCGTCAGGAGCCGCACTTGCCGGCGGGCTCGGCAAGCTCGAGACCGCGGTGACGCTCGTCGCGCTCGCGCTGGTGAACCTGTGCGTCGCTCTCTTCCTCAGCGCGCGCGCTCTCGCCCAGCTGGTGCGCTCGACATCGCGTGAGACGAATCGGCACCTCCGCGCTCTCCAGCACGACCTGGATCGCTGGGCAGGTGCGTCGGAGAAGCTCGCACGCAAGGACTCCCAGCGCCTCGCTGTCCAGGACCTCACCCTGGCCCGGCTGGAGACGCGCGTCGAGGCCTCTGCCGCATTCCTCGAGCACTCTCTCGGCTCGGTGGGTCAGGCCCCGAGCCGCGGGGTCCCGGTCAGCAGAGCGGTCGAGCGGCACTCCGAGCTGCTCGACCGGATCGACCGTACCCTCGCCATGACGTACCGGAGGACGGTCAACCTCACGACAGCGGTCGAGCAGGTGCCGTCCGCGGTCCTCGACCTGTCCCAGATGGCCGACCGTGTCGCTGGCCCGGGCCCCGTCCGGTGGCCCACGCTGGGCGGGTGGGCTGCGACAGCGACGACGCTCCACGTCCTGGTCGCCGCGATCCTCGAGGCTGACGCCCACCCCACCGTCCTCGAGTGCGGGTCAGGCGCTTCTTCGGTCTGGATCGCTTCCGCCCTGCGCGCCCGCGGAGGCGGGCACCTGATCTCGCTCGAGCACGACCCGCGTTTCGGGAACCAGACGAGGCAGGAGCTGCGGCGGCTCGGTCTCGACGACCTCGTCGACCTTCGGATCGCCCCGCTCGCCCCATTCTCTGACGGTGAGGACATGTGGTACTCGACACAGACCCTGACCGACATTCCAGAGCTTGACATCGTCCTGGTGGACGGCCCTCCCGGAGATGCACAGCCGATGAGCCGTCAGCCCGCATTCCCACTGTTGGCGCGACACCTGCGCGATGGCTCGCTCATCGTGCTCGATGACACCGACCGCCCCGACGAGCAGGCCGTCGTCAAGAGCTGGACCACCGGGTCGGTCGCCGGGCGCTCCCTCGAGGTCATCTCCCGCCAGCCACGATCTACCACGATGCAGGTGCATCTGCCGTAGGGTCGCTCTGGACCGATGCCCGAAGTGCCACAGGACGACGTTCGCAGGTGCAGCCTGCCGAACCTGAGAGGACCACCCGCACGATGCCAGTCAGGCACACGCCCATGCCATTGTTGAGGAGGCTCCTCCGGGGCTCGCGCCGACTGGTGGCAGGGCCCTCGAAGACCGATACCGCGACGAAGCCACCGGCATGGCGGCTCCTCGTCGAGTCCGGCCTCTTCGACGCGGAGTTCTATGCTGCCCAGACGGGGCGCCAGTTCAAGAGCCCCGAGGCTGCTGCTCGACACCTCGTCAAGGTCGGCCACAGGCGGGGGTACTCGCCGCATCCGCTGATCAGCATGGGGACGCTACCTGGCCACGTCACGACCGCGTGGCGCAGCGGATCGTTGTCTGCCGTGCTCGACTACCTGCGCACCGACGGGCTCGACAAGCCCTGGTCCCCCTTGTTCGACCCGTCGACTCTCCTGGGCCCCTTGGACGGTCAGGCTCTGGAGCCCGGCGAACGATGGGGCATCGTCGAGGCCTTCGTCGCACTCCTGACCCCCGAGACGAGGCTTCCCCTCGCCTATGCGCCGGAGCACCGCCAGGTCACCTGGGGCGAGGCCCGGTCGACCATGGTCGCCAGCGCCTCGCGTGTCGCGACCCAAGCAGGTCTCACCCGCTCGCGCACGACCGCGGAGTGGGACGCGGACGCCGAGGCGGCGTGGCTCGCCGACGTGAGCGCGTCGCCGCTGCCACCGGTCGGTGCGCCAACAGTCTCTGTGATCATGCCGGTGTGGAACCGAGGGGCACGCGTCACCGACGCTGTGCGCTCGATCCAGGCCCAGACGTTCCAGGACTGGGAGCTCGTCGTGGTCGACGACGGGTCGACCGACGACACGCTCGCCGTCCTCAGGCAGTTCGCGAGCTCGGACCCGAGGATCCGCGTCGTCGCGAACGAGCACAGCGGCGTCTGCGCGAGCCGGAACAGTGCCCTCGAGATCGCCCGGGGGGCCTACGTCGCCTTCCTCGACTCCGACAACCAGTGGCGCCCACACTTCCTCGACTCCATGCTGCGCGCAATGCACCGGGACGGTATCCGCGCGGGATACTCCGGGACACGACTGCTCCGCGGCGACGACACCGTCACCTATCGCGCCTACCGCGGCGACATAGACCACCTGCTCGTCCTCAACCACATCGACCTCAACGTCCTCGTGGTCGATCGAGAGATCGCGCGCGAGGTGGGCCCTTTCGACACGGCGCTGCGCCGATGGGTCGACCACGACTACGCGATCCGGGTCGCACGACTCACGACACCCCAGTGCTTGCCCTTCATCGGCTGTGACTACGACGACGACGCCGCCGCCTCCGACGACGTCCGGATCACGACCTCGGAGTCCGACCACTGGCAGTTCGCCGTGCTCGGCAAGGCTCTCGTGGACTGGGACGAGCTGCGTGCGACGGCGGACCAGCGCACCTCCGGGCGCGTGTCGGTCGTCATCCCGACCTACCAGGACTCACGCATGACCGGCCACGCCGTCGATGCAGTCTTGTCGACATGCGCAGGGGCCGACGTCGAGGTCATCGTCGTGGACAACGGTTCCTCGGCCCAGGTGTCGCTCGCGCTCAGCGCCATGTTCGCAGGCATCGACCGCGTCCGTCTCGTCCGCACGCCCCGAAACCTCAACTTCGCCATCGGGTCGAACATCGGGGTCCGGGAGTCGACCGGCGAGCTGATCCTGTTCCTGAACAACGACACCGTCACCCGCGACGGCTGGCTCGCTCCCCTCGTCGAACGTCTCAGGCAGGGTGACGTCGTCGGCGTGCAGCCGCTCCTCCTCTACCCTGACGACACGATCCAGGCGGCGGGCACGGTGTTCCCCGCCGACGACGCCCTTCCGGTCCACCTGCTGGCCCACAGCCCGCGCGAAGATGCGGCCAAGGTCGCGCCGCTCGAGTTCTCCGCGGTCACGGCAGCGGCGACCCTCTACGACGCCAGAACCGTCATCGCCCTCAAGGGCTTCGACCCGATCTACGTCAACGGGATGGAGGACGTCGACCTCTGCCTCCGCGCCACGGAGCTCACCGGCCGACGCTTCGCCGTCGCGACGACCTCAGTGATCGAGCACCACGAGAGCAAGACGCCAGGACGAGGCGCGAACATCCGCGAGAACCGGCGGATCTTCATGGCCCGGTGGCGCGGCCGTCTCCCGAAGGCCGAGGGGCATCTCTACCATGCGGTGGGGCTCCAGATCGTGGCGATGGGCCTCGACGCGCCGCCGTACGCGGCGCCACGGCCCGTCGTCATCCGCACGCCGTTCCGTGACTCGGTGGACCTGGGCGGCGGCAACCTCGTTCCTCGCCTGCGCTGGAGCATCAAGAACTCGGCGAACGCCGGCCCTCGCGGCGATGCCTGGGGGGACACGCACTTCTGCGAGGCCTTGGCAGCCGGGCTGCGGAAGGCGGGTCAAGAAGCCGTCGTCATGCGTCATGGGGCGCATCACGGTCCCGCGAGCGCCTTCGACGACGTCGCCCTCGTCGTGCGAGGCCTTGACGTGGCGAGCCCTCAGCCCGGCCGCCTCAACATCCTGTGGGTGATCAGCCACCCGGACGAGGTCTCCGCCGAGGAGATCGCCGGCTTCGACCTCGTGTTCGCCGCCTCGCACACGTGGGCCGCGCGGATGACTGCAGCAACGGGCACGCAGGTGCGGGTCCTGCATCAGGCGACCGATCCACGCGTCTTCCACCCCCAGGGTGACGGTGCCGGGCGCACGGACGACGTCGTCTTCGTCGGACAGGCACGTCACGACCACCCGCGTGCGATCGTCATGGACGCCATCCGGGCAGGACTCGAACCGAAGGTCTGGGGAACGCGGTGGGAGCCCTACATCCCCGCGTCGCTCCACCAGGGCACGTACTTCCCGAACGAGCAGCTGGGCGACCTGTATCGCGGGGCCGGGGTCGTCCTCAACGACCACTGGACCGACATGGCACGTGACGGGTTCATCGCCAACCGCATCTTCGACGCTGTGGCCAGCGGCGCCCGGGTCGTCAGCGACCCCGTCACCGGGATCAGCGAGCTGTTCGACGGCGCTGTCCTCGAGTACTCGAGCCCCGAAGACCTGGTCGCCCTCGCCTCACCGACAGGCCTCGCAGCTGCGTTCCCTGACGACGCGACCAGGATCGCTCTCGCCCACCGGGTGGGAGCTGAGCACAGCTTCGAGGCCCGTGCACTCACGCTGGTCGAGGCAGTGCACGCCCTGCGCCGCGACCGGGCTTCGGAGCCGACGACGTGACCGTGCCGATCACCACGGGACGACGGGACGCCACGGACGCTCCCGCGCGTGCGCGTATCCGCTCCCGGCTGCCTCGGTTCACGCTCAACCCTTGGTTCTGGTTCGTGATCGTCCTCGCTGGCGGATCCGTCCTGCGGCTCGTCGGCCTCGGCTGGGGCCTGCCCCTGCAGCTCCACCCGGACGAGTGGGTCGTCGTCCGCGGCGCGATCGACATGGCTGAACGCAACTCCTTCGAGCCTGCGGCGTTCTCGCGCCCCGACCACCTCGAGATCCAGCTCACGTACTTCGCATACATGTTGTACGGGTATCTCGTCCACGGAGCCCCGCCCGAGCTGGTCTACGCGGACGATCAGGCGCCCTTCTACCTGATCGCCCGAGCGGTCATCGCGGCGCTGGGCATCCTGTGCATCCCGCTCGGGATGATGATCGGTCGGCGTCTGTCGCCGCGCATCGGCGTCCTGACAGCCGCCACGATCGCGTTCTTCCCCCCGTTGATCAGCAACAGCCACTACGCCACCCCAGACGTCCCGCTCGTGCTGGCAGGGCTCATCGTGGTGTACGCGTGCATGCGATACATGGAGAGCCCGGGCTGGGTGTGGCTTCTCTCAGCGTGCGCGGCAGTGGCGGTCGGGTTCATCGCGAAGTACCCGGGCGCGCTCGCGGGCGTCATCGTCGCGGCGTGCGTCATCGCCGCCGGCCTGCGCGACCACGCAGGACGCCGCACCGTCGCTCATCTGCTCGTGGCACCGGTGGCGTTCCTCGTCTGCGTCTTCGTGCTGTCGCCGGTCCTGTTCACGAACTTCACCGCCGTTCGCGAGCAGCTCGTCGGCCAGAACTCCACGGGACACCTCGGTGCAGACGGACTCGGGTTCTTCGGCAACCTCGGCTTCTACGCCGACGACGGCTTCCGGTACTTCGGAGTGCTCATGACCCTGCTCGCGCTGCTCGGCGCATGGCGCTTGGTCACGCAACGTGTGCTGATCGCGCTCCCCTACCTCATTGGTGTCGTCATGTGGCTCGGGATCAGCGTGCTGACGCTGCACTGGAACCGCTGGGGACTCCCGATGTACACGACGGTGCTCCTGCTCGCCCCGGTCGGCATGGCCCACCTGGCTGAGGTGCTCCGCGCAGCGCGGCTCGGGCGTGCTGCGGCTCCGGTTGCCGCGACGGTGGTCGGCATCGTGCTCGCGAACCAGATCGCGACGTCGGCCGCTGCCCTCGTGGGATTCACCGCGCCCGACAACCGTGCCGAGGCTCTCAAGTACTTCGAGGCGAACGGGATCACCCAGGACAACACGGTCTACGAGGGCTACACGCCCTTGCTCCCGGGAGCACCGTGGCCGATCTTCGACAGCTTCGAGACGGTCGATGGGAGGTTGCGGGTCAGCGCCGACGACGAGCGCGCGCCGCGGGCACGGTACGTCGTGACGAGCAGCGGGATGTACGGGCGCTATCTGCGGGAGGCGCGCTACGCGCGCGAGCAGGAGTTCTACGAGCAGCTTGACGAGCAGTTCGTCGAGGTCCGCCGCTGGAGCTCCTCGAACATCGACGCCGCCGTCACCCCTCTCGAGCCGTTGAACGTGGTGCGGCAGCTCCGGCACGTCGCTCGCGGCGTGGCCGGCGACGTGACGGCAGGCCCGACGATCGTGCTGTACGAGATGCCGGATCCTGCGCGACGCTGACCGCTCGGTCAGCGTGCGCTCGACCGCAGTCCCGCCCGTGCACTCAGGAAGACGTAGGCGGCGCGGCGCTGGAGAGCGAGGATCTTCGCGCGCCAGTCCCCCATCCGCACGTCTGTGTCGGTGATGACGTCTGGCGCGAGCCCTTGGGCGATGCGGTGGAACCGGGCGGCGTCGGCTGCCTGCTGTCCGGCGAGCCTGACGGACCACTGTCCCCCGCCCACACGGAACGCGGCGAGGGGACGCCGGAGCGCGATCATGTCGCCAGCCGCCAGCACTCCCGCGTATCCCCCGAGATCGAGGTAGTAGCGGAGGTCGTGCCAGCCTCCGGCAGCTACGAGGGTCTCGCGGCGCAGAAGCACGCAGGCGGGCTCCCCGAAGAGATTCCCACCCGCGCGCACCGTGGCCCTCAGCGCGACCTTGCCGTCGGTGCGGCCGTCGAGGGCACCCAGGCCGCGCGCACGGACGAACGTGCTGCCTGTCGTGTCGATCAGGTCCCGCTGCGAGGCGACGAGAACTACCGGGCGCCCCTCGGCGGACGCCTTGTCGAACTCGGCGACCTGCTCCTCCACGATGGTGGGATACAGCACGTCGTCGCCGCAGACGAGCTTGATCAGCTCGCCATGCGCAAGCTCTGTCACGCGGTTCCAGTTCCGCAGGGCACCGCCCCCCGCTGGGGTGGAGAACACCCGGATGCGCTCGTCCGTGGCTGCGAACCGCTGGATGACGCTGAGGGTGTCGTCCGTGGAGGCATGGTCGGCGACGACGATGTCGAGGTCCTGCCAGGTCTGCGCGAGGATCGATGACAAGGTCTCGGCGATCACGGCCCCGTTGTTGTATGCCGGGACCACGATCGAGACGCGCGGGTTCATGAGAGTGCCTCCGTGTCGGTGCGCCCCGTATCGGTGCGGACGTCGTCGCCCGGGCTCGGGGCCGTGCCAGGCCGCCGGAACGAGAAGTCCCGGTGGGCGATGTACGTCGCGACGGCGATGATCGCCGTGACCGCGAGCTGCGCGGGGATCTTCGGCCACCCGAGGAGCTCCACGCAGATCGGTAGCAGGGCGAGGTTCACGCCGAAGGCAGTCATGCTGACGGTGGCGAAGCGCGCGAGGTCTGCCCAGAAGTGCCCGCGGACCCTGAAGACGAAGTACCGCTGCGCCAGGAACGACGTCATGATGGAAGCCGCCTGGGCGCAGACCAGGGCGGCCATGTAGTCGAAGCGACCGACGTCCAGCGCCTGGAACAGCAGCTGGAAGGCGACGAACCAGGCCGTGCCGAGCAGGGTGTTGAGCCCTCCGACGATCACGTAGGCGACGCGCCGGTCGGCGAGGATCGCACGGACCGCCCGGGTGCGGCCTGTGCCGCGGACTGGTCGGATCACGTTCACGCCTCACGTTCTAACCGGTCGGTGACCGTCGACAGACGCCGGGGCAGGCATCACCCAGGGCGGCCCTGAGCAGATCAACTGTAGCCGCGACGAGGTCGCCGCTGACGCCTCTCGTCCATCGACGCTGCCCCGGCACGGCTAGCATGGGACCGTCGCTCGGGCGCACCGGTGCTGTCGCGTGCCTTCGCGACGGTCCAAGAGCTGGGTCCGGAGGTCGACGTCAGCCGATCGATCGCCCAGGGGCGACCAACCAGTGGAGGGTGCTTTGGCCAGCACGCAGCGTCCCGCTCCGTCGCCCGTGTCTGTCAGCGTCGTGATCCCCGTCTACCGGGGGGCGGCCACGCTCCCGCCCCTGATCGCCGAGCTCGAGGGCCTCCGCAGCGCGCAGGTGACGCCCGCCGGGCGCGAGTTCGTCATCCACGAGGTGCTGCTGGTGTGGGACCACGGGCCTGACGACTCCGACCGGGCGATCCGCGCGCTTGCCGCCGAGAAGCCGTGGGTCCGGCCGGTATGGCTCTCCCGAAACTTCGGTCAGCACGCCGCGACCATCGCTGGGATGGGCGCCTCGGGCGGCGACTGGATCGTCACGATGGACGAGGACGGCCAGCACGACCCCGCCGCGATCGCCCTCCTGATCGACGCCGCGTACGCCGAGCGCGCCAACCTCGTCTATGCGGCACCCGGCAACTCGCCGCCGCACGGCGCGCTGCGCAACGCCGCGTCCTGGATCGCCAAGCGCCTCGTCCTGCCGCTCCTGACCTCCCGAGACACGCCTGCCTTCCACTCGTACCGACTGATCGCCGGGGATGTCGGGCGGGCCGTCTCGGCGTACGCGGGTCCGAACGTCTACCTCGACATCGCGCTCGGCTGGGTGACGACCGACGTCGCCACGATCAGCGTGAACATGCGGTCCGAGGGCCGGGAGGCGGCCAACTACCGACTCCGTTCCCTGGTCTCCCACTTCTGGCGGCTCGTCCTGTCCTCCGGCAACCGCCCCCTGCGACTGGTGTCGGCCTTCGGGAGCCTGTGCGCGGTCGGGGGCCTGCTGTTCGCGGCCTGGTTGGTGGCAGCCCGCATCACTGGTGCACCTGACGTCGCCGGCTGGACGTCCGTGATCGTGTGCGTCCTCGTCATCGGTGGCGTGACGCTCGGCTCTCTGGGCATCATCGCCGAGTACCTCGGTCTCGCTGCGAGCATGTCGATGGGGCGTCCGAACTACGTCACCCTCGAGGATCCCGCCAAGCGGTTCGGCCAGCGGGCGGCTGCGGAGGACTGAATGGACACCCACCTCGTCTGGGTGGTCGGGCGGTCAGGGCTCCTCGGGCGCGCGCTCGATCGTCACCTCGCCGGGAGCGCTGGCACGCGCCTCTTCGCTGGCGCCCGCGTGCCTTGGGACGACGCGCCTGATGCCGTCCGGACGCTGTGCGAGGACCTGGACCGCTTCCTCGCGGCCGCCGACGGAGGACGGTGGTCGATCTTCTGGGCGGCGGGAGCTGGCGTCATCGGATCCGACCCCAGCCTGTTCGAGCGCGAGACGGCCGTCCTCGACGGACTCGTCCGTGCGCTCGCGGCGCGGGCCTGCTCCGGCCGCGGCGCGTTCTTCCTCGCGTCGTCGGCCTCGGTGTACGCCGGCCACAGGCTCGGGCCTTACGACGAGTCGACTGCGCCTGCACCCACGAGTGCGTACGCGCGGGCCAAGCGGGCCAACGAGCAGGTCACGTCCGCGGCGCTCTCCGGTCGCCTTCCCCATGTCCTCGGCAGGATCAGCACGTTGTTCGGCCCCGGCCAGGACCTGACGAAGAACCAGGGACTCGTCTCGAAGCTCTGCCTGCAGGCTGTCCGACGCCAGACGGTGCAGGTGTTCGCTCCCCTCGACACGCTCCGCGACTATCTCTACGTCGACGACGCCGCCAAGCTGGCAGCCGCATTCCTCGCACGCGCGGAAGCTGACGGGGACCTCTCGTCGCGGGTGCGGCACCTCTCCCACGGGTCGGCGCTGTCGATCGGCGCACTGACGGCGCTCGTCCGGCAGATCAGCCACCGCCGGGCAGGCGAGCTCCATGTCCCTCCGGTCGACACCGCCGCGCACGTCCGGGACCTCCGCGTGGTCTCGCGCTACGCCCACGAGGTCGTGGGGGCCCGACGGACCACGCACGAGGCTGGCATCCGTGCCACGTACGCCGACGTGCTCGCGTGCTATCTCCGTGGCGACCTGGCCGAGGTTCCCTGACCCGCAGGCTCGGGCAGATCCGACCACGGGCAACCTCGATGCGGCATCATGGTCACCATGCGTGGAATCATCCTGGCCGGCGGCTCCGGCACTCGACTGCACCCCATCACTCTTGGCGTCAGCAAGCAGCTCGTGCCGGTGTACGACAAGCCGATGATCTACTACCCCCTGTCGACGCTGCTGCTCGCGGGCATCCGTGACGTTCTCGTGATCACCACGCCGCACGACGCAGAGCAGT
This sequence comes from Flavimobilis sp. BM9, assembly GCF_058313055.1. NCBI lineage: Bacteria > Bacillati > Actinomycetota > Actinomycetes > Micrococcales > Jonesiaceae > Flavimobilis > Flavimobilis sp. BM9. Next base: position 32,011 of record NZ_JBZEMO010000005.1, on the reverse strand, counting down.
TCGAGCGGCTTCTGGGTGACGGCTCACAGTTCGGGATCTCCATCGAGTACACCGTCCAGGCGGAGCCCAACGGGCTCGCGCAGGCATTCGTCCTGGGCGAGGAGTTCATCGGCTCAGAGAAGGCCGCGCTCGTGCTCGGCGACAACATCTTCTACGGCCCGGGTCTCGGGTCGCAGCTCCAGCGCTTCGCCGACGTCGACGGCGGCGCTGTCTTCGCCTATCGCGTCGCGGACGCCTCGTCCTACGGCGTCGTCGAGTTCGACGATGCAGGGCACGCGCTCTCCCTCGAAGAGAAGCCCACGCACCCGAGAAGCTCGTATGCGGTGCCCGGCCTCTACTTCTACGACAACGACGTCGTGGAGATCGCCAAGGCGCTCGCACCCTCACCACGAGGCGAGTACGAGATCACGGACGTCAACAAGGAGTATCTCCGCCAGGGTCGTCTCCAGGTCGGCGTGCTGCCCCGCGGCACCGCGTGGCTCGACACCGGCACATTTGACTCCCTCCTTGAGGCAGGCGACTTCGTGCGAACCATCGAGAACCGCCAAGGGCTCAAGATCGGCGCCCCTGAGGAGATCGCGTGGCGCCGTGGGTTCCTCTCCGACGAAGAGCTTGCTGAGCGGGGTACCGCCCTCGCCAAGTCCGGTTACGGCAGCTACCTCTTGGGACTGCTGGACCAGGAGCGCCGCTGATAGGTCGGGCCACACCGCACCACTCCCTGGGTCCCGGGGCGTGGCCCGGTTGTCGCGGCGTGATCCTCTAGGCTGGAACTCATGAAGATCGCAGTTGCTGGCACAGGCTACGTCGGACTCTCGCTCGCGGTGTTGTTGGGACGCCACCACGAGGTCACTGCGGTCGACATCGACGGCGAGAGGGTCGCGGCCATCAACGAGGGGCGCTCGCCTCTCGAGGATCGCGACATCGAGCATCACCTCGCCAACGTCCCGCTCAACATCACGGCGACCACGGAGGCAGACGCTGCCTACGCCGCGGCGGAGATCGTCATCGTCGCGACACCTACCGACTACGACGTGGAGACGAACTACTTCGACACGTCGTCGGTCGAGAGTGTCGTCAGCCAGGTCCTCAGCGTGAACCCGGGCGCGTACGTGGTGATCAAGTCCACCGTTCCGGTCGGCTTCACGGCAGGCCTACGGGCTCGGTACCCGGATGCCGGGATCGCGTTCTCCCCGGAGTTCCTGCGTGAGGGACAGGCCCTTCACGACAACCTGCACCCGTCGCGGATCGTCGTCGGCGACAGCTCCCCGCGCGGACAGGTCTTCGCCGAGGTCCTGCGCGCTGGCGCGCTCGAGCCCCACGTCCCCGTGCTCATCACGGACTCGACGGAGGCAGAAGCGATCAAGCTGTTCGCCAACACGTACCTCGCGCTGCGCGTCGCCTACTTCAACGAGCTGGACACGTACGCCGCGACGCACGGGCTCGACACGGCACAGATCATCGAGGGCGTCGGTCTCGACCCCCGCATCGGCACTCACTACAACAACCCGTCGTTCGGATACGGCGGCTACTGCCTCCCGAAGGATGCCAAGCAGCTGCTCGCGAACTACCGCGACGTCCCCCAGAACCTGATCTCAGCGATCGTCGAGTCGAACACGACCCGCAAGAACTTCGTCGCCGACGACATCCTGCGTCGGAAGCCGAAGGTCGTCGGGATGTACCGCCTGGTGATGAAGGCCGGCTCGGACAACTTCCGGGCTTCGTCGATCCAGGGTGTCATGAAGCGCATCAAGGCCAAGGGCATCCAGGTGGTCGTCTACGAGCCGAGCCTTGCGGACACCGAGTTCTTCGGCTCTCCCGTGATCCGAGACCTGGAAGAGTTCAAGGCGTGCGCCGACGTCGTCGTCGCGAACCGACAGGCAGAGGAGCTCGCGGACATCGCGAGCAAGGTGTACACCCGGGACATCTACGGGCGGGACTAGCGTCGGGCCTCTGAGGTCCACGCAGGCGATCCGGGTGATGGTATGGGCGGCGAACAACGCCCTCGCCCTGCTCCAGAACCCGATCGCCGTCAGCCCAGCGGGTCCGACGCAGGTCCCCGATCCAGCCCACCACGGGGTGCGGGCCCAGGCGCAGAGCTACGCCGCGGTCGCCGTGTCCCGCGACTGCTCGGTGGCCTCGGAACGCAGGACGGCAGCCCGTGAGTCGACGGGCGGGAGGTAGTGCACCTGCACGTGCGGCCGCCCGCTGACGCGGTAGCGCAGCTCGAAGTTCCAGTGCTTGCGCGTCCACAGGAGCGCGCCCACCGCGACGACGAGCGACGCGATCGCGCCGACGCCGATCGACCAGCGTGCGCCGAACGTCTGCCCGATCCAGCCGACGAGCGGCGAGCCGAGCGGGGTCGAGCCCATGAGCACCATCATGTAGAGCGACATGACGCGGCCGCGGAACGCGGGGTCGGTGCTGACCTGGATCGCGGCGTTCGCCGAGGTGAGCATCGTCAGCGTGCAGAAGCCGACGACGATCGACGCGACGGCGAAGGTCGCGTACGTCGGCATGAGGGACATCGCGCCCGCTGCGAGACCGAACGCGAACGCGGCGCCGATGACGAGTCGCACGCGCGGACGCTTGCGCCGCGCCGCCATCAGCGCTCCGCCGAGCGAGCCGATCGCCAGGATCGAGCCGAGGATGCCGTACTCCCCCGCTCCCTTGCCGAACACGGTCGTCGCCATGAGGGCGGACGTGAGCTGGAAGTTGAGTCCGAGCGCAGACACGACGCCCGCGACGATCATGATGACCATGATGTCCGAGCGGTGCCGGACGTAGGCGACACCCGCGCGCAGCTGGCCCTTCGCGCGCTCGACGCGCGGCCGGGGGCGCAGCTCGGTGCGACGCATGAGCATCATGGCGCCGATCGTCGCGGCGAAGGACACGCCGTTGATGAGGAAGACCCAGCCGGTGCCCCCCACGGCGGCGATGAGCAAGCCGGCGAGGCCGGGGCCGATCATGCGCGCCGCGTTGAACGACGCCGAGTTGAGCGCGACGGCGTTCGGCAGGCCTGAGTCCGGCACCATCGAGGCGACGAACGTCTGACGGGCAGGTCCGTCGAACGCGGTCGCGACGCCGAGGAGCGTCGCGAGGACGTACACGTGCCAGAGCTCGGCGCGGCCGCTCAGGACCAGGCCACCGAGGGCGAGGGCGAGGACTCCCTGCGCACCCTGGGTGACCATGAGGAGGCGACGGTTGTCGAGCCGGTCGGCGAGGACGCCCGCCCACGGGGAGAGGAAGAGCGCGGGGGCGAACTGCAGCGCGGTGACGACGCCGACGGCGACGCCGGAGCTGTTCGAGAGGTCGGTCAGGACCAGCCAGTCCTGGGCGACACGCTGCATCCAGGTGCCGATGTTGGCGATGAGTGCGGCGACGAACCACACGCGGTAGTTGAAGAACTTGAGGGAGGCGAAGGTCTGGCTCATGCGTTGGCGATCCGTGTCATCAGTTTCGTAGCGTCTGCGAGGAGGGCTCGCTCTTCCGAGGTCAGTGCACCGAGCTGCTGGGTCAACCACTGGTCGCGGCGGCGACGCACCTCGGCGATCACCGCGCGGCCCGCGTCGTTGAGCTCGACGAGCACCTGGCGACGGTCGGTCGGGTGGTCGACCTTCGCCACGAACCCCATCTCGGTGAGGTGCGCGACGGTGCGGGTCATCGCCGGCGGGCGCACGTGCTCGTGCTCGGCGAGCGCGCCCGGCGACATCGACCCGTGCCGGTCGAGGGCGGTCAGGACGCCGAGCTGCCCCTCGGAGAGCGACTGCTCGCCCCGTGCGGCGCGCATGCGGCGGTTGACCTTCGTGAGCGCGGCCGCGAGGTCACGTCCGAGCGAGGCCTGAGAGGTCCCACGTCGCTTCGGCTTGCTGCACTCGTCGTCCATCCCCACAGATCGTTACCTTAGTTCATTACCTGAGGTAAAGATAGGGGGATCTGGGTCACTACCGGACGACGCCGTCCAGCACGTTGAGCTCCTCCGCGTTGTCGCGAACGTAGTCGTCGACCGTGTCGTCGGCGATCGTCTCGGCGAGCAGCTCGAGCCCCCCGTGGTCCAGCTCGACGATCGACTGCTTCCCGTCGGGGCTCCAGCCGAACCCCGCGAGCGGGACCGTCAAGAGCTCCACGTCGTCACCCCGCAGGTGCCGCAGACTCGTCGCGAGCGACAGGAGCGCCTCCCGGTCCAGGCTGTCGTCGACCGCGACGGCACCGGTGATGATCTCGACGAGGTTGGCGAGCCGCACCGGGTTCGAGAGGGTCCCGGTCGTCGCGGTCTCCTGGACGATCGACCGCATCCACGCCTGCTGGCGCCGCATCCGGTCGAGGTCGCCGCCGGGCAGCCCGTACCGCTGCCTCGTGTACGCGAGCGCCTGCTCGCCGTCGAGACGCTGCTCTCCCGCCTTCACGACGAGCTCGCCCTTCGAGTACGTGTCCTCGGGGACGGACACCTGGACCCCACCGAGCGCATCTGTCAGGTCCTTGAACGACTCGAAGTCCGCGACCGCGAAGTGGTCGATCCGCACGTCGAGCAGCTGCTCGACCGTGCGGATCATCAGCGCAGGCCCGCCCCACGAGTACGCAGCGTTGATCTTGGCCTCGCCATGGCCCGGGATCGGCACCCACGAGTCGCGCGGGATGCCGACGACGGTCACGTCACGGCGGTCCGCTGCGACGTGCACGACCATGATCGCGTCCGTGCGCTGCGCGCCGACCTCCCAGTCCTCAGGGGAACCCGCGGAGATGCGGGAGTCCGAGCCGAGCACGAGAAAGTTGAGCGGAGCACCGTCGCCCTGCGCCACCTCGGGGGCGACCGTCGGGCGCTCAGCGTCGTCGAGCCCCGCGAACGGGTCGCTGATCCGTTCGATGCGGCTGTCCGCCCACAGGACACCGCCGGCGACGACCCCGGCCCCCAGGACCAGCAGCCCCGCGAGCGACAACGCCATCACCGTCAGCAGCCGCCGTCGGCTCCACCTGCCTCGCACCATGCGTCCAACGTAGGTGGACACCCCGGACCCGAGGCACGTGATCGCCCCGGCCTCACACCGCCGACGGCGAAGACCACCCGCTCACGGGACGAAGACCACGACCGCCTCGCCGTCGCCGCGCACCTCGAGACGCCCCGCCGAGTGAGGGACGAACACGGACTCGCCCTTCGTGAGCGCGAGCTCTGAGCCGTCGGCCGCGCGCAGCCCGAGCGAGCCTCGCGTGCACACGGCTACGCGCGGACCGTCCTGCGTCACGTACTGAGGACCGCCCGCTCGCGCCGGCGCCGCCAGCGCGAGCGCGAACTCCCGCGCCTCCGCGCGGATCGTCGCAGGCTGCCCGCCCCGCCCCGGCACAGGAACCGGACGCACGACCGGGCTGTCGTCGTACACCGTGCACTCGAGCAGGGCGGCGACGTCGATCTTCTTGTGCGTCAGGCCAGCACGCAGCACGTTGTCCGAGCTCGCCATCGTCTCGAGCCCCAGACCTGCGAGGTACGCGTGCACGACTCCAGCCCCCACGAACGCGCTCTCCCCCGGCTCGAGCGTGAAACGGTTGAGCATGAGAGACGCGACGGCACCCGGGTCACCCGGGTACCAGTGCGCGAGCGCGACCACGGTGCCGTAGGCACGGTGGTCACCGAACCCGGTGACGAGCTGCGCCTCGCACCCCTTGACCGTCTCCTCGATGTCCGAGGGCGCCACGCTCCCGCGCGCCTCGAGGACGCCCTCGAAGGCCGCCTGCGTGCCGCGGGCCGACGGGTCGGCGAGCAGCGCCGTACGGATCGTCTCCGCGAGCGGGCCACCGAGCGGCTCCAGGAGCTCCAGGACCCGGCGCGGGCTGCGGAACCCGCACAACCCTTCGAACCGGGTCAGCGCGAGGAGCATCTCCGGCTTGTGCTGGTCGTCGTGGAAGCTGCGCTCGCGCATCGCGAGCGGGACGTCGGCCGCATTCTCGCGTGCGAAACCCTCGATCGCCTGCGCGCGGTTCGGGTGCACCTGCAGCGACAGCGGCCGGGACGCGGCGAGGATCTTGAAGAGGAAGGGCAGCCGCGGACCGTGCTCCCCCACCACCCGCTCGCCGAGCATCTCGGCTGGCTCCGACTCGATCATCTCCAGGAGGCTGCGGCCGGCTGCCCACGACGGCCCCGACGGGTGAGCCCCCATCCAGACCTCGGCGACCGGGCGCCCGTCGGGCTCCGTCCCCAGGAAGCCGGGGATCGCCGTCGTCGAGCCCCAGTCGTAGTACTTCACCGCGTTCGTCAGGCGGTACATCGAGTCCCTCCCCGTGCTGGGCGTCCACGACTACGGCCCCGCACGCTTCAAGCGTACGGGGCCGCAGGACGTCGCTGACGACACTACCCAGCCAGGAGGGCCTTGAGGGGCTCGATCGTGAAATACGCGATGAACATCAGGGAAGCGACCCACATGAGCGGGTGGATGCGCCGCACCTCGCCCTTCGCGAGCTTCACGACCACGTGCGCGATGAAGCCCACGCCGATCCCCGCAGTGATCGAGTAGGAGAACGGCATCACGGCGAGCGTGAGGAACGCGGGGATCGCGACGTCGGGAGCCTTCCAGTCGATGTCGAGGACCTGCGTCATCATCAGGTAGCCGACGATCACGAGCGCGGGCGCGGCCGCCTCGTTCGGGATGAGCTGGACGAGCGGCGCGAGGAACGTCGCGAGCAGGAAGCACACGCCCGTGACGACCGACGCGAGGCCCGTGCGCGCTCCCGCTGCGACACCCGACGTCGACTCGACGTAGCTCGTGTTCGACGACGTCGACGCCATGCCGCCGACTGCCGCGGCGATCGAGTCCACGACGAGGATCTGCGTCGACCTCGGCGGGTTGCCCTCGGCGTCGAGCAGCTTCGCCTCTGAGCCGACGGCGACCATCGTGCCCATCGTGTCGAAGAAGTCCGCGAGCAGGAGGGAGAACACCAGGAGCAGCACCGCGACGATGCCGAGCTTGCCGAACGAGCCCAGCAGCGAGAACTGCCCGAGCAGCGAGAAGTCCGGCACCGCGACGGGCGAGCCGTCGAGGCCCGGCACGTTGAGGTTCCAGCCCTTCGGGTTCTCGACGGCCGGGCCCAGCTTCGCGACGGCCTCGATGACGAACGCGAGGGCCGTGCCCGCGGCGATCGCGATGAGCAGCGCACCGCGCACACCGCGGATCGTGAGCACGATCGCGATCACGAGACCGACGACGAACACGAAGACCGGCCACGTCTGCAGGGACCCGCCGATGCCGAGCTCGAGCGCGACGCCGCTCGGGGCCTTGCGCACGAAGCCCGCGTTGACGAGGCCGATGAGCGTGATGAACAGGCCGATGCCGACCGAGATCGCGACCTTCAGGGTGCGTGGCACCGCCCGGAACACCGCTGTGCGGAAGCCGGTGAGGACGAGGACCAGGATCACGAGACCCTCGAGCACGACCACACCCATCGCGTCGGCCCAGGTCATCTCGGGCATGGCCGCGATCTGGAACGCGACGACGGCGTTGAGCCCGAGGCCCGCAGCGAGAGCCATCGGGAAGTTGGCGAGCAGACCCATGAGGATCGTCAGGACGCCTGCAGCGAGCGCCGTGACCGCCGCGACCTTCGCGAGGTCCGGGGCTGCACCGCCGCCGAGGAACTGGCCCGTGCCGTCCTGGGTCGTGCCGATGATCAGGGGGTTGAGGGCCACGATGTACGCCATCGCGAAGAAGGTGACGAGGCCGCCACGGACCTCGGCGGCGATCGTCGAGCCACGCTCGGAGATCTTGAAGAAGCGGTCGACAGCACCCCTCGGCGCCGTCGACGTGGAGGGGGAGGAAGTCATGGGCGCATATTCCCACGCGCGCGCAAGTTCATGCGCCGCTCTCCCACCTGATGAACGCACGATCTCCCCCGGGCCGCCGAGGCAGCCCGAGGGAGATCGGGGCGGATCAGTCCGGCGCGACGACGACGGACAGCGCGCCGCCTCCGTAGCCCGGGATCTCCATCGTGACGTCGAGCCGCGGGACGTACGCCATGAGGAGCTTCTGCGCGTCGGCCGCGAGGGCCTGGCCAGGAGGCGTGACGTTCGTCAGGCGCAGGTGCGGGGCGCCGTCCGCGTTGAAGAGCGACGCCATGACGTTGAGGATCTCGGAGAAGTTCTCGATCTGGGCCGCAGACATCTCCTTGTACTTGACGGACGCCTCGACCTCCTTCGCCGGGATCAGGCCGATCGCCGAGCCAGCCGCCGACGCGAGACCGAGGTCCGCGGCGATGATCGCGGCGAGCTGCATCTGGTCGTCGACGTACTCGGCCACGCACGCACCCTTGGCCGGGTCGACCATCGGGCCGCCCGTCTTGGTGTCGAAGTCACGACCGACGAGACCCTCGAGGAGCTCACGCACCTCGAGCGCTGCGGGGAGCGGGGTGCCGTTCATGCGAGCAGCGGGTCGATCGCGTCGCGGAACGCCTCAGGCGTGAACGGCTTGGACACCAGGAACAGCGCCCCTTCCGCGTCCGCCTGCTCGCGCATCTCGACAGACCCCTCCGACGTCACGAACCCCAGCGGGATGTCGCTGCCCTGGGCGCGCAGCGCCTGCAGCAGCTGGATGCCGCTCATGCGCGGCATGTTCCAGTCGGACAGGATCAGGTCCGGCTGCTCGGCGAGCGCCATCTCGAGCGCCTCCTGGCCGTCCGCCGCCTGGCTGATCTGCCAGTCGTCGTACCCGGCCTGGCGCAGCGTACGGATGACGATCTGCCGCATGACGCGGCTGTCGTCAGCGACGAGAACGTTCAGCTCCATGGTTCTTCCTCTCAGACCAGCATCCACAGCGAGATGACGAAGCACGAACCACGCCACTCGAGCGGAGTCTGCGCCACCATCATCTCGCGTCCGAGCACCGGGGGCTCCGCGGCCACGGTCGGCAGCGTCAGCTCGGCGTGCTCGGGCAGAAGCGACTTCAGGTTGCCGCCGACGACGTTCGCGATCTCGCCGAACGCGTCGACGAGGTCCTCCTCGCCCACCACCTCGTCAGGCTCCATGCGCAGCAGGGCACGAACGACGAGGTGGGCGTCCGCCTCCTCCGCCCGGACCATCGTACGCACGCCGTGGGGCGAGTCGGCACGCAGCATGTCGACCCACGCCGTCACCGGGACGTCGAACGACTCGGGGACGACACCCTCGTGGACGAGGACCTCGCCGTCGTCGATCAGCGCGGCGAAGACGTCCTGGGCCACGCCCAGGATCTGCGAGGGGTCAGCGATCAGAGTGGTGTCGAGGGCGCTCATCGGACCTCCTGGACGGGGAGCAGCCCGAGCAGCTCCAGCTTGTCCCGGAGCGCGTCCGGGGTGAACGGTTTGATCAGGTACTCGTGCGCGCCGGCCGCGAGCGCACGGACGATCTGCCCGTGCTCCCCCTCGGTCGTCACCATCATGAGCGTGATGTCGCGCCACTCGGCGCGCTCGCGCACCTTGGTGACGAACGTCAGGCCGTCCATGACGGGCATGTTCCAGTCGATGCAGCACAGGACGACGCCGTCGTTCGCCTGGAGGGCGTCGAGAGCTTCCTGGCCGTCACCTGCTTCGATCGCCTCGTACCCGATCCCTCGGAGCACGGAGGAGACGATCCGGCGCATGGTGCGCGAGTCGTCGATGACAAGGGCCTTCATGAGTCTCTCCCTGTTCCCAGGCGGTAGATGGAGCTTCGGTCGACCTGAATGCGTTGCCACGTGTCGTCCACGCCGACCGTGGTCTCGGCTGCACCGAGGACCAGGTAGCCGCCGGGACGGACGACGCTGCGCAGCCGTCGCAGGATGTCCTGCTTGACGGGCAGCTCGAAGTAGATGAGGACGTTGCGGAGGAAGACGATGTCGAACGGTCCTCCGGTCGGTGGGGCGTCGAGCAGGTTGTGCTTGATGAACCGCACGCGGGAGCGGAGCTCCTTGCTGATCTCCCACTGCGCACCCGCACGGGTGAAGTGCTGCACGAGGTGCTTCGCCGGGAGGCCCCGGTTCACCTCGAGCTGGGTGTAGCAGCCCGACCGCGCCTTGTCGAGAACCTCGGTCGAGAGGTCGGTCGCGGTGATCTCGGCGCGCACGGAGGGCGGCAGGCACTCGTCGAGCGTGAGCGCGATCGAGTACGGCTCCTGGCCCGTCGAGCACGCCGCCGACCAGATCCTCAGGGTCGGCAGCACCCGACCCTCGAGGAGGCTCGGGACGATGTGGTTCGTGAGCGCCGTGAACGGCTGCATGTCACGGAACCACGACGTCTCGTTGGTCGTCATGGCCTCGACGACGAGCTCCTGCTCGTCGATGTCGGTCCGCCTGCGCAGGTCGGCGATGTACTGGTCGACCGACTTGCCCGTCCGGCGGGCCAGCGGCAGCAGCCGCGACTCCACCAGGTACTCCTTGCCCGGGGCAAGGCTGATGGCGCTCCTGCGCCGCACGAGGTCGGCGACGAACGAAAAGCTCTCGGATGTGAGCGTCATGCCGTCCTCCCTTCGATGAACTGGTCTGCGCGGTTCACGCGCGCGGTGATCGCCTGGGCGATCTCGTCGATCGGCAGGATCCGGTGCGTCGCGCCTGCGGCGGCGACGGCTCCCGGCATGCCCCACACGACCGAGGTCTGCTCGTCCTGCGAGATGACGGTGCCGCCGGCCTGGACGATCTCGCCCGAGGCGACCTTGCCGTCCGACCCCATGCCCGTGAGCACGACGCCGAGGATGTCCTTGCCGTAGCACGCGAGGACCGACTGGAACATCACGTCGACGCTCGGGCGGCAGAAGTTCACGGGCGGCTCCTGGTGGAGCTTGACGTGCGTGTTCGCCGACCGCCCGGCGAGGACCATGTGCCAGTCGCCCGGGGCGATGTAGATCGTCCCCGCGCGCGGCACCATCCCGTCGGTCGCCTCGACGACCGTCGAGGGTCCCATGCGGTCCAGCCGCGCGGCGAGCTGAGCGGTGAACACCGGCGGCATGTGCTGCACGACGAACATCGGCACCGGCAGCGGCTTCTGCAGGCCGGACACGAGCCGGGACAGGGCCTCGGGCCCTCCGGTCGACGAGCCGACGACGACCGCACGCACCGGGTGCGTCGGCGCCTTCGGCAGCGTCACGGCCTTGCGGACGACCGGCTCGGGCGTCCCTGCCGGGGCGCCCCGCCGTGCGGCGGGCAGCGAGCTGCGGAGCGACCGCGGAGCGAGCGCCCGGATCTTCGGGCCGAGCTGCTCCGCGACCTGCTTGAGGCTCTCCTGGACCGAACCGACGTTCGCCGGCTTGGTGACGTAGTCCGTCGCCCCGGCAGCGAGCGCGTCGAGCGTTGCCGTCGCACCGCGCGCCGTCAGCGTCGAGAACATGATGATCGGGACGCGGACGCCCTTGGCGCGCAGCGCACGGACCGCCTCGACGCCGTTCATGATCGGCATCTCGACGTCCATCGTGATGACGTCCGGCCGCAGCTGCTCGAACTTGCTCTGAGCGAGCTGGCCGTTCGCCGCCGTCCCCGCAACCTCGATGCCCGGGTCACTCTCGAGCGCCTGGACGACGAGCCGACGGATGACGACCGAGTCGTCGACCACGAGAACCCTGATCGCCATCAGACGTTCCTCCTGTCGTTCCGGTCGCCCGGGAGTCCTGGGGCGGGCCGTGCTGGCCCGCCCTGCGTGCGCGAGAGACGACGCATCGTCATGACCCCTATCGGCCGCACGACGGCCACGCTGAGGGTCACACCGAGAAGGTGTGCGCGTGGCTGCGCAGACGCTGCGAGATCGTCGCGAGGTCCGACACGGTCGTCGACATGTCCGAGACCGCGGCAGCCGACTGCTCGGCCGCCGTCGCGACGCCCGTGATGTTCGCGGCGATCTCGCCCGAGCCCGCAGCGGCCTCGGTGACCGCGCGCGCCATCTCGTTCGTCGTCGCCGTCTGCTCCTCGACCGCCGACGCGATCGTCATCTGGTAGTCGCTGATCGAGTCGATGATCGTGACGATCTCGCTGATCGCGGCGACCGCCGACTGCGTCTGCGTCTGCACCTGGGCGATGCGACGCGCGACGTCCTCGGCAGCACGTGCCGACTCGCCCGCGAGGTCCTTGACCTCGCTCGCGACGACGGCGAAGCCCTTGCCGGCGTCGCCGGCGCGAGCCGCCTCGATCGTCGCGTTGAGCGCGAGCAGGTTGGTCTGCTCCGCGATCGACGTGATGAGCTTGACGACCGAACCGATCTCCTGGCTCGACTCACCCAGCTCGCCGACCGTGCGCGACGCCTCGTTCGACATGGCGACCGCGGTCGTCGCGAACTGGGCGGCCTGGCTCGTGTTCTGCGAGATCTCCCGGATCGACGAGCCCATCTCCTCGGAGCCGGCCGCCGTCGCCTGGACGTTGCGCGACACCTGCTCCGCGGCCGCAGCGACGACGCCCGCCTGCGCGGACGTCTCCTCCGCGCCCGCGGCGACCTGCGTCGACGCTGCCGTGAGGTGCGAGACCGCGTCCGTCACGCCGTCGGACTCGACGATCACCGACGTCACGACCTCACGAAGGTGCCGCTGCGCGACGTCGTACGACCGGGCCATGCGGCCCAGCTCGTCGTTCGAGCTGACCGACACCGTGCGCGTCAGGTCGCCCTGCGCGAGCGCCTCGACCGACGCGTCGATCTCGCGGATGTCCCTCGTGATCCGGCGCGTCACCACGACCGCGAGCGCACCCGCCACGATCGCACCGACGACGAAGCCCGTCAGCAGCGCGACGATCGTCAGGCTGATCCGGTTGCTCGCCGCCTGCATGACCTCGCCGACGCGGAACTCCACCGAGCCCTGAGCGAGCTCGAGCGCACGGCCCGCACGGTCCGGGTCGCCGGCCGCGTCCGCGGTCAGCGCCGTCGCAGCGGCCTGCGCGTCGCCCTTCTCCACGAGCGGGCGCACCGTCGCGTCGCGATAGGACGTCCAGTCCGCCCAGCGGGTCTTGAAGTCCTCCCACTGCTGCGTCTGCGACTGCTCGTACCCGTCCAGCACGCCGATCAGGCGGGCGACCTCACGGTCGTTCCAGTCCGTCGAGGTCAAGATCTGCTGGCGCTCCTCCGGCGACTGCGCGAGCGCAGCGCGACGGATGTGCAGGTGGCTGCGGTCCTGCGCGGTGCGCAGGTCGCCGAAGCCCTTCTGCAGCTCGCCCGACAGCAGGTTGATCTCCTCCATGTCGCTGCCCGCGCGCTGGAGCGCGAAGGCACCCAGCCCGCCGACGATGCCGAACACGACCGCGAGGACGCCCATGACGACGCCGAACTTCACGCCGACCGGACGGTCCCAGAACCAGGCCAGCCGCACGCGACGGCCTCCAGGCTCGACGCCGTCGGGCGCCATGGTGGGTTCGCTGACGGTGCTCATCGGATCTCCTCCGCGGTGAACGCGCCCGACTCGACGAGCACGCGCTCAAGGTTGTCCTGGGTGACCAGCTGGGGGGTGAGCAGCATCGTCGGGACGACCTTCACCCCGTTGTCGTAGCTCGTCATGTCGTTCGTCTCCGGCTCACGGCCCGTGAGGAGCGCGTGCCCCATCGACACCGCGACCTCGGCGAGGAGCTGGGTGTTCTTGTAGATGGTGCTGGTCTGCTCACCGGCGACGATGGACTTGACCGAGGCGAGCTCCGCGTCCTGACCGGTCACGACGACGCCTGCTGGCGCGCCGTGGGACTTGATCGCCTCGAGCACCGAGATCGCGACACCGTCGTTCGGTGCGAGCACGCCGTCCGGCCGCTCCCCGCCCGAGTAGTGCGTCGAGAGCAGCTTCGTCATCCGCTCGTTGCTCTTCGCGGAGTCCCACCCCTCGGTCGCGATCGTCGCGAAGTCCTTCTCGCCGGAGGTGACGACGAGGTCACCCGCCGCGATGTAGGGGTCGAGCACGCTCATCGCCCCTTCGTAGAACACGGTGGCGTTGTTGTCGTCGGGCGAGCCTGCGAACAGCTCGACCGAGAAGGGGCCCGCGCCCTCGATCTTGTTGCCGTCCGCATCCTCGAGCCCGAGACCGCGGGCGAGGCTGTGCCCCTGCATGACTCCGACCGAGAGGTTGTCGAACGTCGCGTAGTACGCGATGTCGGGGGTGTCACGGATCAGACGGTCGTAGGAGACGACCGGGATGTCGGCGCTCGCGGCCCGCGCGAGCTGGTCCTTGAGCGCGGTACCGTCGATCGCACCGATGATCAGGAGGTCGACGCCGGCGTCGATCATGTCGCCGATCTGCTGGACCTGGACGGCGACGTCATTCTCCGCGTACCGCAGGTCGACGTCGTAGCCGAGGTTCTCGAGCTGCTCCTGGACGTCCTCGCCGTCGTCGACCCACCGCAAGAGGGTGGTCGTCGGCATCGCCACGCCGACGAGGGACGCGTCGTCCCCCTGGCCGGCCGCACAACCGGCCGCAGTCATCGCTACCGCAGCGACCATGAAGGCCGCCGCAGCTGTCCGTGCAGATCGCATCGCGCTGTTCTCCTCGTCGAGACCCGGTCGTGGCCACGGGTCTTCCTCGAAAGCGTGGGACAGACGTCCCACCATTCTCATCGGCGCCGGAGTCCCGAGAATGAGCCGTTCCGGCGCGGTCGGCACCGCGTGCGGGAGGCGCCCGGCACGCTCTTGCCCGGCTGTGCGGAGGCTTCCTGGCACGGGCGTGCGGGCATGAGCGTGCAGCGCACGTGCGGGCAGACGACAGAGGCGCGGGCCGCCCCCTCCGGGACGGCCCGCGCCTCTGGCGCAGCTCGTGTCAGCGCTTGAAGTGCTCGACCTCGCGACGCAGCGCGTTCGTCAGGTCCCCGAGCGACGCGACGATCGCCCCGGTCTCCTGAGCGGCCGAGTCCGCAGCGCTCGCCGTCGTCGCGACGCCGATGATGTTCGTCGCGATCTCGGTCGAGCCGGTCGCCGCCTCGGCGACGGAGCGCGACATCTCGTTCGTCGTCGCCGTCTGCTCCTCGACCGCGGACGCGATCGTGAGCTGGTAGTCGTTGATCGACGCGATGATCCCCGAGATCTCCTCGATCGCCGCGACGGCCTGGGCCGTGTCGTTCTGGATCGCCTCGACCTTGCGGGCGATGTCCTCGGTCGCACGCGCCGTCTCCTGGGCGAGGTCCTTGACCTCGGAGGCGACGACGGCGAAGCCCTTGCCGGCCTCGCCTGCGCGTGCGGCCTCGATCGTCGCGTTGAGCGCGAGGAGGTTCGTCTGCTCGGCGACACCCGTGATCGCGCGGACGACCGCACCGATCTCCTGGCTCGACTCGCCCAGGCGGGACACCGTCTCGGTCGTCGTGGCCGCGACGGTCGTCGCCTGCTGCGCGACCCGCGCGGCCTCGGAGGCGTTCTGCGCGATCTCACGGATCGACGCACCCATCTCCTCAGCACCGGCGGCAGCAGCCTCGACGTTGCGCGAGACCTGCTCGGCCGCAGCGGCGACGACGCCGGCCTGCGCCGACGTCTCCTGGACGCCCGACGTGACCGCGGTGGCGCTCCCCGTCAGGGACGACACCGAGCCGCCGAGCGTCTCGGTCTGCGCCTCGACGTTCGCGATGAGCCGCGCGAGCGACTCGCGGGCGGCGTTGAGGTCCTGGGCCGCCTGGCCCAGCTCGTCGAGCCGGTAGACGGGAGCAGGGACCGTGAAGTCGCCCTGCGCGACGGCGCCGAGCGCGCCGCGCAGGCCTGCGACCGACCGGCGCAGCCCGCTCGCCGTGCGCGTCGCCTGGACCCACTGGGCGAGCCCGCAGACGACGGCGACCGCGACCACGACGATGATGCCCGTCTGGCTGTCGGCCTGGAGCAGGTAGTAGACGCTCACGCCCGTGACGAGGACCGCGAGGGCCATCGAGCCGGTGAGCATGGCGACGAACTGCTTGCGGATGCTGCTCAGCTTGACCGGAGCAGCAGCGACGTCGCTGCGCTCCGCGTTGCCGTGGGCGGTGGGGTACGACGTACGGGCGACCGTCGGCCTGGTGGCGGTGGTGTGCGAGCCAGTGCTCATGGTGACTCTTCTCCTCAGGACTTCTGTTCCTTGAGCGTCGCCGCAGCCCTGATGTCCAGGGCGAGCAGCAGGGTGCGCTCGAGCTTGTAGACGCCGACCACGAGGTCGCGGACGGCGGGGTCGAGCGTGTCGGGCACCGGCTCGAACTGGGCGTCGTCCACCTCGAGCACCTCCCCGACGGTGTCGACGAGGAGCGCCACGGCCTCCCCGTCCACCTCGACGACGACCATCATCGGCTCGCTGCCCTCAGGCAGGGGGTCGAGCCGGAGGAGCGGGCGCAGGTCGACCGTGAGGACCACCTGTCCGCGCAGGTTCACGAGACCTGCGACGCCCTTCGGGGCGAGCGGCACGTGCGTGTGCGCCTGGTGGCCCAGGGTCTCCTGGACGTGCATGACGGGGACACCGTACGTGGCGCCGTCGATCATGAAAGTGACGTGCTGGGTAGCCATCAGGCGTTCACCGTCCGTGCCTCGAGGAGGGACGCGCCGTCAGGCTCGACGACGACGTCGTTGAAGTACTCGGGGTCGCCCGTCTGCAGGACGAGCGGCAGGTCCACGAGCTCGGTGACCTTGCCCGCGAGCACGACGAGCTGCTCGAGCCCGTACGAGTCCGCAGGACGGCGCTCCGCACCACGGTCGTTGACGATCTCGAGGATCTCGCCGACCACGAGGGCGACGGAGCGCTGGCCGCGGCTGAACACGACCACGTCGAGGAGCCCCTCGCGCGAGATGCCCGAGCCACCCAGGATCGAGTCGAGCCGGACGACCGGGAGGATCTCGCCGCGGTACTGCAGCACCTCGCGGTTGCCGAGCTGCTCGATGCGGTGCGCGTCGATCTGCTCGAGCCGCGTGACCGCGGAGAGCGGGACCGCTGCCCGGCGGGCGTCGTCGATCGCCACGATGAGGAGGTCCTGGCCGTCGGCGCCGGCGGAGACCGCCTCGACACGGTCGCGAGCGACCGCGATCTCGGCGGAGTCGCCTGCGAGGCTGCGGCGCGCGATCGCCTGGACGTCGAGGATGAGGGCCACACGGCCGTCACCCATGAGGGTCGCCCCGGCGTACGTGCCGACGGTCTTGAGCTGCGAGGCGAGCGGCTTGACGACGATCTCCTCGTTGTTCATCACGCGGTCGACGACGAGGCCGAAGCGCTGGTTGTCGGCGCGCAGGACGGCGATGACCATCGAGCCGTCCGCCTTCGACGGGGAGCGCAGCACGTCGGTCAGGCGCACGAGCGGGAGCAGGTCCCCGCGCAGGCGGTAGACCTCCGAGTTGCCGACGTGCTCGATCGCCTCGGCGGTGCGCTCGGTGTCGAGCGCGACGAGCTCGAGCAGGTTGACCTGCGGGATCGCGTAGATCTCGGTGCCCGACGCGACGGTGAGCGCGGGCATGATGGCGAGCGTGAGCGGGATGCGCAGGCGCCAGACGGTGCCCGCCCCGACCTCGGACTCGACCTCGACCTGGCCACCGATCGCCTCGATGTTCGAGCGGACGACGTCCATGCCGACGCCACGACCCGACACGTTCGTGACGGCCGACGCCGTCGAGAACCCGGGGAGGAAGACGAGCGACTGGATCTCGTTGATGCTCATCGCGTCGAGCTGCTCGACGGTCTTGAGGCCACGCTCGAGCGCCTTGGCGGCGACGGTCTCGGGGTTGATGCCCTTGCCGTCGTCGCGCACCTCGACGATGACCTGGCCGCCCGCGTGGTACGCACGCAGCGTCAGGACGCCGTTCTCGGGCTTGCCCGCGGCCGCGCGGCCGGCGGGGTCCTCGATGCCGTGGTCGACGGCGTTGCGCACGAGGTGGGTCAGCGGGTCCTTGACGGACTCGAGGAGCGAGCGGTCGAGCTCGGTCTCTCCGCCGATCATCTCGAGGTCGACGCTCTTCTTGAGCGCCGCCGCGAGGTCACGGACGACGCGCGGCATCTTGTTCCACACGTGGTCGATGGGCTGCATGCGCGTCTTCATGACGCCCTCCTGCAGCTCCGTGGCGATGAGCGAGAGGCGCTGCGAGGAGCGCGTCAGCTCGGGGTTCGCGTCGAGACCGGTGATCTGGGCGATCTGGTTGCGCACGAGGACGAGCTCGCCGACCTGACGCATCAGCTCGTCGAGCAGGTCGACGTCGACGCGGATGGAGGTCTCGGCGGTCGAGCCGCGCTGAGGTGCGCTCTCGCTCGTGCGCCCGACCTGCTTGTTGCCGGCAGGGGTCACGGGCGCTCCCGTGACGGGAGCTTCCGTGGCGGTCGCGGTCGCGGCGCGTGCGCCGCGGGGGACGACCTTGCGTGCGCCGACGGCCGGCTTCGGCGCGGGATCCTCGACGGGCGCGGGGACCTCGAAGGGCTCCGCGACGGCCTCGGGCTCGTCGTCCTCGTCGTCGTCCGTGTCCTGCGCCGACACCTCGGCGGGCGCGGGCTCCTCGGCGGCCGACTCCTCCGCGGGGGCCGCGGCGGCGGGCTTCGCGCCGGGACCGGCGTCGAGCATGCCCTGGATCCGGGCGACGACGGCGTCGGTCTCGACGCCCGTCTCGGAGCCGTCGGCATCGATCTGCGCGAGGATCGCGCGGACCGTGTCCACCATGAGGAGGAGCACGTCGGTCGTCGGCTGGTCCATCTCGCGCTTGCCGTCGCGCAGCTCGACGAGGAGGCCCTCACCGACGTGCGTCACCGACTCGAGCTTGTGGAACGCGAGGAACCCGCTCGTGCCCTTGATCGTGTGGATCGTGCGGAAGATAGAGCTGAGCAGCTCGCGTGAGCCAGGGTTCGACTCGAGGGCGATGAGGTCCTGGTCGAGCTGGTCCAGGTTCTCGTAGCTCTCGATGAGGAACTCGCGCACGATCTCGTCGACGCCGTCCATGGCACTCCTTCTCACGTCATGGCGGGCTTGGTGCCCGACAGCCGACCTATCGGACGGCACGTGAGAAAGATGAGCCGCGAACCTGCGGGAACCCCGGTGATCTGGGCGACGCGGGCGACGACCCGCGAGCGGTCAGTCCTGCGGCGGCGTCGCCGGACGAGGCGCGGGCGGCAGCAGGTCGAGGACCTGGTCCTCGCTGACCGCCGGGGCGGCGAGCGCCTCCTTGTTGGCGGCCGTGACGGCCTCGATGACCTCGGCGCGGTGCACCTTGAGGGAGCGGGGCGCATCGATGCCGATACGCACCCCGTCGCCCCGGGAGTCGAGGATCGTGACGACGATGTCGTCGCCGATGAGCAACCGCTCCCCGACCTTCCTGCTCAGCACCAGCATTCTTGAATCCTACCGTCCGCTCGGCGTCTCAGTCCCAGACCGCGTCCTCGAGGTGCTCCGCGAGGGTCGCGGCCCAGACGGGCGCGGACGCGGGCAGGCCGTCGAGGAAGCCGACCGGGACGCCGTAGGAGAGCACCTGGGCGGGCGCCGTCGACTCGGCGACCTTCGAGACGGCGAGCGCGTCGAAGTCCAGGTCCCGGCCCACGGCACCCAGCCAGCGGGTCGTGTCCTTCGCGGAGCGGTCCGCCTCGACGGCGGCCCACAGCTGGTCGGCGTCGAGGTCCTCGAGGAAGTCGGCGGCCTCGGCGCGCGCGTAGCGCTCGGAGCTCACGCAGAGCGCGACGACGAGCGGCAGCCCGGCGCGGCCCGCCTCCGTCGCGAGCTTGCGGGCGGCCGCCGCGCTGATGACCCAGCGGCCCGCGCCGCTCTCGACGGTGAAGTCCCCCGCGAGGGCGACGTCGGCGTCAGAGATGCCGAGCCGGCGCGCGATGACGCGTGCGGCGTCGACCGCGAGCTGGCCCGCACCCGCGACGACGACGACCGCGCCGGGCGCGCGCAGGGGCCGTGGGGCGCGCGGCACGTGCATGAAGATCTCGGAGAGCGGCAGCCGCAGGCCCGGGGCCGCGTCGACGTGGCCTGCGACGTCGCGCAGCAGCTCGATCGGCACGCCGACGTCGAGCAGCTCGCTCACGGTCGAGCCGCTGCTGCGCGTGACGACGGACGCACGTGCGGTGCCCACGACCGCGGACGGGACGACCTCCGGCGCGCTCGGGTCGAGACGGGACGCCTCGTGGCGCACGTCGGTGCGCACGTCACGCCCGTCGCCGGCGGCGCGCACAGGCTGGTCGTCCGGCAGGCGGCCCAGCACGACGTCGTCCCGGCTGACGCTGCGCGGCCGCGCCGCGACGAACCCCTCGGGCTCGTTCACGACCCCCGTGCCGACCGCGAGGTTGCGCACGGAGTCGAGGACGGACGCGAACGTGTCGCCTGTCGTGGAGAGCGCCGGGCCCTCGACAGGGGCGTGCGCCTGGGCGGTCGTCGACCGCTCGAGGGCACCCTGCTCCGCGGCGTCGGCCGCGTCGAGCAGGTCGGCGAGGCCGCGCACGCGCGGCCGCGGGACCTCGGGCGCACGCGCCGTCGTGCGAGCGTTCACGCCGTTCGGGTCCGGAACGTCGACCGTGACCTCGAAGTACTCGCGCGCGAAGAAGCCTCCGATGCCGCCCGAGCGGACGCGCTCGGCCTTGACGATGCGCGCCGTCGGGCCGTGCTCCCGGCGCACGCGCGCCATGAGGCTCTCGAGGTCAGGCCCGTCAAGCAGCAACTGCCGCGACATCGCGGACCACCCCCACCGTCTCGATCTGGATGCCGGAGCCCGTCACCTCGGTGTACGACAGCACGGTCGCGGGGCCGACCTGGCCTGCGACCAGGCGGTGCAGCGCGGGGCGGATCGCGGGCGCGCACACGAGCACGGGGTGCTCGCCTCGGCCCTCGGACTGCGCGCGGACCTGCTGGTACGAGACGAGCATCGCCTCGGCGCGCGGCACGTCGATCGACAGCTGCGTGCCGCCCTCCCCCGGACGCAGCCCCTCGAGGAGGGAGTGCTCGAGCACAGGGTCGAGCGTGATGACGCGCAGGACGTTGTTGCGGGCGTGGCTCGCGGTGATCGACGGGCCGAGCTCGCGGCGCGCCGCCTCGACGAGCCCCTCGGGGTCCGCAGAGACCTTCGCGCGCAGCGTGAGCGCCTCGTAGATGCGTGACAGGTCGCGGATCGCGACCCCCTCCGAGAGCAGGCCCTGCAGGACGCGCTGCACCTCGCCGAGCGACATGATCCCGGGGATCAGCTCTTCGACGACGGACGGGTTGACCTGCTTGACGCCCTCGGTCAGGACGCGGACGTCCTCACGGGACAGGAGGCGGTCGGCGTTCTGCGTGACGACGTTCGACAGGTGCGTGATGAGCACGGACACGCGGTCGACGACCGTCGCACCCGACATCTCCGCCGCGAACCGCAGCTCGGCCGGGACCCACTTGCCGTCGAGCCCGAACACGGGCTCGCGGACCTGGTCGCCAGGCAGGGAGGACAGGTCGTCGCCGAGCGCGAGCACGCGGCCCGGCGGCAGGAACCCGCGCGCGACCTCGACGCCGGCCACGCGCACCGCGTACGTCGCGTGCGCGAGCTCGACCGAGTCGCGTGTGCGCACGGGCGGCACGACGATGCCGAGGTCGAGCGCGATCTTGCGGCGCAGCGAGCGGATCCGGCCCAGCAGGTCGTCGGACGCGCCGGGGCGCACGAGGTCCACGAGGTCCGGAGACAGGTGGATCTCGAGCGCGTGGACGCGCATCTCCTCGATGAGCTGCTCGTTCGTGTCCTTCGCCGGAGCACCCGGGAGCTGGGTCGCGGCAGCCTGCTCGGCCTCGCGGGCCGCCTTCGCCTCGTTCGCCTTGAGCCGCTGCGACGCGATGAGCAGGAAGATGCCGACGACGAAGAACGGCAGCTTGGGCATGCCCGGGATCAGACCGAGGACGATCGCGCCGCCGCCAGCGATGCTGAGCGCCGAGCGTGACTGCAGGAGCTGGCCCGACGCTGCGGTGCCGAGGTCGTCCTCGGCGCTCGCACGGGTACAGATGAGGCCGGTCGCGACGGACAGCAGGAGAGCGGGGATCTGCGTGACGAGACCGTCGCCGACCGTGAGGAGCGAGTACGTCTCGAGCGCCTCGCCCGCGGACATGCCGCGCTGCATCATGCCGATGATGAAGCCACCGACGAGGTTGATGATCGTGATGACGATGCCGGCGATCGCGTCGCCCTTGACGAACTTGGAGCCACCGTCCATGGCGCCGTAGAAGTCGGCCTCGGCGGTGACCTCGGCGCGACGCTTGCGGGCCTCTTCCTCGGTGAGGATGCCGGCGTTGAGGTCGGCGTCGATCGCCATCTGCTTGCCGGGCATCGCGTCGAGCGTGAAGCGTGCGCCCACCTCGGCGACGCGGCCGGCACCGTTCGTGATCACGACGAACTGGATGACGACGAGGATCATGAAGATCACGAGCCCGATGACGAGGGAGCCGCCGACGACGAAGCTGCCGAACGCGTGGATCACCTCGCCGGCGAACGCGTCGCGCAGCACGAGACGCGTCGACGCGACGTTGAGCCCGAGCCGGAACAGCGTCGCGATCAGGATGATCGACGGGAACACGGAGAAGTCGAGCGGGCGCTTGACGTACATCGCGGTGAGCAGGATCACGAGGGAGAACGTGATGTTCACGACGATGAGCACGTCGAGCATGGCCGCGGGCAGCGGCACGACGAGGAGCAGGACGACACCGACGACGCCGATCGGCACCGCCAGCTTGCTGAGCCCAGCCTTCTTCATCGAGTCTCCCGTCCCGTCGATCCTGCGTGTGTCCCGCTCGTGCTGTCCTCGTGGCCCGGCGGCCGCGCGCTCGCGCGGCTCGCCACCCGGGCCGCGCGCCGCCGTCTGGCGCGCTCGGCAGCCGTCGGCGTGGGCGGCACGGGCGTCGGCGTGGCCATCGTGTGCTGGCCTGCCGAGGCGCCGCGACGCTTGAGCGCCATGACGAACGCGAGCACCTGCGCGACCGCGGTGAACAGCTCCTCGGGGATCTCATCGTCCACTCGGCACATTGCATGAATAGCCCGGGCCAACGGGATGTCCTGGACCATCGGGACACGATGCTCGGTCGCCATCTCACGGATGCGGGTGGCGACCGCCCCCTTGCCGGTCGCGACGACCTTCGGGGCACCCTGACCGGGCGTGTACCGCAGCGCGACCGCGACGTGCGTCGGGTTGACGACGACGACGTCGGCGTCGGCGACGTTCGCGATCATGCGGTTGCGGCTCATCGCCATCTGGCGCGCACGGCGCTGACCCTTGATGTGCGGGTCACCCTCGGACTGCTTGTTCTCGTCGCTGATCTCCTTCTTCGTCATGCGCGTCTGCTTGCGGTTGCGCTTCATGATGACGAAGAGGTCCGCGGCTGCCAGGACGAGGCCTGCGGCGACCGCCCACACGACGAGCTTCTGCACGCCGCCGCTGCCGACGCCGATGATCGTCGAGAGGGACAGGCCGCCGGCCGTCATGAGGACCGGCACGAGCCCCTGGATCGCGGTGTAGAGCACGACGCCGATGACGACCGTCTTGAGCAGCGCCTTGAGGCCCTGCCACAGCGCCTGGGCGCCGAACGTCTTCTTGATGCCCTGGACGAGGTTGAACTGCTTGAACGTGGGCTTGAGCTTCTTCGTCGCGATGTGCAGGCCACCCTGGGCGACGTTCGCGACGATCGCGGCCACGACCACGACCGCGAGCACGGGGGCGAGCGACACGAGGACCGAGCCGAGCCCGTCGGACAAGAACCGGACCGCCCGGTCCGCGGTCGGGTCGGCGACGATGTCGCCGAGACTGCGGAACTGCTCCTCCCCCACACGCTTCGCGTTGCCGATCGCCGCGGGCATCATGACCGCCGCGGCCCCGACGCCGAGCCACGCGGAGACGTCCTGCGACCTCTGCAGGGCGCCTTCCTTGCGCAGCTTCTTCATCCGCTGCGGTGTGGCCTTCTCGGTCTTCTCCCCGGCCGGTTCACCCGCCATGTCAGCCCACCCCCATCATGTCCGCGAACGACATGAGGACCTTGCCCGTGAGCGAGGACACCATCTCGGGGAGGCCGAGCAGAACGAACACCCCGAAGGTGAGCGAGAGCAAGATCTTCAGGGGGAACCCGAGGACGAACGCGTTGAGCGCGGGGGCGACGCGCGTGACCAGGCCGAGACCGGCGTCGGCGAGGAACAGCACGAGGATGAGCGGGCCCGCGATCTGCAGCGCGCACACGAACATCGTCGTGATCGTCTCGGTGAGCTTGGCGCCGAGGAAGGACAGGTCGAGGCCCGCGCCGACCGGCACGACCTCGAAGCTCGTCGCGACACCGAGGAGCATGACCTGGTAAGCGCCCGTCGCGAACAGCAGCACGATCGCGGTCATCTGGAACAGGCGCGTGAACTGCGCGCCGTTGACCTGAGAACCCGGGTCGTAGGCCTGCGCGATCTGAAAGCCGCCGAAGAAGTCGATGAAGGAGCCGGCGGCCGTGATCCCGGAGAAGATGAGCGCCACGAGGAAGCCCATGCCCGCACCGATGACGACGTTCACGGTCAGCGCGGTGATGAACTCGGCCGACGACATTCCGCCCGTCGTCCCGACGCGCGGCGCGGCCGCAAGCGCGAGACCGAACGCGAGCATGGCCTTGACCTGCCCCGAGAGCCCGCGATGGTTGAAGGGCGGGGCGATCACGAGGAACGCGGCGATCCGCACGCTGGCGAGCGCGATCGCCTCGATGGTGGTCAGCGCGAGCGTGACCGTCATGTCAGCCGCCGCCGAGGAGCCCAGGGATGCGGCTGAAGAGCTCGTTGGTGAACGCCACCATCTCCTCGATCATCCAGTGCCCGGTCACCAGGAGCGCGACCGCGACCGCGATCGCCTTCGGCACGAAGCTGAGCGTGACCTCCTGGATCTGGGTGATCGACTGCACGAGCGAGATGGCGAAGCCCACGACGAGGGAGGTGATGAGGATCGGCGCGGCGAGCTTGGCCGCGATCGTGAGCGCCTCGGCTGCGATGTCCAGGACGGCTGAGGTGTCCATCAGGTGTACGTCCCTACGAGCTGGGTGATGATCAGCGCCCACCCGTCCACGAGGACGAACAGCAGCAGCTTGAACGGCAGAGAGATCATCACGGGCGGGAGCATCATCATGCCCATGCTCATGAGAGCCGAGGACACGACGAGGTCGATGACGAGGAACGGCACGAAGATGACGAACCCGATGATGAACGCGGCGCGCAGCTCGGAGAGCATGAACGCGGGGATGACCGTGAGGATCGGGGTGCTCGCGGCAGTCTCGGGGTTCGGGCTGTCGGAGATTCGGGTCATCAGCGCGATGTCGTCCTCGCGGGTGTGCGCGAGCATGAAGTCGCGCAGCGGCCCGGTGGCGACCTCGACCGCGCTCGTGAAGTCCATCGAGCCGTCGAGGTAGGGCTGCAGCGCGAGGTCGTTCACCTGGCTCAGGACCGGTTGCATGATGAACAGGGACAGGAACAGAGCGAGCCCGGCGAGCACCTGGTTCGGCGGGACGTTCGTCAGTCCGAGCGCGTTCCTCGTGAGGCCGAGCACCACGAAGATCTTCGTGAAGCTGGTCATCATGAGCAGCAGCGCGGGCGCGACCGACAGGACCGTCATGCCGAGGAGCACGACGACGGAGCTCGACGGCTTCGCGCGGTCGCCGTCGACGTAGACGGACAGGGTGCCCTGGTCGCCGGCCGGGTCGGTGGGCGAGGTGGGCGGCGTCGGCGGCACGGGGTCGCCAGGGGCGGCGGGCAGGACGTGCGCGACCTGCGCGGCGACCGCGGTCGCGGGCGCGGCCTGCGCGGTGGGCGCAGCCTGCGCGGCGGGCGCGGTGACGACGCCGGCGAGCACGATCGCGAGCATCGTGAGCAGGACGAGGCCGAGGAGCATGGCGACCTCGCGCGGCGCAGGGCCGCGGCTCGAGCGCACGCGCGCCGTGGTGAAGGTGGAGGTCATCGCCGTCCCTGCTGGAGGGCCGTCGCGGCGCGACGCCACGTCGTGGGCGAGAGGATCGACCCGTCGAGGGTGCTCCCGCGCGACGTGAGGCTCAGGACCTGCGCGTCGCCGTCGTCCGCGGCGACGCGAGCCGCAGGCTCGGCCGGCTCGTCCACGTCGACCGGGACCTCCGTGACCGCGTGGTCGAGCTCGGCTGCGAAGACCGCCCCGCTCTCGCTCACCGCGGCGACCGGGGTCGCCTCGCGTACGAGGTCGTCGTCCGGGCGGACGGCGACGGCCGCGGGCTGCGCGGCAGGCGCGTCCTGCGTGTCGAGCACGGTCACGCCCTGCTCCCCCACGCCCAGCAGCAGGCGTCGACCACCGACCTCGACGAGCGCGAGCCCCGCCTTCGGGGTGAGCGCCTGCTTGCCGAGCACGACGATCGCGGGCGCCTGCGCGGCGCTGCCGCCACCGCGCAGCGCGTCGCGCACACGGCCGAGACCGCGACCGAGCACGCCCGTGGCGCGCCCGGCGCGCGGACCCGTCGCCGCGCCGCCGACCGGACCCTTGCCGGAGCTCAGGCGTCGGCCTGCCCACCAGATCAGGCCCAGAACCACGCCCAGGGAGACCAGGGCGCGCAGCAGCACGACGACGGTGTCACCCATCACAGACCTGCTTGCCCCAGGTCGACGATCTCCGTGACGCGCAGGCCATAGTCCTCGTCGACGACGACGACCTCGCCGCGCGCGATGAGGCGCCCGTTGACCATGAGGTCGGCGGGGCTGCCCGCGACGCGGTCCAGCTCGATGACGGCGCCGGGGACGAGCTCGAGGACCTGGCGGACCGGGAGCTTGGCGCGGCCGATCTCGGCGGTCAGCGTCATCTCGACGTCGTAGAGCATGCGCATCGTGGACATGTTCGTCAGGTCCATCGGGCGGATGTTCTTCTCCTCGACGGGCTTGGCCTCGGAGGCCGGGGCCGCAGGCGCGGGCGCCTGCTTGATCCGCACGGCGAACCAGCCCTGGACCTCGTCAGCGACCGTGAGGGCGAACAGGTGCGTGCCCGGCACGACGAGCAGGTCGGAGGCGTCGGGCGCGATGCGCACGTCGGAGAGGACACCCTCGCCGAACGAGTCGGACGCCGCCTGCAGGGACGGGCGCAGCGCGTCGGCGAGCGACACGGACGCACCGCCCGCACCGCCGAGCGCACGGTCCACCGTCTCGCCGACGACGACGACGAGCTCGGCGCTCACCGCACCGACCACGTTCGCGACGACCCCGGCGCCGGTCGGCGCGAGGTCGTCAGCCTCGACGCTGCGGACGGCCAGGGGCACGTCCGACGGGATCAGCTCGACGAGCGCGAGCGCCGCCTTGAGCGCGAGCTCGGACTCCACGGCCAGGGCCGCCTGGGTCTTCTTCATCGTTCGTTCTCCTCAAAATCCACGACCTGGCAGGCAAGCTGACGGCCGTTCGCCCCGGCCACCGCATGGGCCAGGACCTTGTCGTCGACGACCACGTCCAACGGACGTGATGCGGAGTGGTTGAGCATGATCAGGTCCCCCACCTGCATCGCGAGGATCTCGCGCGGGTGGACGGTCAGGGGGCGCAGCTGCACCGTGAGGTCGACGGGGACCTCACGCATGCCGGCGTGCATCTTGGCGCGGGCCGCCTCGGTCTCGGCGTCGGCGGCGCGGCTCTTGCTCGCGGCCTCCCCTGCGCGCAGCGCGTCGAGGAGGTGCTCGGCCGGGACCATGAACGTCGCGGTGTCGCGGTCGTCACCGATCGCGATCGTGTACGTCAGGACGATGACCGGCTCCGACGCGGGCACGAGCTGCGCGAACTGCGGGTTGTACTGGAACCCGCCGAGCTTGATGTCGAGCGGTGCGACGGCGGCGAACGCGTAGCGCAGGTCGTGCAGGTTGGACTGCACGAGGTCCGTCAGGAGCGCCGTCTCGATCTCGGTGAGCTCACGGGCGGGGACGACCCCGCGCAGGCCGGGCCCCCCGAGGAGGTAGTCGACCCACAGGAGCGCGAGCTCGACGGGCGTCTGGAGGACGGCCGTCGACCGGCCGTTCTCGACGGAGCCGACCGCCATGAGCGTCTGGTCGGCGAGCGTCGCGATGTACTCGTCGTACGAGATCATCTGGACGGTCTCGAGACCGACGCCGCAGACGACGCGCAGGCGGGAGGTGAGCTGGGTCCCCCACTGGCGTGCGAACGTCTCGCCCGCGACCTCGATCGCACGAGAGTGCTCGCGCGCCAGGGTCATGGGTCGGCGGAAGTCGTAGGTCTCCACCGTCGGAGCTGGCCGAAGGTTGCGTTGTTCCGTCACGACAACCTCGATCGGCACGGGCACGTCCGAAATGAGAAGTACTGCGGCACCACGCGCAGAGCGCGTCGACGCGCGGGCGTCGACCACTTCGCCAGGCGCGGGCCGGTCGCGGCGGCAGGCGCGGAACCGCGCGCCTGCCGCCGCGTGCGGCTACTGGGCGACGAAGTCCGTGTAGTAGACGCCCATGACCTGGTCCGCCCCGTAGATCTCCTGGAGCGAGGCGGTCAGCTCGTTCTTGAGCGCGGCACGCCCTTCCGCGCTCTTGATCTCGGTGACCGGCCGGCCGGAGAAGAGCGCGATCGTGGCGTCCTGGGCCTTGACGAGGTCGATCTCGTGGGCTTCCTCGGTGAGCTGGAGGCCCAGGCCGATGCGGAGGTAGTGGTTGCCGTCGAGGTTGATGTTCATCGACTCGAGGGTCACCATCTCGCCCGCGACGGGTGCGGGCGGCTCCTTCGCGGCGCCGTCGTCCTTGCCCGCGACGAGGAAGAAGTAGGCGGCTCCCGCGAGGATCGCGACGACGAGGAGGCCGACGACGATCCACGGCAGCTTGCCGCGCCCCTTGGCCTTCTCGGTGGACTCGGGCTCGGGGGCAGCGGTCTCCGTGCGCTCGCGCGGCTGGATCTTGTTCGCGCCGATCTTGGGCTTGGCGCCCATCACGCGCTGCTCGACGACGGCCATGGCTACTCCTTCTCCTGCTGGCTCGCGGGGGCTGCGGCCGTGGCCTCGCCGTCCTGCACGGCCGAGCTCTTCTTCTTGCGGTTCTCGTCGACGACCGTGAGCAGCTCACGGATGCGTTCGGGCTTGTCGCTGAGCACGACGACGTCGGCACGGCGGTTGGCCGCGAGCGACTTCGTGTCGGTCTTGTCGACGAGCGGGCGGGCGTCGCCGAAGCCGACGGCGGACATCCGCGCGGGCTCCAGCCGCGACTTCTCGACCATGCGGCGCAGGACCGTCGTCGCGCGTGCGGACGACAGCTCCCAGTTCGTCTTCGCGGTCGAGCCGGTCGGGACGATGTCCGCGTGCCCCTCGATCGCGATCTCGTTGTTGATCGTCCGCAGCGGCTTCCCGACAGCGTCGATCACCTTGCGCGACGTCTTCGTCAGCTCGTTCGACGCGGTGTCGAAGAAGACGTCGGTCGTGATCATGCCGACGACGAGCCCACGCTCGGTGATGCGGAACGTGACGGCGTCCGACAGCTTGACGCGCGCGAGGTTCTCCTCGATGTGGTCGCGGATCTCCTCGAGGTGGTCGTACTCGGCCTCGGCCTCGGCGTAGTCCTGGGCCGAGAACTCACCCTCGGAGCCGTCGAACGACCCCGTGACGACGCCCGACGAGATGCTCGGCGCGATGTCGTTGATGTCCTTGACGTTCAGGACCTCGCCGTGCTCGTTCATCAGCCCGGCCTTGTCGACGAGGACGACCGAGTCCCCCGCACCGAACCCGGACGAGAGCGACTGCGCGAGCTCCTCGTACTTGGTCTGGTCGACGGTGCTGATCGCGTACATGACGAGGAACAGCGCCATCAGCACCGTCATCATGTCGGAGTAGGAGACGGCCCACCGCTCGTGGTTCTCGTGCTCCTCTTCCTCGACCCGCTTGCGGCGCCTGCTCATGCTGCGTCCTTGACCTGCTGGCCGGGCGGGAGGAGGCTGCGCAGGCGCTCACCGACGAGGCGCGGGTTGGCGCCCGACTGCACGGAGAGGAGGCCCTCGAGGACGATCTCCATCTGAGCGCACTCGAGATCGGAGATGCGGGCGAGACGGCCGCCGAGCGGCAGCCACATGAGGTTGGCGCTCGCGAGGCCCCAGAGGGTCGCGACGAAGGCCGCGGCGATCATGTGCCCGAGCTCGTCCGGGCTCGCGAGGTTGGACAGCACGTGCACGAGCGAGACGACGGTGCCGACGATGCCGATCGTCGGGGCGTATCCACCCATCGTGTTGAAGAACTTGTAGATGACCTTGTCGGCGCGACGCTTCGCGTCGATGCGGTCCTCGAGGATGACCCGCAGGTCCTCCGGGTCCGTGCCGTCGATCGCGGCACGCAGACCGTCGCGCAGGAACGGGTCGTCGATCGTGCGCGCCTCGTCCTCGAGCGCGAGCAGGCCCTCGCGGCGGGCGCGGTCGGCGAGCTGCACGATGCGCTCGATCGACGCGTCCGGAGAGGGCACCTTCGCCGTGAACGCCCGCGGGATCGCCCGCATCGCGCCCTTGAAGTCGACGAGCGTCGAGCTCGCGAGGGCTGCGCCGATCGTCGCGCCGAACACGAGGATCATGGGGGCAGGGAGCAGGATGCTCTGGATCTGGGAGCCCTCGAGGTAGATCATCGCGATGATCCCGCCGAAGCTCACCACGAGCCCGATGATGGTTGCCGGATCCATGCGTCAGGACCTCTCGTCGTCGGTGAGGGTGGGCACGACGCTCAACCCGGACGGCCGCTCGGTCGTCTGGTCGTACATGGACTCTGCCTGCAGCTCCTGCGCACGCGCGACGAGCCGGGCCCGGTAGTCGACCACGAGGTCGATCACCGTCTCCATGTCCTCCTGGACGATGTACTTGGTGCCGTCCATCAGCGTCAGGATCGTGTCGGGCGCACTGTCGATACGCTGCACCAGATCCGGGTTCACCGCGAAGCGCGGCCCGTTCAGGCGCGTCACAACAATCACAACCATCACCGATCCTTGGTGTCGTCACCGGTCCGTCCATGAACCGTCACGAGCCAGATCGGTGCCCCCGGCCGCGATATGAGACATTGACCAGAGCCGGTGTGTCCCGTTTGTCGAAGATGACAGCACCACCCTGGGAAAACGCTTCCAAAGTCCTGTTGAACACGCCCACCGTCGGCCGATGAACACCTCATGAGGGACGTGACGTGGCGCACGTCCCCACCGCACAAGCACCAGCATGAGGAGACCATCGTGTCCACCCCCTCGGAAGAGACGGTCGAAGACCGTCCCGCCCGCACACCGCTCGCCAGCCGGCTCCGTGACGTGTCGATCCGCACCAAGATCATGGGGCTCGTCGTCGGCGCGCTCGTCGCCTGCCTCGTGATCGGCGCGACGGGCGCCGTCGGCCTGGTCCAGGCACGCACGAGCATGGGCTCGATGGCGGACGCGACCGAGCGGCTCCACGACGCCGTCCTCGACGTCAACAACGAGGTGTGGCGCACCCGCGCCGCCGCGCTCGACCTCGCGGCGTCGACCGCGGACCAGCGCACCGACGCCGCCGCCGAGGTCGAGGCGGCCACGCAGAGCGCCACGGCGTCGCTCGACGTGCTCTTCTCCCTCTTCGTCGAGGTGACCGGCGAGCAGTCGTCGAACCAGGAGCACCTGACGACCGCCTGGACCCAGTACTCCGACGTCCTGACCCGCGGCCTCGTCCCCGCTGCGATCGCGGGCGACATGCTCACCGTGCACTACCTGCGCACGGGCAAGGCGGCGAACTTCGGCGCCGAGGTCGTCACCGAGCTCTCCGAGACGACCGTCCAGGTCACGCAGACCGCCGACCGCATCCAGGACGAGGCCGACGCACTGTCCACGTTCATGATGACCGTCATGATCGCGACGATCGCCGTCGTCATGGCCGTCCTGCTCGCGCTCGGTGTGTTCGTGACGCGCCAGATCCGCCGTCCCGTCGCCGCGGTGCGTGACGCCCTCGAGCGTCTCGCCGAGGGCGACCTGACGAGCGAGGTCGACTTCACCGCGAAGGACGAGATCGGTCAGATGGCCGCGTCGCTCGTCGCCGCGCAGGCGAACCTCCGGGCGACCCTCGAGCTCGTCGCGGCCGACGCCAGCGCGGTCGCCGCAGGCGCGCAGGACCTCGCCGCGACCAACTCCGAGCTCGCCTCCGGCGCGCACGAGGCCTCCGCCGCCGCGGGCGTCGTCGCTGCCGCTGCCGAGCAGGTCTCCCGCAACGTCCAGACCGTCGCCGCCGGCGCCGAGCAGATGGG
>NZ_JBZEMO010000004.1:62276-390925 GCF_058313055.1 Flavimobilis sp. BM9 | reverse complement strand
TTGCGGTACGAGTTGAGCGCCGCGATGTTCGTGTTGACCGAGAGAGCCATGATGTTCTCCTCCTTGACGTGGCCCGAGACACCGGCCCGTCCATGGGCCGACATCCAGCACATCGGTCAGGCCGTGCCCGATTGAAGAGTTCCGCGAGGGTTCTCGTCGTGCCGTCCGGGGCGCGGCTGCCCGCAGGTCAGGCGTTCGTGCCGACGAGCCCGGGCGCGACGATGTCGAGCTCGGCGAGCAAGGCGGCCTCGTCCTCGGGAGCGACGAGCGCGAGCGCGTCCTCGAGCGCGGGGACAGCACGCTCGTCGCCGTACGCGCTGATCGCGAGCGCTGCCGCGACCGCGCGGTCACGGGCAGAGCGCACGGTGTCCTGCGCGAGCACGACGAGGAGGCACTGCTCCTCGGCGCCGTGGCGGCGCAGCTCGGCCGACCAGTAGGCGGCGTCCTCGAGATCGATCACCGGGGCGAGCATGCTCGCCGCGGACAGCACGGTGACGTCGCCCGGCCGGGTCCGGTACATGACGCCGAGGAACTCGCGCACCGCGGCGTGGTGCGCACCGAGCACGCACGCCTGGACTAGCTCGCGCCACAGTCGTGGGGACGCCTTGGCGAGGATCCCCGAGAGCTGCTCCTCGGTGAAGCACTCGACCAGGATGGCCGGCGCGCCCGGGGCGATGTCCCGCTCGACGGCCCGGCGCGCGAGGAGCTGCGCCGGTCGGCGTCGACCGAGCTTCGCGAGCGCGGCGACCTCGACCGGGGCGAGGTCGAGCCGGTCGAGGCGCTGCCCCTGGCTGGTCACGGTGGTCGACGGGATCTTCTCGAGCTGCTCGAGCGCCGCCTCGGCGTTGCCGCGGCTCATCTCGTAGCGGGCGCGCAGGGCCTGCGCGAAGACGGGCGACTCGTCGTGCTGCTCCCACTCGGTGAGCCACAGGCGGACCTGCTCCTCGGTGCCGGAGTTGACGGCCACGGCGCTCATGCCGAAGCCGAGCAGCCAGCGCTGCCGACGGTCAGCGAGGTCCGGGAGGATCTGCTCCGCATAGCGCAGCGCCTCGGTGGGTTCGTCGGCGAGCACGAGCGACCGGGCGACGTGGACCTTGGCTGCGGCGATCTCGGCGGGAGTGCCCGAAGCCTCGACGTTCTCGAGGTTGCGCTGCGCGATCCGCAGGTTTCGCGCGCCCTTGTCGTGCGCGAGGACAGCTTCGGCGGTGTACCCGGAGTGCCGGATCGCGCAGGTGTGGAGGAGCGCGGAGCCGGTGCTCGTGCCCGTCTGCACGGGCTGCTCGTGCAGCTTGCCCTGCCACTGGCGCGTACCGCGGCGGAAGATGCGCACGCCGGTGATGACCGTGTCGCTGAAGTGGTTCGTGAGCGGGACGACGACGCCGTCGTCCTCGCCCTCGACGCGCAGGAGGAACGTGTCCTCGGGGCCACGGTCCAGACGCTTGCGCAGGAGCTTGGCGTCGCCGAGGAACACCTCGTCGGCGTCGAGCACGAGGATCCAGTCGCCGGTCGCGTGCGCCTGGGCGCGGTTGCGGGCCCCGGCGAAGTCGTCGTCCCAGTAGCCCTCGACGACGGTGTCGGAGTAGCGGGCCGCGATCTCGCGCGTCGCGTCGGTCGAGCCGGTGTCGTACACGACGACCTGGTCTGCCCACGTCGTCGACTCGAGGCTCTTGGCGAGGACCGCCTCCTCGTCCTTGACGATCATCACCACGCTGACGGTGGTCCGGGCGTTCTTCTGCACGTCGTCTCCTGGTCCTGAGGCTCTTCCGGGCGTCCGCGCGTGCCCGTCAGCCATCCCTATCGTCCGTTCCGTGCCGATGCTGAGCGGCCGGACCGCCGCTGTCGGCCCCGGTGCGGGTCCGGGCGGCGGAGGCCGGGCACCCGGAGGCGCTCCGGACACGACGACGCCCGGCCCCTGATGGCAGTCAGGGAGGGCCGGGCGTCGTCGTCGGGGGTTCGAGGTGCTCTCAGGCGAGAGCGGCGAAGCGTGCTGCGGGGACACCGTCGGCGGCGCCGAGCTGTGCGGCGGCGCCGATCGTGCCGGAGAGGGCGGTCGCGGCCGCGCGGGCGGTCGCGGCGACGTCCACGGACTCGACGTGCTCGCGCACCGCGGAGAAGTAGGCCTCGCGGCGACGGTGCGCGACACCGGCGGGGTTGGCCGGCGTCTCGACAAGCTCGGGGTCGAGGTGGACGTTCATGCCGTCCTTGAGGAGGGACATCGCCTCGCTGCGCAGCTGGCTGACACGCGACTGCGTGACGCCGAGCGTGGCGGCGATCTCGGTGACGGCGCGGTCCTCGAAGAAGATGCCGCGCACGACGGCGCGCAGACGCTCGGGGAGCGCCTCGACCGCGGCGTGGAGGTAGGTGAGGCGCTCGGCGTTGAGCGCTGCTTCCTCGGGGTCGGGAGCGCGGTCGGGGAGGATGTCGGCGATCGCGTTGTCGTAGCCGTCGATGCTGAGCACGCGGCGGGAGGCGTCGTCGCGGACCTGGTCGACCTCGGCGACGTCGACGCCCAGGGCCTCGGCGAGCTGCTCACGGGACGGCGCCCGGCCGAGCGTCGCGGTGAGCTCGTCGGTCACTGCCGCGAGGCGGCGGACCTTGGTGCGTGCGCCACGGGAGGCCCAGTCCATCGAGCGGAGCTCGTCGACGAGCGCGCCGCGGATGCGGATGGCCGCGTAGCGGTTGAAGGGGACGCCGGTCGCAGGGTCGTACCCCTCGGCGGCGCGGACGAGGGCGAGCGCGCCGGCCGACGCGAGGTCGTCGCGAGCGACGTGACGCGGGACACGAGCCATCATCTCGTTGACGTGGTACCCGATGAGTGGAAGGTGCTCCTCCACCAGGGCGTTGCGGTTGTCGTTGACTGCCATGGGCAAGTCTCATCATGCGAACAACCTCACGATCCATCCCGTGTTAAGTCGTTCTGAGGCATGAGTCGTCCACACACTCGCCACAAACGGACGCATCCCCTCCATCTGCCCAGGTCAGAGCACCCAATTGTCTAGCCACTGAACTAATCACTGTGACGCACGTCACATTCTCAATCGGGCCGGAACTTGTTCGCGTGCACATGGGTGGTACCACCCAGGTTGTTCAGCCCGATTGAAACGTTTCGAGTCACCCGAACTTGTGCACCACCTCACACCGCGCGCATCGTGGAGACACCACAACCGCGCCAGATACACCCGCGCGAAGCCCCGCAAACCGGCGATCGAATCGTTTGACCTGGTCAAACTCGGACAACCCCGGCCCTGTGGCGTGCCGGGCGCAGCGCCACGGACCGCGCCACCTGGGCAGCCGGGTGAATCGCGCCAGCAAAACACTCATCCCCCCTGCCTGTTGCCCGATGATCACAGTTGACCCCCGGAGCGCACGCAGCCTCCGACAGAGAACCCCGAGGAGCGCCATGGGAATGCAGAGCCTGTCCGCCATGCTGTGGCGCGAGCGGCAGCTGCTCGAGCTGCTGCTGTTCAAGCTCGAGGTCGAGCAGCTCCTGCTCACGAGCGGTCGCAGCCGCTGGCTCGCGCACGCCACCGACGAGGTCGAGCGCGTCCTCGAGCAGATCCGCACCACCGAGCTCGGCCACGCCGTCGAGTCCGACGCGGTCGCTGCACAGCTCGGCCTCGCCCCCGGCTCCACCCTCGCCCAGCTCGCCGAGGCCGCCCCCGCGCCGTGGGACGGCCTCCTGCGTGAGCACCGCGACGCATTCATCGACCTCACCGGTCAGATCGAGAGCCTCGCGGCGGACAACCGCACCCTACTCACCGCCTCGCACCGGGCCGCCCAGGAAACTCTCATGGCGGTCACCGAGGCTGTGCAGACGTACGACGCCACCGGCCACGCCGGTCAGGCCACCGGCTCCGCGTCCCTGCTCGACGAGACGCTCTAGGAGAAAAGCCCGCGATGACCTCCTTCTCGACCCTGTCCACGGCCCTGAGCGCCCTGACGACCCAGCGCGCCGCGCTCGACGTCGCCGGCCAGAACGTCGCCAACGTCAACACCGTCGGCTACACGCGCCAGCGAGCGGAGACCGCGTCCGTCTCCGCCATCGCCTCCGCCTCGCGCTTCTCCTCCGGCCTCCCCGTAGGCCAGGGCGTCACCGTCACCGGCGTCTCCCGGCTCGGCGACATCTTCGCGGACGCCCGCGTCCGCTCCTCGACGTCGCTCGCCTCCGACCTGCTGGCCCGCGCCGACTCGCTCACGCGCCTCGAGTCCACGATCACCGAGCCGTCGGACAAGGGCGTCGGCGCACAGCTCGCCCAGTTCTGGGCGTCCTGGCAGGACCTCTCCAACAACCCCGGCGAGGCCGCGCCCGCCCAGGTCGTGCTCGAGGCGGCGACCATGCTCTCCGACGCGATCCGCGCCGGCTACCAGGCCGTCGACACGCAGTGGACCGAGATGCGCACCCAGGTCAGCGCCCTCGTCACCGAGGTCAAC
Organism: Flavimobilis sp. BM9; assembly: GCF_058313055.1. Classification (NCBI taxonomy): domain Bacteria; kingdom Bacillati; phylum Actinomycetota; class Actinomycetes; order Micrococcales; family Jonesiaceae; genus Flavimobilis; species Flavimobilis sp. BM9. Next base: position 386,494 of record NZ_JBZEMO010000004.1, on the reverse strand, counting down.
ACGACCGCGAACGGCATCGCTGAGCTCAACAGCTCGATCCGCTCCGTCACCGTCTCGGGCGGCAACGCCAACGAGCTCATGGACAAGCGGGACATGCTGATCCTGCGCATGTCCGAGCTGACCGGCGCGACCGCCCGCCCGATGGACGACGGCACCGTGACCGTCTCCATCGGCGGCAACCCCGTCGTGTCGGGCGACCGTGCGTACGGCCTGCACCTCGAGGGTGCGACCAAGATGACGGGCGCCGCGTCCGACGTCCCGCTCCTCGCCTGGGACCGTGACTCTGCCGGTCCCGTCTCCCTCGACGGCGGCACGCTCGCCGGCATGGTCTCGGCGCTCGCCCCGGCGAACGCTGGCGGCACGGGCGGCATGCTCGCCGAGGCGGCGCGCGCCTACGACTCCCTCGCCACGTCGCTCGCGACCAAGGTCAACGCCATCCACTCGACCGGCGTCACGACGACGGGCGCCCCCGGAGGCGCCTTCTACACGCTCGGTACCGACCCGGCCGTCCCGCCGTCGATCGCGCTCACGCTCGCGTCGACCGACTACCGCACCATCGCTGCGGCGGCACCCGGCAACGGCGCGTTCGACGGCTCGATCGCCGACCGCATCGCGCAGATCGGCACCGCCGTCGACAGCCCCGACCGTGACTGGCAGCGCTTCGTCGTCGACCTCGGCGTGAACACGCAGTCCGCCGTCCGCTCCGCGACGGTCGCCGAGAACGCTCGCTCGACCGCCGAGCAGATCCAGCTCGCCCAGACGAGCGTCGACATCGACGAGGAGACCATCAACATGCTGGCCTTCCAGCGGGCCTACCAGGGCGCCGCGCGCGTCATGACGACGGTCGACGAGATGCTCGACACGCTCATCAACCGGACGGGGGTCGTCGGCCGATGATCACGCGCATCACGCACCAGATGACGCAGCGCACGTCGCTGGAGAACATCCAGACGAACCTGCGCGCGATGTCCAAGCTGCAGGGCCAGGCGTCGAGCCTGCGCCGCATCGAGAAGCCCTCGGACGACCCGGCCGGCACGGCCCAGGCCCTGCGCCTGCGCTCCGAGAGCCGCGCGCTGAGCCAGTACGACCGCAACGCGAGCGACGGCGCCGCCTGGCTCAACACGGTCGACACCGCGCTGACCACCGCGTCGACGCAGCTCACCCGCGCCCGCACGCTCGCCATCCAGGGCTCCAACTCCGGCACGATGAACGCGCAGTCGCGCGAGGCCATCGCCCAGGAGATCGAGGCAGCACGCGACGCGCTCCTCGGGCAGGCGAACACGACCTACCTCGGTCGCGCCGTCTTCGCCGGCACCTCTGACGCCTCCGCCGCCTTCGAGCGCGACCCCCTCACCGGGACGTACACCTACAACGGCAGCGCGGGCACCGTCGAGCGCCGCATCGCCGAGGACGTCACGGTTCGCGTCGACGGGAACGGTGGTGCCGTGTTCGGTACCGGCGCCACCTCGGTGTTCGCGACGCTCGACCGCCTCGCGGCAGACCTTCGGGCAGGAGCAGACGTGTCTGGCTACATCGACGAGATCGACGCGCACCACGACGCGATCCTCCAGGAGACGGCGACGATCGGTGCTCGCACCAACCAGATCGAGGCCCAGCTCCAGGCGAACTCGAGCAAGAAGCTCGCCGTGAAGGCGGACATCTCCGCGGTCGAGGACGTCGACCTCGCCGAGACGCTCGTCAACCTCCAGGCCCAGGAGGTCGCCTACAAGGCGGCGCTCGGTGCCACGAGCCGGGTCCTGCAGCCGACGCTGCTGGACTTCATCCGATGATGGGAGCGCTGAGCATGGCAGACCCCGTGGTGCAGGCCGAGACCGAGCCGAGCTCGATCACGTTCGTCGTCGCCCCTCCCGGCCTCGACGGCCTCCACGACTTCTCGCTGCGCTCGCTGAGCGCCGAGGGCGCCCTGTTCTCGCTCACCGCGAAGGGCGCGGACGCCTCGTTCGCGGGCGGAGTCGCTCCGCGGCTGTTCCTCATCCACCCCGGCGTCTACTTCCCCGACTACCAGCCGACGATCAGCGACGAGACCCTCGCCGCGCTCGGCGCGCCGGGAGCACCCACCACGCCCGAGAACCTCGCGGTCCTCGTCGTGCTCAACCCTGGCGCCGCGCCCCAGGACACCACCGCGAACCTGCTCGCACCGGTCGTGATCGACACGACGACGGGCAACGCGCTCCAGGTCGTCCTCGACGACGGCTCCTGGCCCCTGCGCGCGACACTGCACGCGGCCTGACCCTCGCCCACTCCTACGCCTGACCACGGAGACCTTGTGGCCTACTCAGAGAACCCCACCAGCGAAGACAGCCTCAGTGCTGCCCTCAGGCAGCTCGAGTCGCAGATCCTCGAAGACGAGCCAGCCGTGTTCTTCAACCGCATGCCGCTCATCGCGGCGGACGGTCTGGTGTGGGGCTACTGCCTCGCGGTCGTCGACCCGACGAAGACTCGCGCCGGGGACGAGGAGAAGCTCGAGATTGCGCTGCACCAGCTCGACCTCGACAAGCTCGCCTACACACGCCCCCTGCTCGTGCCCGGCACCATGAACCTCCTCGACGGGAGCGTCAGGCTGCCCTCCCACGACGGTGTCCTGGGCCTCGTGATCCCGCCGGAGCTCCTGAAGGCTCCCAGCGCGGAGGAGCACATGCGCCGGCTGCGCAACGAGGGCGTGCTCACCGTCCTCAGCGACTACCGCGGCGGGGAGCGGCAGGACGAGCTGCTCCCGTTCGCGAGCCACGTCCAGGTCTCGTTCGGGTCGGACGTCCTCGACCACGCGGATCTCGTCGCGCGCGCGTCTGCGGCCGGCGTGAAGGTCATCGCCGAGGGTCTTCCGGGCGGGCTCCAGGGCTCGGCCTGGCCGACGGGCGCACAGCTCGTCATGGACGCGCGCTACGGCGCGCAGCAGCACGAGACGGAGCGTCAGCTCTCGCCGAACGAGCTCGCGTGCCTCGAGGCCGTGCGCCTGCTCGCGGAGGACGACGTCGAGCCGTCCAAGATCGCGACCGTCCTGGGCACGGACCCCGAGATGGTCATGCGTCTGCTCCACCTCGTCAACGCCTCGACCGAGGGCCTGCCGAACCGCGTCGACTCGCTGCAGCAGGCGATCGTCCTGCTCGGCGCGACCAAGATCACGGGCCTCGTCATGGCCTCGCTGATCTCGTCGACCGTCAAGAACATCGACAACCTGTGGCTGCTCATCGCCCGCGGCGCTGCGTGCCGCGAGCTGGCCGGAGGCGACGACGCCGCGTACACGGTGGGTCTGCTGTCCGCGCTCGCGAACGAGACCGGCATCCCGCCGCGTGCGCTCGCCGAGCGCACGCGCGTCTCGCGCGAGGCGTCGGCAGCGCTCATCCTGCACGAGGGCCCGCTCGGTCGGATCCTCCAGGCGGTCATCGCGCACGAGCACCACGACCCTGACGGGGTCGCGCTCGCCGGCCTGTCCCCCGAGGCTGTCGCGCTCGCCTACCTCGAGGCGATCCCGTGGGCGTTGTCGACCGTTCTCGCGACGGCCAACAACTAGCACGCACGACCATCCCACGAACGCGCGGGCCACGACCGGTGGCGCCGCGCGTTCGTCGTCCCCGGGCCTGCTCTACCAGCCGGCCTCGAGCGCGAGCGTCTCCGGTTCGGCTGCCCGCAGGACCGCCTCGATGCGGTGCCGGTCCGCCCAGTCGCCTGCGGCCAGAGCGAGACCGCGCGCGGCGCCCGCCTCGTCGCGCGCGAGCACGGGGTCTCCAGGCCACCACGCGACGTCGACGCCATCGACGGTGATCCTGTCGCAGCGCGTCCAGCCGGGCAGTCCCGCGACGGGCTGCCCAGGGTGCGCCCCCTCGGCGTGGACCGCCGGTTCAGGCAGCTCGTCGACGAACGGGGCATCGAGCAGGTCGGCGACGTCCGGACCGCCCGGCACGACGGCGCGCACCTGAGCCCAGGCGGGGTCGTCTCCCACGACGACGTCAGCAGCATCCACGACGACCGCGCGGATCCTGAGGGACGCGTCCGTGGGGCGCGAGCCCGCGCCGTCCGCCACCGGCACGGCGGCGACGACGCGCTCGGGCGGCTCCTCGCCGAGCTGCGCGACGTCGGCCAGCGCCTTCCACAGCGCCGTCGCCTCGTCCGCCGGCACTGCCGCCCCGGCTTCCGGGAGGTCCTCGAGCACGCGGGCCCACGCGGTGACGTCGAGCGCGGCGAGGTCCCCGGCACCGTCGACCGCGCCGAGCGTGCGCCACACGGCGTCGTCCACCTGCGCGTCCGCGAGGGCGTCGGGGACGCTCGGGAGGAGCGACGCACCCGCGGCACGCTCGCCACGGGACCACGGTCCCCCGTGCCGCTCGCGCAGCCACCACGCCGTGTAGCTCGGCAGCGCTCCCGGGCCCACGAGCAGCGCGGCGCGCGCGTCGCGGTCGCCTGCGACGCGTTCGAGGAGGCGGCCCCAGCGGTCGTCGGCGACCGCGTCGAGGTCGGCGACGACGGCGACGTCGCCCACCTCCTGCCCGTCGCCGAGAGCGTGCGCGAGCACGGCGAGGTAGTCGCCCCAGCGGTCCGGCCCCTCGTCGTCGGCCAGGTCGGCGTCGAGCGTCGCGACGACGTCGGGCACCGTCCGCACGACGACGTCCGCACGCACGCCGACGGCGACGAGCGGGGCCGCGCCGTGACGCTCGACGACGTGCGCAGCGACCGGCACGAGGCCATCGAACAGGTCCTCGGCGACCGAGCCGGGCAGCGACAGGTCGCGGGCGGCCATGAGCTCGCCGTCCTCGTTCTCGAGCGGCAGCCCGTCGAGGTGCGCGAACCGCGCGTCGCCGTCGACGTCCGCGACGGCGCCCACGATCGTCAGGAGCGCCTCGACGAGCCCCGTCTCCTTCGCGGTGAGGTCCTGCGGGTCGGCCGCCTCGTCGAGGGCGTCGTCGAGCGTCGCGACCGCTGCGCGCGCCGCAGCGCCGTCGAGGAGGACGCGAGGAGACGCGACGACGACGCCCAGCCGCTCGAGCACGTCGTGCACGTCCGCTGGCGCGTGCCCGGGGTCGGCGACGCTCGCGCCGAGGAGGCGCAGCGCGTCGGTGAGCCGCCCGTCGTCCGCAGGACTGTCAGGCGGGAGGAGCACGTCGCGCGGTCCGGGGGCGACCGCGCCGCCCAGGAGCGCGACACGCAGCCCGGCGAACGCCTCCACGTCGCGGCCTCGAGCGTGCGGCCGCAGCGCGCGCAGCAGCGGGCCGTCCGCGAACGGCACCTCGTCGACGACGTCCGTCAGCGTGCGGTACCGGGCACCCGCCCGGCGTGCCGCGGCACGACGTGCACGCGGCACGTGCACGAGCCCGTCGACGTGCCGCGCGAGCGCAGCGACGAGCGCGGGATCGTCCGCGGCGTCACCGTCGGTGAGCATGACGGCGTCCCCTGGCGCGACCAGCCGTGCGGCCGTGTCTCCCGTGGCGGGGACGGGAAGCACGAGCGCTGACCGGAGCGCCTCGAGCGCGTGCTCGTGCAGTGCCGCGTCGACCGCACCCGCGGGCAGCGCGGTCGGCACGAGACCGAGCGCGTCACCGCCGCGCCGTGCGACCCGCTCGGCGAGACGCGCGTACGCCTCCCCCGCCGCGCGCAGCACCGCGTCCGTAGCGAGCCCGGGGGCGACGTGCCGACGGGTCGGGTCGAGCGGGAGCGACGCGACGAGGACCGCCGGGAGCGTGCACGGCTCGTCGGTCGGTGTCGGCGCGTGCACGCGGCCCAGCCCGCCCGTCGCGCGGGAGCCGTCCGTACCGGGCGCCAGGCCGCCGTCGCCCGCACGGGCGCCGGGCGGGAGCGCCCACGTCACGGCCCACGAGGTTCGGCTCTGCTCCTCGACGGGTCGGTCGGCGAGGTCGGCGGGGTCGTGCTCGCCCGTGACCGTGACGACGTCCCAGTCGTGCGGCGGCTCGATCGTCCGATCCGTCGCTCCGTCCTCGACCCGGACGTCGTGGAGGGCCGGGAGCGCGAGGAGCGTGACAGGGTCGAGCGCGTCGAGCTGGGACCGGACGGACGCGACGGCGTCGTCGTCACGGAGCACGAGCCGGACGACGGTCGTCCAGCCGCCCTCGAGGGCCGCGGCCTCGGCGGCGACCCCGTCGTGAGGAGGGCTGACGAACGGGAGCCGCAGCACCGGCAGCGAGCCGTGGCGTGCGGCGACGGCAGCCGCGAGGGCGCGGCGACGCTCGTCGCCGGCGTCGCTCGTCCCGGCGGCAGCGTCCGCGAGCACCTGGGCCGTCTGGACGGTCGAGAACAGCACCCCGGCCGAGCCACCCGAGGCGTCCGTCGTGACGACCTCGATCTCGTCGGCGACCGAGCGCACCGCGGCGAAGCCGACGCCGAACCGTCCGACCGACGCGACCGGACCCGGCCTCGAGGCGGGTGAACCCTCGAGGCGGCCCTCGGCCGCGGAGGGCGCGGACTTGGTCGATGCGCGCATCGAGGCGAGGGCCCGGACCCCGTCGGCGGTCAGCGGCGCCCCGGTGTTGCAGACCTCGAAGACCCGCGCCTGCGGGTCGAGCCGCAGGAGCACCCGGCCAGCCGGAGCCAGGGAGGCGGACGGCGACTGCGCGGCGTCGGCCGCGTTTTGGAGCAGCTCGGTGACGACGCGGTCGCGGTAGTAGCCGCGTCCGTGGTCCTCCTCGGTGTTCGCGTCCTCGCGGAAGCGGTCGGGCGAGGCGAGCCACGCGGCGAGCGTCGCAGCACGCAGGCGCGCGGTCCCGAAGGGGTCCGCCGGGTCGTGCGCGTGCGGGCTCATCGCGGCGCTGCGATCACTCGCCGGCCGGTACGTCCTCAGCCGCAGCCGCGTCGACCTCGGCGGGCGTGGCCTCGTCCTGAGCCACGGCGTCGACCAGCGTCTCGTCAGCGCGCACACCGTCGGGCTGCGGCTCGGTGGCGGCCGCGACCGTCGCGCGCGGAGCGACGTCGACGACCTCGAGGCTCATCTCGTCGATGATCGGTGCCGGCTCGGGCCAGTCGGCGGCGTGAGCGGGGACGTCGGTCTCGGAGTGCGCGCCGCAACCGTGGTCGAACGCGACGACGCGACCGTCGTCCTGCGACCACGGGTTGGTGCACACGCCGAAGATCTGCCCGAGCTCGCCCTGGAGCGGCACCAGGAACCCGCACGTCTGGCAGTCCGCGGACGCGGCGACCGCGTGCGGGCTGCGCGGGCCCGCTGCGCCGTCGTACCAGCGCTGCGCCGCCTCCTCGATCCCGTCGTGGGAGAGGACGCGAGCCCGAGCGAGCGCAAGCTCGCCGATCGCGACCTCGTCGACCTCGTCGTCACCGGTCGGGACAAAGCCGGGCTCGAGGCGCGGGTCGTCCGCGCGGAACGGCAAGACGTCGCCCGGTCCGATGTCCCCCGGACGCAGACGCTCGGACCACGGCAGCCACTCCGGCGCGAGGATCGCGTCGACCCCCGGCAGCAGCTCGACCTCGCACACCGTCGCGCTGCGGCCGCGCGGCACGCGCGCGAGCGTCACGGTCCACGACCAGCCGCGGTAGCCCGGCATCGTGCACGCGAAACGGTGCTCGACGAGGCGCTCCGACACGATGGTCGCCCCCTCGTGCGCGCCGACGTGCTCCGCCCGGTCCGCGACCTCCTCGGCAGCAGCACGCGCGAGGTCGACGGCGCCGGACAGGACGGCGTCCGTGCGGGCGCGGGACGACTTGGCGACGGCCGTGGCCATCACGCTCATGCCTCGAGACTGTCGGCGACGATCCGCAGGGCTCCTGCGACCTTCGTGCCGCTCGCCTTCTCGGGGTAGCGGCCACGACGCAGGTCGTTGCCGACCTTGTCCAGGACCTTGATGAGGTCCTCGACGATGACCGCCATGTCCTCCGCCGGCTTGCGCGCAGCCTTGGCGACCGACGGCACCGGGTCGGTGAGAGTCACCGCGAGCGCCTGCGGGCCGCGGCGGCCGTCGGCGACGGAGAACTCGACCTTCGCGCCGGGCTTGGGCGACACGCCCTCGGGCAGCGCGGAGGCGTGCAGGAAGACCTCGTCGCCGTCGTCGGACGCGATGAAACCGAAACCTCGTTCAGTGTCGAACCACTTAACCTTGCCGGTGGGCACGTGAACCTCGGGATGTTCGTAGGGATCCGGCGCGCGGCGCCGACATCGGGCATGCGTGTCCAGGATACCGGGCCGGGTCCAGCCGCGTGCGCGGGCGCACCAGGGTGGACGTGCGCGGCCGCACCGCGGTCGTCGAGCGCAGGTGCGGGCGCAGCCCCGCCCTCCCCGGCGACGCCGTCAGCTCAGCGGCGGACGGCGTCGACCTCTCGCACCCGGGACGGGAGAACGGCCGCGGGGAGCGCGAACAGCGCGTTCGCCCCGAGGCGGCGCAGCGCCGCCTCGACGAGCAGCGCGAGCGCGACGACGACCGCCCCGCCTCCGTACAGGAGGAGCGCGAGCCCCGCAGGGTTGCTCGTGAAGGCGACCGCGCTCGCGTGGTCCCCCGTCGCCCACCACCACAACGGGACGAGCAGGAGCGGGTGCAGCACGTACACGGACAGCGTCCGCTGCCCGACGAAGGCGCCGAGCCGCGCGAGCGGCGCCACCCGCGACGCGAGCACGCACACCACGACCACGATCGGCACCGTGGCGAGGCGCGCGACGACCGCGAACACCGACGACGTGAGGTCCGCGAGCGTCCCCGCGACCGTGACGAGCACGAACGCCCCGGCCGCCGGGAACAGCCACCACCAGCGCAGGCGCGCGAACGCCGCCGCGTGCGGCGCGAGGTACACACCGACGACGAAGAACACGAAGTTGAACCCGATCCGCTCGGCCGCCCACACGTCCCAGCCGCGGATGAGGACCGCGAGCGCGCCCGCGGCGAGGATCACGACCAGAGCAGGCACGTGAAGGCGCACGATCACGATCATCACCAGGGCATAGCAGGCGAGCGCGAACAGGTACCAGAGTGACGTCGCCGGGGCGACGAGCTGCTGCACCGCGTCCGCGGCCGACGTGAACGCGTGCGGGTAGCCCGTCGTCGACGGACGCACCGCCACAGCGGCTGCGAACACCGCCCAGTACACGGCGAGCCACACCACGTACAGGTAGTACGACGAGACCGCGCGGCGCACGCTCGTCGCGTCGATCCGCGTACGCCCCGCCGTCAGGAGCCTGCGCGAGACGAGCATCCCCGACAGCAGGAAGAGGCCAGGCATGAGGAAGCGGTCCATGATCCCGTGCGCCAGGTCCCACCAGCGGCTCGTGTCTCCCACCACCGGCAGGCCTGTCGTCTCCCCGACCCACAGCTCGACGTGGAACACCACGACCAGGCACACGCACGCGGCACGCATCACGTCAGGCCATGCGAGCCGCTCCGGCTTCGTCACGGTCGCAGACGGTGGGACGCGCGTCGAGGTCATGTGGTCGAGCCAACCACCGATGCCTGCCGCCGCGACGAGTCTCACTCCGCGCCTCACTCGCGCCTGCGCGATCTTCACCCCGGCACCCGGTGCCGCCCGTCACGGGTCGCAGCGCGGGCGCACGTGTCGTTGGTAGCCTCGACGGGCTGGCTGCGTGTCTCAGGCCAGACGGTTGGGCTCGTCCGGGCCCGTGACACAAGGAGTCAACACGTGCGCATCCTCGTCACCGGCGGAGCCGGCTTCATCGGCGCGAACTTCGTCCGGCAGACAGTCCGTGAGCGCCCCGACGCCGACGTGACGGTCCTCGACGCGCTCACGTACGCGGGCAACGCGTCGTCGATCGAGGGCCTCGAGCGCGTCCGGCTCGTCGAGGGCGACATCGCGAACCTCGAGCTCGTCGACTCGCTCGTCGCCGAGTCCGACCTCGTCGTGCACTTCGCCGCCGAGTCGCACAACGACAACTCGCTCAACGACCCGTGGCCTTTCGTGCAGACGAACGTCGTCGGCACGTTCTCGCTGCTCGAGGCCGTGCGCAAGCACGGCGTGCGCTACCACCACATCTCGACAGACGAGGTCTACGGCGACCTCGAGCTCGACGACCCGGCCAAGTTCACGGCGTCGACCCCGTACAACCCGTCGAGCCCGTACTCCTCGACCAAGGCGTCGTCCGACCTGCTCGTGCGCGCCTGGGCGCGCTCGTTCGGCATCGAGGCGACGCTCTCGAACTGCTCGAACAACTACGGCCCGTACCAGCACGTCGAGAAGTTCATACCGCGGCAGATCACCAACCTGATCGACGGCGTCAAGCCCCGGCTGTACGGCAACGGTGAGAACGTGCGCGACTGGATCCACGTCGAGGACCACAACTCGGCCGTGTGGGCGATCATCGACAAGGGCCGCATCGGCGAGACCTACCTCATCGGGGCTGACGGCGAGAAGAACAACCTCGAGGTCGTGCAGCTCATCCTGCAGGAGTTCGGGTTCGCGCCCGACGACTTCGAGCACGTCAAGGACCGCCCCGGCCACGACCTGCGCTACGCGATCGACTCGACGAAGCTGCGCGAGGAGCTCGGCTGGGAGCCGCGCTTCACGAGCTTCGAGGACGGCCTGCGCGACACCGTCGCGTGGTACCGCGACAACGAGCCCTGGTGGCGAGCGGCGAAGGCCGCGACGGAGGCGAAGTACGCGGCCGCAGGCCAGTAGCAGCCGTCATCACGACGCCCTCCGTCTGGTGCTCCACGCCCGGCGGGGGGCGTCGTCGCTACCCCTCCGCCAGCGCGCGCTCGATGCCTTCCGCCAGATAGGGGCTGAGGCTGCGCGCGTACGTGTCCGTCAGGTGGTTGCCGTCCGAGTAGACGAGCGCCCCGCCGATCACGGGCGAGCAGACTCTCGCGGTGCAGAACAGGTCCGTCAGGTCGACAGTCCGGGCGTTCGGGTCGATGGCCGCGGCCTCGGCAAGCCCGTCGGTGTCGGCGAGTGCCTTCTTCCGCGGCACCGCGCACGCCGTCGCAGGCGACGGCGTTCCGGACGTCACGCAGTCGATCGCGCTCTTCGGGAGGTGGGGGTTGTCGACGAGCGCGATGATCGGGACCTCGGGGTGCGCCCGGCGTCCCCACGCGCTCACCTGCGCCTCGACGACGGTCTGCTCGAAGGTCCGCCCCGCCTCGGCGACGACCCGCCCGTTCGAGCGTGCGTGCGTGGTCACGATCCCGTCGATCGGTCCCAGGCTGTCGATCAGCTGGGCCAGCTCGCCTCGCCAGAAGGCGCACTCCTCGCGGATCGCGTCCGACGGGTGGACCGGGTGGGCGTCGGTCCAGTAGCAGCCGCGCCGCCCCGCGACGTCGATCCTCCATCCCTTCTGGAACGCGATCGCCTCGTAGGTGTCGATCAGCGCGTTGTTGTGCGAGTCGCCGACGGCGATCAGGTGCTTCGTGTAGCCGGTCTGCGGCCCGAGCGTGCAGGACCGCAGGGTCATCTCACCGCCGGTCGTCCAGCACTCGGCACGGTTCGCGTCCTTGCCCGCGAGCGACGACGAGCTCACGTACGCATCGCTGTGCACGAGCTCGGCACAGTCCGAGCCCTCGACCATGGTGGCCGCGCCGAAGCAGTCGGGGAGGTCGGCGAGCAGCTCGGCGGCGAGCTCGGCCTGCCGTGCCGACGTCTCTCGCGCCGCCTGCAGGGGCAACGCCGTCGCGACCAGCGCGAGGGACATCATCGCGAGGGACACGATCCCGACGGTGGCGGGTCGACGCGTCCCGAGCAGGCGTGGCGAGAAGCGCACCTTGTCCTCGATCCACAGCGTCGACGCGGTCGCGAGCGCGAGCGACGCGAGCGCGATGGCGATCTTGTCCACGGTCGTCAGCGGGTGCCCCGTGACGTGAGGCAGCAGCACGATCAGCGGGAAGTGCCACAGGTAGATAGAGAAGGAGACGCGCCCGACGTGCGCGACCGGTGCGAACGCCCCGGCGCGCTCGAGGAACGTCGTCCTGCCGAAAGCGATCATCAGGAGCGACCCGACCACGGGCACGGCGACGATCGCCCCGGGGAACGTGGTCTGGTCGTCGAACGCGACGAACGCGGCCAGGACGAGGAGCAGTCCAGCGGCGGCACCGACGGTCGCAGTCCGGCCTCGCGGCCGGAACCGCGACACGAGCAGCGCGAGGAGCACGCCGGCGAGGAACTCCCACGCCCGCGTCAGCGTCGAGAAGTAGGCCGTCCCGGGCGCTGAGCCGGTCTGCACCACGCACCACACGAGCGAGGACACCAGCACGACGGTGACGAAGGTCACCGCGGTGCGGTGAAACTCGGTGCGCATGCGTCGCGAGACGAGGAGGGCGAGCAGAAGGATGATCGGCAGGGCGACGTAGAACTGCTCTTCCGCCGAGAGCGTCCAGTAGTGCTGAACGGGTGAGGGCGAGTTGTCTGCGGCGAGGTAGTCGACAGCGTCCCCAGCGAGCTTCCAGTTCTGCACGTAGAGCGTGGCAGCGATCATCTCACCGTAGAACTGCTCCCAGAGTGCGCGCGGCGCCCACAGCAGGGTCGCCCCGGCGGTCACCACGATCGTCAGGAGCGCGGCCGGCAGGAGCCGCTTGGCGCGGCGGGCCCAGAACGCGCCGAGCCGGACGCTTCCGGTCTGCTCGATCTCCCGCACGAGGTGCTCCGCGATCAGGAACCCGCTGATCACGAAGAACACGTCGACGCCGACGTAGCCGCCGGTGAGGCGGTTGGGCCACAGGTGGTAGAGGAGCACGCCACCGACGGCTACGGCGCGCAGCGCCTGGATGTCAGGGCGAAAGCTGGTCGGGTGGATCCGCCGTTCTCGCGTCTCTCGGGTTCGTTCGATCGTGCTGACAGGGGTATCCACGGTCCAAGGGTAGAGGCAGACGAGGACGTGGTCCTGCCGACGTCAGCTGCGCGAGCGCAGTCCTCCGAGGAACGCCGCGACCGCCTCGGAGGTCGGCAGGAGACCCGACTCCCGGGCCTCGGCCAGGCTCGGCGCCGCCGTGTCCTTGTCCGAGAGCTGGTAGGTCAGTGGTGAGCCGTCCCGCGCGACCGTCGGCCAGTCGATGCCGACCTCTGGGTCGAGCGGGTGGATGCCGTGCTCGTGGCCCGGGTTGTACCCGGTCGAGCAGAGGTACACGACGGTCGAGTCGTCCTCGAGCGAGAGGAACGCGTGCCCCAGACCCTCCGAGAGGTAGATCGCGCGACGGTCGGTGTCGTCGAGCAGCACGCTGTCCCACTGCCCGAACGTCGGCGACCCGGCGCGGATGTCGACGACGACGTCGAGCACCGCACCCTTCGGGCACGTCACGTACTTGGCCTGCCCGGGCGGGACGTCCGCAAAGTGGATACCGCGCAGGACACCTGCCGCGGACACCGACATGTTGGCCTGCCGGAGGTCGAGCGAGTGCCCGGTCGCCTGCGCGAACGGCGCGTCCTTGAACCACTCGAGGAACACGCCGCGCGGATCGCCGAACTGCTTCGGCGTGATCTCCCACGCGCCAGGGATGCTCAGCTCGCGGTACTCCATCGGGGTCTCTCCTCGGTCGTCGGCCGGCACTGCGCCGGCTGGGCGGTACCGGGTCACCCTATCGGCCGCCCCGCCGCCGCCCGCTGGGCGCGCTCCGCGCCGCGGGGCACAATGGTCGCAATCATCATCGAGGACAGAGGTGGAACGTGCGCTGGTTGGTCGTGGGTGGAGCGGGCATGCTCGGGCAGGACGTCGTCGCGAGGCTGCGCGCCGCAGACCAGGATGTCTCGGTGAGCACGCAGGCTGACCTGGACATCACCGACGCCGCCGCGTGCACGTCAGCCGTCGAGGGCTTCGACGTCGTCGTGAACTGCGCGGCGTGGACCGCGGTGGACGACGCCGAGACGCAGGAGGGCGCTGCATTCGGGGCGAACGCCGTCGGCCCCGCCAACCTCGCCCGGGCAGCGACCGCGGCAGGAGCGCGCCTCGTGCAGATCTCGACCGACTACGTGTTCGACGGCGAGGCGACGACGCCGTACGCCGCCGACGCCCCGATCGCCCCACGCTCGGCGTACGGACGGACGAAGGCAGCCGGCGAGTGGGCGGTGCGCGCCGAGGACCCCGCGGGGCGGCACCTCGTGCTGCGCACCGCGTGGCTGTACGGGGCGGGCGGCGGCAGCTTCCCGCGCACGATCGTGAAGGTCGCCCGCGAGCGCGGCGCCGTGAGCGTCGTGACCGACCAGGTCGGCCAACCGACGTGGACGGGCGACGTCGCGGACCTCGTCTGGCGGCTCGTCGCCGCGGACGTGCCTGGCGGGACGTTCCACGCGACGTCCGGCGGCGTCGCTTCCTGGTTCGACTTCGCTCAGGCTGCGGTCGGGTCGGCCGGTCTGGACCCGGCGATCGTCGGCCGCACGACGTCGGATGCGTTCGTGCGCCCTGCGCCGCGACCGTCGTACTCCGTGCTCGGCCACGACGAGCTCGAGCGCGTGGGCGTCGCGCCCATCGGCGACTGGCGTGAGCGCTGGGCGGCGGCGTGCGCGTCGGACGGCTTCGCAGCGGCGGTGCTCGGCGCCTGAGCCGGGCTGGCTGCGCCGCCGGACCTGCCGTCACGTGAGACAGACCATGGACATGTCCACCTCCGGCCCGGGCCGCGCCGGCGTTCTCGCCGTGTGCACGGGCAACATCTGTCGCTCCCCTGCCGTCGAGCTGCTGCTCCGTGACCGTCTGGGGGCGCACGTCGACGTGGCGAGCGCTGGTGTCGGTGCGGTCGTCGGGGCGCCGGTGAGCCCCCCGATGGCCACCCTCCTCGACGGAGCAGGGATCGCGACGCGGGGCTTCGTCGCCCAACAGCTGACCCGTGAGCTGGTCCGTGACGCCTCGCTCGTGCTCGCGCTCACGCGGAAGCACCGCTCGGCGGTCGTGCGCCTCGAGCCGGCGGCGCTGCGGCGCACGTTCACGCTGCGCGAGCTCGCGCGGCTGCTCGCTCTCGCCGACCTCGGGGGTCTGCCCGCCGACCCTGCGGAACGCGTCGTCGAGCTGATCGCGCGTGCGCAGGCCAGCCGGACGGCGCCTGGCGCGGTCCTTCCCGCCGAGCGGGCAGCCGAGGACGACGTGATCGACCCGTACCGCGGGGACGACGCCCTCTACGCACGTTCCTGGGCGGAGCTCACGCCTGCGGTCGAGGCGATCGCTGCAGTCCTGACGCCGTCGTCGGCCACCGAGCCAGCGCATCGCTGACGTGCCCTGACGCCGCGCGTGCGACCGTGGGGGCGAGCGGTTTCGCTCTGAGCGTGCACCGTGGCTTTGCGTTTTCTTTGCGTCCTGCGCGCTCGACCCCGATGATCGAGGGGTGACGACGACGAGTTTGACTCCCGACTCCCACCACGCCGCGCCCTCGCGGACCGGCCGCATCGCTGCGCCTGCGCGGCACGGACGTGCGCGCCGGCTGGCGGCGGCGACCACCGCCGGTCTGCTCGCCCTCCTGACGATGCTCCTCGGACTACCGGCTGCGACTGCTACGGCAATCCCCGCCGAGCCGCCCGTCAACTTGCAGGATCGCGTCACGGACAATGCGGACGTACTCTCGGTGGCCGACGAGGCGAAGATCGAGGACGCGCTCGACACGCTCGCCGAGGAGGCGGACATCGTGGCGTTCGTCGTCTTCACGGACGAGTTCGACGGGCTCAGTGGCGAGGAGTGGGCCGCCGCGACCATGAGCGAGTCCAACATGGGCGCGCAGAACGCCGTCTTCGCGGTCGCGGTCGAGGAACGCAGCTACGGCGTGGGCCGCGCCAACGACGGTCCGCTCGACCAGTCCGACGTCTCGGCGATCCAGAAGGCCGTGGCCGGCCCGCTCGGTGACGATGACTGGTCGGGCGCCGCGGTCGCTTTCGCCGAGGCCACCGCGGACGCCGTCAACGGCTCCAGCTCCGGCGGCTTCCTCGGCGTCGTGGTGTTCCTCTTCATCGTCGCCCTCATCGGGATCGTGGTCTGGGCGGTCGTGCGGTCCAAGAAGTCCGCCCCCCGGCTCGAGGGGCTCGACGCGCTGCCGACGGAGGAGCTCGCGCGCCGCGCAGGCGCGGCACTGGTCCAGGTGGACGACGCCGTCAAGACGTCCGAGCAGGAGCTCGCGTTCGCACAGGCGCAGTTCGGGCTCCAGGCGACCGACAAGTTCTCCGCGGCGCTCACCGAGGCTCGCACGACGGCGCAGCGTGCGTTCGCGATCCAGCAGCAGCTCGACGACGAGATCCCGGAGCCCGAGAACGTCAAGCGCACGATGCTCGTCGACATCATCAACCTCTGCGGCACGGTCGCCACGACGCTCGACGCGCAGACGTCAGAGTTCGAGGAGCTGCGCGACATGCAGGCGCGCGCTCCGCAGCTGCTCGACGAGCTCGACCAGCGGGGCGACGAGGTCCGGGCGCGGCTGACGACGGCACGTGCGGCGCTCGACGAGCTCGGTCGCCGGTACCCAGCGACAACGCTCGCCTCGATCAGCACCAACCCGGCCCAGGTCGAGGCGCTCCTCGCGGGCGCTGCCGAGTCCGTCACGAACGCCCGCGGCGACCTCGCTCGCGACGACCGGCCCACGGCGGTCGTCCGCGCCCGCAGCGCGCAGCAGGCGATCGGCCAGGCCGCCGCCCTGCTCGACGCCGTCGAGCAGGCTGGCGACGACCTTGCGAGCGCTGGCCCGCGCCTCCAGGCGGCCCTCGCGTCGATCAGCTCCGACCTCGACGACGCCGCGCGTCTCGCCCCGGAGGACGCCGCGGTGGGCTCGGCCGTCGAGCGTGCACGCGACGCCGTGGCGCTGGGACGTTCCGCGCAGTCAGGCGGCGACCCGCTCGCCGCGCTCGCCGAGCTCACCCGCGCCGAGGCGCACATCGACGAGGTCCTGGCGACCTACCGGGAGGCGGACGAGCAGCGCCGTCGCGCCGAGGCCCTCCTGGACTCGCTCTTCGGGCAGGTCGACTCGCAGATCCGCGCGACGAACCAGTTCATCGAGACGCGACGCGGCGCTGTCGGGCCGGAGGCTCGCACGCGACTCTCCGAGGCGATCCGCCACCTGGGCAACGCACACCAGCTGCGCCCCTCGGACCCGGTGCAGGCCCTCGCGGCCGCGCAGCTCGCCCAGCAGCTCGCGACGCAAGCACAGACGATGGCCCGCCAGGACGTCGACCGCTGGCAGAACAACCAGAACACCCCGTTCGGAGGCGGTGGCAACAACAACGCCGGCCTCCTCCTGGGCGGCATCATCCTCGGCGAGATCCTCGGGGGCGGGCACCGCGGCGGTGGCGGCTTCGGGGGCGGCGGCTTCGGAGGCGGCGGCTTCGGAGGCGGCGGTGGCGGCGGCTTCAGCGGAGGCGGCGGCCGCTTCTGACGACGCGCGCGAGCATCCACCCGGGCCCCGGCCCCACAGACCAACCAGGCACAGACCGGCAGCATCCCGTATCAGGAAGGCGACACCATGGCTGAGAAGCAGAGCATCTTCGGACGCGTCACCCAGCTGGCGAAGGCCAACATCAACGCGCTCCTCGACAAGGCCGAGGACCCCCAGAAGATGATCGACCAGCTCATCCGCGACTACACGAACAACATCGCCGAGGCCGAGCAGGCCGTCGCGCAGACGATCGGCAACCTGCGTCTCGCCGAGAAGGACTACCAGGAGGACGTCGCCGCAGCCGCCGACTGGGGCAACAAGGCGCTCGCCGCCTCGAGCCGCGCCGACCAGTTCCGCGCGCAGGGCAACACGGTCGAGGCCGACAAGTTCGACAACCTCGCCAAGGTCGCGCTGTCCAAGCAGATCGCCTCCGAGACCGAGGCGAAGCAGGCCCAGCCGATGATCGCCGCGCAGAACGACACGGTCGAGAAGCTCAAGAGCGGTCTCGCGCTCATGAAGGACAAGCTCGTCGACCTCAAGAGCCGTCGCGACCAGCTCGTCGCCCGCCAGAAGTCGGCGCAGGCGCAGAACGCCGTCCAGGGCGCCATCTCCTCGATCAACGTGCTCGACCCGACGAGCGAGCTCTCGCGGTTCGAGGAGAAGGTGCGGCGCGAGGAGGCGCTCGCGCAGGGACACGCAGAGCTCGCGGCATCGTCGCTCGACTCGCAGTTCGCCGAGCTCGAGGCCGACGCCGGTCAGATCGAGATCGAGGCGCGTCTCGCAGCCCTCAAGAACCGCGGTGCGATCGGCGGGATCCAGGCCGCTCAGATCGAGGCGCCCGAGCAGGGCTGAGCAAGCGCCCCGCAGAGCAACGTGGCCCCGATACGTCTTTCAGACGCGTCGGGGCCACGGCCGTACCGGGCGGGCTGTCGGGGGCCAGCCGCCGCAGGCAACGGAAGAAGTGTCACACAACAGTGGACATCCCGGACGACACTCCGGGGGCGTGTTCCACGAACGTTCGGGTGATCGTGCACGTCAGGTCGCTCAGACGCTCAGCGTGGGCGATCGCGTCCATCTCGATCGCGGTCGCGTCGAGGCCCGCCGCACGGGCCCAGGACGCGAGGAGGTCGGCGTCAGCCTCGGGCCGGAACTGCACGGCGACAGCCACCCCGAGACGGAATGCGTGGAACGGGTACATGGCCGACGACGCGAGCCAGGTGGCGCCGGCAGGCAGCTCGACGATCGCGTCGGAGTGCATCGCCGCGACGAGCGTAGGCTCGCCGCGCCGGACGGGTCCCGCGCCGTCGTCGACCCCGGCACGGCGGGCGAGCTCGCCGAACATCGGGTCGTCGGCGGCCTCGGGACGCCAGGCGACCTCGATGATGCCGGCCTCGAGCCCCGGCGGGGCGTCGAGCGCGACGCGGCCGCCGCACGCGACCGTGAGCAGTTGGGCGCCGAGGCCTGTCGCGAGCGTGGGCAGGTCCGTGGCGACGGCGTCGGCGAGCAGCGCGCGGATCGCCAGGAGCCACGGTGCGTTCGCGTCGTCGAGCGCGTCGGTCGACCCGCCGAGCACGACGAGACCAGCGCCGCACGCGCGAGCGTCCGGGATCGCGTCGCCGTCGAACGGACGCACGATCCGCACGTGCGCGCGCTCCTCGAGCGGCGCGGCGAGCGCCCCGAGGGGCGAGTCCGCGCAGCTCTGGACGACCGTGATCGTCGGGCGCAGCTGTGTGGAAGGGCTTTCAGGCATGGGAGCGACGCTAGGCGGCGGCGCTCTGCGGCGCAAACCGCCCGCTCACAGCCCGCCCGACGGCATGCCCAGGGCCACTAGGATCGGAGCATGTCGGATCTGAGCTCGGCCCCACGCAAGACCTATCTCATCGTCGACGGTGAGAACATCGACGCCACTCTCGGCGTCAACGTCCTGGGCCATCGGCCCACCCCGGACGAGCGGCCGCGCTGGGACCGGATCAGCGACTTCGCGGCGAGCGTGTGGGACCAGCCGGTCCAGGGACTGTTCTTCCTCAACGCCACCTCGGGCCAGATGCCGATGCCGTTCGTGCAGGCGCTGCTCGCGATGAGCTACCGGCCGATCCCCCTCGCGGGCGGTCCGGGCCTCAAGGTCGTCGACATGGGTATCCAGCGCACCCTCGAGGCACTCGTCCCCCGCGACGCGGACGTCATCCTCGCGAGCCACGACGGCGACTTCATCCCGCAGGTGGACGCCCTGCTCGACGGCACGCGCCGCGTGGCGTTGCTGTGCTTCCGCGAGTTCGTCAACTCGCACATGGCGGAGCTCGCGGAGCGGGGGCTCGAGTTCTTCGACCTCGAGGGTGACGTCAACGCGTTCAACACGCTCCTGCCGCGCGTGCGCATCATCCCGATCGAGGAGTTCGACCCGCTGCGCTACCTCTGACCCCAGGATCCCGGGTCCCAGGGTTCCGGACCCCGAGTTCCAAGCTCCCGAGCTCCCGAGCTCCCGAGAATGCGCAGTATCTGTTGCTGATCACAACGGATACTGCGCATTCTTGCTCCTGCTGAGGGCCGCGCGGACCTGGTGGATCACATAGTCGGACCGACTGTGCAGGTCCTCCCACGTGAAGTGGAGGACGACGTAGCCGGCACCGACGAGCCGGTTGTCCCGCTCACGATCGGACTGGAACCGGTCGACGCCGTGATACGCACGCCCGTCGACCTCGATGGCGACGCGCGCCACGTCGAACAGCACGTCGACCGAGCCGATCACGCCCATCGCGTCGAAGACCGCCATGTTGGGCTGCCACCCGGTGAGCCCCGCGGCTCGCAAGATCTCATGGAGCATCTGTTCCGCCGGACTCAGCGCCCCGCCCCGGGTCAGCTCCGCGAGTCGCCGAAGCTGCACGTTGCCCCACATCTTCGGGTGCGTCTCGAGGCGATCGAGCAGGTGCTCCCTCGAGAGGACGTTCCAGGTGAACAACCACGCGATCAGACGTCCGGCGTCGTGTGCGCCGAGCCCGGCGAGCGTGTCGACAGCGGCGCGCTCGACTGTGGTGACGCGCCCTCCGTCCCGGTCCACGACGTCGTCCACCGGAAGCCGGAACCGGTGCGGCACAAGGCCGCCGACCTCGCGCATCGGACGCGACACCCAGACGTGCACGGGTCGCTCGCGCAGCTCCGCCGGGAGCTGCGGCAGGTGAAACCGCAACGCCGACTCGCGGCAGAGCACGGCGCTCGGCCAGGTCAGCCACGCCGCGTACGCGTCGGTGCGGCGATGCGGCGGGTCGTCGGCCAGTCGGATCCCCCTTCCGACCACACGGGCCCACATGCCCGCGCCCAGCCGGTAGCGGACCACCCCGGCGCTGGCGCCGCCCGCCAGAGCTTGCGCGACCGTGAAGACGCCGCCGCGTGCGTCCGGAGGTACCCACCGAGGGGACAGCTGAGTCATCTCCGCACCGTGCCGCAGCGAACGGCCGGGCGGGCGGCGCGGCACGCTCTGTCGATGACGGACGTCCCGACGACTGCCTGTGGACGACCTCCAGCGCGGACGCCCGGGACACCAGGCCGTCCCCACCGTCCCCGTCCCCGTCCCCGTCCCCGTCCCCGTCCCCGTCCCCGTCCCCGTCCCCGTCCCCGTCCCCGTCCCCGTCCCCGAAGAATGCGCACAAACTGCTGCGATCTGCTGCAGATCATGCGCATTCTCGGCTGGGGGACCGGGGGGTCCGGGGGGACCAGGGGGACCGGGGGGACCAGGGGGACCGGGGAGCCGGGGGGAGGGGACAGACCGGAGGTCCAGAGGAACCGGAGGAGCCTCCCGGGGGCGGGCGGGTGCGGGCCGCGCCCACCGCCGACTCAGCACTGGTTCAGGCAGTTCTCAGAAACACGGAGCATGCTGGTGGCATGACCACGACCGAGGCGCGACTTCTCGTCGTCGACGACGAGCCGAACATCCGTGAGCTCCTCGCGACCTCCTTGAGGTTCGCAGGTTTCGAGATCCATACGGCTGCCGACGGCGCGAGCGCGCTGCGACTTGCCCGTGAGGTGCTCCCGGACCTCGTGCTGCTCGACGTCATGCTCCCCGACATGGACGGCTTCACCGTCACGACGCGGATGCGGGAGAAGGGCCAGACGATGCCGGTCCTGTTCCTCACGGCGCGCGACGACACGCAGGACAAGATCACGGGGCTCACGGTCGGGGGCGACGACTACGTCACGAAGCCGTTCTCCCTCGAGGAGGTCATCGCGCGGATCCGCGCGGTGCTGCGCCGCACGCGCGGCGACGACGCGGCGGACGGCGACGCGGTCCTGCGCTTCGCGGACCTCGAGCTCGACGACGACACGCACGAGGTGCGCCGCGCCGGTCGGCTGATCGACCTCTCCCCGACCGAGTTCAAGCTGCTGCGCTACCTCATGCTCAACCCCAACCGGGTGCTCTCCAAGGCGCAGATCCTCGACCACGTCTGGCAGTACGACTGGGCGGGCGACGCGAACATCGTCGAGTCGTACATCTCCTACCTGCGCCGGAAGATCGACGCCCCGGTCGACGGCGTCAAGCCCAGCCCGCTCATCCAGACGAAGCGCGGCGTGGGCTACCTGTTGCGCGAGCTGCCGGGCAGCTGAGCCCGCATGACCACCCCCGCCCCGCCGCCACCACCGCCTTCAGCAGCCGAGCCACCCGAGACGGCACCGTCTGAGTCGGCACCGTCTGAGTCGGCCCCGTCTGAGTCGGCACCGCCCGAGCCGACGCCGTCGCGGCGCCGTCGGCTCCAGCAGCTCCCGGCGTTCTTGCGCGGCCGGCTGCACCACGTGCCGTTGCGCACCAGGATGACGCTCATCACGGCTGTCGTCCTCGTCGTCGGCCTGACGATCTCGACGGTCGCGGCGACGACGATGCTCAAGCGGTACCTGCTCGACGAGCGCGACCGCCAGCTGGTCGCGTCCGCGGAGTCGATCCTCGAGGTCCAGGACCTCGCGTCGCTGAGCTCGAACCCCTCGTTGCCGTCCGACTACGTCGTCCTCCTCCAGCTCGAGGACGGCACGCGACGCACCGTCAGCTCTGGCACGACGATGTCGCGGGGCGCTCCGCGCATCCCCACCCTCGAGCCGGCGTCTGCGCCCACGCAAGGTGTGCCGTTCACGGTGCCGGGCGCGTCGACGTCGTCGGGTGAGCGTGAGGCGTACTCGGAGTGGCGGGTCGTGGCTCGCGACGTCCAGCTCCGCTCGGCGTTCGCGGTGCAGGATGCCGTGCTGATCGTCGCGCTGCCGCTCGCGGACATCCACGCGACGACGGCGCAGCTCTGGAAGATCCTGACGCTCACGTGCGTGGGCATCGCGCTGCTCGGCGCGACGCTCGGCTACCTCGCTGTGCGTCGGTCGCTGCGCCCGTTGCGGACGATCGAGCACACCGCTCGCACGATCGCCGACGGTGACATGAGCCAGCGCATCCCGCCGATGCCGCCGAACACCGAGGTGGGGGCGGTCGCGAGCAGCCTCAACGTCATGCTCGGCAAGATCGAGGAGTCGTTCGACGCACAGGTCGCGTCGGAGGCGCGCATGCGCCGGTTCGTGTCGGATGCGAGCCACGAGCTGCGCACGCCGCTCGTGTCGATCCGCGGCTATGCCGAGCTGTACCGGATGGGTGCGGTGACGACCCCGGAGCACACGAGGGAGTCGATGGCTCGCATCGAGTCGTCGGCCGTCCAGATGGGGGCGCTCGTCGAGGATCTTCTCTCTCTCGCGCGTCTCGACGAGGGCCGACCGGTGACGCTCGAGGCGCTCGACCTGCGGGAGGTCGCGAGCGGCGCGCTCTCCGACCTGCACGCGATGGACCCGACGCGGCCGACGGCGTCGGTCGCCCTCGCCCCCGACGGCTCGGACGTCGTGGCTCCCCCGACGGTCGACGGGTCTCCTGCGGTGCCCCCTCCGCCTGTGACGGTCATGGCTGACCCGGCTCGGATCCGTCAGGTCTTCACCAACCTCATGGGCAACGTCGTCAAGCACACGCCTGAGGGGTCGGCTGTCGAGGTTGCGGTCGGCGTCGTGGGTGGACGCGCGGTCGCCGAGGTCCGCGACCACGGTCCGGGCATCCCGGCCGAGCACCGTGACCTGGTCTTCGAGCGGTTCCACCGGGTGGACCCGTCCCGCAACTCGTCGTCCGGAGGGTCGGGTCTGGGCATGGCGATCGTCCGCGACATCGTGACGGTGCACGACGGCGAGGTCGAGGTCCGTGAGACGCCTGGCGGTGGTGCGACGTTGCGCCTGTCGCTGCCCCTCGCAGACGACCGTGCCAACTCGGCCGGGCGGTAGTAGCCTGGTCGGTCGGCGGTCATGCGGACCGCGACGGGGCCTGCGCCCCGGTGGTTGCACAGAAGGCTGAGCGATGAGCGTCTCCTATACCGACGCACCGCAGTGGCTCCTGTCCTCGTGGATGCGCGCGTGCGCAGAGGCAGGCGCGACGGCTGCGCCGGACGACGTCCGGGAGACCGGCGAGGCGTTGCTGGCTCGCTGGATGGACCCGCGGCGTCGTTTCCACGACCTGCGCCACCTGTGCGACGTCCTCAGCCGTGTCGACGAGCTCGCGGAGGAGACGCACGAACCGTCTCTCGTGAGGCTCGCGGCCTGGTATCACGGCGCGATCTTCGACGCCGAGAGCAAGGCGGCGTACGCGGAGCGCGGCGGGGAGAACGAGACGGCGAGCGCGGTGCTCGCGCACGAGCAGCTCGCGGCTCTCGGTGTCCCGGACCGCTGCGCGCACCGCGTCGCTCAGCTCGTGACGGCGCTGCTGCGGCACGCCCCGGACCCGGCGGACTTCGACTGCGCGGTGCTGTGCGACGCGGACCTGGGGATGCTCGCGCAGGAGCCGCAGCGCTACAAGGCGTACCTCGAGGACGTCCGCGCGGAGTACGCGCACATCCCCGCCGAGGACTACGTCCGCGCACGTATCGCGATCCTCTCGAAGCTGCTCAGCCGCCCGTCGTTGTTCTCGAGCCCGCTCGGCGCGGCGTGGGAGGACGCGGCTCGCCAGAACGTCGCGGCGGAGCTCATGCGGCTGAAGAAGGAGCTCGCGAAGCTCAACGCCGACGGCGCGGCCCTGCTCTGCACGGACGACGTGCTCCGGCTCGTCGCGGAGAGCACCGGTGCGGGCGTCACGGGCACGGACAGCACCGGTGTGCCGGCGCGTCCCGCGCCGACCGGGGCTGGGGACGACGGTCACCTCGCGGCGTCGGTCCCTCCAGCATCACCCGCTCAGGCTGCGGCGCCTGAGGCAGGTCCGTCCGGGGCGATGCGGGGCGGGGCGTCCCCTGGCGCTGCGCGCGCGGGCGCAATCGGTCCGAGCACGACGACGTCCCCGCTCCGCCCCGGCCCTGCGGCGATCCGGACGGCGACCCCGGCGTCACCTCCGACGGTCGGCGAACCGGGCCCGGTCCGCGGCTGGTCGGAGGTCGACATCGACGAGGACGACTTCTAGACCTCGTCCCGGGCCCGCTCCCCTGCCGGGCCCTCGGTCGTCGCGCCCGCGTCTGCCGTGCCCACCTGGACTGCCCTGCCCACAGCCTCGTCGCCAGCGGACGGCCTCGCACGTGCTGCCGCCGAGCGTCGTGCCGCTCCCGTCTCCTGCCTAGCCTCGTCGGCACGCGGCGCCACCGGGGTGCCGTGCGAGCACGCCGCGGACGCGGCGACGAGGAGGAACCCATGACGAGCTTCCAGGTCGACTACACGCAGATCGCGACGGCGTCGACGAAGGTCCAGACGACCAGCACGACGATCGAGACCGAGACGGCCGCGATGACGACGCACCTGACCGACCTCAAGGCGTCCTGGCGCGGGACGGCGTCGACGGCTTTCGACTCCGCGTACTCGGAGTGGTTGACCGCCCAGGCGACCGTGCGCGCCGCGCTGACGTCGATCGCCACCGCGCTGTCGAGCGCGGCGACGACGTACGAGGAGGCGGAGTCCGCGGCGCAGGGCCTCTTCGCCCGCTGAGCGCAGGCGCGTCGCCCCACCGCGGGCATGCACGAACCCCCTGGCCCGTCGGGCCAGGGGGTTCGTGTCAGTGCTGCGTGCGGTGGTCGGACAGGCTCAGAAGCCCATGCCGCCCATCTCGTCGCCGCCCGGCATGGCCGGAGCCTTCTCGGGCTTGTCGGCGACGACGGCCTCCGTGGTGAGGAAGAGGGCCGCGATCGAGGCCGCGTTCTGCAGGGCAGAACGGGTGACCTTGACCGGGTCGTTCACACCAGCGGCGAGCAGGTCCTCGTAGACGCCGGTCGCGGCGTTGAGGCCCTGGCCCGACGGGAGGTTGCGGACCTTCTCCGCGACCACGCCACCCTCGAGGCCGGCGTTGATCGCGATCTGCTTGAGCGGAGCGTCGATGGCGGCGCGGACGATCTGCGCACCCGTCGCCTCGTCACCCTCGAGAGCGGTGATCGCCTCGGACTCGAACGCGATCTTGCCCGCCTGGATGAGCGCGACGCCACCACCGGCGACGATGCCCTCCTCGACGGCAGCCTTCGCGTTGCGGACAGCGTCCTCGATGCGGTGCTTGCGCTCCTTGAGCTCGACCTCGGTGGCCGCGCCCGCCTTGATGACGGCGACGCCACCCGCGAGCTTGGCAAGGCGCTCCTGGAGCTTCTCGCGGTCGTAGTCGGAGTCCGACTTCTCGATCTCGGAGCGGATCTGGTTCACGCGACCGGCGATCTGGTCGGCGTCGCCGGCACCCTCGACGATCGTGGTCTCGTCCTTCGTGACGACGACCTTGCGGGCCGTGCCGAGGAGGTCGAGCGTGGCGGTCTCGAGCTTGAGGCCGACGGTCTCGGAGATGACCTGGCCACCCGTGAGGATCGCGATGTCCTGGAGGATCGCCTTGCGGCGGTCGCCGAAGCCCGGGGCCTTGACGGCGACGGACTTGAAGGTGCCGCGGATCTTGTTGAGCACGAGGGTCGCAAGAGCCTCGCCCTCGACGTCCTCGGCGATGATGAGGAGCGAGCGGCCGGCCTTCATGACCTGGTCGAGCAGCGGCAGCAGGTCCTTGACGTTCGAGATCTTCGACTCGACGATCAGGACGTACGGGTCCTCGAGGACCGCTTCCTGGCGCTCGGGGTCGGTCTCGAAGTAGCGGGCGAGGAAGCCCTTGTCGAAGCGCATGCCCTCGGTGAGCTCGAGCTCGAGGCCGAACGTGTTCGACTCCTCGACGGTGATGACGCCTTCCTTGCCGACCTTGTCGAGCGCCTCGGCGATGAGCTCGCCGATCGCCGGGTCGCCGGCGGAGATGGCAGCGGTGGCCGCGATCTCTTCCTTCGTCTCGATCTCCTTGGCGGCGGAGATGAGCTCGGCGGTGACCGCCTCGACGGCCTTCTCGATGCCGCGCTTGAGCGCGATCGGGTTGGAGCCGGCGGCGACGTTGCGCAGGCCCTCGCGGACGAGCGCCTGGGCGAGGACCGTGGCGGTCGTGGTGCCGTCACCAGCGACGTCGTCGGTCTTCTTGGCGACCTCCTTGACGAGCTCGGCGCCGATCTTCTCGAACGGCTCCTCGAGCTCGATCTCCTTGGCGATCGAGACACCGTCGTTGGTGATCGTGGGGGCGCCCCACTTCTTGTCCAGGACGACGTTGCGGCCCTTCGGGCCAAGGGTGACCTTCACGGTGTCGGCGAGGACGTTGAGTCCGCGCTCCATGCCGCGACGGGCCTCCTCGTTGAAGGCAATGAGCTTTGCCATGGGGGTGTGATCCTCCGCTTGTGGCGCTGGGAAGGTCGGTCGGCGCCCGCGACGGACGGCTCGGTCGGACGGCG
The DNA here is from genome assembly GCF_058313055.1 of Flavimobilis sp. BM9. NCBI lineage: Bacteria > Bacillati > Actinomycetota > Actinomycetes > Micrococcales > Jonesiaceae > Flavimobilis > Flavimobilis sp. BM9. The sequence goes on along the minus strand of NZ_JBZEMO010000004.1, from coordinate 359,493 downwards.
TTCATGTCACGCCGCCGAGCTCGAGCCTCACCGGTCGACCCAGGGTGGTGGGCGGGCGTGCCCGCCCGGTGGAGTCTTTGTCACTCGATCGAGCCGAGTGCTAACGCCATTATTGGCACTCGCGACCGGTGAGTGCAAGACGGCTGAGCCGCCCCGGCTCAAGATTTCGCCGCAGGCGAGATCACGTCCGAGCACTGCCCAGGACCGTGCCGACGCCTCTGCGCCGCAGGAGGCTCTGCGCTGCGAGGAACCCGCCCATGCCGTGCACACCGGGCCCGGGCGGCGTCGCGGCGGACGCGAGGTACGCGCGGGTGCCGCCTCCGACGTCTCCGAGGTGGTGCGGGTCCCGTGCGAGGCGCGGCCGCGCGATCATCTGCCACGTCGTGATCGCACCCGAGGCGATGTCGCCGTCGTGCAGGTTCTCGTCGTGCGCGGACAAGCGCGCGGCAGGCACGCAACGTGTCGCGACGACGCGGTCACGCACACCGGGTGCGTACCGGTCGACGTGCGCGAGGACGTCCTCGGTGACGTCGCGGTCCGAGCCTGCGGGCACGTGCGCGTACGCCCACACGACGCGCAGCCCACCCCGCTCCCGGCCTGGGTCGGCGACGGTCGGGTCGCCGAGCAGGACGACCGGGCGCGCAGCGTGCCGACCGGCCCTCACGTCGGCCTGCGCGGCGCTGATCTCCGAGGCGCTCCCGCCGAGGTGCACGGTCCCCGCGTGCCCGACGGCGTCGTCGGCCCACGGGACCGGGCCGTCGAGGACCAGCGCGACCGTCGCGGCTGCGGGGCCGCCGCGGAAACCGCGCAGGGTGGCGCGGACGTGCACGGGCAGGTCGTCGCCGAGGACCGCGAGCGCGGTCGGCACGTTCGTGTCGAGCATGTAGTCGCGTGCGGGTGGCAGGTCGCGGCGCGTGCGCACCCGCACGCCCGTGACGACCGTCCCGCCGTGGGCCTCGAGGTCGGCGACGAGCGCGTCGGTGATCGCCTGGGAGCCGCCGACGGGGACGGGCCAGCCGCGCGCGTGCCCCAGCGTCCCGAGGAGCGTGCCGGTGCCTGCGGCAGCGGCGGAGGCGAGCGGCGCCATGGCGTGCACGGCGACGCCCGCGAACAGCGCACCCGCGACGCCCGAGCGCGGCGGCGCGGCGATCCCGCGCGCGACGGCCGCTGCCGCAGCGAGGCTCGACCTGGCGACGCCACCCGCCCGGAGCGCACGACGGCGGTCGTCGAGCAGCAGCCGCGCGACGGCGTCGTGCTGGTCGACGAGCGGGCGGAACGTCCGCGCCCACGCCCGTGCGGCCGGGGCGCCGCCGAGCTCGCGCAGGTGCTCGAGCGTGCGGCCGAGGTCGCGGTAGGCGACAGCGGCCCGGCCGCGCGGGCCCGCCGCGAGCGGGTGCGCGTAGGACGCCTCGGGCGAGACGAGGCGGACGCCGTGCGCGGCGAGGTCGAGGTCCTGGAAGAAGGGCGAGGCCAGGGCGAGCGGGTGCACGGCCGAGCAGAGGTCGTGCGGCAGCTCGGCGACGGCGTCCGCGTCCGCGCCGGGGCGCAGGACGACGTCGCGGCCGAGCGGCGCGGTGCGGGCGCCTCCGCCGACGGTCGCCTCGGCCTCGAGGACGAGGACGTCGAGGCCTGCGCGTGCGAGCGTCACGGCGGCGGCGAGCCCGTTCGGGCCGGAGCCCACGACGACGACGTCTCGCATCCCCGCTCCTCCCGCCGTTCCTCGGATCGCGTCCATCACACCACGCAGGCGGCGCCGCCAGCGTGCGCCGGGTCACGGGGGCGGTGTCGATACCCCCCGCCGGGAGCCGTTAGGGTCGTCGCCATGACGAGGCCTCACAGGCGCACGCGCGTCGGCGCGGCCCTCGCCGCGCTCTCCTTGCTCGCCGTCGTGTGGGGCGCCAACGTGGCACCGACGGACAACGCGCACATCGACCTCTACATGGACGGCCTCGTCGTGACGCCCGCGGGGGTCGCGACGCTCGCCCCGGACGCGGCCCAGGCGTATCTCGGGGCCACGCGCGTCCCGGCGCCCGCGGGGTCGGCGACGCCCGCGGAGCGGGAGGCGCTCACCGACCTCGCGGCGCAGGAGTCGTCGTGGCTCGCGGCGGGCACCGTGCCGGGTGCGGGGACGCGGTTCGAGCCGATGGCGGCGGCGGCGCTGTCGGACCTGCGCGCGATGCTCGCCGACGACGGCGCGATGGTCGCGGCCGTGCACCCCCGGTGGGGCTACTCGTGGCCTCGCGACAACTCGTTCGCGGCGGTCGCCTTCGCCCGGACGGGGCACCTCGAGGAGGCCGTGCGCGTTCTCGCGCACCTCGAGCAGGTGCAGGGTGCGGACGGCTCGTTCGAGGCGCGGTACACGCTCGACGGCGCGGGCCCGCCTGACGACCGCGCGCCGCAGGCGGACGGGACGGGTTGGGCGCTGTGGGCGATCGGGCAGGTGCTCGACACGCTCGACGAGGACTCGGCGCGCTCGACCGCCGCGACCCTGCGTCCCCTCCTCGACCGGTCGACAGAGCGCACGCTCGAGCTCGTGGCGAACCGCTCGGCTCTGCCGCCCGCGTCCCCGGACTACTGGGAGGTGAAGGAGAAGCACCTCACGCTCGGCACGGCCGCGCCGCTGCTCGCGGGCCTCGAGGCGGCGTCGGACGCGTACGGCGTCCTGGGTGAGAGGGACCTCGTAGCGCGGACCGCCGAGGGCGCGGCGCGGCTGCGTGCGGCGATCGAGCGGGCGTTCGGCTCTCGCGGGTACCCGCGCCACGTCACGGGCGGGGCGCGGGACGCGGCGACGGCGTTCGTGCTGCCGCCGTTCGTCGACGAGCCGCTCGACGGAGCGGTCGAGGCATGGCGGGCGTCAGTCGCGGAGATGCTGCGCCCGGCCGGCGGGCTCGCCCCGGGCGGGTCGTGGAAGACGGACGGCATCTCGTGGACGCCGCAGACGTCCCTCTACGCGCTGGCTGCCGCCGCCCAGGGGGACCGCACCGCCGCTGAGCACTGGCTCGACTGGATCGACGATCACCGCACGGCGTCCGGCGCGATCCCGGAGAAGGTGCTCGCCGACGGGTCGCCTGCCGCGGTCGCACCGCTCGCGTGGTCGGCGTCGAACGTCCTGCTCGCCCTCGCCGCGCTCGAGGACTAGCGCGACCGCACCGTCTAGCGCCGCTTGAGCGCGGCTCGGACGAGCTTCTCGGCGCGCTCCGACCCGCGGCCGGGGGTGCCTCCGACGACATGACCGACTGCGACGAGCTGCTCGTCGGTGTCGACGAGGACGTATCCGCCCTGGCGCATGATGGCGCCGTGCACGGTGTGCCGTGGCGCGCTGCCCTCCCACGCGTTCGGGGCGCGGCGCGGGTCGACCGGCGAGCCCTCGACGAGGGCGTTGCGCAGCAGCTCGAGCATGACGGTCGCGCTGGCCCACAGGCCGCTCGCCCCGCCGAACGGGCCGGACGCGGGGTTCCAGTCGCGTTGTGCCTTCCCACGGAGGGTGCGCGCCTGCGCGCGCGGCCGCGGGGCGTCGCCGCTCGCGACGAACACCTCGGCGGGGTCGACGCCGGCGGGGGCGACGACGAGCTCGCGCACCGTGTCGATCCACGGCCTGCCGGTCGCGACGGTCACGGCGCGCGCGAGGAGCGCGTAGCCGAGGTTGGAGTACTGGGGCGCGCCGTCGGCGAGCGACTCGTTGCGGAGGTCGCCCAGCCGGCCGAGGATCTCGGCGTCGAAGCGGGCGTCGTCGTACGGACCGTACGGGTCCTGCACCAGCTTCATCTGCTCGGGCAGGAGCCGCGGCAGGCCGGACGTGTGCTCGACGAGCTGACGGACGGTGATGGGCGGGACGGTGACGTCGGTAGGCGTCACTGCGGCGAGCATCGTCGACACTCGCGTGTCCCAGGTGAGCACGCCGCGGTCGACGAGCTCGCGCACCGCTCCGGCGAGGAAGAGCTTCGTGACCGATCCCCACACGACGGGGACGTCGGGGCCGTGCCAGCGGCCGTAGGTGGCTGAGGACCGGCCGGGCCCTTCGACGAGGACGGCGGCGCTGCTCAGGATGCTCACGCGCTCATGCTCGCACACGTCGTCGTCCCGGCTGCAGCGCCGGGACGACGACCTGCGGGGATGTCAGAGGGGGCGGACCTGCTCGGCCTGCGGGCCCTTGGTTCCCTGGCCGACCTCGAACTCGACTGCCTGTCCCTCGTCGAGCGTGCGGTAACCGTCGGTCTGGATGGCGGAGAAGTGGACGAAGAGGTCCTGTCCACCGGTCTCGGGCGTGATGAACCCGAAGCCCTTCTCAGCGTTGAACCACTTGACCGTGCCCTGGGCCATGGATGCTCCTTGCAGATGCTGCTGCCGAGCCGCGGCCCGGCACCTACGAACCGTGCGGTCGCACGGCATGTTCGCAGCCTAGGGGCTGGAAAAGCCCGTGGGAAGGAGGGTTCAGGATGCGAAGTCGCTGGCGAGGATGACCGACAGGGGCCCGACGAGAGAGCTGACCTCGTCGACGGTGGCGATCCCGAGCTTGTCGGCGATCTCCTTCGCCGCTGCAGCGTTCTCGGCGCCCTTGTACCAGACCTGCGACGAGCTGACGGCGGCGCCGCGGTAGTTGTCGCCCGAGACGTCCGTGTAGCCGAGCGCCTTGACGTCGGCGACCGCCCCGGCGGCGAGGCCCTGCGTGCGGGTCGCGTTGAGCACGCGCACCGTGATCGTGCGGTCAGGCTCCTGGGCAGGTTCGTCGTCGCCTGCCGCGTCATCGGTGGTCTCGTCGTCCGTGGTCGCGTCGTCCGTCGTCGTCTCGTCGGGAGTCGTCGGTTCCTCGGTGGTCGCCGGCTCCTCGGTCGTCGCGGGCTCCTCGGGAGTCGTCTCCTGCGCCGTGACGGTCGGCGCGGAGGCGGGCGTCGACGGGGACTGGCTCGTGAACCACACGTACAGACCTGTGGCGAGCGCCGCGAAGATCAGCACGACAGCGAGGAAGGGCCAGACGCGGCTCCAGCGCGAGACGGGCGCTCGGTGGATGCCTGCGGACTGGCCGCCAGCCGGCGCCTCGTCGAACTCGTCGGCAGGGTACGGGTAGTCGGTCACGGTGGACAGGTTACCGCCGTCGGCGGAAGATCAGGCCTCCATGCCCAGCCGACGCGCGGTGCGCGCCCTCTGGCGGCTCGCGCGCATACGGCGCAGGCGCTTGACGAGCATCGGGTCGGCGGCGAGCGCCTCGGGGGTGTCGATGATCGCGTTGAGCACCTGGTAGTAGCGCGTCGCGGACATGTCGAACAGCTCCTTGACGGCCTGCTCCTTGGCGCCCGCGTACTTCCACCACTGCCGCTCGAAGGCGAGGATCTTGTGGTCGCGGTCCGACATGCCGGACGCTGGCGGCGCCGCCGCCTCGTGCGTCTCGTGCTCGTCGTTCATCACGCGCCCCTCCCTGGTCTCCGGCATGCGTACGTCCAATCGTAGGCGCGAATGACACGCGTGTCATTCATGCTGGTCCGGACTTCGCCCGCTCCCCTCGCCCCCTCCCCGGTGGGCGCCGTAGCATCACGAACCGTGGCACACCTCACCGCGGCACACCTGCTCGACGACGTCGACCCCGGCTGGGCCCGCGCGCTCGCACCGGCGACGGACGCGCTCGACCGCGTCGCCGCGTTCCTCGTCGCCGAGGAACGCGCGGGCCACCAGGTCCTGCCCCCGCGCGCCGACATCATGCGGGCGTTCCGCCGTCCGTTCCGCGACGTGCGCGTCCTCGTCGTCGGGCAGGACCCCTACCCCACCCCGGGCCACGCGCACGGCCTCGCGTTCTCCGTCGACCGCCCCGTGCGCCCCCTGCCACGATCGCTCCGCAACGTCCTCACGGAGCTGCACGACGACGTCGGGCTGCCGCCCCCGCCCGACGGCGACCTGTCAGCCTGGGCGGACCAGGGCGTCCTCCTGCTCAACCGCGTGCTCACGGTGCGCGCCGGCGAGGCCGGCTCGCACCGCGGCCACGGCTGGGAAGAGGTCACCGAGGTCGCGGTCGACGCGCTCGCCGCGCGGCCCGCCCCGCTCGTCGGCGTGCTGTGGGGCGCCGACGCCGCACGCCTCGCCCCGCGCCTCGCACCGCACCCCGTCCTCACGAGCGCGCACCCGAGCCCCCTCTCCGCACGCCGCGGATTCTTCGGGTCGCACCCCTTCAGCGCCGTCGACGCACACCTGCGGGCTGCAGGCAGCGCACCGGTCGACTGGACCCTCGCCCACGAGCAGAGAGAGACTCTCCTGTGACCGCTGCAGACTCCGCCCGGCCCGTCCCCGCCCACGAGAGCGCCCCGACCCCGCGCTGGCGGCGCTACGTCGCCGTCGGCGACTCCTTCACCGAAGGCCTGTGGGACCCGACCCCCGGCGACGAGGACCGCTGCCGCGGCTGGGCCGACCGGCTCGCGGAGATCCTCGACGCCCGCCGCGGCGGCGACCTCGAGTACGCGAACCTCGCCGTGCGCGGCCGCCTCCTGCGGCCGATCCTCACCGAGCAGGTCCCAGCCGCGCTGCGGTCCGAGCCTGACCTCGTCTCGGTGATCGGCGGTGGCAACGACGTGCTGCGGCCCGGGTCCGACGTCGACCTCCTCGCCGACCGCCTCGAGTCGACGGTCGCGCGCATCCGGGAGACCGGCGCCGACGTCCTGATCTCGACAGGCGTCGACACCGCCGAGTCTCCCGTCATCAAGCTGACCCGGTCCAAGACCGCGATCTTCAACTCGCACATCTGGTCGATCGCCCGCCGGCACGACGCGTACGTCCTCGACCTGTGGGGCATGCGGTTCCTCAAGGACTGGCGGATGTGGTCGGAGGATCGCATCCACCTGACCCCCGAGGGCCACCGGCGCATGGCGCAGGGCGCGCTCGAGGCGCTCGGTCTCGTCCCTGACGACCCCGAGTGGGACACGCCGCTCCCGCCGCCCGACGCCGAGGCGTGGGCGGACCGCGTGCGCCAGAACGCGCAGTGGGTCCGCGAGCACGCGTACCCGTGGGTCCAGCGGCGGGTGCGCCACCAGTCGTCGGGAGACTCCCGGGTCGCGAAGCAGCCCGTGCCCGGTGCCGTGCGCCGCTCCCAGGACTAGCGGCAGCGCCCGGACTATGCGAGCGGCTCCCGGGCGTCGTCGGCCCGCGTGACCTCGGGCGCCTCCGCGGCCGGCTCGCTCGGGCTCGTCGGCGTCGGGACGGCGTCGCGCCGCGCTGGGTCGAGGAAGCCCCGCACGGTCCAACCCTCGAGGACATCGATCGCCTCGACCGCCGTGAGGCGGTCGTGCCCTTCGAGGTCGAGCGGGACGACGCCACGCAGATGGACGTGCAGCCTCTCGGTGCGCGTCAGGTCGGCTCCCGGCCGGTGCAGGTCGTCAGTCAGGACGACCGTCCCCCCCACGAGCTCGAGGCGCTCGCGGAGGCGGGCGAGCACGGATCCTTGACCGAGGCGCGCCTTGTCGACCGTGTCGCCGCTGTTGGACAGGTGCACGAGCACCGCCCCGTCGACGACGTCGAGCTCGAGGTGGAACTGGGTGGCGTGCCCGTGCCGCAGCGCGTTGGTGACGCCTTCCTCGACGATGCGCACGATGAGCAGCCGGTCCGACTCGCTGATCATCGAGTTGCCGGGCTCGTCGATCTCGCGCAGCGCCTCCCCGACCTCGAGGTGCGTCGCGATACCCGTCGGTAGGCGGCGCAAGAGCATGCGGACGGCGGCGACCACGCCGATCTCGAGCCCCTCGGGGTAGAGCATGCGGCTCATGACGCGCACGTCGTCCTCACGCGTGCGGTCGAGGTCGGCGCGCATCTCCGCGAGCTGTTCCGCGATCCCGGGCGGGGCGTCGTGCTCCGCCGCTGCTTCGATGAGCTGGTCGAGCCGCACCGCGAGGATGACGAGCCGCTGCTGGAGGCTCCCGTGGAGCCCCTCGGCGATCGACCGGCGGACCTTGATCTCTTCTTTCTCGAGCGCGCGCAGGGCGAGCTCGCGCTGCAGGTTCTCGTGGGCGCGTCGGCGCTCCTCGAGCCTGAGCTGGTGCTGCGAGACCATGTAGCGCAGCCCGAGCAGGGCGGACGTCGTGAAGAAGGCGACCCCCGCGACGAGCTCTGCCACATGGAGCTGCCCGCTGTGCTCGTCGACGACGCCCGTCGCGACGAACGCCCAGTTGCGCGCGAGCGCGGCGATCGCGGCCGCAGTCAGCACCCTGCCTGCGGAGCGCCACGACGCCCGGAACCGGACGACGCCGCTGAACCACAGCAGGAAGCAGAAGAACAGCGAGACGACGAGGTTGGCGAGCGCCCGCACGCCCGCTCCCACGAGCGTCCCCGGGTCTGAGAGCACCGCGACGGTGGCGACGTAGAACCCGCCGACGACGAAGAAGAGCGCGAGTATCGCGAACGTCGAGGCCGCGAGCGCCCACTTGTCCTGGCGTTCGTCAGACTGCCGGATCCAAGCCGCGAGTCCGCGCGTGCTGTCCATCCACCCAGTATTGCGCCGATCTTCGGCAATACTAGGAAGATGACGAGTGATGACGCACGGATTCGCGTGGCTGTGGTCGAGGACCACACCCTGTTCCGCAGCATGCTCGAGAAGATCTTGGGGGACGACGACGCCCTCGATCTGACGTGCTCGACAGCGACGGTCACCGAGGCTCGCGCCCGCATCACGCCGGGCTCGACGGACGTCGTCCTGCTCGACGTCGACCTCCCCGACGGCAACGGCATCGGTCTCGGCGTGATCCTGTGCCGCGCCGACCCGAACATCAAGGTCGTGCTGCTCAGCGCGCAGGACGCGATGGACCTCATGCTCGACCTGCCGCGGGACATCGCCGGCGGGTGGAGCTACCTGTCCAAGACGTCGACGAACGACTCGGCCGCCCTGCTGCGCGCGATCCACATCGCGGCTGCCGGAGGTTCCACGCTCGACCCTGCCCTGCTCAACCGGATGAAGCCCCGCGCGGGGTCACGGGTCGCCCAGCTGACCGACCGCCAGTACGGGGTGCTCCGCCTGCTCGCGGCTGGCTACTCGAACGGCGGCATCGCTCACGAGCTGGGCATCGCGGAGAAGTCGGTGCAGAACCACGTCAACGCGATCTACTCGACGCTCGGCATCGACGCCTCGCCCGAGCGGAACCCGCGCGTGAGCGCGGCGCTGCGGCTGATCGAGGAGACAGGCCCCGCCTGACGCTGCTGCACCGACGCGGTCCTGGCCCGGACGGGCGTCGACCTGCCTGCCAGCATCGTGCCGTCAGACGAGCTCGACGTGCTTGTCCGTGAGCTCGTCGCGGGCGAGCGCGGCGGTCTCGGGCGCGACAGCAGCCGTCAGGTTCGTCAGGACGCGGCTGCGGACACCCGCGTCGACCGCGTCGATCGCTGTCGCCCGCACGCAGTGGTCGAACGCGAGGCCCACCACGTCGACGTCGGTCACGCCTGCCTCACTGAGCACGTCGGCGAGAGACCGGCCGGTCGGCGTGGTGCCCTCGAAGCCGGAGTAGGCCGCCTCGTACATGCCCTTGCGGACGGCGACCGGCGCGGTCGGAAGCTCGGCGACGGCGGCGGCGAGAGCAGGGTGCAGCTCAGCCCCCGGGGTGCCTGCCTCGCAGTGCCGGGGCCACGTGTCGCGATAGTCGGGCTCGGTCGACCAGTGGGAGCCCGGGTCGACGTGCCAGTCCTGCGTCGTGACGACGAGGTCGTAGCTGCTCGTGCGGAGCAGCTCGGCGACATCGGCTGCGACCTGGTTGCCGCCTGCGACGGCGAGCGTGCCGCCCTCGCAGAAGTCGTTCTGGACGTCGACGACGATGAGTGCGGTCGTAGCCATCGTGTGCTCCTTCAGGGTGCGGCGGGAACGGTCGACGTCGTGCGAAGAAGACCCCTGCCAGCGTCGCCGCAGGTCAGGGGTCTTCTCGTGTCGGAGCCGCCTGTCGGGTTCGAACCGACGACCTTCGCTTTACAAGAGCGGTGCTCTACCAGCTGAGCTAAGGCGGCGCGGAGCCGAGACTACCAAACGGGCGGGCCCGCACGGAGGCGGTGATCGGCACCACCGCCTCCGTGCGGGACCGTCCTGCGTCAGCCCTCGGTCGAGCCGGAGGCCTCGTTGACGGCCTGGACGAGCGCACCCTCGACGGTCCAGTTGCCGTCCCAGCGCTTGCCCGCGATCGTGACGGTCGGCGTCGAGAAGCCCCGCTCGGACTGGAGCTCGGGACGCTCCGCGACGTCGGCCGTCTGCGCGTCGATCCAGTCGGCGTACTCGTCCTCCGCCTTGTCGCTGGCGATCGCGTCGGAGACCTCGGCAGGGACGCCCGCGGTCAGCGCGATCGCGCCGATCTCCTTGTTGGTCAGCGCCTTGGAGTTCTCCTCGGGCTGGTTGGCGAACATCGCCGTGTGGAACGCGAGGAACTGCTCCGGGGCGTTCGCGGCGACGTACACGGCAGCGGCACCGGCGCGCGTCGAGAACTCGGTGCCCTGCGAGTAGCGGTTGAGGATCGCGACGGGCTGCACGACGAGGGTGATGAGGCCTGCCTCGCGGAGCTGGTCCATCTGGCCGACCGTCGCGTCCTCGAACGCGCCGCACGCCGGGCACATGTAGTCGACGTACGTCGCCACCTCGACGGCGTCCGCGCCGCCGGTCGAGCCTGCGGCGCCGTCAGCACCGACGGTGATGCCGCCGTCGGCGTTGACGACCGAGGGACGCGTGACGTCGCCGAGCGTGGGCGCGGACTTGTTCTTCTCGTCGAGGTAGCCCTTGACGATCGGCACGGCGGCGATGCCGAGGCCGAGGACTGCGGCGACGAGCACGCCGATCGAGATGAGACGGAACCGCTTCTCGCGTCGGGCTGCGTCCTGGCGCATCTGCGCGGACAGCTGGCGCGCAGTCTGCTTGTTGGTGTTGCTGGAGCTCTTGGCCATGATCTTCCTCAGGTCTGGGGGCGCCGGGACGGCGCTGGGGTGGTCGGTCCGGGACGGCGAGGCCGTCAGGCGGGGACGAGCACCGGGGGGCCTCGGCGCACGGGGGCGAGCGCGAGACGCAACGTGTGGGCGATCTGCTCGTGGACCGTGCGCACGAAGGCGGGCCGCGCCTCGACGTCGGGCACGGTGGCGGGGCGCGGGAGGCGCGCCGTGGCGCGCCCGAGGAGGTACCCGACGGCGTGGAGGGCGGAGCGCACGGCGCCGAGCGCTCCCGCGCTGACGAGCGCGGCGAGGGCGTGGGCGAGGAGGGCGGGCAGCGCGACCGACACGACGACCGCGGCGGCGACGCCAGGCTCGCCGCCGACGGCGAGCGTCCCTTCAGGGCACTCGGCCGACGTCCGGACCATCGCGAGGTGGGTTCCCCACCAGCCGAGACCGAGCTGGTCGGAGAGGCAGCCGCTCGTCAGGGCGAGGCCCCGCTGCGAGAGGGCGACGCCGACGTTCGCGCACGTCTGCCCGACGACGACCAGCACGAAGACCGCAGCGGTCACGACGCGCACGGCGCGCGTCGCGGTCAAGAGCAGTCGCAGGTCCACGCGCCGAGGGTAGCCCACGGCACTGGGAGACGGCACTCCCCTGCGCCAGCGCGACCCGGCACGGACTGGCGGGCGGTCGGCGTCAGGACAGGTCGGGCGGTCCGCCGAACGGCCACCAGACGATCGGCTTGTCGACGACCGCCCACAGCACGAGGAGGGCGGTGAGCGCGATACCGACGAGCACCGCGAACACCGTCCCGCCGCGGCCGGGCGCGAGGTGCCCGAGCAGCGTGCGGGCGCCGTCGCGCGCAGGCCACGACATGGGTCCGAACCACAGGACGAGCAGGGTCACGAGCGCGGTGACCGCGAGCGCGACGACGAACACCCAGCTCGCGTTCTGCGTGCCGAGAGCCGCGACCACCTCTCCGTCCGGGCCGCGCAGCACACCGCCGGTGAGCACCGCGGCGGGCGCCTCACCGCGCGGCACGGGCACCCAGCGGTTGGTCTGCAGCAGCCACCAGAGCGTGCCGAGCACGGTCACGGTGACGCTCGCCGCGACGAGCAGCCCGGGGGTCATGGTCGTCAGCGCGCGCAGCAGGTACCAGGGGTAGGCGCCTGCGGCCCGGATCGCATCGCCGCGGCGCACACCGCGATCCTCGCGGCGCGTGTGCAGGGCGTCGGTCGTGACGGAGACCGACCGCAGGAGGAGCACGAGGACGCCGATTCCGATGAACGTCGCGACGGGAAACAGCCCGGCGAGCGCGCAGACCGGTGCGGCGAGCGCCAGGAGGGCGACGGGGCGGCGCCCGTGGTGCGGCCGCTCGTACCCGTCGTGCTCGGGCTCGGGCTCGGGCTCGACCGTGCCGCGCTCGTCGGAGCCGTGCTCGTCCGGGTCCGGCTCGACGCGACCGGCCGGGGGCGCGACCGCACCCGTGTCGTCGTGCTGCGGGAGGGCGAGCGTGCGCCCGGGGCCGTCTGCGGGGAGCGCGGTCGTCGGGACGCGGTCGCGGTCGACGATGTCCTGCCAGGGCGGCAGCGCGCTGACCGTGCCGGGCTCGGCCGCGTCCTCCTCGTCGTCGGCCGCGGGCTGCTCGAACACGCCGGTGGGGACGCGCAGGACCGCGGTCCGCTCGACGGGCACGTCGCCTGTCAGAGGGGCGCGGGAGACCCCTTCGCCGTACGGGCCGACACCTTCGCGCTCGACGAGGTCCGCGGGCAGGTCCGACGCCGCGTCGAGGGGGACGGTGACGACGACCGGGCGGGGGACGCCGGGGGAGGCGGTCGGGACGAGCTCGTGCTCCTCGCCGGTGCCGACGGCGTCACGCAACGCCTCGATGACCTCGTCGGGCGAGGTCCGCCGAGCGGGGTCCGGATCGAGCGCGCCGCGCAGCGCCTCCGCGGTGAGGGGCCCTGCTCCCGCGAGGTCCACCTCGCCGGCACGCACCCGGCCGAGGACGGCCTCGAGCGGGCGGACGCCGAACGGCGCACGGCCCGTGACGGCGAACGCGAGCGCCGCGGCCCAGCCCCACCAGTCCCCGGCGGGGGACGGTTCGGCGCCGTCGAGCAGCTCCGGCGCGAGGTAGCCCGGGGTGCCCATGACGAACCCGTGCGAGGTGAGCCGGGAGTCGGCGGTCGCCTGCGCGATGCCGAAGTCGATCAGCACGGGGCCGTGCTCGGCGAGCAGGATGTTGGACGGTTTGACGTCCCGGTGGACGAGTCCCGCCGCGTGGACCGACCGCAGTGCTCGCGCGAGCTTCTCGGCGAGCTCGAGCAGGTCCTCGGCATCGAAGGGGCCGCCGCCGAGGACCTCGTCCTCGAGGCTCGGGCCGTCGACGAGCTCCATGACGATGAACGCCTCGTGGCCGTCCGCCTCGGCGTCGAGGACGGTGACGAACGCGTCGTCGCGGACCTTGCGCATCGAGGCGACCTCGCGCAGGAGGCGGTCGCGGGAGTCGGGCGTGGCCGCGTAGGCGGGGTGGAGGACCTTGAGCGCGACCTGGGTGCCGCCGCCGTCCTCGGCGACGTAGACCGTCCCGGTCGCACCTGTGCCGAGCGGCCGCACGATCGTGTAGCCGCCTACGTCGTCGCCGGGAGTCCTCTCGCTGCGCTCCATAACGGCACGGTAGTCGAGTCCTCGGGCGCCCGCGGGGCGGCGCGCGCTGCGGCTCGCTGCGGGGTCGCGTCTCCTGCCGGGTGAACGGCGGGGAGCCGCAGGCAGAAGACCCGCCGGCGTCGAAGAGTGTGACGCTCCCCGCTTCCTCTTCCTCTCGCCGGGCGGGGGCGACAGGGCGCAGGTATGCTCGTGGAGCGCCAAAAGCGAGCAAAGTCAGGTCAACTTCACGCAAAGCAGATCGGCCGCGGAGCGCCGCCGCGCCACCCGCGGACCTGAGACAGGGAGAGAACTGATGCCGACCCGCCCGAGCCCGAGCGACAACGCCACCCCGCTGGGAGACTCCCCGAGCGGTCCGGCGGCCCCCGGGCACCCGCGCACCGCTCTGACGCCCCGCTCTGCCCCGTCCCCGTCGGACGTCGCTGAGCCCGGCGAGTACGACCTCGTCGTCGTCGCCAACCGTCTGCCCGTCGACTTCACCGCCGCCGAGGACGGCTCCGTCTCCTGGAAGCGGTCCCCCGGCGGCCTCGTGACCGCGCTCGCGCCGGTCATGGAGGGCGCCGACGGCGCCTGGGTCGGCTGGTCCGGCACGGCCGACGTCGAGCACGACCCGTTCGACGCGAGCGGGATCCGCTGCGTCCCGGTCACGCTGACCTCCGAGGACGTCGAGAGCTACTACGAGGGCTTCTCGAACGACACGCTGTGGCCGCTCTACCACGACGTCATCGAGACGCCGTCCTACCACCGGCAGTGGTGGGACGCCTACCGCCGCGTCAATCACCGTTTCGCGCGCGCGGCCGCGGCCGCAGCCGCCCCGGGGGCGATGGTGTGGGTGCACGACTACCAGCTCCAGCTCGTCCCGGCGATGCTCCGGACGCTGCGCCCAGACCTGCGCATCGGCTTCTTCGACCACATCCCGTTCCCGTCGCTCGAGATCTTCAGCCAGCTCCCGTGGCGCACGCAGATCATCGAAGGCCTCCTCGGCGCGGACGTGATCGGTTTCCAGCGCGCCGGCGACGCCGCGAACTTCCTGCGCGTCGCGCGCAGGCTCACCGGGCACAACGTCCGCGGTCGGGTCGTTACGGTCCCGGCCAAGGCCCCGCGCAGCTCGTCTGGCCCCCTCCCGGGCCCGGCCTACCGCCTCGCCCACGTCCAGGCCTTCCCCATCTCGATCGACTCCGCCCGGTTCGACGCGCTCGCCCGCACGCCCGAGGTCCAGGAGCGCGCCCGCGAGATCCGGTCCGAGCTCGGCAACCCCAAGGTGGTCATGCTCGGCGTCGACCGGCTCGACTACACGAAGGGCATCCGTCACCGCATCAAGGCGTACGGGGAGCTCATCGCGGACGGGCGCCTCGACGTCAAGGACGCGACCCTCGTGCAGGTCGCGAGCCCGAGCCGGGAGAACGTCGACGCGTACCAGCAGCTCCGCGAAGACGTCGAAGGCCTCGTCGGCCGCATCAACGGCGACTACGGCGAGATCGGGCACAGCGCCATCAACTACATGCACCACTCCTACCCCGCAGAGGAGATGGCGGCGCTGTACCTGGCTGCTGACGTCCTCCTCGTGACCTCGCTGCGCGACGGCATGAACCTCGTCGCGAAGGAGTACGTCGCCGCACGCTCGGACGACCGCGGCGTGCTCGTCCTCTCGGAGTTCACGGGTGCCGCCGACGAGCTCGGCAAGGGGGCGCTCCTGTGCAACCCGCACGACATCGACGGGCTCAAGGAGATCCTGGTCCGCGCGGCGCAGATGGACCCGCGCGAGATGCGTCGCCGCATGCGCAGGTTGCGGCGCGTCGTCATGGAGAAGGACGTCGCCGCGTGGGCGAGCAGCTTCCTCGACACGCTCAGGGCGGTCCCCGAGCCGGGTTCCCCCGCTGCTGCGCGCGAGCTCGCAGCAGAGTCGCTCGGCGCGCCCGACCCGGAGGCGACGACCGAGGAAGCGCTGGAGCACGCCGGTGCCTGACCCAGCACGCCAGCTCCCTGACGGTCTCGAGCGCGATCTCTTCCGACTCGCGGCCGACGCTCGCGGCCTGTCCGGGGTCGCGAGCGGCCCCGTGCTCGTCGCGACCGACTTCGACGGCGTCGTCGCGCGGCTCGTGGACCAGCCCGACGCGTCCCGCCCGACCTCCGGGGCTGCGGCCGCGCTCGCGCGCCTCGCGGCGTGCGCTCCTGAGGTGGCACGCCTCGCCCTCGTGAGCGGACGCCGCCTCGAGGACCTGGCGCGAGTGTCCCGCGTCCCCGCGGGAACGCTGCTCGTGGGCAGCCACGGAGCCGAGCGGGGACACATGACCGCCGAGGGCCTCGAGCACTCACCGGTCACCCTGGACACGGAGAAGGCAGAGCGGCTGGCACGTCTCACGGCCGCGTTCGAGGCGATCGCGCAGGGCGCAGAGGGGGCGTGGGTCGAGCACAAGCCGACCGCGGCGGTCCTCCACGTCCGCCTCGCCTCGCCCGACGACGCGGCACGTGCCTCTCTGGACGCCGTCGCGGCGTCCGCGTCGCTCGGCCTGTCGGCCATGCGCGGCAAGGACGTCGTGGAGACGGGGGTCGTCGCGACGTCGAAGGGACAGGCGCTCGACACGCTGCGCGCCGAGACCGGCGCCCGGGCCGTCTTCTACATGGGCGACGACGTGACGGACGAGCGCGCGTTCGCCGTCCTTCACGACGGAGACGTGTCGGTCAGGGTGGGGCCGGGCGAGACCGTCGCCCGGCACCGCGTCGCCGGACCGGACGAGGCCGCGCACGTGCTCGCCCTCCTCGCCGACCTGCTGACCGGACCGGTGCACACCCTCTGACCGTGCGTCTGTGACCTGGGTCTCTCCGAGGCGCCCGTCTGATGTGGCAGGATGACCCGTAGCGCCTGCCACCGTCGGCAGACGTCGTGTCAGCGAGGACATCAACTGGACCCGCAGCTCCATGACACTCTTCACTCGGATCGTCCGGCACGTACCTGCCGGTGAAGGGATTGGCGACAGCTATGGCTACCGTCACTTACGACAAGGCTTCTCGCGTCTACCCGGGGACCGAGCGTCCCGCGGTGGACCAGCTCGACCTCCACATCGAGGACGGCGAGTTCCTCGTCCTCGTCGGCCCCTCGGGCTGTGGTAAGTCCACCTCGCTCCGCATGCTCGCGGGCCTCGAGGACGTCAACTCCGGCCGCATCCTCATCGGCGACCGCGACGTGACCGACGTCCAGCCGAAGGACCGCGACATCGCGATGGTCTTCCAGAACTACGCGCTGTACCCGCACATGACGGTCGCCGACAACATGGGCTTCGCGCTCAAGATCGCCGGCACGCCGAAGGCGGAGATCCGCCAGCGCGTCGAGGAGGCTGCCAAGATCCTCGACCTCACCGAGTACCTCGACCGCAAGCCGAAGGCGCTCTCCGGTGGTCAGCGTCAGCGTGTCGCCATGGGCCGCGCGATCGTCCGCCAGCCGCAGGTGTTCCTCATGGACGAGCCGCTGTCGAACCTCGACGCCAAGCTCCGCGTCCAGACCCGTACGCAGATCGCGTCGCTGCAGCGTCGCCTCGGCGTCACCACGGTCTACGTCACCCACGACCAGACCGAGGCGCTCACGATGGGTGACCGCATCGCGGTCCTCAAGGACGGTCTGCTCCAGCAGGTCGGCACCCCGCGCGACATGTACGACACGCCCGCCAACGTGTTCGTCGCCGGCTTCATCGGCTCGCCCGCGATGAACCTCGGGACGTTCCGTGTCAACGGCGGCATCGCCGAGGTCGGCCCGGCGCGGATCCCCGTGTCGCGTGCTGCCGTGGCTGCGCTCAAGCCCGAGGACGACAACAAGATCACCCTGGGCTTCCGCCCCGAGGCGCTCGACGTCGTGTCGCAGGCCGAGGCGTCCGCGTTCCCGGTCGAGGTCAACATCGTCGAGGAGCTCGGCTCCGACGCGTTCGTCTACGGCACGCTCCGCGGCTCGCTCGCTGACGCGGACCTCCACTCGGGTGCTGGCGACAACCAGATCATCATCCGTATCGACCCGCGCAACGTGCCCGCCAAGGGCGAGCGCATCTACGTCGCGATCCGTCCCGGCGAGGAGCACCTGTTCGCCGCCGGTTCCGGCCTGCGCCTCCCGAACTGATCACCTGATCGGTTCCCGCTGCACCCCGAGGGGGCGGTCCGGCTCGTCCGGGTCCGCCCCCTCGGGCGTACCAGCACCCTCCTATGCTGGTGACAGCCATCTCTTCTCGCCCCTCCTCTCGTCTCGAGGCCACCGTGCAGCAGCAGCTCACCATCTCCGCCGTCTCCCCGGACCCCGCGCTCCTCGACCTGCCGTGGCACATCCCGCTGGAGTCGTGGCCGGAGGAGATCATCGCCGCGCTCCCCCGCGGCCTCTCCCGGCACATCGTGCGGTTCGTCCGTGTCGACTCCGGCGTCATCGCGATCAAGGAGATCGGCGAGTCCGTCGCCTACCGCGAGTACGAGCTGCTGCGTCAGCTCAACCGCATCGGCGGCGTGCCCTGCGTCGAGCCGGTCGGGGTCATCACGGGGCGGCGGTCGCCCGAGGGTGAGCCGCTCGAGGCGGTTCTCCTCACGAAGCACCTGCAGTTCTCGCTCCCGTACCGCGCGCTCTTCAGCCAGGAGCTGCGCCCCGAGACGGCCACCCGCCTGATCGACGCGCTCGCCGTGCTGCTGGTCCGGCTGCACCTCGTGGGCTTCTACTGGGGCGACGTGTCGCTCTCGAACACGTTGTTCCGTCGCGACGCGGACCGTTTCGCGGCCTACCTCGTCGACGCCGAGACGGGCGACATGCACGAGAAGCTGACCGACGGCCAGCGCAACTACGACGTGGACCTCGCACGGACGAACATCATCGGCGAGCTCATGGACCTCGCCGCCGGCGAGCTGCTCGAGGACTCCGTCGACACGGTCGCGATCGGTGACGCGCTCGTCGCCCGGTACAACGAGCTGTGGGCGGCACTGACGGACGAGGAGTCGTTCGGCTCGAACGAGCGCTGGCGCGTCTCGGCGCGCATCGAGCGGCTCAACGCGCTCGGCTTCGACGTGGGCGAGCTGAGCATCACGACGCACGACGACGGCACGACGGTCCGCATCCAGCCCAAGGTGGTCGACGCCGGTCACCACTCGCGCCGGCTGCTGCACCTGACCGGGCTCGACGTCCAGGAGAACCAGGCGCGGCGACTGCTCAACGACCTCGACGAGTACCGCGCGTCGGGCGGGCGCCAGGACGAGGACGAGGAGTTCGTCGCGCACGACTGGGTGACCAGCGTCTTCGAGCCTGCCGTGCGCGCGGTGCCGCGCGAGATGCGCGGCAAGCTCGAGGCGGCGCAGATGTTCCACGAGATTCTCGACCACCGCTGGTACATCTCGCAGCAGCAGCGTCGTGACGTCCCGATGAGCGAAGCGACCGCGAGCTATGTCATGAACGTCCTGCGACACCGTCGCGACGAGGCGGCGCTGCTCGGAGGCTAGTCACCCGTGCCCGGCCCGCAGAGGCCTGGACCGCACCGCAACGTGCACACGGGCTAGACGCACGAAGGGCGGGCGCTCAGCGCCCGCCCTTCGTGCTCTGTGCCGTCTCTCAGGCGCGCTGGCCTGCGACCTCGTAGAGGGCGATGCCCGCCGCGACGCCAGCGTTGAGCGACTCGGTCTCGGACGCGATCGGGATCGACGCGATCGCGTCGCACGTCTCGCGGACGAGCCGCGAGAGGCCCTTGCCCTCAGACCCGACGACGAGCACGAGCGGGTCCGCCGCATAGGGGAGGTCGCGCACGGAGACGTCGCCGCCGGCGTCGAGCCCGACGACGAAGCAGCCGGCCTCACGGAGCGTCTCGAGGGCGCGCACGAGGTTGGTGACCCGGGCGACCGGCACGCGCGCCGCCGCACCGGCGGACACCTTCCATGCGGACGCCGTCATGGACGCGGCGCGCCGCTCGGGCACGAGCACGCCGTGCGCGCCGAACGCACCCGCGGAGCGCAGGACAGCGCCGAGGTTGCGCGGGTCGGTGATCGAGTCGAGCGCGACGACGAGCGGGGCCCGACCCGACGCGGCTGCGGCGTCGAGCAGGTCGTCGACGTCCGCGTACTCGTACGGCGGGACCTGGAGCGCGACACCCTGGTGCACGGCGCCGTCGGTCAGGCGGTCGAGCTCGGGCTTGGTCACCTCGAGGAGGTTCATGCGCCGCTCCGAGGCGATCAGCAGGATCTCCTTGGTGCGGTCGTCCGCCTCGAGGCGGGCCGCGATGTACACGGTCGTCACGGGGATGTCAGCGCGCAGCGCCTCGAGGACCGAGTTGCGACCGGCGACCATCTCGTGGGTCGAGGACCGCCCGCCGCCGGTGCGACGTCCCGCCTGGCTGCCGCGACGCTGCGCCGCGCCGCGGCGCTCCGCGGCCTCTTTCGCCTTGTAGGCGGGGTGGTACGGGCGCTCCTCGGCCTTGGGCGTGGGTCCCTTGCCCTCGAGAGCCTTACGGCTGTGGCCGCCGGTGCCGACGCGGGCGCCCTTCTTGGATCCGGGCTTGCGGGTCGCGCCTCGGCGCTGGGAGTTGCCTGCCATCAGTTCTCGTCCTTCGGGGTGTCGGTGGCCAGGGACCAGCGGGCTCCGTTCGGGGAGTCCTCCACCACGATCCCGGCGGCGGTGAGGCGGTCGCGGACGGCGTCCGCGGTCGCGAAGTCGCGCTCGGCGCGTGCGGCGGCCCGCCGCTCGAGCTCGGCGGTGACGAGCGCGTCGAGCGCGCGCGCTCCGCGGTCGTCGGTCGTGCTGCTCGCCCAGGTGCCCGACGCGGGGTCGAGGCCGAGGACGTCGAGCATCGCCCGGACCTGCACGACCGCCTCGCGCACCTGCGCGACCTGCCCGGCGGCGAGGGCCGAGTTGCCGGCGCGCACGGCCTCGTGGACGGCCGCGAGCGCGACGGACACGTTGAGGTCGTCGTTCATCGCGTCGACGAACGCTGCGGGCAGCCCGGCCGTGCGCACCTCGTCGTCGGTCACCGTGCTGACATGCTCGGAGGCCCGCTCGACGAAGCCCTCGAGGCGCGCCCAGGTCGCCTCCGCGTCCGCGAGCGTGTCCTCGCTCCACTCGATCATCGAGCGGTACTGGACGGCTGTGAGCGCGTAGCGGACGACGACGGCGCGGGCGCGGCCCAGCAGCTCCGTGACGAGCAGCCCGTTGCCGAGCGACTTGCTCATCTTCGTGCCGCCCTGGGTGACCCACGCGGAGTGCATCCACAGCCCGGCGAACTCGTCACCCGCAGCGCGCGACTGCGCCTGCTCGTTCTCGTGGTGCGGGAACCGCAGGTCGAGGCCGCCACCGTGGATGTCGAAGGCGGAGCCGAGGTAGCGGCGTGCCATGGCAGAGCACTCGAGGTGCCAGCCGGGGCGGCCACGGCCGAACGGGGTCGGCCACGACGCCGTCTCGGGCTCGCCGGGACGGCTCGCCTTCCACAGCGCGAAGTCGTGCGGGTTGCGCTTGCCGAGCTCGTCACCGTCGGAGTCGGCGGCGACCGTGAGGTCCTCGGGGCGCTGGTTCGTGAGCGAGCCGTACTCGGCCCAGGACTGCACGTCGAAGAACACGTTGCCGGGCGTCGTCGTGTAGGCGTGCCCACGCTCGACGAGCTGCTCCATGAGCTCGACCATGTCGCTCACGTGCGCGGTCGCGTGCGGCGCGTACGTGGGGCGCAGCACGCCGAGGGCGTCGTACGCCTCGGTGAACGCCTGCTCGTTGAGGTAGGCGTGCGCCCACCAGGGGCGGCCAGCCTCGGCGGCCTTCGCGATGATCTTGTCGTCGATGTCCGTGACGTTCTGGATCATCGTGACCTCGAGGCCCGTGCGGCGCAGCCAACGGACGAGCACGTCGAACGCGACGGCGGAGCGCATGTGCCCGATGTGGGGTGCGCTCTGCACGGTGGCGCCGCAGAGGTAGATGCCGACCTTGCCGGGTGTGCGCGGCTGGAAGTCGCGCACCTCGCGCGTCGCTGTGTCGTACAGGCGTAGGGTCACGGCTCCAAGGCTACCGTCCGCGGCGCGTCTGCCCTCGCTGGCAGCGCGTTCAGGCGAACGCCCTGCCCTCTCCCCGGTAGGTGGGCAGGGTCCGCTCGATGCGGTCGCCCCGCACGAGGTGGACGTGGGTCACCCGCTCCATGACCTCGCCGGCCTTCGCGTGCCGCATCCACACGCGCTCCCCGACCTGGGCCGTGGTGCCGCGCGGGAGCCGCAGCGGGGTCTGCACCTCGCCCGGGCCCTCCGTGCTGACGTATCGCATTCCCGCGGGGAAGGCGAGCCGCGGCAGGCGGCTCTCGCTCGCGGGGCCGGACGCGACGTAGCCACCGCCGAACGCGGTCGCGATGCCGTCGCGCGGAAGGCGCACGACGTCGAGCCCGACGAACGCGGCGGGACGTCGGGCGACCGTGCGGTAGTCGTCGAACAGGCCGGGGACGTAAAGGCCGGAGCCGGCCGTCACCTCGGTGACGGTCGGGTCGGCGGCGCTCGTCTCGAGCGAGCCGGTCCCACCGGAGTTCACGAGGGCGACGGCGCGCCCGAGGGCGTCCTCGACCGCGCGACGCACCTGGGCGCGGCGCACGGCGAGGTCCGCGACGGACATGCGCTTCACGAGCCGCACGGCCGGGCTCGAGTCGGGCAGCCCGGCGACCTGCGCCTCGTAGAACATGAGCCCGACGACGTCGACCCCGTCGTACGCCGCGACGGCCGCGGCGAGCGCGGCAGCCTCGGCGGGCGTGTGCACGGGAGAGCGCCGCACCCCGAGATGGGCGCGCCACCGCCCGACGCCGAGCCGGAGCGACGCGTCGACGTCGAGGCACAGCCGCACGGGCGGACCGTCCGCGCCGCCCCGGCGCGAGTGCTCCCGCACGGCGTGCGCGGCCGGCGCGACCTGCGCGACGTCGTCGACCATGAGGGTGATCGCGCGACGGGCAGCCGGCGAGGCAGCGAGCGCGGCGAGGGCGCCGCGGTCGACCGTCGGGTAGCCGACGAGGACGTCGTCGTGCCCCTGCTCGACGAGCCAGCACGCCTCAGCGAGCGAGAAGGCCATGACGCCCGCCCACCCCGGCCGGGCGAGCGCCGCGTCGACGAGGCCGCGCACGCGCACCGACTTGGAGGCGAGCCGCACGGGCGTACCGCCGGCGCGCAGCACGAGGTCGTCGGCGTTCGCCTCGAACGCGTCCAGGTCGACGACGACGAGCGGTCCGGCGAGGTGTGCGGTCGCCGCGTCGAGACGTTCCCTCAGGCCCATGGCTCCTCCTTCTCCCGGACCATTGACTCACGCGACGACGTGCGCGGATAGTGCGGTGTGGCCATCTCCTCCCGCGTGGGCGACGTCGCCCGCCCACCGCAGCAACCGTGGACGACCTGGGGCGGCTCGGCGTCCTGCAGCCCTGCGCACCGTTTCGCGGCACGGTCGGTCGACGACGTCGTGACGGTCGTGCGGCGCGCGCGCACGCTGGGTCTGACCGTGCGTGCGGTCGGCGCGGGGCACTCCTTCTCCCCGGTCGCGACGACGGACGCGGTGATGCTCTCGCTCGACGCCCTCGACCACGTCGATCAGCCCGTCCGGCTCCCCACGCCCGAGGGGCGTGTCACGCACGAGGTGCGGGTCGGCGCAGGGATCCGGCTGCACGCGCTCAACGACGCGCTCGCGTCGCACGGGCTCGCGCTGTCGAACCTCGGCGACATCGACCGGCAGTCGGTCGCGGGCGCGATCTCGACGGGGACGCACGGCACGGGCGGGGACTCCGGGACCGGCGCGGGCCTCGCGGCGCAGGTGCGCGCGGTCGAGGTGGTCGTCGCCGACGGTTCGGTCGTCCGTGCGTCGCGCCACGAGAACACCGAGCTGTTCGAGGCCGCGCGCCTGGGCCTCGGCGCGCTCGGCATCCTCGTCGCGGTGACGGTCGGCGCCGAGCCCGCGTACGTGCTCGAGGCGCGCGAGGAGCCGTGGCCGCTCGAGCGCGCGCTCGAGGCGGTCGCGGACGGCTCGTTCCTCGCGAGCGACCACGCCGAGCTCTACTGGTTCCCGCACACGCGCACCGCGCTGACGAAGCGCAACGCCCGGCGCGCGCTCGACGACGCCCCGCTCGACGCGCTGCGCGGCTGGGTCGACGACGAGCTGCTGTCGAACGGCGTCTTCGAGCTGACGAACCGCCTTGCGCACGCCGTGCCTGCAGCGATCCCGACGATCAACCGGGTGTCGTCGCGCGCTCTCGGTGCGCGACGCTTCACGGCGCCGTCGTCCGAGGTGTTCGTGTCGCGGCGCCGCGTGCGGTTCGTCGAGTCCGAGTGGGCGGTACCGCTCGACACGGTCGGGGAGGTGCTGCGGGACGTCCAGGACTGGTTCGCGCGGACGGACGAGCGGGTGTCCTTCCCTGTCGAGGTGCGTTTCGCACGGGCGGACGACGTGTGGCTGTCGACGTCGTACGGCCGCCCGACGGCGTACGTCGCGGTCCACCAGTTCTGGCGGTCCGACGCGTCGCGGTACTTCGCGGCGGTGCAGGAGATCGCGTCCGCGTACGACGGGCGGCCGCACTGGGGCAAGATCCACACGCTCGGCGCAGAGCGGCTGCGCGAGCTCTACCCGCGGTTCGACGACTTCCTGGCGGTGCGCGACTCGGTCGACCCGGACGGGGTCTTCACGAACCGGTACCTCGAGCGGGTGCTCGGCCGGTGAGCGCCAACGACGCGGCGGTGCCCGGGGACCTCGTGCCCGACGACCCGGCGCCCGACGACCTGTCGCCCGAGGCGCGTGCCTGCCGCCTGCTGTGCCTCGACCTGCCGGACGCGACGTCGGACTTCCCGTTCGGCCCCGGGGCGGAGACGTTCCGTGTCGCGCAGAAGATCTTCGCGCTGCTCACCCGCCACCCGAAGGTCGGGGGCGAGCACTGGCACGTGAACCTCAAGGCGGAGCCGGAGCTCGTGCCCGGCCTCGTCGCCGCGCACGACGACGTGCTCCCGGGCTGGCACATGAACAAGAAGCACTGGGTGTCGGTCGTGCTGCACCCGGACCTGGATCCCGGGCTGCTCGAGCAGCTCGTCGAGGATGCGTACGACCTCGTCGTGAGCGGGCTGCCCCGCTCACGACGTCCGATGACGCACTGAGGCGGGCGGTCAGCGGCCGGGCGCGCTGCTCGGCACGACGAGCGCGGTCGCGATCGCGGCGACGCCCTCCCCGCGGCCCGTGAGCCCGAGCCCGTCCGTGGTCGTCGCGGTGACGGTGACGGGTGCGCCGGCGGCGGCGCTCAGGGCGTCCTGCGCCTCGGCGCGACGCGTCCCGATCTTCGGGCGGTTGCCGATCACCTGGACGGCGACGTTGCCGATCTCGAACCCCGCCTCGCGGACCCGACGAGCGGCCTCGGCGAGGAGGGTCGCCCCTGCGGCTCCGGCCCACTCGGGGGCTGCCGTGCCGAAGTTCGAGCCGAGGTCGCCGAGACCGGATGCGGAGAACAGGGCGTCAGCGGCGGCGTGGGCGGCGACGTCGGCGTCGGAGTGGCCTGCGAGGCCGCGCTCACCGGGCCAGTGGAGGCCGGCGAGCCAGAGCTCGCGCGGTGCGTCCTGGGGGGCGAGGGCGTGGACGTCCACGCCGATCCCCGTGCGGGGCAGGGTCATGAGCGCTCCTCGGACGGTCTGGTCGTCGCCGCGCGGCGGGGCAGCGCGGCACGCTCGAAGGCTATCGCGCGGCTGCGACGCTCGCGCCGGCCTGCGCCGCCGGGTGACGGGCTTCGACCGGCACCCGGACGTGCCGCGAGCCCCCACCCAGAGGGTGGAGGCTCGCGAAACGGTCGTGCGCGGCTCAGGAGGCGAGGACCTCGTCGAGGATCGCCTCGGCCTTCTCTTCCTCGGTGTGCTCAGCGAGCGCGAGCTCGGAGACGAGGATCTGGCGGGCCTTGGCGAGCATGCGCTTCTCGCCTGCAGACAGGCCTCGGTCGGCGTCGCGGCGCGACAGGTCGCGCACGACCTCGGCAACCTTGATGACGTCGCCCGACGCGAGCTTCTCGAGGTTCGCCTTGTAGCGGCGCGACCAGTTGGTCGGCTCTTCGGTGTACGGCGCGCGCAGGACCTCGAACACGCGGTCCAGGCCTTCCTGCCCGACGACGTCGCGAACACCCACGAGGTCCACGTTCTCAGCCGGGACCTCGATCGTGAGATCGCCCTGGGCGACCTTCAGCTTGAGGTAGGTCTTTTCCTCTCCGCGAATCGTCCGGACCTTGATCTCTTCGATCAGAGCTGCTCCGTGGTGCGGGTAGACGACCGTCTCCCCAACTGTGAAAGTCATCGGCAAAATTCCCCTTTCGCGGACCCTTATCTTATCATGCGAAGTTCTCAACTCTCCCAGGGATCTGGCCGATCTGGGCCAAGGAGGCGTAGTCTGCGCCCCCGCACCTCCCCGACCAGCGCTGGCACGCGTGCCGCGCGGTCGCCGCCGACCCTCGCAACGGCGACGTACAGCGGCAACGACGGTCGTCCTCCGGCACCCTCAGCCACTAGAGTGGGCCTCGGCTCTCGGATACCACGGCGCGAACCTCGCAACCTAGGACCTCACGTAGGACCTGTGCGCAGCGGCGTCGGTTCTGAGGCACGACGACCCCAGGGCCTCCAGGCCCGACCGACCACAGGAGAGCACGTGAACCGCCACCAGACCCGCCGCGGCCTCGCCGTCGGCATCGCCCTCGCCGTCGCAGCCGGGCTCGGCGCCTGCTCCCCCATCACCACCAAGATCCAGTACGCCGCGTCCGACGGCGTGCGCGTCGCGGTCTCGGACAGCGTCAGCGTGCAGAACCTCATGATCATCGCCGCCGCCGAAGGCGCCCCGGGCGCCCTGCAGGGCGGGGTCGTCAACAACGGCGCCGAGCCCGCGTCCGTCGTGATCGGTGACGTGACCGTCGAGGTGCCCGCCGGCGCGACCGTCCTGCTCGGCGGCAGCACGGGCGACGAGCTCGTGATCGACCAGACCACCGCCGCACCCGGCGCCAACGCCCAGCTCACCGTCGGCCTCGACGGCGCGACGGGCGAGACCGTTTTCGTGCCCGTCCTCGACGGCACGCTGCCCGAGTACGCAGACCTGGTCCCCGCCGCGAGCTGAGACCCCGGACCGGCGCCCAGCGCCGCGTCGCGCGAACGCACGAAGGCTCCGCCTCCCCCCACGGGAGCGGAGCCTTCGTCGTCCGCCCGGGCGAGCCGGGCGGCGTCTCGACGGCCTGCACCACGACCCGGACGAGCACGGGCCTGGCAGGCGCACAGGTCACCCGAAGCGGCCCGAGATGTAGTCCTCGGTCGCGGCCACGGTCGGCGACGAGAAGATCGTCGCGGTGTCGCCCATCTCGATGAGCCTGCCCGGCTGCCCCGTCCCGGCGATGTTGAAGAACGCGGTCGAGTCGCTCACGCGCGCCGCCTGCTGCATGTTGTGCGTGACGATGACGATCGTGTAGTCGTTCTTCAGCTGCGAGATCAGGTCCTCGATCGCGAGCGTCGAGATCGGGTCGAGCGCCGAGCAGGGCTCGTCCATCAGCAGCACCTGCGGCTTCACCGCGATAGCCCGGGCGATGCACAGGCGCTGCTGCTGCCCGCCGGACAACGACGAGCCCGGCCGGTCCAGACGGTCCTTCACCTCGTTCCACAGGTTGGCCCCGCGCAGCGACTCCTCGACCAGGTCGGACGCGTCGCTCTTCGAGATGCGCTTGTTGTTGAGCTTGACGCCCGCGAGGACGTTGTCCGCGATCGACATCGTCGGGAACGGGTTCGGGCGCTGGAACACCATGCCGATCTGGCGCCGCACCTGCACCGGGTCGACGTCCGGGGCGTAGAGGTCCTGGCCGTCCATGACGGCCTTCCCCTCGACGCGAGCACCCGGGATGACCTCGTGCATGCGGTTCAGGGTCCGCAGGAAGGTGGACTTCCCGCAGCCGGACGGGCCGATGAGCGAGGTGACCGACTTGGGCTCGATCACCATGTTGACGTCCTGGACTGCCAGGAAGTCGCCGTAGAAGACGTTGAGGTCGGAGACGTCGATGCGCTTGGACATGTCTGGAGGGTCCTTTCGGGGGATGGCCGGGCAGCGGCTCAGCGGCCGGTCTTCGGGGAGAAGAGGCGGCTGATCGCGCGGGCCACGAGATTGAGGAGCATGACGATGAGGATGAGCGTCAGGGCCGCAGCCCAGGCGCGGTCCACGCCCACACCGCCCTGGTGGTACTGGTTGTAGGCGAACACCGGCAGCGTCGCCATCCGGCCCTCGGTGACGTTCCAGCTGGTCCGGGTCACGATGCCCACCGTGATCAGCAGGGGCGCCGTCTCACCGATCACGCGGGCGATCGCGAGCATCACGCCCGTGACGATGCCGGCGATCGACGTGCGCAGCACGACCTTGACGACGGTGAGCCACTTGGGCACCCCGAGGGCGTACGACGCCTCGCGCAGCTCGTTCGGGACGAGCCGCAGCATCTCCTCGACCGAGCGGATGACGACGGGCGTCATGAGGACCGCGAGCGCGACCGCACCCATGAGCCCCGACCGGTACGCCGGCCCCATGATGAGCGTGAACAGCGCGAAGGCGAACAGGCCCGCGACGATCGACGGGATGCCCGTCATCACGTCCACGAGGAACGTGATCCCGCGTGCGACCGGGCCGCGTCCGTACTCGACGAGGTAGATCGCCGTCAGGAGCCCGATCGGCACCGAGATCAGCGTCGCGGTGAGCGTCACCATGAGCGTGCCGATGATCGCGTGGACCACGCCGCCCGAGGTCATGTCGCCGAACACGCCGACCATGTCGGTCGTGAGGAACTCCGCCGACAACAGGCCCATCCCGCGGGAGCCGACCGTCCACAGCAGGGAGACGAGCGGGATGAGCGCGAGGGCGAACGCGAACGTCACGAGCGTCGTCGCGAGCCTGTCCGCCGAGCGGCGCGGCCCCTCGAGCGTCCGCGACAGCACGGTCAGCACCACCAGGTGCACGAGCGCACCGAACGCCACGACCGAGACGATCGTCGGTGTGCCCGTCACGAGCAGGACCAGGAAGGCGACCGCGACGGAGCCGGCAGCCACGCTCCACGGCGCCCAGCGCGGCAGCGAGCGGTACCCGCCCGAGCTGAGCAGGGCCGCCGTCGTGGGCTCGTTCGTGTCGATGGCAGTCATCAGTTGGCTCCCGAGAACTCGGCGCGGCGCGAGATGATCCAGCGGGCCACCATGTTGACCGCGAAGGTGATGACGAACAGCGCGAGGCCGGTCGCGATGAGGACGCTCACCGACAGCCCCGAGGCCTCGGGGAACTTGGCCGCGATGTTCGCAGCGATCGTCTGGTGCTGCCCGGGCTTGAGCAGGAAGAACGAGAACAGGTAGCCGGGCGACAGGATCATCAGGACGGCCATCGTCTCGCCGAGCGCGCGTCCCAGGCCCAGCATCGACGCGCTCACGAGGCCCGACCGGCCGAAGGGCAGGACAGCGGTGCGGACCATCTCCCAGCGGGTGGCGCCCAGGGCGAGCGCCGCCTCCTCGTGGAGGACCGGCGTCTGGAGGAACACCTCGCGAGCCACCGCGGTGATGATCGGCAGGATCATCACGGCGAGGACGGTCGAGGCCATCAGGACGTTGCGGGCCGGGGCCGTGTAGTCCTCGAACAGCGGCACGAACCCGAGGACGTCGGTGAACCACCGGAAGACGGGGTCGAGCACGCCCGACAGCCACAGCGCGCCCCACAGGCCGTACACGACCGACGGGATCGCGGCGAGCAGGTCGATGACGTAGCCGAGCGCCTGCGCCGCCCGGCGCGGCGCGTAGTGCGAGATGAACAGCGCGATACCCACCGAGAGCGGCACCGCGATCAGCAGGGCGAGCAACGCCGACAGGAGCGTGCCGAAGATCAAGGGCCCGACGTACTCGAGGATCGAGGCGCCCTTGAGCCAGGAGATCTTGGCGAGCTCGTCGTCCGAGGCGGTCAGCGCGGGCCAGGCGCGGAGGACGAGGAACCCGGCCACCGCGGCGAGCACCACGAGGATGGTCACGCCTGCGGCTGCCGAGACGCCGTGGAAGATCTTGTCGGCGAGCCGGCGGGCTCCCGAGGTGCGCAGGAAGACCTCGGCGGCGACGGTGGCGCCGTCGGGCGCTGCCGGTGCGCGGTCTGCGCCGGTCCGGACCTCTCCGCCTGGTGTCTCGGCGGACGTCTCGGACGATGTGGGTGAGCTGGTCACGGCCACGTCGACTCCAATTCTGGTGCTGCGTCAGGACGCAGCGGTGGGGGGATGTTCGCCCGCGTGGCGGGCAGGTACGGCGTCGGGCCGGCGGACGTCGTCACGACGTCCGCCGGCCCTCGGCGTCACTTGACGGCGATCGAGTCGATCGCCTTCTGGACCTCGGAGCGCAGCTCGTCCGAGATGGGGGCGGAGCCCGCGACGCTCGGGTCGGCAGCGCGGTCCTGGCCCTCGGCGGAGGCGACGTAGGACAGGAACGCCTTGACGTTGGCGACGTCCGCCGCGTCCTCGTAGACCGAGCACGCGACCGAGTAGGACATCAGCACGAGCGGGTAGGCGCCGGCCTCCGTCGTCGTGCGGTCGAGCTCGACGACGAGGCGCTTGTCCGTCGCGTCCTCGGCGCGCGGCGACGCGTCGACGACCTTGGCCGCGGCCTCCGCGGAGAACGGTACGTACTCCTCGCCGACCTTGATCGCGACGGTGCCGAGGTCACCGGCGCGCGAGGCGTCGGCGTAGCCGATCGTGCCCTCGGCCGCGGAGACCGTGTCGACGACGCCCGACGTGCCCTGACCGGACTGGCCACCGGCGACGGGCCAGTCGCCCGAGACCTCGTGCGGCCACGCGCCGTTGCCCGCGGCGGCGAGGTACTCGACGAAGTTCTCGGTCGTCCCCGACTCGTCGGACCGGTTGACGGGCGTGATCGCCAGGTCAGGAAGCTCGACGCCCTCGTTCTCGGCGGCGATCGCCGGGTCGTTCCACTTCTTGATGTCGCCGTTGAAGATCTTCGCGAGGGTCTCGGCGGAGAGCTGGAGGTGCTCGGCGCTGAGGTTCGGCAGGTTGTAGATGACCGCGATCGGGCTGATGTACAGCGGCAGCTCGAGAGCCTCGCCGCCGTAGCAGCGCTCGGTCGCGGCGGTGAGCTCCTCCGGCTTGAGCGCGGCGTCGGAGCCCGCGATCTGCACGGAGCCAGCGAGGAACTGCTCGCGGCCCGCTCCGGACCCGGCGGGGTCGTAGCTGAGGGAGACGTCAGGGGCGATGTCACCGAAGCCGGCGATCCACCCCTCCATGGCCTTGCCCTGCGAGGAGGCGCCCGCGCCGGCGAGGATGCCGGAGAGGTTCTCCGAGGTCGGGGCCGTGGTGCTGGCGGAGCCGCCCGTCTTGCTCGGCTCGGCGGAGTCGCTGCCGCAAGCAGCGAGGCCGAGAGCGAGAGCGCCCACCGCGAGGACTGCTCCAGAACGAGTGATGCGGCTGAGAGTCACTGGGAGTTCCATCCTGTGCGAATCACGTCGCGGCCTCGTCGGCCGCGCGACGAGAGCGGTGCGCTCTCGATCCGTGACTGACGTTAGGAAGGCAAGGTGACCCCTCCGGAGTTCCTCGGTGAACCCCGGATGAACTCCCCCCGAAGTCGTGGGACGCCTCCGGGGGGCTCTTCTGCGTCGTCGCGCAGGCTGACCTGCGTCGATGTCGGGATGGCGACGTCCAGGTGAACGCGCGTCACCTGGTGTTCAGTCGTCCGCGAGCTTGTAGCCCAGGCCTCGCACGGTCAGCAGCAGCACGGGGCTGCCCGGGTCCTTCTCGATCTTCGCGCGGATGCGCTTGACGTGGACGTCGAGCGTCTTGGTGTCCCCGACGTAGTCGGAGCCCCACACCCGGTCGATGAGCTGCCCGCGCGTCAGGACGCGCCCGGCGTTGCGCATCAGCAGCTCGAGCAGCTCGAACTCCTTGAGCGGGAACGCGACCGCCTCGCCGTGGACGCTCACCGTGTGCCGGTCGACGTCCATGCGGACGGCGCCGACGGTGAGGAC
This sequence comes from Flavimobilis sp. BM9, assembly GCF_058313055.1. Lineage (NCBI taxonomy): Bacteria > Bacillati > Actinomycetota > Actinomycetes > Micrococcales > Jonesiaceae > Flavimobilis > Flavimobilis sp. BM9. The sequence continues at coordinate 327,992 of NZ_JBZEMO010000004.1, read as the reverse complement.
GCCGTCGTCGTGCGTCTCGACAGGAGCCGCAGGCGCCGCTGCGGACGCCGCGACAACCTCAGCGTGACGTCGCAGGACGGCCCGCATCCGCGCCAGCAGCTCGCGGAACGAGTACGGCTTGGTGACGTAGTCGTCGGCTCCGATCTCGAGCCCGACGACCTTGTCGATCTCCGTGTCCTTGGCCGTCAGCATGATGACCGGGACGTTGGAGCGGGTGCGCAGCTCTCGGCACACCTCGGTCCCGGAGAGGCCAGGGAGCATGAGGTCGAGCAGGACGAGGTCGGCGCCGCCGTCGTCGAAGGCGGTGAGTGCGTCGGGGCCGGTCGCGACGGCGACCACCTCGAAGCCTTCCCGCTCGAGCTGGTAGGTCAGCGGCTCGGCGTAGGACTTCTCGTCCTCGACGACCAGGATGCGGGTCATGCGGAGCGTTCCTCCTCGTGGTCGCCCGTCGATGGCACGACGGGAGCTGCGGCGAGCTCCTCGGGCGCGCGGGCGGCCGGGATCTTGATCGTGAACGTGGAACCCTGGCCCGGCTCGGACCAGATGGAGATCTCACCGCCGTGGTCGGCGACGACGTGCTTGACGATGCTGAGCCCGAGGCCGGTCCCGCCGGTCTCGCGCGAGCGCGCAGGGTCGACGCGGTAGAACCGCTCGAAGATGCGATCTTGCTGGTCGGACGATATCCCGATGCCCTGGTCGACGACAGACAGCTCGACGAAGTCGTCGACCCGCTTGACCGCGACCGAGACGGACGAGCCGTCGGCGGAGTAGCTCACGGCATTGTCGAGGAGGTTGCGCAGCGCGGTGACGAGCAGGTTGTGGTCGCCGTAGACGTAGCCCGTCAGGTCGCCGGCGACCGAGAGCCGGATCTTGCGGCTCTCGGCGGGCGTGCGGGCACGGTCGAGCGACTCGGTGACGATCGTCTCGACGGGCACGGCGCGCAGCCCGTCGAGCGCCCCCGCGACCTGGAGCCGCGAGAGCTCGATGATCTCGTGGACGAGCGCGCCGAGACGCATGGCCTCGGACTGCATGCTCCCCGCGAAACGGCGCACGGCCTCCGGGTCGTCCGCGGCGTCCTGCACCGTCTCCGCGAGGAGCGAGAGTGCCCCGACGGGTGTCTTGAGCTCGTGGGAGATGTTGACGACGAAGTCGCGGCGCACCGCCTCGAGGCGGCGCGCCTCGGTCCGGTCCTCAGCGAGCACGAGCACGTGCCGGCTGTCGACCTGCGCGACCCGGACCTGGAGGAGCACGTCGCCGCGGCCCGACGGGCCGCGCGGCAGCTCGAGCTCCTCGTCGAGGATCTCGCCGCTCGCGCGCACCTTGGCGACCATGTCGTCGATCGCCCGGTGCACGATCGCGTCGTGCCTGACGATCCCGAGCGCGTACGCGGGCGCCGACGCGCGGACAACCTCGTCGGCCTCGTTGAGGACGATCGCGGCAGAGCGCAGGACAGCGAGCACCCGGACGAGACCTTGGTCGAGGTCGGCTGGCGGGCCGACGGGATACTCCCGCTGCTTGCTCTCGCTGTACCGGAACGCGAGCATCGCGACCACGCCGGTGCCGAGCCCGACCACCCCGGCGATGAGCATCCCGATTCCGTCCACGGGCCCAGCGTAAGGCCGTCGTCGCAGGCGCAGGCCGCGTGGCAGCCCTTTGTCGCGCAGCGCTCGACAAGTGTTCACCTAGGGACGACCTCGTGTTCACCGAGGGGCCGCGCAGCCCTGGCAGGCTCGCTGGGACAGGCGCCCGTGCGGGCGTTCGGACGATGACGAGGTGGACATGCGGCAGATCTTCGAGGCTGAGCTCAAGCAGGTCGGTGACGACCTCGCGGAGATGAGCCGGCTGGTCGAGCAGGCGATCGTCAAGGCAGGCACGGCGCTCTTGACGGCAGACATCGAGCTCGCGCAGCAGGTCGTCGCGCAGGACCAGGCGATCGACGAGCTCGAGCGAGACCTGGACGAGCGCTGCGTGCTGCTGCTCGCGCAGCAGCAGCCGGTGGCGACGGACCTTCGCGTCGTCGTCTCCGCGCTGCGGATCAGCTCGTCGCTCGAGCGGATGGGCGACCTCGCCCGGCACATCGCCCAGGTGGCGCGCGGCCGGTACCCGCGGCACGCCGTGTCGGGTGACCTGGAGGCGACGTTCGCCCAGATGAACGACGCAGCGGTGCGGGTCGCGCGGCGCGTGACGACGCTGCTCACGACGCGGGACCTCACGGTCGCGCACAACATCGAGCGCGACGACGACCTGCTCGACACGCTGCACCAGGACACGTTCGCGGCGCTGCTCGGCACGACGTGGTCGGGTACGCCGCAGGAGACGGTCGACGTGACGCTGCTGGGCCGGTACTACGAGCGGTTCGGCGACCACGGCGAGTCCGTCGCGCGGCGCATGCTCTACCTCGTGACGGGTGCGTTCGAGGAGGCGCGGCCCTGAGCCGGTCCTCGTGACCCGGCGTGCGCGCCGGTACACCGCGCAGGACGACAGCAGGCCCGGACCTCACGGTCCGGGCCTGCTGTCGTGCGTGGGGATCGCTGTTACTTCTTGCCCTGGTTCGCGACGGCCTTGATGGCCTCCGCCGCGGCGTCGGGGTCGAGGTACTGGCCGGGCTTGACGGGCTTGAGGGTCTCCTCGTCCAGCTCGTAGACGAGCGGGATGCCGGTCGGGATGTTGAGCCCCGCGATGTCCTCGTCAGAGATGCCGTCGAGGTACTTCACGATCGCGCGCAGCGAGTTGCCGTGCGCGGCGACGAGGACGGTCTTGCCGGCCTTGAGGTCAGGGACGATCTCCGCGTCCCAGTACGGGAGCGCACGCTCGAGGACGTCCTTGAGGCACTCCGTGAGGACCTGGGGAGCGTCGGCGTAGCGCGGGTCGGCGTCCTGCGAGAACTCCGAGCCGACCTCGATCGCGGGCGGCGGCACGTCGTAGGAGCGGCGCCACAGCATGAACTGCTCCTCGCCGAACTCGGCGAGGGTCTGGGCCTTGTCCTTGCCCTGGAGCGCACCGTAGTGACGCTCGTTGAGGCGCCAGCTGCGCTTGACCGGGATCCAGAGGCGGTCCGCGGCGTCGAGCGCGAGGTGCGCGGTGTTCATCGCGCGGCGCAGGAGCGACGTGTGCACGACGTCCGGGAGGACGCCGGCCTCGCGGAGGAGCTTGCCTCCGCGCTTCGCCTCCTCGACGCCCTTCTCAGAGAGGGCCACGTCGACCCAGCCGGTGAACAGGTTCTTGGCGTTCCATTCGCTCTCGCCGTGGCGGAGCAGCACGAGGGTGTAGGTCATGGTCCCCATTGTTGCGCACGGAGCGCCCGCGCACGCAGGGACCTTTCGGCCGTGGGACGGGCGCGGTGCCTCCCGGCCGGCGCCGCCGGCGATCGCCGACGGCGTGCGCTCAGCCGCGCTCGCGCCGCACCTTCGCGGCGAGGTCGTAGACGTCGAGCATCGCCGCCGCCGCGGCGTCCCACCCGTACGACCGGCCGACGGCGAGCGCCCCCTCGCCGAGGCGCGCCCGGCGTGCGGGGTCCGCGAGCAGCCGCTCGAGCTCTCCCGCCCAGCGGCGCGGGTCGTGACCGTCGACGAGGACGCCCGACACGTCGTCGTGCACGACCGTCCGCAGGCCGCCGACGGCGGCCGCGACGACCGGGGTGCCGCACGCCTGCGCCTCGACCGCGACGAGGCCGAACGACTCCGTGTGGCTCGGCACGGCGACGACGTCGACCGCGCGGAACCATCGCGCGAGCTCCTCGCGGGGGGCAGGCGGCCGGAACAGGACGTGCTCGCTCACGCCCAGCCGGTGCGCGAGCGCCTCGAGCTCGCGCACCGCCGTGGGCCGGCCCGAGGGGCCGCCGAGGATCACGAGGGTCGGCAGCGCGTCGAGCGTCCCGCGCTCGAGCGCGCGGCCGCGCATGATCGCGAGGGCCTCGACGAGCACGTCCGGGCCCTTGAGGAGCTGGACGCGCCCTGCGAACAGGATGACCGGGCCGTCGGGCAGGCCGAGCTTGCGGCGCTCGGCTGCGCGCGGCGTCGCCGACGGCGCGAAGATGTCGAGGTCGACCCCGGGCGGGACGACGTGCACCCGCTCGGGTGCGGCGTCGTACAGGTCGACGAGCTCGTGCGCCTCTTGCGCCGTCGACGCGACCAGGCCGTCCGCGGCCACGACGACCTGCTCCTCGCCGATCACGCGGCCCCGGGGCTCAGGGGTGTCGCCGGGCGCGAGCGCCGCGTTCTTGACCTTCGCCATCGTGTGCATCGAGTGCACGAGGGGCACGTCCCACCGGTCCGCGGCGAGCCAGCCGGCCTGCCCGGACAGCCAGTAGTGCGAGTGCACGACGTCGTACCAGCCGACGCGCCGCGACGCCTCCGTCCGCAGCACGCCGGCCGTGAAGGCGCACAGCTGTCCTGGCAGGTCGTTCTTGTCGAGGCCCTCGAACGGTCCCGCCGTCACGTGCCGCACGAGCACGCCGTCGGCCATCTCGACGACCTCGGGCTGGGACGACGCCGTCGCCCGCGTGAAGATCTCGACGTCGGCACCCGAGCGCGCGAGCGCGTCCGCGAGCCCGGTGATGTAGACGTTCATGCCGCCCGCGTCGCCCGTGCCGGGCTGTGCGAGCGGCGACGTGTGCACGCTCACCATCGCGACGCGCAGCCCGTCGCCCCGCCCGCTCACCGGAGGAGCCTCGGGGCGTGCAGGACGCCGGTGGGGCAGCACAGATCCATGCGATAAGTATCCGCCCGTCAGCGCCAGCCTGACGTGCGGGACGCGTCACACGCGGCCCCGGACCCGCAGGAGAGGTTCCGCCTCTCCCGCCCGGATACGTCCGATCCAGGCCAGAAGTCCCATGCGAGACCGTGAATAACCGCGAGAACGTAGGAGTCATGACAGGAACCACCACGCCAGCGTCCGGCCTCAGCGGCCTCGCAGCGCTGCGTGCACAGCTCGAGTCGGAACCCGCCGTCGTCGACCCGGACGCCCCGGTCGTCGACGCCGCGAACCTCGCTGACGAGCACATCGTCTGTCACTGCACGAACGTCACGGCCGGCGAGCTGCGCGGCCTCATCCACGAGGCGGGCGTCGCTTCCCTCACCGAGGTCCAGCGCTGCACGCGCGCGGGCGGGAGCTGCGGCAAGTGCCTTCCGCTCCTGACGGAGGTCGTGACGATCGAGCTCGGCCGCGCGGGGATCTCCGCCTGACGCGACCCACGATCACCGGCGCCGGCTCCCTGTCATCCCCCGAGACAGGGCGTCGGCGCTGGTCTTTTCCGCCCAGATGAAGCGCGAGCCCGGGTGTCGCTAGACCGGCACGACGCACGAGGGACGCACCGGCAGCGTCAGCCGGGAGAGCTCGCGCCCTGAACCGTCTGCGCCGATCTCGATCGCGACCAGCTCGTGGCTGCCCTGCGCCGCGACGACGACGACGTCGGCGGACGCGGTCCCACCCGGGAGCACGGCATGGTGCCGCGGCCACTGCCCGCAGGGCGTGTCCGCAAGGTGCGTGAGGGTGACGCCGTCCGTGCCGCGCGCGACCGCGAACGTCGCGAGGACGTCCTGCCCCCGCACCCCTACGTGCAGGCGCGTGCCGGTGCCGTCGAGGGTGAGGTGCGCGGGCTGGCTCGGCCCGTCACCAGCGGGGGTCACGCAGGCCGGGAGCACCTGCAGCACCTCGCCCGCGTCGCCCGCGCCGGGCAGCCGCACGACGGCGACCGTCGAGTCGAGCTCGCACGCGACGATCGCGACGCCCTCGGGCAGCAGCACGAGGTGCCGGGGGCCCGAGCCCGCAGGCATGGCCATCGTCACGCCGTCCTGGTCGATCCCGCCGTCGGTGATGCGGTAGCGCACGAGCTGGTCCGTGCCGAGGTCTGCTGCCCACGCGTGCGCGCCGTCCGGGGCGAGCGTCGCGGAGTGCACGTGCGACGCGTCCTGACGGTCCGCGTGCGGGCCGGTCGCGCCGTCGTGCGCGTGGACCCGCGCGGCCGCCTCGGGGGTGCCGTCGGTCGTGAGCGGGACGCTCCCGAGGACGGCGGAGCCGGGCGCGCCTGAGCCGTAGCAGGACACGAGCAGCTCGGCGCCGAGAGGCTCGAGGTGGCAGGGGAAGCCGCCGCCGGCCGACGCCGTCGCGAGCGGGCGCAGGGCCGTCGCGGTGTCGTCGGGGTCACCGATCGCGAACGCCGCGACCGCTCCCTGGGTCTCGAGCTCTTGCGTCGCGTACAGGACGGGCAGGGTGGGGTGCAGGGCGACGAACGACGCCTGTGCGAGCGGTGCGGCGCGGCCGCGGTCGACGAGCGTGCCGTCGTCGAGCAGGTCGACGCGCCACACCCCCTCGGCTGCGGGGACCACGCCGTCCTGCGACGGGTAGGTGCCGATCCAGAGCCTCATGCGTCCTCCTCCTGCCGGGACGTACCGAGCCCCGCGGGGCGCGGTCCTGCTCCGCCGTGGTCCGCGGCCGTGGGTGCGGGGATCCCGTCGAGCTCGGACCACGCCCCTGGCTCGAGGGCTCCCCAGTCCCCCGGGTTCGCGACGACGAGCCGCAGCACGGAGAGCGCGGCGCCCGACATGGCGGCACGAGTTCCCGAGACCGATGCCTTGACCTGCATGTCGACCCACGGCGCGGTCAGCACGCGCTTGTGGAGCTCGCGGTGCACGTGGTCGACGAGCCAGTCGGTGAGCGGCGAGTAGATGCCGCCGAGCACGACCTCGTTGATGTCCGTGAGGTTCATGAACGACGACAGCGCGATGCCGAGCGCGCGGCCGCCGCGGGCGAGCGCGTCGCGCGCACGGGTGTCGCCGAGGCGCGCGGCCTCGATGAGCGCCTCGACAGGCAGGTCGCGGGCGAGTCCGGCCGCGGCCATGAGGGAGTCCTTGCCCGCGTAGGTCTCGAGGCAGCCCTCGGCGCCGCACGTGCAGTCGGGGCCGTTCGGGTCGACGGTGACGTGACCGAGCTCGCCGCTCCAGCCGTGGTCGCCCTTGAAGACGACGCCGCCGTCGACGAGGGCGCCACCGATGCCGACCTCTCCCGAGACGTAGAGGAAGCTCGGGCGGGCGGCGTGCAGCGCGCGGATCTCGGCGACTGCGGCGAGGTTGGCCTCGTTGGCGACGCGGACGCCGATCGTGTCGAACGGGGCGACCGTGCGCAGGGCGCTGAGGTCGTCGTCGGCCCATCCGAGGTTGGGCGCGAGGCGGAGCGGCCCGTTGACGCGGTCGACGATGCCGGGGAGGGCGAGGCACGCCCCGGCGACGCGCGCGCCGTGCGCGGTCGCGGCGTCGACGACGCGGCTGCCGAGGCCGCCGAGCAGGGGCAGGACCTCGTGCGGCGACGAGTGGCGGAAGTCGTCCTCGACGATCTCCTCGGCGAGGACGTTGCCGGCGAGGTCGATCGCGCATGCCCCGAGGTAGTCGACGTTCGCCTCGAGCCCGATGCCGACGATCGTCCCGCGTGCGGGGACGAGGGGCACCGCGGGGCGTCCTGCGGTGCGGCGCGCGACGGGCTCGAGCTCGTGGACCATGCGCGCGGAGACGAGGAGGTCGACGAGCGCGGACACGGTCGCTCTGGTCAGGCCGGTGCCCACGGCGAGGTCGGCGCGGGAGATGGGCTCGGTCGCGTCGACGATCTGCTCGAGCACGAGCCCGAGGTTGTGCTCGCGCATCGCGGACTGGCTGGCTCCTGCGCCCGTGCTGTGCGTGCGAGACGTGGCCTTCGTCCGGGCTGCGTCGCTGCCACCCGTTCCCCTTGCGTTCATGGGTTGACCTTAGCCGAATCTGGCGATAAGTTCAGCCACACAACAAATCTCGACGAGGAGACCTCCCCATGTCGCTCACCCCCACCCGCGAAGACAAGTTCTCCTTCGGTCTCTGGACCGTGGGCTGGAACGCACAGGACCAGTTCGGCAGCGCGACGCGCCCGTGGCTCGACCCGGTCGAGTCCGTGCACAAGCTCGCCGAGCTCGGCGCCGCACACGTCACCTTCCACGACGACGACGTCGTCCCGTTCGGCTCCTCCGCGGCTGAGCGCGACTCGATCCTCGAGCGCTTCAAGGGTGCGCTCGCGGAGACCGGTGTCACCGTCGAGATGGTCACGACCAACACCTTCTCCCACCCGATCTTCAAGGACGGCGCGTTCACCTCGAACGACCGTCGCGTGCGCCGCTACGGCCTGCGCAAGGTCATCCGCAACGTCGACCTCGCCGCCGAGCTCGGCGCCGACACGTTCGTCATGTGGGGCGGCCGCGAGGGCGCCGAGTACGACTCGGCCAAGGACCTCAAGGCTGCGCACGACCGCTACGCCGAGGGCCTCGACACCGTCGCCGCGTACATCAAGGAGAAGGGCTACAAGCTCCGCATCGCGCTCGAGCCGAAGCCCAACGAGCCCCGCGGCGACATCCTCCTCCCGACGATCGGCCACGCCCTCGCGCTGATCTCGACGCTCGAGAACGAGGACATCGTCGGCCTGAACCCGGAGACGGGCCACGAGCAGATGGCGGGCCTCAACTACACGACGGGCCTCGCCCAGGCACTGTGGGCGAACAAGCTCTTCCACATCGACCTCAACGGCCAGCGGTCCATCAAGTACGACCAGGACCTCGTGTTCGGTCACGGCGACCTGTTCTCCGCGTTCGCCACCGTCGACCTGATCGAGAACGGCTTCCCGTCGGGCGGCCCGAAGTACGACGGCCCGCGTCACTTCGACTACAAGCCCTCGCGCACCGAGAGCTTCAAGGGCGTGTGGGAGTCGGCCGAGGCCAACATCCGTACCTACCTCATGCTCAAGGAGCGCGCGATCGCGTTCCGCGAGGACCCCGAGGTCCAGGAGGCCCTCGAGGAGGCCGGTGTCTACGAGCTGTCGCAGCCGACCCTCGCCGAGGGCGAGACGCTGAGCGACCTGCTCAACGACCCGACCGCGTTCGAGGAGCTCGACGTCGACGAGGTCGCCTCGCGCGGCTTCGGCTTCGTCCGCCTCAACCAGCTCGCTCTCGAGCACGCCATCGGCGCGCGCTGAGCCGTCCGGTCCGCCAGGACCACCTCACCGGAGCTGTACCCCTGCAAGCGCCGGTGACGCTGCCGACTCCCTGGCAGCACCCCGAGCCGTCCGGTCCTCGCCCCTCCAGCGACGACCGGGCGGCTCGACCCTCATCCACCCTCGGTCACGACGCCGTGGCCGCACACCCGAAGGACACTGATGGCACTCGTCGCCGGTGTGGACTCCTCCACCCAGTCCTGCAAGATCGTCATCCGCGACTCCGAGACCGGCGCCCTCGTCCGCTCGGGCCGCGCGAAGCACCCCGACGGCACGACCGTCGACCCGAACGCCTGGTGGGCGGCGCTCGTCGAGGCGGCCGCTGACGCAGGCGGGCTCGACGACGTCGCCGCGATCGCCGTCGGCGGCCAGCAGCACGGCATGGTCGCGCTCGACGCCGACGGCAACGTCATCCGTGACGCGATGCTGTGGAACGACACGAGCTCTGCGCCCGACGCTGCCGACCTGATCGCCGAGCTGGGCGACGGCGACGTCGCGGCGGGCGCTCAGGCGTGGGCGGACGCGATCGGCTCGGTGCCGGTCCCCTCGCTCACGGTCACGAAGCTCCGGTGGCTCGCCCGTGTCGAGCCGGAGAACGCTGTGCGCGTCGCCGCCGTCGCGCTCCCGCACGACTGGCTGACGTGGCGCCTCATGGGAGCCCCGAGCCTCGACGCGCTCACGACGGACCGGTCGGACGCGTCGGGCACCGGCTACTGGTCCCCCGCGACGGGCGAGTACCGCCGCGACCTGCTCGTGCGGGCGCTCGGCCACGACGTCACGCTCCCTGCCGTCGTCGCGCCCGGCGCGAGCGCAGGCGTGACCGACTGCGAGCTGACCCGCGGTGCCGTCGTCGGCGTGGGCGCGGGTGACAACGCGGGCGCTGCGCTCGGCCTGAACCTGCGGCCGGGCGACGTGTCGATGTCGCTCGGCACGTCCGGCGTCGTGTGCGCGGTCTCCGAGGCTCCCTCGGCGGACGGCTCAGGCCTCGTCGCGGGCTTCGCGGACGCGACGGGCCGCTTTCTGCCGCTCGTGTGCACGCTCAACGCGTCCCGGGTCCTCGACTGGGCGTGCCAGCTCCTCGGCGTCGGCTACGACCGTCTCGCCGAGCTCGCGCTGTCGGCACCCGCGGGCGCCGAGGGCGTCGTCCTCGTGCCCTACTTCGAGGGTGAGCGCACCCCGAACCGTCCGACCGCGACCGCGTCGCTGCACGGCCTGCAGCTCGGCACGGGCACGCCGGCGAACATCGCGCGTGCAGCGGTCGAGGGCATGCTGTGCGCGCTGGCCGACGGCGTCGACGAGATCGAGCGGCACGGCGCGTCCGTCTCGCGCCTCCAGCTGATCGGTGGCGGCGCGCAGTCGCCCGCAGTGCGGGCGATCGCGCCCGTCGTGCTCGGGGTCGACGTCGTCGTCCCTGCACCGGGTGAGTACGTCGCCGACGGCGCTTCGCGCCAGGCGGCCTGGGCGCTCTCGGGCGCTGCCGAGGCGCCGTCGTGGTCGACGTCGCTCGAGGAGCCGGTGGTCGTCGCTGCGGACACCTCAGAGGCGGGACGCGCGGCGACGCGCCGCGTCCGGGAGCGTTATGCGGCGGCGCGCGAGCTGGTTCTCGAGCGCCCCTGACGACCGTCCGCAATAGCGAGAGCCCGTGCGCGAGAAATCGCGCACGGGCTCTCCTGCGTCGCGCTGAGGCCCCGTCAGCGGGTGCTGCGGAGCTCGTTGTTGCGCACTCCTCAGCACGCCGGCGGGTGTGAAAATGGGCCCTTGCCGACAGGTCGGCAGGGCCCATTCTCAGGTCGACCGCTGCGCGGTCGGATCAGATCAGTTGGCCGCCTCGTATGCGGCCTTGATCTCCGCGGAGATACGTCCGCGGTCATTGACCTTGTGGCCGTTGGCGCGAGCCCACTCGCGAATCTCGTTCGCGTTCGACGAACTGCGCGACGAGCCGGAGCGACGTGCCGCGCGGGGGGCCGCCGACCTGCCGACCTTGCGTCCGTGCCCGATCCACGGGGCGAGCGCCTCGCGGAGCTGGCCAGCGTTGTCAGCGTTGAGGTCGATCTCGTAGGTGACACCGTCGAGACCGAACGAAACGGTCTCGGTCGCCTCGCCACCGTCGATGTCGTCCACCAGGATGACCTGGACCTTCTGCGCCATGGTTTCTCACCTCGCCAATCTTCTCAGAGCCTGCAGGCGATCTGAGAATACGCCCGCAGGCGAACGATCGCCCCCGATAAGGCGATTATTGACGTGGACGGCTCTCGCGTCAAAACGACCGCGCCGGACAACCAGGGGGTGAGATGAACGATCAGTCCGCGTGGCCGGATTCCTGGGCGCGACGGGCGGCACGTTCCTTGAGGCGTTCCTCTGCTTCGAATGCGGCGAGAGCGTCACGTTCCGAGCGGTCGGAGCGAATGATCGCGCGGATAGCCAGGTAGAACAGCGCGAAGACCCCGACAGACGGGATGAGTGCGCCCAGGGCCGCGAGGAAGGAGTCCACACCCCCAGCGTACCCACGGGCCCGTCGGCGAGGCCGCCCTCTCGCCTGGGACCTTCGTCACCGCGGCGGTACACGAGATGAACCCATCGCCAGCGCCGCGATGCCCGAGATGTCCACTTCTGCCACCGGGCAATCCGGACAGGTGGCCACCGTTAGCGGATCGTTACCTCCCAGGATTCCGCAGGATGCTGCGGCTGAGATATGTTCAGTCGCAGAACAAATCGACGCAGCGTTGCGTTCAAGAAGTGAAGGCTGCACGATGGTGTCCGCCGGATCCGGTCCGACCCGATGGTGGGTCTGATCACGAGGCGTCGAGGTCGACGCCGGGTCCGGACGCACCCGGTTCTTCGTTCCGACCGGAACAGCAAGATCAGACGAAGGGAAATGCCAACGATGTCTACCACCCGCAAGCTGCTCGCGATCGCCGGCTCGGCGTCGCTCATCCTCGGGATGGCTGCGTGCAGCTCCGAGCGCGAGACCCCCGCCGCCACCACGCCCGCCCCGGGCGCAACCTCCGGCGCCCCCGCAGGCGACGGCGCACTCATCGGTGTCGCGATGCCGACCCGTTCGCTCGAGCGCTGGAACAACGACGGCGCGCACGTCGAGTCCCTCCTGAAGGAGGCCGGCTACGAGGTGTCGCTGCAGTACGCAGACAACAAGGTCGAGGAGCAGATCAAGCAGCTCGAGACCATGATCAACCAGGGCGCCAAGGTCCTGGTCGTCGCCTCGATCGACGGCACCGCGCTCAGCAACGTCCTCGAGACCGCCGCCGCGGCGGGCATCAAGGTCATCGCGTACGACCGTCTCATCAACGGCACGGACGCTGTCGACTACTACGCGACGTTCGACAACTACCAGGTCGGCCAGCTCCAGGGGAAGTTCATCGAGGAGAAGCTCGAGCTCGCGACGACGACCGAGAAGTTCAACCTCGAGCCCTTCGCCGGTTCGCCCGACGACAACAACGCGAAGTTCTTCTTCTCCGGCGCGTGGGACGTCCTGCTCCCCTACGTGCAGGACGGCAAGCTCGTCGTCCCGTCCGGCAAGGACCCGAAGTCGAACGACGAGTGGACCAAGATCGGTATCCAGGGCTGGGAGTCCGCCAAGGCTCAGGCCGAGATGGACAACCGCATCAACTCGTTCTACGGCGACAAGAAGGTCGACGTCGTCCTGTCCCCGAACGACTCGCTGGCCCTCGGCATCGAGCAGTCGCTCGAGTCGAACGGCTACAAGCCGGGTGCCGAGTGGCCGCTCATCACGGGCCAGGACGCCGACAAGGCGAACGTCATCAACATGCTCGCTGACAAGCAGGCGATGACGGTCTGGAAGGACACCCGCACGCTCGGCACGCAGGTCGCCAAGATGGTCGACCAGATCATCAAGGGCGAGACCGTCGAGGTCAACGACACCGACACGTACGACAACGGCAAGAAGGTCGTCCCGTCGTACCTGCTCGCTCCGCAGGTCGTCACGAAGGACACGGTCCAGAAGGACCTCGTCGACTCGGGCTTCTACAAGGCCTCGGACATCGGTCTCTGACCTCACACTGCGTCCACCACGGACCATGACGTCGGGGTGACCTGACGCCACCCGCCGGGGCGGGGCTGCACGCCCCGCCCCGGCACACCGAAATCTCCAGCACGAGGACGAGGACATGTCCACGCACAGCAACATTCTCGAGATGCGCGGTATCACGAAGACCTTCCCGGGCGTCAAGGCGCTCCAGGACGTCACCCTCACGGTGAAGCGCGGGGAGGTGCACGCGATCTGCGGCGAGAACGGCGCAGGCAAGTCGACGCTGATGAAGGTGCTCTCCGGCGTCTACCCCCACGGCTCCTACACGGGTGACATCTACTTCGAGGCCGAGCCCTGCGAGTTCCGCACGATCCGCGACTCCGAGGAGCGCGGCATCGTGATCATCCACCAGGAGCTCGCGCTCAGCCCGCACCTCTCCATCGCCGAGAACATCTTCCTCGGCAACGAACGCTCCCGCGGCGGGGTCATCAACTGGACCCGCACGAACGCCGAGGCGGCTCAGCTCCTCGCCCGGGTGGGGCTCAGCGAGAGCCCGGACACCAAGATCAAGGACATCGGCGTCGGTAAGCAGCAGCTCGTCGAGATCGCCAAGGCGCTCTCCAAGCGCGTAAAGCTGCTCATCCTCGACGAGCCCACCGCGGCGCTCAACGACGAGGACAGCGCTCACCTGCTCGACCTGATGCGCTCGCTCAAGGGCCAGGGCATCACGTCGATCATCATCTCCCACAAGCTCAACGAGATCGCCGCGATCGCCGACTCCACGACGATCATCCGCGACGGCCAGACGATCGAGACGCTCGACATGCACGGCGCCGAGCCCGTCTCCGAGGACCGCATCATCCGCGGGATGGTCGGCCGGTCCCTCGAGAACCGCTTCCCGGAGCGCGTCTCGAACCCCGGCGCGGAGGTGCTGCGCATCGAGGACTGGACGGTCCACCACCCGATCGTCCACGAGCGCGTCGTCGTCGAGAGCGCGGCCCTCAACGTCCGCGCCGGCGAGATCGTCGGCATCGCCGGTCTCATGGGCGCCGGGCGCACCGAGCTCGCGATGAGCATGTTCGGCCGCTCGTACGGCAGCAACATCACCGGGCGCCTCTACAAGAACGGTGAGGAGATCAACCCGCGCTCCGTCCGCCAGGCGATCGATCGCGGCATCGCGTACGTCACCGAGGACCGCAAGCGCTACGGGCTGAACCTCATCGAGGACATCAAGCGGAACATCGCCGCGTCCGCGCTCGGCAAGATCTCCCGCCTCGGCGTCGTCGACGGTCAGGGCGAGGTCCGCCACGCGGAGCAGTTCCGCAAGGACCTCAACATCAAGACGCCCAGCGTGGACGCCCTGACCGGAAAGCTCTCCGGCGGCAACCAGCAGAAGGTCGTCCTGGCCAAGTGGATCTTCACCGACCCGGACGTCCTCATCCTCGACGAGCCGACCCGAGGGATCGACGTCGGCGCGAAGTACGAGATCTACCAGATCATGAACGCCCTCGCCGAAGCGGGCAAGGCGATCATCGTCATCTCCTCCGAGCTGCCCGAGCTGCTCGGAACCTGCGACCGCATCTACGCGATGAGCCAGGGCCGGATCACCGGCGAGCTGCCCCGCGAGGAAGCGACCCAGGAAAACCTCATGCGCTACATGACCAAGGAAAAGGAAGGGGCGGACGCGTGAACGCGCTGACGCAAAACCTCACCCGGAACCTCCGCGAGTACGGGATGATGGCGGCCCTCGTCATCATCGTCATCGTGTTCCAGGTGCTGACGGACGGCAAGATGCTGATCCCGAACAACATCGCGAGCCTCGTCCAGCAGAACGCCTACGTGTTCATCCTGACGATCGGCATGGTCATGGTCATCGTGGCCGGGCACATCGACCTCTCGGTCGGTTCGGTCGTGGCGTTCGTCGGCGGCATCATCGGCTACCTGATGATCACGCAGGACCTCCCCTGGCCGCTCGTCGTGCTCATCGCGGTCGGCATCGGCGCCCTGGTCGGCTGCTGGCAGGGCTTCTGGGTCGCCTACGTGGGGATCCCCGCCTTCATCGTGACCCTCGCGGGCATGCTGATCTTCCGCGGTCTCGCGATCGTCATCGCCGGCACCACGATCTCGGGCTTCCCTGACGGGTTCAACCAGATCTCGAAGGGTTCTCTGCCGAACTTCCTCGGCTTCGCGGGCAACCTCGACGTCGTCACCGTCGTGATCGGTGCGCTCGCCATCGTCGGTCTCGTCGTCAGCGGGGTCCGCCAGCGCGCGACGCTCCACCGCGAGGGCCTCGCCACCGAGAGCTTCGTCGGCTTCCTGATCAAGAACGTCGTGATCGCCGCACTCATCGCGTACATCACGTACCTCCTCGCCAACTCGGCAGGGGGCACGCCGATCGTCCTCGTGATCGTCGGTGTCCTCGTTCTCGTCTACACGTTCGTCATGAACAAGACGGTCTTCGGTCGTCACATCTATGCGATCGGTGGCAACCTCCACGCGGCCGTCCTCTCGGGCGTCAACACCAAGCGCGTCAACTTCATGATCTTCGTGAACATGGGCCTCCTCGCCGGCGTCGCCGGCGTCGTCACGACCTCCCGCGCCGGTGCGTCCGTCGCCTCGGCCGGTGTGAACTTCGAGCTCGACGCGATCGCCGCCGCCTTCATCGGTGGAACCGCCGTCACCGGCGGTATCGGCAAGGTCTCCGGCGCCATCATCGGTGCACTCATCATGGGTGTGCTCAACATGGGCCTGTCGATCATGGGCGTCGACGCTGCCTGGCAGCAGTCGATCAAGGGTCTCGTGCTCCTCGCGGCTGTCGCCTTCGACATCCTCAACAAGCGCAAGTCGGGCGGCAACTGACCGTCGTCCCTCCTCCACAGGGAGAAGGCCCCCGGCACCTCACGGTGCTGGGGGCCTTCGGCGTTGCGCGAGACACCAGGGCGATCCCGGGCGGGAACGCGGCGGGCCGGGCGACGGACGTGCCACCCTGGTGCTGCACGACTCCCCTCGACCGGCACACGGAGCCCTCGATGACCACACCCCAGGCCTCAGCCCTCTCGATCGCCCCGATGCGCGCCGAGCACGCCGACGCCGTTCTCGAGATCTACGCGGCTGGCATCGCGACCGGGACGGCGACCTTCCAGTCCGGGCCGCCGTCCTGGGAGGAGTTCGACGCGAGCCACCTCTCCGACCATCGGTTCGTCGCTCTCGACGGCGACCGTGTCGTCGGCTGGGTCGCAGTCTCCCCCGTCTCGGGGCGCTGCGTCTACTCGGGCGTCGTCGAGAGCTCGCTCTACGTCGCCCCGGAGGCGCAGGGCCGCGGTGTCGGCCGGACGCTCGCTGAACGCCTGATCGAGTCGGCGCGCGTCGGCGGCGTGTGGACCGTGCAGTGCGGCATCTTCCCGCAGAACACGGCGAGCCTCGCCCTGCACGAGAGGCTGGGCTTCCGCGTCGTCGGCACGCGCGAGCGCCTCGGCCTCATGACGCACGGGCCGCTCGCGGGCGAGTGGCTCGACGTCGTGCTGCTCGAGAAGCGTCTCTAGACCCGCACACGCGGGGCGCAGCGCGCAGACGGCTGCGGCGCACCCTCGTGACGAGGGTGCGCCGCAGCGGACGGTCTGGCGCGAGGCTCAGGCGAGGGGCTTCACGAGCGGGAACATGATCGTCTCGCGGATGCCGAGGCCCGTGAGCGCCATGAGCAGGCGGTCGAGGCCCATGCCCATGCCGCCGCTCGGCGGCATGGCGAACTCCATCGCAGCGAGGAAGTCCTCGTCGAGGACCATCGCCTCGTCGTCGCCCGCCGCCGCGAGCAGCGCCTGCGCCTCGAAGCGCTGCCGCTGGATCACCGGGTCGACGAGCTCCGAGTACGCGGTCGCGAGCTCGAAGCCGCGGACGTACAGGTCCCACTTCTCCACGAGGCCCTTCTTGGACCGGTGGTCACGGGTGAGCGGGCTGGTCTCGACCGGGAAGTCACGGACGAACGTCGGGGCGTACAGGTGGTCGCCGACGTGGAACTCCCACAGCTCCTCGACGAGCTTGCCGTGGTTCTGCCGCTTCGGGTCGATCTTCAGGTCGAACTTCTCGACGAGCGCGAGGAGCTCCGCGTCAGGGGTGTCGTGCGTGATCTCGGTGCCGAGCTTCTCCGACAGCGAGTCGTACATCGTGATCTCGGCCCAGTCACCGCCGAGGTCGTACTCCTCGCCGCCGGGCAGCGTCACGAGGGTCGTGCCGAGGACGTCCTGCGCGGCCGTCTGCACGAGGTTCTTCGTGAGCGCCGCCATCGTGTCGTAGTCGCCGTAGGCCTCATACGCCTCGAGCATCGTGAACTCGGGAGAGTGCGTCGAGTCCGCGCCCTCGTTGCGGAAGTTGCGGTTGATCTCGAAGACCTTCTCGACCCCACCGACGACCGCGCGCTTGAGGAACAGCTCGGGGGCGATGCGCAGGAACAGCTCGATGTCGAACGCGTTCATGTGCGTCGAGAACGGGCGTGCCGCGGCGCCGCCGTGGATCGTCTGCAGCATCGGCGTCTCGATCTCGAGGAAGTCGCGCCGGTGGAAGTTCTCCCGCAGGGAGCGCACGACGCCAGCACGCAGGCGCACCGTGTCGCGCGCAGCCGGGCGTGCGATCAGGTCGACGTAGCGCTGACGGACACGCGCCTCCTCCGACAGCTCGGCGGTCGTGCCGTCCTCGCGCTCGTACATGTTCGGCAGCGGGCGCAGCGACTTCGCGGCGATCGTCCACGAGTCCGCGAACACGGACAGCTCGCCACGGCGCGACGACCCGACGCGGCCGTGCACGAACAGGTGGTCGCCCAGGTCGACGTCGGACTTGAACGCCGCGAGGCGCTCCTCGCCGACGGCCGCGAGGGAGAGCATCGCCTGGATGCGCACGCCGGCGCCGTCCTGCAGCGTGACGAAGCAGAGCTTGCCCGTGTTCCGCAGGAACACGACGCGGCCCGCGACGCCGACGACGTCGTGCGTCTCGACACCCGCCTCGAGGTCGCCGTACTGCTCGCGCACCGCCGCGATCGCGTGCGTCACCGGCACCGAGACGGGGTACGCCTCCTGGCCGCTCGCAAGGAGGCGCTCACGCTTCTCCTTGCGGACCCGGATCTGCTCGGGGGTGTCGTCCGACGGGGCGGCCGCGGGGTCCTGGGGCGTGGGCGCAGCAGTCTGCGCGGAGTCAGCGGGAGTCACGAGCCCAATCCTACCGAGCACGAGCGACTGGGCGACGCGGTCCGGCGCCACCTGGCGCCGCGCCGCCAGGCGCCGACTCCGTAGGTTCCAGCACGAGTCCGTCAGATGCGACTGACGGACTCGGCTGGGACCGACGGACTCGCGGGCGCGGAAGTGCAGCCGCGGAGGGGATGGGGCGGGACTCGGTTGGGGCTGCGGGACTCGCCGGGGGTCCGGACGCGGCGCGTTCCTACTGCAGGTCGAGCGCCAGGTCGAGGATCGGCGCGGAGTGCGTGAGCGCTCCGACCGACATGTAGTCGACGCCCGTCGCCGCGACCGCTGCCGCGCGGTCGAGCGTCAGGTTGCCCGTCGCCTCGAGCTCGACCCGGCCGTGCGTCGGCTCGAGCGCCCGCACCGCGAGCACGGTCGCCGCGAGGACGTCGTCGGGCATGTTGTCCAGCAGCAGGAAGTCCGCGCCCGCCTCGACGGCCTCGACCGCCTGCTCGAGCAGGTCTGCCTCGACCTGCACGAGCACGTCCGGGAACGTCGCACGCACCCGCTCGATCGCCGCCGACACAGAGCCCGCCGCGACCACGTGGTTGTCCTTGATCATCGCGACGTCGTACAGCCCCATGCGCTTGTTCGTCCCGCCGCCGCAGCGCACCGCGTACTTGTCGAGCTCGCGCAGCCCCGGCGTCGTCTTGCGCGTGTCGAGCACGGTCGCGCACGTGCCGTCGGCGCGCGGTGCGGCGTCGAGCACGTCCGACCACGCACGGGTCGCCGTCGCGACGCCCGACGCGCGGGACGCGAGGTTCAGCAGCGTCCGCTCCCCCACGAGCAGCGCCTGGACCGGCCCGCGCAGCCGCGCGAGGACGACGCCGCGACGCACCCGGGTACCGTCCGGCACGTCGAGGCTCACCTCGACGGGCGCGAGCCCGAACCGTGCGCACACCTGCGCAAGGACCTCCGGCACGACGGCGAGACCCGCGACCGTGCCGTCCTCGCGTGCCACGAGGTGCGCCTCGCGCACGACGTCCGGACCGATCGTCGCCTGCGTCGTCACATCACGGCCCGGCGCCGCCCCCAGGTCCTCGTCGAGCGCGACCGCGACCGTCCGGGCGATCCACGCCGGGTCGAGCGGCGCGATCCCACGTACAGCCGCCGGGGTGGACGGGGCAGCGGAGACGGGCTGGGAGGCAGGAGTGTCGATCACGAGCCCACGCTACCGGGGAGGTGGCACGCGAGACGTGCGGGACCGCGCCGCGCTCAGTAGCCCGGCGCGGCCGGGAGGCCGAAAAGGGCCTCGAGCGAGGTCGCACCCGCCTCGACCGCAGCCCGCGCCACGTCGACCCCCACGTACCTGAGGTGCCACGGCTCGGCGTCGTACCCCGTGACCGCCTCCGCACCCTCCTGGTACCGCACGACCCAGCCGTGCTCGTGCGCGTGCTCCGCGAGCCACGCCGCCTGCGGCGTCTCGCCGAAGCACCCGATCGTGCGGCACGCCCCGGTCATCGCGACGACGTCGACCGCAAGCCCCGTCTGGTGCTCCGAGTGGCCGGCCCGCGCCGAGCGCGCCACGGCACGCTCCTCACCGAGCGCCGCGACCCAACCCTCGAACGTCTGCGCCTGCTCGCCGTACGAGCGGTAGGCGCTGTGCACGGCGATCGGCACGTCTGCCTCTGCGGCCGCCGCCCTCAGGCTCTTCAGAGCGTCAGCCGCCTCGGCGCGCAACCGCACCTGGCTCCCAGCGACCGGGACGAGGTCTGACGGCTCATGGCCGGGGTCGAGCGGCCGCTGCTTGTTCACGATGACCGTCACGCTGTCCGGGGACGACAGGTCCGCCGTAGCGAGGCCGAGCCACATACCGAGCGTCTGCGCGCCGGCGCGCGCACCGTCGGGAGTTCCCGGGGGGAGAGCGGGCAGCTCCGTGAGCGCACCCGAGCCGGGAGCCGCCTCCACGCCTGCACCTGCGCTCTCGCCTGTGCCCACGACGCCCGACGCGGCGTCGACGCTCCCGCTCCCGTGAGGCACCGGCGTCACCGACGCGCCGCGACGCTCGACGGTCACGACGACGCCGAGCTGCTCCGCGACGACGTACGACACCGCGGCGCTCGCCGCGACGATCGCCACCGCGACCGCCGCTCGCGCCGCGCGAACGCGCGCGTCAGAGCGCCGCGGGGCGTGACCTCCGGGGCGCCGCAACGCGTCCGAGCCGCTGGCACCCGCAGTGGGCACCGGCGTCGGGCCGCTCCGGCTGCGTGCCATCTCAACAGTATGTCCGGAATGCGGCACGACCGCGACGGGTCAGGCCCGGGCGCCGCCCTGGCCGACCGCGGCAGCCCCCACCACGTCACGGTGCGCGACGACGACACGCCCCTCTGCGTCGAGACGCACCTCGACGCGGACGCGCCACGCGTCGTCCTGCTCCGGGAAGTCGGTACGGAAGTGACCTCCGCGCGACTCGTTCCGCTCGAGCGCCGTCACCGCGAGCACCGTCGCGAGCTGGTGCAGGTTCGTCGTCTCCCACTCCGCGACCTGCGGACGCGCGTCGACCACACCCGCCGGACGCGGACCACCGTCGATCGGCACCGACGCAAGCCGGTCGAGCGACTCGACGAGGCCCTCGCGAGACCGCACGACACCCGGCCCGAACGCCGCCGCACGCTGGATCCGCGACCGCATCGCCGCAGGCACGAGCGCGACCGGGCCAGAGTACGCAGACGGCTCGACCGGGACGAGACGACCCGACCCCAGCCCCTCCGCGACGTCGGCCGCCGCACGGTGCGCGAACACGAGCCCTTCGAGCAGGGAGTTCGACGCGAGACGGTTGGCGCCGTGCACACCCGTGCACGCGACCTCCCCGACCGCGTACAGCCCTGGCACGCTCGTGCGGCCGTGCAGGTCGGTGACGACCCCGCCCGAGTGGTAGTGCTGCGCCGGCGCGACAGGCACGAGGTCCGTCGTCCAGTCGATGCCGTGCTCCGCGAGACGGTCCGTGATCGTCGGGAACCGCTCGCGCAAGAAGTCCGCGCCGAGGTGGCGCGCGTCGAGGAACACGTGGTTCGCGTCGGTCACCTTGAGACGCTCGACGATCGCGTGCGCCACCACGTCACGCGGCGCGAGCTCAGCCATCGGGTGGACGTCCGGCATGAAGCGCACGCCGTCGATGTCGACGAGCCACGCCCCCTCGCCACGCACAGCCTCCGAGATGAGCGGCAGCTGCCCGCGCATGCCCGAGCCGAGCCACAGCACCGTCGGGTGGAACTGCACGAACTCCACGTCGCCCAGGACGGCGCCCGCCCGCAGCGCGAGCGCGTCACCGTCGCCCGTCGCCTGGACCGGGTTCGTCGACGACCGGTACACCTGACCGATCCCGCCGGTCGCGAGCACGACCGCAGGCGCGAGGACCGCGCCCACGCCGTCGCGCTGCCCCGCACCGATCACGTGCAGGGTCACACCAGCAACAGCACCGGGGACCTCACCGCCGTCCGCGTCGCGGCTCGGCTCACCCTGGATGAGGTCGAGGACGAGCGCGTGCTCGATCACGTCGATGCCCGGGTCCGACGCGACCGCGTCGAGCTGCGCGAGCAGCGCCCGCGAGATCTCCGCACCCGTCGCGTCGCCGCCCGCGTGCGCGATGCGGTCCGCGTGGTGGCCGCCCTCGCGCGTCAGCGCGATGTCGCCGCCGGGGGCACGGTCGAACCGCGCGCCGAGCCCCACGAGCTCCCGGACCCGGTCCGGTCCCTCGGTCACCAGGACCTCGACCGCAGCACGGTCGCACACGCCCACACCCGCGACGAGCGTGTCCTCGAGGTGCGCCTCAGGCGAGTCCGCCGGGTCGAGCGCCGCAGCGATGCCGCCCTGCGCCCACACCGTCGAGCCCGACGACAGCTCCCCCTTCGTCACGAGCAGCACGCGCCCCGACTCGCCGAGCCGCGAACGCAGCTCGAGCGCCGCCGTCAGCCCCGCGATGCCTGATCCGACGACCACCACGTCAGCGCGCGCTGTCCAGCCAGGCTGGGGCGCCTCGAGCCGGCGCGCGAGCACCGGCCCGGTCACGAGAGGTCCGCCGGACCGACCGGGTGCTGGAAGCCCGCGATCGGCAGGCCGGACGCCTCGAGGCCATAGCCGTCGGGCACCTGCCCGGGCTCCTCGTTGACCTCGACGATCCGGTTCTCCGCATCCACGAACACGACGTGCGGCATGAAGGTGCGCGCATCCGCGTCGTTCATCATCCCGTAGGCGATGAGGATGACGACGTCGCCCGGGTGCACGAGGTGCGCAGCCGCACCGTTGATGCAGATCTGACCGGAGCCGGGCTCGCCCGGGATGACGTACGTCGTCAGGCGCGAGCCGTTCGTCACGTCGACGACGTCCACGCGCTGGCCCGCGACCAGGTCGGCGGCACGCAAGAGGTCCGCGTCGACCGTGATCGAGCCGACATAGTGGAGGTCGGCCTGCGTGACGGTCGCCCGGTGGATCTTCGCGATCATCATCGGGCGCATCAACGAGGCCGGAGGGGTGCTGTTCATCAGTGTCCTTCCACGGACGCGGCGGGTCAGGCCTGGACAGGCCCGCGCAGGTCGACGGCCGTGTTGTCGATCAGTCGGGTGGTACCCACGCGAGCTGCCACGAGCAGCCGCGCCGGGCCGGAGAAGTCCGACGGCACCTCCTCCACGTTAGTCGCGTCGACGAGCGCGAGGTAGTCGGCTGCGATCCCGGCGTCGTCGAGCACCGCCTGAGCCGCGGCACGGACGGCGTCAGCCCCGCGGCCGGACGCCTCCGCACCCGCGCGCAGCGCAGCCGACAGCGCGAGCGCCTGCGCGCGCTCGTCGTCGGACAGGTAGGCGTTGCGCGAGGACAGCGCGAGGCCGTCCTCCTGGCGCACGATCGGCACCCCGAGGATCTCGACCGGCAGGTCCAGGTCGAGGACCATGCGGCGGACCGCGAGGAGCTGCTGCGCGTCCTTCTCACCGAACACCGCGACGTCAGGCGCCGTGAGGTTGAGCAGCTTGAGGACGACGGTCAGGACACCGTCGAAGTGCCCCGGGCGAACCGCACCCTCGAGCACCTGGCCGATCGGCCCCGCGGTCACGCGGACGATCGGACCCGACGGGTACATCTCGTCCTCGCTCGGCGCGAACACCACGTCGACGCGGCCCTTCGCGCCCGCCGCCCCGAGCGTCCGCACGTCCTTGTCGAGGTCGCGCGGGTACGCCTCGAAGTCCTCGCCCGGCCCGAACTGCAACGGGTTGACGAAGACCGTCACGACGACCTGCCCGTCCGGCCCGACCGCCTCGCGCGCCGCACGCACGAGCGACAGGTGCCCGTCGTGCAGAGCGCCCATCGTCATCACGACGGCGCGGCGCGGCGCGGTCTCGTCACCTACGTCGTCGAGGTCGAGCCCGGCGAGCTCCTCGGGCGCCCACAGCGCCTCGTCGAGCTCGGCACGCGTGCGGGCGATGGTGGTCATGGTCGGTCCTCCGGTGCTGCTGAGTCGTTCAGGGTGTCGAGCAGGGCGCGCGCCTGGTCAGGGTCGATGCGCCCGACGCCGAGGGCGCGCTGCGTCGCCGCCCGGCTCAGTGCGCGGTAGCTCTCGACGACGTCGAGCGCGTCCTCGTCGGCTGCGAGGTCGGCGAGCACCTCGAGGTGCTCGCGGACAGTTCCGACGTCGCCCCGCGAGACGGGGCCCGTGAGAGCGGCGATCGCGCCCGGGTCGCCCGCGCTCGGCGCCTGCGCCGAGTCGCCGACGTCGGCCGCGCGCAGGGCGCTCTCGAGGCTCGCGTGCACGAGCGGGGCGAGCATCCGGCCCGGGTCCTCGACGCCCGCGACGCCGAGCGCCTGCGCGGCCTGCGCGAGCAGGACGACGAGATGGTTCGAGGCGTGCGCGAGAGCCGCGTGGTAGAGCCCGCGACGGCTCTCGTCGAGGACGACCGGCTCCCCGCCGAGCTCGACGACGAGCGCCTGCCCGATCGGCGCGACCATCGGCGCCGACGTGACCGCGAACGCCGCGCCCTCGAGCCGCGCGAGGTCGAGCGACGTCCCCGTGAACGCCATCGCCGGGTGCAGCGCGAGCGTGATCGCGCCCGCAGCCGCCGCGGGCGCGAGGACGTCGGTGCCGTAGCGGCCCGACGTGTGCACGACGATCTGCCCCGCCTGCCACGCGCCGAGCGTCGCGAGCCCCGACAGGAGGTCCGCGAGCGCGTCGTCGGGCACGGTGAGGAGGACGAGCTGGCTGCGCCGCACGACCTCAGGGACCTCGAGCACCGGAACGCCCGGCAGGAGCGCCTCGATCCGGTCCCGCGAGGACTCGGAGACACCCGACGCGCCGACGACCGTGTGCCCGACGGAGCGGAGCGCGGAACCGAGCACGGCGCCCACCCGGCCCGCGCCCACGACCCCCACCCCGAGCCGGCCAGGCCGATGGGACTGCGTCACTGGGGCGCTCCCCCGTCCGCGGAGCGGTCGCCGGGCGCCGGCGGCGCTGCGGGCGCGTCGAGCGCGGGCGCGGCCGGGGCGGCCGGAGCCGCGTCCACCGCGGGCACCGCGATCTGTCGCATCCACTGCTCAGGGCCCGCGCCCAGGCGTGCGGTGCGCGCCCGCTCGTCCTGCTCGAGGAGCAGACGGGTCGCCTCCGCGTCAGCGAGGTGCGGCACGACAGGCGTCACGGGACCAGCGGACACGTGCAGCGTGAAGCTCGTCAGGCCGAGACGGCGCTGCAGCGGGCCCTGCTGCAGTGCGAGCGACTGCGTACGCTCGTGCGGCACGAGCACGACCGACCGCGTGAACCGCCCCTCCCGGATCACCAGGCCGCGACCCGTGACCGCGTAGCCGTTGCGCCGCCAGCTCCACGGGTCGACCCACCGCGCCGACCGCGGGCTCGTGACGAATCGCTCGCTCGGACCCGTTCCGGTCATCGCCTCGTCGAGGAGGCCGAGCGGGTCCTGGACGCCGAGGTCCGGCAGCACGAGCCACATCGCGTCGAGCGCCGCACGCCGGTCACCGACCGGGAGCAGGAGGTTCGACGTCGTCTTGGACGCCTCCGCACCCCCGTAGTAGCCGGCGATCGTCACGTCGACGCGCCACCAGTCCTTGCGCCGCCACAGCAGCGGCTGCCGCAGCCGCAGCGCCTGGACGCGCCCGGGCGGGATCGTCTGGGCACGCGTCTCGAGCAACCCCGAGCGCAGCCGGATGCCGTCCGGGGACACCGCAGCCGTGAAGTTGGCCTCGCCGAAGAAGCGGCCTGCGAGATAGCTGCCGAAGCCGAACACCGCAGGGATGAACGAGAACAGCACGCCCCACTGCCCGCTGATGACCACGACGACGGACAGGCCCACGAGCACGAGCACGAACGCCGGGAGCGCCCACGTGCGCACGATCGACCCGACGAGCGTGCCGAACGGCACGTCGAGGACGCTCTCCTCGGGCGCGACCGGGGCGGCCTCGCCGTCGACGAGGTCCACACCTGCGGCGCGCGCCAAGATCTCGGCGCGCAGCGCGTTCGCCTCGTCGATCTTGAGGAAGCCGATCGCCACGGTCGAGTCCGCACCCCCCGCGACCTCGATGCGCAGCTCGCCGAGCTGGAAGATCCGTGCGAGGACCGGCTGCACGACGTCGATCGCCTGGACCCGGTCGAGCCGCGCCTGGCGCTGCTGCCGGAAGAGGATGCCCTTGTGCAGGTGGACCGCGTCCGGGCCGACGGCGTAGCGCATCATCCGCCACGCGAGCGCGCAGTACGCGAAGACCACGAGCAGGACACCCGCGAGGACGAGCGCGACGATCCCGAGCCCGACGTCCTGGACCGCCTCACCGGCCTCGCCGATGTCCTCGCCGACGTTGTTGAGCCCGACGAACAGGAGCGCCACGATCACAGCCCAGCCGCGCACGACAGGCGTCACCGGGTGCATGCGCCGCCAGGACAGCCCTGCCTCGCTCTCGGGCGGGGCGGTCACGGGTGTCGTCTCCGGTCCCGCCACGCTCACAGTCCCGCCAGCTGGGCCTCGCCGCGCGACGCGAGCCGGTCGCGCAGGCGCGCCGCCTCGGCGGGCTCCAGACCGTCGATGGTCGCGTCGGTCCCCGGCGCCGCGGTGTGCAGCTGCACGGACGCGATCCCCAGGGCGCGCGCGAGCGGGCCCGCCGTCACGTCGACGTACTGCATGCGCCCGTACGGCACGACGACGAGCGAGCGGAACATCACGCCCTTGCGCAGCAGCAGGTCGTCCTCGCGCTCGACGTAGCCGATCGCACGCACCTGCCGCCAGATGACGGTCGCCGCCCACAGCCACACGAGGGCGAGGACACCAGCGCCGATCCACACCCACGGCGTCACGAGCACGGCGACCACGGCGGCGCCGATCGCAGGGAGTCCGAGGAAGATCGCCGCGAGGATCTGCCGGGCGATGACGAGCCGCGAGGAGACGCGCTGCCACGCGATGCCCTCCGGGTCGAACGGGTTGCTCGCGGCCGTGCCGCGCGCGCTCGTGGGAGTCAGCTCCGAGGTCATGCGCCCATCCTCCCACCGTCGAGCACCTTCGGGTCCAGCCGCAGGTCCCCCGCGGCCGCGCGCCCGAGCACCTCGGCGAGGTGCTGAGCCGCGGCGGGCTCGAACGGCCCAGCCGTGACGCGCACAGGACCTTCGACGAGGTGGACGTCGACACCGACGACACCCGCGCGCCGCAGCAACGGCCCCTCGTCGAGAGCCACGCCCTGGACATGGCGCAACGGCACGAACGTCACCCGTGGTGCGAGCCGGCCGGTACGCACGAGGAGACCGTCCGCAACGATCGCGGCGACACGGCAGCGCCACGTCCACGGGTAGAGCCACCACGCCCGCGCGGGGACGCGGAGCACGCTCACGGGGGCGCCGTCGACCTCCGGGTCCGGGACGACGACGTGGTCGGCGGCCGGCCACACGTCCCGCAGCAAGCGCCTGTCCACACGGGCGAGGTCCGGGAGCGCTGCCTGGGCGACCGCGAGCGCCGTCTCCGCGCCCGCGGCCGTTACGACGGCGCCGGACATCTCGTCGTCGTCCTCTTCCGACTCGTCCGCCGCCTCCGAGGCGCCCCCCAGGGCCGTCACGGTCCAGAGGTCGGCGCCCCACCAGGCTGGTCGCCTGCTGAGGCGGACGGCGTGCGTCCGCCCACGGCGCAGCGTGCGAGTCGTCAGGGTCCCGAGCCCTGACGTCACGACGAGACCTTCGGGCGCCGACGCCACGGTGCGTCCCAGGCTCGAGTCGAAGGACTGCCACGCCCTGCGGCCCGCGAACGCGAGCGCTGCGAGGCACGGGAAGAGCATCTCGGAGCTGCCGCTGACGAGCGCGACCGCCGTGCCCACGACCCCGACCAGCGCGGCAGGCAGCAGCGGGTCGCGGACGACGAACGCCCGCACGACCGTGGCCTTGTCGGTCACGGCGAGCGGGTGCGCGTCGAGCAGCGCGGGTTGCGTGGGTGTGCTGGCGAGCGTCTGCTCCCGCGCGGCCGGCGCCTTTTCGTCGCTCGCGTCCCGAGCCGCGACGAGCAAGCGGGCACGCAAGTTCTCCGCGCGGTCGCGCGGCAGCGAACCGATCGTCGTCGCGTCGTCGCCCACGGCTGTCATCACCTTCACCGTCGCGAGGCCCAGCACCCGCTCCCCCAGCCCGACCGTGAGGTCGACACGCTCGATGCGCTCGACCGGGGTGGTCGTGTGCCGGCGGCTGCGTCCGGTGTACCGCTCGTGCAGCAGCCCACCGTCGAGCGCCCACGCCGTCCTTCGCCGGACGAGCTCCGACCAGACCGTCCCGAGGAGCACGAGCCCGACGACGACGCCCGCACCGACCTGCACGCGCCCTGCCGACGCGAGCCGCTCGAGCGCACCGGCCATCGACGCGACGTCCTCCGACTCCCGCAGCACGAAGTACCCCGCGAACGCCGTCAGCCACAGCACGGTCGACACCCACGTCGCGGCGGCGGAGCCCGGGTGCGCGCGGAACCACGCGCCTGCGTCCGCGACAGCGGCGGCCTCGCCGCCGGTCGAGGTCTGGGTCCGCTCCTCTGTCGGCGCGTCCTCCCTGGGCGCGTCGGCTGCCAGGTGCTCGGCGACCAGAGCCCTGGCCGCCGCGTCCGGGTCGGTCACCCGTCGGCCCGCCCGCGTGAGGATCTCGGCGCGGAGAGTCCGCGCCTGGTCGGCGGCCAGCCCGCGGACGGGGAGGCCGAACCCTGGCACCTTGACGACGAGCGACGCGAGCCCGAGCCGCGAGTCGACCAGCCCCTCGGTCAGCTCGACCGCGCGCACGCGCGACCACGGGAGCGCGGACGACGAGCGCACGACGACGCCGCGCTCAGCCAGGAGCGCGTCCGCCGTGCAGGCCCAGCGCTGCGCGCGCACGTGGGCGCGCGCAGTCGTGAGGATCAGGACGAGCCACACGGCGAGCGCGCCGGCAGGGATCCACGCCCAGGTCGCCCACGCGACGGCGACGACCGCCCACAGAGCGGCAGGCAGGCCGAGCCACCAGAGCGCCGTCTCGCACCGCGCCCGGACCTGCTGGGGCAGCGGCCCCGACCAGTGGACGGTCTCGTCAGCAGGCACCGCTCCCCCTCTCCGCGGACCCCCTGCCCGCGTGCGCGAGCATAGCCGGGATCCTCGGGCGGGTTCCTCGGGCGAGCTCCTCAGGCCGGCTGACCGTCGGGCTCGGCGCCGCGGCCACCAGGGCCGTCGACGTCGTCGTGGGGCGACGCGATACGGCACCAGCGCTCGACGACGCACCCGGCGACCGTGAGCACGACGGACAGGAGCGCCGCGGCGCCCGCACCGATCGCCCGGTCACGCATCGGCTCGAAGCCGAGGTCGCCGACGACGAGCAGCACCTGCGCCGCGTACCAGCCCGTGAGCCCCGCGCCGGTGAGCGCGGCCGCCTGGGCCAGCACGAGGGTCCGTGCCGCACGAAGACCGTCGAACGACGGCCGCCTGCCGCGCAGGTACGACCGCACCTGGAGCCCCGCGACGACCACCCCGACGCACAGCAGCACGAGGCCGACGTGCACCGGCCATCGGACGGGCGCCAGCATGGTCCCGCGGCCGCGCGCCTGATCCAGGAGAGCCCAGCCGATCGCCGCGACAGCGAGCGCGACGACGACGAGCCACCGCAGGCGCAGACCGCGAGTCACTGCCCGGGGCCCCCCTCAGCGAGCGGCGTCGGGGCGGACGGCTGCACGCGCGTCGGCGGCACGTCCTCGACCGAGCCCTCACCGGGCTCCTCGTCGAGCCAGTCGAGCGCGAGCCAACGCACACCCTGCAGGTCCGGGGCGGTCGCGGCGAGAGCGTCGACCGGGCCGCCACCGAGACCGGGCAGCACGGCGCCCGGCTCGATCTGGTCCCACGGCTGCAGGACGAACGCCCGCTCGTGCGCCCGCGGGTGCGGCAGCTCGAGATCGTCGGTCACGCCCGTGACCTGGCCGTACGTGATGATGTCGATGTCCAGGGTGCGCGGGCCCCAGTGCTCGGTGCGCACGCGTCCGTGCACCTGCTCGATGTGCTGGCACAGGTGCAGCAGCTCACGGGGAGCCAGGAACGTGCGCACCATGATCACCGTGTTGAGGAAGTCCGGCTGCTCGGGCCCGCCGACCGCGGCCGTCCGTGCGAGCGGCGCGACGGCCTCGATGTCGATCACGCCGGACGACTCGAGCTCACGGACCGCCTGACGCAGCGTCGCGCGGGGGTCGCCCAGGTTGGCGCCGAGCGCGAGGATCGCCCGGACCGGCTCGGACGGGACCTCGTCCATGCGGTCGCGCTCGCGCGGCTGCTCGGGCTGCTCCGCTGCCACGGCGGGCGCTGCCACGACCTCCGGCTCGACGTCGGGCACCGCGGCCGCGTCAGGAGCGGTGACGGCTGCGAACGGGTGCGCCGAGACCTCCGCCACGAGCGGCACGTCCGTCACGGCGCCCGCAAGCTCGGGTGCGGTGACGGGGGTGAACGGGTGGGGGGTGTCGGCGATGTCCGCCAGCCCGGCCCGCTCACGAACCGGCTCGGCCTCCTGCGAGCTCACCGGCGCGAACGGGTGACCGGGGACCGACGTGACCGGCGGCGCGACGACGGGAGCGGCCTCGACGTCGGGGGCAGTCACGGGTGAGAACGGGTGACCGGGGATCTCCGCGGGCGGCAGCACGTCCGACGCCGGGGCGTCCTGTGCCACCGGCGCGGCCTTGTCCGCGTCCTCGGCAGTCGGCTCGACGTCGGGCACGTGCCAGGTCTCGAGCGCCCCGAGCAAGGCAACCGGCTCGTCCTCCGGGAACGGGATGAGATCGGGACCGTCCTCGACCGCTGGGGGCTCCGGCGCGGCCTCGGCCTGCTCCTCGGCAGCGGACTGCGGGTCGACGACCGCGTCGGCGACGGGCTCGGCCTCCGCAGACGGACGGTCCTCGAGGAGGGGCAAGGCCTCCGTGGCGGCGGGCGTGGACCCCGTGGCAGGGGCGGTCTCCACGGCAGCCGCCGCAGTCTCGCGCAGGGGCGCGAACGCCGAGGTGCGGCGCGGGACGTCCCCCAGGGTCACGAGACCCTCGACCGGTGCGGTGCTCTCCACGGGAGCGACGGCATCGACCGGTGTGGCACTGTCGACGAGCGCCGCGCTATCGATCGGGGCCTCGCTATCGATCGGGGCCTCGCTGTCGATCGGAGCGAAGGCGTCGACCGGGGCGAAGGCGTCGGCCGGGGCCG
This sequence comes from Flavimobilis sp. BM9, assembly GCF_058313055.1. NCBI lineage: Bacteria > Bacillati > Actinomycetota > Actinomycetes > Micrococcales > Jonesiaceae > Flavimobilis > Flavimobilis sp. BM9. The sequence continues at coordinate 297,128 of NZ_JBZEMO010000004.1, read as the reverse complement.
CGCTCTCGGCCGGCGCGAAGGCGTCGGGTCGCGCAGGCGCGTCGCCCGACGACGCCTCGTCAGCGAACACCGAGACGTCCGCCGAACCTGCGGCGTCGGACGACGCCTCGTCGGGCGAGGCCGCGGGCGCGGGCTCCTCCACGGCGTACGGCTCGTCGTCGAGCGCCGGGACGGGCATCTCGATCGTCGCGTCGAGCGGAGCGACGTCGAAGCGTCGCGCCGGGGCGGGCTCGTCCACCGCAGGGACAACCGCGTGGCTGGCGTCGGACGGCAGGACGGGCTCGCCCAGGTCGTCCGTGCTCGGCGGGAAGGTCATGCCACCTCGCAGGCTCGCGCCGCCCGTACCCGGGCGCGCGCCGCCGCTCGCGAACGTGCCACCGCCCGGCAGCGCGGCGCCGCCCAGGCCCGCTGCAGCACCGAGCGCACCAGCACCGAGGGCACCGAGGCCGCCTCCCAGCGCATCCTCACGCACGGCCGCGTCGGTGGTCGCCGCCGCGTCGCCGTCGGCGCTAGGCACGCCCTCCAGGGGGGCGACTTCGAGAGAGGCAGCCCCGAGGGGCAGCTCCTCGACCGGCACGTCCCCGCTCCCGATCTCGACCGCGGCGTCGTCGGCGGCCGTACCGTCGGCCCGGTCGTCGCTCGCGAACAGCATCGCGTCCGCGCCGAGAGGGGCCTCGACCGAAGCCGGAGCGCGCTCGAACGCGGGCTCCGCGACGGCCTCGCGGTCGTCGTGCAGCGACGGCAGCGATGCGACCGACGCAGCAGGCAGCGCCTGCGGGTCGAACCGCGCAGCGGGCAGCTTCGTCCGGTCACGGTGCACCGCGACGACGACGTCGTCGAACGGCACCGGCACGGGCGCGTGCGGCTTGTGCACGAACACGTCGACCGCCCCGACGATCGCGTGGTCCATGACGACCGACGCGATCTGCTCCGCGAGCGTCTCGACGAGCTGCACCGCCGGGCCCTCGATGACCTCGACGACCTGCTCGGCGAGCGTCGCGTAGCTCAGCGTGAGCGACAGGTCGTCGCCCGCCGCTGCACGTCGGGTATCGAGGTGCACGACGACGTCCGCGACGAACACCTGCCCCTCGGCGCGCTCGTGGTCGAGCACACCGTGGTAGCCCTTCGCTCGGATGCCCGTCAGGCGCACCTGATCGAGCGGCCGACCGTGCTGGTCGGCGACAGAGCCGGGATGTGGCAGGGACACGTGGTCCTCCAGAGTCGTCAGTCGTGGCGCCGTGCGGACGCCCATCGATGGGCGACCCGTACCGCGTCGACGGTGCCAGGAACGTCATGAACTCGCACGCACCACGCTCCGGCTGCAGCCGCGAGCGCCGAGATGGCTGCGGTCGCACCGTCGCGAGCGAGCGGAGGAACCGGCTGCCCGTCCGGTCCAGCGAGCAGCCTACCGAGGAATCGCTTTCTTGACGCCCCGACGAGGACGGGCAGGCCGACGTCGAGAAGCTCGTCGAGCCTGCCGAGCAGCGGCCAGTTCGCCTCGCCCGGCTTGGCGAAGCCGAGACCCGGGTCGAGCACCACCTGCTCGCGCCGCACGCCCGCAGCCTCGAGCGCCGCGAGGCGCTCGAGCAGCTCACGCCGCACGTCGGTGACGACGTCGGCGTACTCCGCGAGCCCGTCCATGACGTCGGCATGACCCCGCCAGTGCATCGCGACGTAGACCGCGCCCGTGCGCGCGACGACGTCGTACATGTCCGGGTCTGCGAGGCCGCCTGAGACGTCGTTGATGATCTGAGCGCCCGCCGCGACCGTCGCCTCGGCGACGGACGCGCGCGTCGTGTCGACCGACACGACGGCGCCTCGCGAGACGAGGTCACGCACGGCCGGGAGAACGCGCCGCAGCTCTTCGTCCTCGGGTACGCGCTCCGCGCCAGGCCGGGTGGACTCGCCACCGACGTCGAGGATGTCGGCGCCCTGCGCCATGAGCAGCACGCCGTGCGCGATGGCAGCGGCCGGCTCGAACCACTCGCCGCCGTCGGAGAACGAGTCCGGGGTGACGTTGACGACGCCCATGACGAGCGTCCGGTCGAGCGTGCTCAGGCTCTCCGGGAGAGGTGACGGGTGGCGCGGGACGTCAGCGGGAGGCACCCCTCCATGCTAGTCGGGGCGTCCTGCGCCGGACCCGGCGCCCGGTCGTCAGCGGCCGAGGATGAGGCTCATCGCCTCGGCGCGGGTCGCAGCGTTGCGCATCTGCCCGCGCACGGCCGAGGTCACGGTCCGCGACCCAGGCTTGCGCGCCCCGCGCATCGACATGCACAGGTGCTCGCACTCGATCACGACGATCACGCCGCGCGGCTGCAGGTGCTGGACGAGAGCGTCCGCGACCTGCGACGTCAGGCGCTCCTGCACCTGCGGGCGGCGGGCGAACACGTCGACGAGGCGCGCGAGCTTGCTCAGGCCGGTCACGCGCCCGTCCACGTTCGGGATGTAGCCCACGTGCGCGACGCCGTGGAACGGGACGAGGTGGTGCTCGCACGTCGAGTACAGCTCGATGTCCTTGACGAGGACCATCTCGTCATGACCGATGTCGAACGTCGTCGACAGGACGTCGGCCGGGTCCTGGTACAAGCCCGCGAACGTCTCGGCGTAGGCGCGCGCGACCCGAGCCGGGGTCTCCTGGAGCCCCTCCCGGTCCGGGTCCTCGCCGACGGCGAGCAGGAGCTCGCGCACGGCTGCCTCAGCACGCGCGAGGTCGACGTGGCCGGCGGCGACAGCAGCGCCGGCCTCAGGCGTGAGGTGCTCGCTCATGGTGACCTCTCTCAGGGCTGGACGGTGCCGCCGTCGGGCACGGGGCCCTGCGGGTCGGCCGGGTGCTCGTCGCGCGCCGCGCCCTCGTCCTGCGGGACGATCGGCTCGTCGCCACGCGTCTCCTGCTCCGCAGCGGTGAGCACGGGCGGGCGGTCCGAGACGGAGCGCTGCTCGCTCGACAGCCACACCTCGCGTGCTGGCCGCTTCTCGACCGGGGCGAAGATCTCGGCGAGCTCCGCCTGGTTGAGCGTCTCCTTCTCCAGCAGCTCGAGGACGAGGTGGTCGAGCACGTCGCGGTACTGGACGAGCACCTCCCACGCCTCGTCGTGGCCCGACTCGATGAGCTTGCGGACCTCGTGGTCGACCGTGCCGGCGACGGCCTCGGAGTAGTCGCGCTGGTGCCCCATGTCGCGACCGAGGAAGGGCTCACCCGAGCCGGAGCCGAGCTTGATCGCGCCCACACGCTCGCTCATGCCGTACTCGGTGACCATCTTGCGGGCGATCGCGGTCGCCTTCTCGATGTCGTTGGACGCACCCGTCGTGGGGTCGTGGAACACGAGTTCCTCGGCGACGCGCCCGCCCATCGCGTACGCGATCTGGTCGAGCAGCTCGTTGCGGGTGGTCGAGTACTTGTCCTGCGTCGGCATGACCATCGTGTAGCCGAGGGCACGGCCGCGCGGAAGGATCGTCACCTTCGTGACCGGGTCGGTGTACCGCATCGCCGCCGCCACGAGCGCGTGACCACCCTCGTGGTACGCGGTGATCTTCTGCTCCTTGACGTTCATCACGCGGGTGCGCTTCTGGGGTCCCGCGATGACGCGGTCGATCGCCTCGTCGAGCGCGCGGTCGTCGATGAGCTGGGCACCCGAGCGGGCCGTGAGGAGCGCCGCCTCGTTGAGGACGTTGGCGAGGTCCGCACCCGTGAAGCCGGGCGTGCGGCGGGCGACGGTCGCGAGGTCGATGTCCTCGACGATCGGCTTGCCCTTCGCGTGCACGGCGAGGATCGCCTCGCGGCCCTTGAGGTCAGGCGCCTCGACGGCGATCTGCCGGTCGAAGCGGCCAGGCCGCAGGAGCGCAGGGTCGAGGATGTCAGGGCGGTTCGTCGCCGCGATGAGGATGACGTTGGCCTTCGGGTCGAACCCGTCCATCTCGACGAGGAGCTGGTTGAGCGTCTGCTCGCGCTCGTCGTGACCGCCGCCCATGCCCGCACCACGGTGGCGGCCGACGGCGTCGATCTCGTCGACGAAGATGATCGCCGGGGCGTTCTCCTTCGCCTGGTGGAACAGGTCGCGCACGCGGCTCGCGCCGACACCGACGAACATCTCGACGAAGTCCGAGCCGGAGATCGTGTAGAACGGGACGCCCGCCTCGCCTGCGACGGCACGTGCGAGCAGGGTCTTGCCGGTCCCGGGCGGGCCGTAGAGCAGGACACCCTTGGGGATCTTCGCGCCGACCGCCTGGAACTTGGCGGGCTCCGCGAGGAACTCCTTGATCTCGTGGAGCTCCTCGACCGCCTCGTCGGCACCGGCGACGTCGGCGAACGTGACCTGCGGGCTCTCCTTGCCGACGAGCTTCGCCTTGGACTTGCCGAAGCCCATGACGCGCGAGCCACCGCCCTGCATCCGCGACATGAGGAAGAAGAACAGCACACCGATGATCAGGAAGGGCACGAGCACCGAGATCATCGACGTGAAGAAGCTGACCGTCGCGATGTCGGAGTTGTAGCCCTTGGGCGGGTTGGCCGCGACGACCGCGTCGATCACGTCCTCGCCCTGCGGCTGGACGTAGAGGAACTCGACCGTCTTGCCGAAGTCCTTGTCGCCGACCTTGAACGGCTCGGTCAGCGTCAGCTGGACCCGCTGGTCGCCGTCGACGACGAGCGCCTGCTCGACCGTCTTGCCCTTGAGGAGCTGCAGCCCCTGGGACGTGTCGATGCGCTCGACCTTCGTCCCCGTGAACAGCGAGAAGCCGACCCAGACGAACAGGGCGGCAAGAGCGATCCACAGGTACGACGCGCTGGCGATCTTCTTCATGGTCATCTGCTCGGGGGCGTCCCCGGTCCTTCCGCTCGCGGTGCTCTCAGGAACGCTACACGCCGAAACTGGAGGAGACCTGATTGTTCGCCGAGGGCGTGGGACGGTCGCCGCACCCGGTCACATCCCAGGTGGGAGGGGCTCGGAACGAGCGTGCCTCAGCTCTCGTAGACGTGCGGGGCGAGCGTGCCCACGAACGGCAGGTTGCGGTACTTCTCCGCATAGTCGAGGCCGTAGCCCACGACGAACTGGTTCGGGATGTCGAAGCCGACGTAGCGCACGTCGAGCTCGACCTTGACGGCGTCAGGCTTGCGCAGCATCGCAGCGATCTCGACGCTCTTCGGGCCGCGCGAACGCAGGTTCGAGAGCAGCCACGACAGCGTCAGGCCGGAGTCGACGATGTCCTCGACGATCAGGACGTTGCGACCGGTGAGATCAGCGTCGAGGTCCTTGAGGATGCGGACGACGCCCGACGACTTGGTGCCGGAGCCGTACGAGGAGACCGCCATCCAGTCCATCTCGGCCGGGTGGTGCAGACGACGCGCGAGGTCCGCCATGACCATGACGGCACCCTTGAGCACACCCACGAGCAGCAGGTCCTGGCCCTTGTAGTCCTCGTCGATCTGAGCAGCCATCTCCGCGAGGCGGTCGTTCAGCTGCTGCTCGCTCAGCAGGACGGACTCGAGGTCGTTCCCGATGTCGGACAGGTCCACGACGAAGTTCTCCTCAGGGTGCGGGGGTGCCCGCCGAGCGGGCGTGCAGCACAAGCCTGCCACAGGATCGCGTTCCCTCGACGCGCCCCGGGAGGGGCACCGCCCCCTGGCCGCGCCACGCGACGAGGAGGGCATCGAGCGCGAGGACGTGCGTCCGCGTGAGCGCTCCCGCGAGGCTCCCCGCCTGGACGGCCGCAGCGCGCAGCGCCCGACGCCGCACCGCCGCGGGCGCCGCCGCGAGCGTCGCGACGTCGTACCCCTCGTCCTGCGGCCCGTCCGCAGCGCGGGCGAGGAGGTCCTCCGCGAGACCGGTGAGCGCGTCGTCGTCCTCGCGCAGCTGCTCAGCCGTGCGGGCGAGCGCGGCGGGCACACCCGGCCCGAGCACGTCCTCGAGGACAGGAAGCACGCGGTGCCGGACCAGCGAACGGCGCGGCCCACCGCCGTCCGGCGTCGGCACGTTCGTCGGGTCGTGCCAGACGTCGAGGCCCAGCTCGGCGCACACGCCCTCCGTGTCCGCGCGGGTCAGGTCGAGGAAGGGCCGACGGAGCCGCCCACGCTCGGCGCGCATCCCGGCGAGGGAGCGTGCGCCCGCGCCGCGCGCCAGGCCGAGGAGGACCGTCTCGGCCTGGTCGTCACGCGTGTGCCCCACCAGGACGACGCCGCCCGGCGCCCTCGCGGCCGCGACCTCTGCGTCGAGCACACCCTCGAGCGCCGCGTACCGCGCGGCTCGCGCCGCGGCCTCAGGGCCGCCGTCGGTGCCGACGTCGACACGCACGACCCGCGCGCTGAGCCCGAGCCCCTCGCACGTCGCGGCGGCGTACCGCGCCACCTCGGCGGACGACGCCTGCATCCCGTGGTCCACGACGACCGCGCGCACCACGAGCTGTCGGCCCGCCCGCGGACCGCCCGTCTCGTGAGCGACGCACGCCGCGAGCGCGAGCGAGTCCGCCCCGCCGGAACAGCCGACGACGACGACCGAGCCCACCGGCAACGCCTCCAGGACCTTGCGGACCGCTCTGCGGCCCGCGACGAGACGGGGCTGCGGCAGGCTCATGCCCGCGAGCGCCCGCCGAGCCCGACCCGCCGGCTCCACGCGGCCGGGTCGTGGATCTCCCGAGCGGTGGGCAGGTGCTCGGGCGCCTCCCAGACGACGTTGAGCGCGTCGCAGCCGTGCGCGCGGCGCACGGCCCGGACGAACGCGGCGCCGTCGGTGTACTGCGCGAGCTTCTCCTCGACGCCCAGCAGACGGCCGACCTGACGGGCCAGCCCCGTCGCGCTGCGGCGTCGAGCGTCGAAGCCCCGCCGGATCTCCTCGACGGACGGCACGATCGACGGACCGACGGCGTCCATCATCACGTCGGCATGCCCCTCGAGCAGCGCCATGACCGCTCCCACCTCGGCCACGACCTCCCGCTGCGCGGGCGTCAGCACACGGTCCGTGAGCGACGCCTCGCGCCCCGCCGTGACGAAGCGCTCCGCGGCCTGCCACCACGAGCGCAGACGCGCGGGAACCGACCCTTCGCCGTGCTCCCGGCCCGTCCGCACGACGTCGTCGAACAGCGTCGCGACGCGCGCGCGCAGGTGGTCGGCGAGCCACGGCGCTGCGGCGAGCTGGAGCGCGTGCGTCTGCTCGTGCAGGCACACCCACAGCGCGAAGTCGCGTGCTGGCGCGCCGAGCGCACGCTGCGCGCCGAGGATGTTGGGCGCCACGAGGAGCAGCCGGCCGGGCGCGGGCGCGAACGGGTCGAACTGACCCAGGATCCGGGTCGAGAGGAGCGCGAGGCCGCCACCGATCTCGGCGCCGCCCGCAGCGCGCGCGAGCGCGCCGGGCCGCGAACCGCTCGGCGCGAGGTCTGGGAGCAGGGAGCGAGCCGTGCCCGCCGCAGCCCGCACCCACGACGCCCGGTCCACGACGAGGACCTCGGAGAGAGCCCCGGGCGCGGACGTGTCCCGACCGTCCGCCGGCGTCATCCCCGTGACGCGCAGGACGTGCGGCACGGCGTCCTGGGCAGCGGAGCGCAGCAGGGCGACGTGCGCCGCCAGCTCGTCGCGGGAACCGGTCGGCCCCGCCGGGACGAGCCCGCTGCCGATCGCGTCGGCGACAGTCCAGTCCACCGGGTCCGACGGGGCGGTCACGAGCACCCGCAGCCCGTCAGGCGCGTCGTGAACGCGTCGACCGCCGCGCGCGCGTTCCACGCGCCGCCCTCGGGCACCTTGTCCGCCATGACCACGAAGACGAGGAGCCTGCCGTCGGCCGTCACGGTCGTGCCCGCGAGCGACGTGACGCCCGGCAGGGACCCGGTCTTCGCGCGGACGAGGCCGCGGGCCGGCGAGATCGTGAAGCGCTCGTGCAGCGTGCCCGACAGTCCGGCGACCGGGAGGGCCGCCGCGACGTCCCGCAGGTGGGGGTTGTCCGGCGAGACGATCTTCAGGAGCAGGTCGACGAGCACGATCGGCGGGACCGACGAGCCGTCCCCGAGACCCGAGCAGTCGGAGAGCCGGACGGTCGAGGTGTCCACCCCGAGCCTTCCCACCGCCGCGAGCACGGCCGCGGTCGCGCCGTCGAACGACGTCGGCAGACCTGCTTCCGCAGCGACGACCCGTCCGACGACCTCCGTGATCGAGTTGTCGGAGGTCTGCAGGAAGTACGCGACGACGTCGGAGAGCGGGGCCGACGAGACACGGCCCGTCTCGTCGCCGTCGGCGGGCGCCGTCGCGCGGGTCACCGAGCCGTGGACGGTGACGCCGACCTCGGTCAGCGCCGCGGCGAACTTCTGCGCCGCCGCGAGCGAAGGGTCCGCGAAGCGCGGGACGTACTCGCCCTCGACGCGTCGGCCGACGTCGACCGCGAGCGCGGTCACGGGTGCGACGTAGCCTGCCTCGACGTTCCGCTTGTCCCACGTCGGTGACACCGTCGGCCCCGAGAAGAACGAGTCGTCGAAGCGCAGGTTCACGGAGTCGATCCCGGCGAGCTTGAGCGCCTGCGCAGTCTGCGCAGCAAGGTCCGCGAGGCCGGCACGCCCGTTGACCACGGACGCGTCACCCCGGCCGGCCGCGAGCATCATGTCGCCGCCGCCCACGAGGAAGAGCTGGTCGCCGTCGCCGAGGACCGTGCGGGTGTCGAGCGTGTGGTCGGGCCCGGGCGACCCGAGTGCCGCGGCCGCGGTGAACAGCTTGGCGGTCGACGCGGGCGTACGACCGATCGTGGCTCCGGTCCCCGCGATGCCCGTCCCTGTCAGGGCGTCCGCGACGAGGACGCCGACGGCGGGACCGACCTTGTCGTCCTCCTCGGCGAAGCTCGACACGAGATTTTCGACCGCTGTGGCGGACGGCACAACGGCGTCTGGGGAGAGCGGTCCGAGCCCGGGCGCGAGCTCGGTCGCCCCGACCGCCGCGTCGACGCTCGGGAAGGGGGCCGCCGGGGCCGGGACCGGCGCATTCGTGAGGAAACCGGGCACCGTGTCGGTGATGTCGGCGACGACGTAACCGCCGCCCGCGAGGAGCACGAACGAGACCGTCAGCCCCGTGACGCGCGCCGCGAGCCCCATCGTCACGCCTTCCCTCGATCGATCATCGTTCACAACATACGCTGTCCGTGCGTCACACTAGAGCAGAGCCGCGGGCGGCTGGATCTGCGACGACGCGGACCGCCCCCGCACACGAGTCGATACGCGCCCGGACTGGCACGCACGCCAGCCGTGGCACTTGGAGGAGAGCTGTGGAGTTCGACGTCACGATCGAGATCCCCAAGGGGCAGCGCAACAAGTACGAGGTCGACCACCACACCGGCCGCATCCGCCTCGACCGCATGCTGTTCACGTCTACCCGTTACCCGGACGACTACGGCTTCATCGAGGGGACCCTCGGCGAGGACGGGGACCCGCTCGACGCGCTCGTGCTCCTCGAGGAGCCCACGTTCCCCGGCTGCCTGATCCGCTGCCGCGCGCTCGGCATGTTCCGCATGCGCGACGAGGCGGGGGGCGACGACAAGGTCCTGTGCGTGCCGACGGGTGACCAGCGCGCCGCGTGGCGCCAGGACATCGACGACGTCTCGGACTACCACCGTCTCGAGATCCAGCACTTCTTCGAGGTCTACAAGGACCTCGAGCCTGGCAAGTCCGTCGAGGGCGCCCACTGGGTCGGTCGCGACGAGGCCGAGGCTGAGATCGAGCGGTCGCGCCAGCGAGCGATCGACTCCGGCTACACGCACTGACCTTCCGGGCTGCGCCCCGCACGACAGATCGCCCGTCCGCACACGTCTGGTGTGCGGACGGGCGATCTGTCGTTCAGGGGTGCGAGTCCTGCCGGGGTCTGCGGTTCAGGGACGCCCGGCGTAGGCCATGGTTCCGGCATAGCGGACCGGGGTCACCCGGAGCGGGACACCGGGGCGCGCGGCCTCGACCATCATCCCGCCGCCCGCGTACATCGCGACGTGGTGGATGGTGGCGGGGTTCGACGTGTCGGTCGCCCAGAAGATCAGGTCGCCGGGACGCATCTGGGCGTAGGTGATCTTCTTGACGTACTGGTACTGCGAGCGCGAGGTGCGCGTGATCCCCACGCCCTGGCTCGCCCACGCGGTCATCGTCAGCCCAGAGCAGTCGTACGCGTCGGGACCTGTCGAGCCCCAGCCGTAGGGGAGCCCCACGCGCTTCTTCGCCCACTTGACGGCGGCGGCACCCTGAGCAGCCGTGCCGACGGACCGGCCGGTGCCGAGGTCAGAGCTTGCCGGGGGCGGCGTGGGCGACTGCGTGGGCGCCTGGGTCGGTGCCTGCGTGGGCGCCTGGGTCGGCGCCTGCGTCGGTGCCTGCGTCGGGCTCTGCGTCGGGGTCTTGGTCGGGGTCTTGGTCGGCTTCTTCGTCGGCGCCTTGGTCGGGGTCGACGTGGGCGCCTTCGTCGGCGTGGCCGTCGGGGTCTTCGTGGGCGTCTTCGTCGGAGCCTGCTCGGGCTCGCGCTCGCGCTCACGCTTGGCGGCCGCCTCCTCGCGCTGCTTGCGATCCGCGTCGAGGGCGTCCTGGCGTTCCTTCTCGAGCGTGGTCGTCGTGTTGCGTGCTGCGGCGAGGCTCGCGATGAGGGCGCTGCGACGCGACTCTCCCTCGACGAGCGCAGCGTCGGCCTCTTCCTGCTTCTGCTGCGCCGTGCGGTAGGCGGTGTCGGCCTTCGACGCGGCTCGCGTCGCGGTGGCGAGCGACTCGTCGGCCTGCTGCTGGAGGTTCTTGGCGACGAGCGAGTCGGCGCGGTACTGCTGCACCGCGGTGTCCGCGACCGAGCCGACGACGCCGAGCGAGCTGGTGCGCTCGATGACCTCGGTGATGCCGTCCGCTGAGAGGACCGCCTCGAGGTTCTTGATGGCGCCGCCGGAGCGGTACTGCTCGAGCGCGACGCCGACGAGGATCTTGCGGGACGCCTCCATGCGCTCGAGCGCGGTCGAGAGCCGCGCTGTTGCGGCGTCGGCCTGCTTCTGCGCGGACTCGAGCTCGACGGTGGCCGTGAGGTACTCCTCGCCGGCGGTCGCGGCGGCGTCCACGGCGGCCTGCGCGGTGGAGCCGAGCGTCGCGAGCTCGACCTCCATCTGCGCGACGGTGCCCGCGAGGGCGTCCTCGTCCTGGCGTGCCTTGTTCACGTCGTCTGACGACGGCGGCGTGGGGTCGGCGATCGCCGGCACGGCCGCCCCCAGGCTCAGCAGCAGCGCTGAGGAGGCCAGGACGGCGGCGCCGCGCACCCGACGGGTGCGCTTGCGGGCGGGACGAAGCATGGACGACCTCCAGGACGTGAGCAGCTCGAGGCTATCTGCCCCACGGCCCGTTGGGAACACCCGCCCCAGGAATCACTTCAGTCACAGGTGTCACAGCAGCCACACCAGCCACTTTTGTCACATCGCGTCCGGCCCGTCGGGGGACCCGTCTCACCATTGACCAGATTGTGAGACACCAGTATCGCCGACCGATCGACCGCCCCTAGAGTCAGCCGCATGAGCCGTCGAATGTGTAGCTGACCAGCCGCACATCCGCATGCCCGGACAGCCGGACGGACGTCGTCGCCGACGCTCCCCGTCCCGCCACCGTGGCGACGCGCAGGTGCGGACCACGCCCCCTCCCTCACGAGCGGCGGAAACCCACCTGGCTCTCAGCTCCCGACGCGCCGAGCCCAGGCCGCCGCTCCGCAGGAACCGCCACAACAGTCCCAGGAGCCACTCATGAGCAACCCCGCCAGCTGGTCGTTCGAGACCCGCCAGATCCACGCCGGCCAGACGCCCGACCCGACCACCGGCGCGCGCGCCCTCCCGATCTACCAGACGACCTCGTTCGTCTTCCCCGACGCCGACACCGCAGCCGCACGGTTCGCGCTCGCCGACCTCGGCCCCATCTACACCCGCATCGGCAACCCGACCCAGGGCGCCGTCGAGGACCGCATCGCCTCGCTCGAGGGCGGCGTCGCCGCACTCCTCGTCTCGTCCGGCCAGGCGGCGGCGCACCTCGCGATCCTCAACATCGCCGAGGCCGGCGACCACGTCGTCGCGAGCCCCTCGCTCTACGGCGGCACGTACAACCTGCTGCACTACACGCTCAGGAAGATCGGCATCGAGACGACGTTCGTCTCCGACCCGCACGACGCGCAGGCGTGGCGCGACGCGGTCCGCCCCAACACGAAGCTCTTCTTCGCCGAGACGATCCCGAACCCGCGCGCCGACGTCCTCGACATCGAGACCGTCGCGAACGTCGCCCACGAGGCCGGCGTGCCGCTCGTCGTCGACAACACGGTCGCGACCCCCTACCTGCTCAACCCGCTGCGGTGGGGCGCGGACGTCGTCGTCCACTCCGCGACGAAGTTCCTCGGCGGCCACGGCACCGCGATCGGCGGGGTCATCGTCGACGGCGGCTCCTTCGACTACGCACAGCACCCCGAGCGCTTCCCGAACTACAACACCCCGGACGAGAGCTACCACGGCCTCGTCTACGCGCGCGACCTCGGCGTCGGCAGCCAGTTCGGTGCGAACCTCTCGTTCATCCTCAAGGCCCGCGTCCAGCTCCTGCGCGACCTCGGGGCCGCGATCAGCCCGTTCAACGCGTTCCTCATCGCACAGGGCATCGAGACGCTCTCCCTCCGTCTTGAGCGCCACGTCGAGAACGCGACCAAGGTCGCGGAGTACCTGGAGGCGCGCGACGATGTCCGCAAGGTCCACTACGCCGGTCTGCCTTCGAGCGAATGGCACGCGAACGCGCAGAAGTACCTCCCGCGCGGCGCCGGCGCGGTGCTCGCCTTCGAGCTCGACGGCGGCGCCGAAGCCGGCAAGGCGTTCGTCGACGGCCTGAGCCTGCACTCCAACCTCGCCAACATCGGCGACGTCCGCTCGCTCGTCATCCACCCGGCGTCGACGACGCACTCGCAGCTCACGCCCGAGCAGCAGGCCTTGTCGGGCGTCACGCCCGGCCTCGTCCGCCTGAGCGTCGGCCTCGAGAACATCGTCGACATCCTCGCGGACCTCGACGCCGGGTTCACGGCGGCCAAGGCCGCGATCGAGCAGGGCGCCTGATGTGTCCCGGTGCGGCGCCGGGCGCCGCCGTCTCCACCCCTTCAGCCCCGCGTCCAGACTCCGGACGCGACGGCCACAGCGTGGACACGCCGTGCCCCGGCGCCGCACCGGCCCTAGATTCCCGTGACATGAGGACCGACGACGCATCGGCGCGCCCCGGGCCCCGCCCGTCCGTGCGCCGAGGAGCACCCGCCTTCGCGGGCGCCCCCCAGCGCCTCGCCGCGTTCCCGCCCCGCACCCCGCTCCCGACCGCGCCCGTGCCCGCGACCGGCGCCTGGCGCCCCGGCGACGACCCGGGCCGCCGCCAGCTCGTCGACGTCGGCGACCTCGACCTCGAGTCCGGCCAGGTCCTCCCCGGCGTCACCGTCGCCTACGAGACGTGGGGCGAGCTCGACGCCGACGCCTCCAACGCCGTCCTCGTCCTGCACGCCCTCACCGGCGACTCGCACGTGACCGGCCCCGCAGGCCCCGGACACCCGAGCGCAGGCTGGTGGCAGGACATGATCGGCCCCGGCGCGCCGATCGACACCGACACGTACTTCGTCGTCGCCCCCAACGTCGTCGGCGGGTGCCAGGGCTCGACCGGTCCCGCGTCCGACGCACCCGACGGCCGCCCGTGGGGCAGCCGCTTCCCCGACGTCACCGTCCGTGACCAGGTCGCCGCTGAGATCCGGCTCGCCCAGAGCCTGGGCATCCGGTCGTGGCGCTTCGTCGTCGGCGCGTCCATGGGCGGGCTCCGCGTCCTCGAGTGGGCGCTGCTCGGACCTGAGCAGGGCGTCGACGTCGCCGCGATCGGCGTCATCGCCTCCGGCGCACAGACGACCGGCGACCAGATCGCCTGGGCCCACCCGCAGATCGCCGCGATCCTCGCTGATCCAGGCTTCCGCGGCGGCGACTACTACGACGCGCCCGACGGCGACGGCCCGCACGTCGGCCTCGGCATCGCGCGGCAGATCGCCCACGCCACGTACCGCAGCGCCGCAGAGCTCGACCAGCGCTTCGGCCGCATCCCCCAGGGCGGGGAGGACCCGCTGCGCGGCGGTCGCTATGCCGTGCAGTCGTACCTCGACCATCACGCTCACAAGCTCGCCCTGCGGTTCGACGCGAACAGCTACCTCGCGCTCACGCAGTCGATGCTCACGCACGACCTCGGCCGCGACCGCGGCGGCGTCGAGCACGCGCTCTCGCTCGTCACGGCCCGCGCGCTCGTCGTCGCCGTCGACTCCGACCGGCTGTTCCTCCCCGCCGACTGTGCTCGCCTCGCCCGGCACCTGCCCGGTGCAGGCCCGCTGCGGACGCTGCGCTCGGAGCACGGCCACGACGGGTTCCTCATCGAGTTCGACCAGCTCGGCCCGATCGTCACCGAGTTCCTCGCGACCGAGGCCGTCCGCGGTCGCTGAGCGCCCCGGGTGCACGGCCGAGCACGGCCACGACCGCCACCGCGAGCAGCACGCCACCACCGATCCACAGCCCCGGCGCGACCGCGCTGCGGAGGCTGTCCGCGAGCACCTCGCCACCGCGCGCAACGACGAGACCAGCGAGGCCGTCCGGATCGTCCAGCTCGCGCTGCAGGACAGCCGGGACCGTCCCCGCGAGCGCCCGTGCCACCGCGGTCGCCACGACGAGCCCCGCACCGATGACCGCACCGACGAGGCCGCGTCGTCGTGACGCGGTGACCGCCCCCGCCCCAGCGAGAGCCACGACGCACCAGCCCCACACGCGCACCGCACCCGCCCACCGGTATGCCGTCCGGGCCTGCGCGACCTCCTCCCGGTCGAGCACGACGACCGTCAGGTCGACGCGGCGGAGCACGTCCGGGACCGGCAGCCGCTCGGCCTCGAGGCGCGCCGCGACCTGGTCGGCCACCGCACCGAGGTCGAGCAGCACCTCGCCCGACGCCGACACCCCGGCCACGCCCGTACCTCCCGCCGACGCGGGCGCGTCCGTCGTCAGGACCCACCGCAGCCCCTCGTGCATCCGTCGGTTCGCGCCGTCCCAGGTCGCCGACGCGGCGTCCGACACGAGCGCGCGCTCGACGCCGTCGCGCACCGTCGCCCGCAGCAGCGAGGTCGACGCCGCCACGAGCGCCTCGCGGACCCGGTCGGCTTCCCCGGCAGGTCCCAGCGTCGCGTCGAGGGAGCGGCGCACGAGGGCGTCGACGTCGACCGCGCCCAGCAGCCTGTCGCTCACCTCGGCTGACGCGACCGACCGCAGCCCGGGGTCGTCGGCGATCCTCGCCATCGCCGACGCGTAGGCGTCCGGGTCGGTCACGACGCGGTGGGCCCAGCCCGCCGCGAGCGCGACGGGCACCCCGAGGACCGCCACGGTCACGAGGACCACGACGAGCGCGCGACGCACGACCGGGCTCGCTCCCATGTGCCCAACCTAGAGCCGTCCTCCTGCGCCGAGGTAGGGGTGCGCACGCGAGACAGGGGCCCCGAAGGCCCTACCTCGCGAGCAACCCCCTACCTCGCGAGCACGCCCCTACGTCGCAGCACCGGACGTGCGTGGGAGCCGATGGCAGGATTGGCGTCATGACCACGCCCCTCGCCGACGTCGCGGCCGCCCTCAACCGCCAGTGGGACCTCCTCGAGCGGTGGCTCGAGCCGCTCGGCGACGACCTGCTCGGCACCGCCGACCAGCCGAGCGCGCTGCCCGGCTGGACCAACGGCGAGCTGCTGGCCCACCTCGGCCGCGCGATGAGCGCCGTCACCGCCGCGATGCCGTGCCCTCCCGGCAGCCACCCGCTGAGCCTCGCCGAGTACCTCGGCACCTATCCGGGCCGCGCGCAGGAGATCACCGACACGACGAAGGACCTCGCGCACGAGATCGCCGCGACGCCGCAGGCGACCGTCCGCGAGATGGCGCACGACGCGCTCGAGCACCTCGTGGCGCTCGGCGACGACGGCGACCGCGTCGTCCAGGCCCGCCGCGCGCCGATCAAGCTGCGCGAGCTCGCCGTCTCCCGCCTCGTCGAGCTCGTCGTCCACGCCGACGACCTCGTGACGTCCCTGCACGGCACCGTCGACTCGACCGGCCCCGCCGACCCGCGCGACCCCGAGGCGACCCGCATCGTCGCGGACGAGCTCCTCAGGATCGTCGTCACGCGCGGCGGCTGGTCGCTCGAGGTCGTCGAGCCGCTGCTGTGGGTGCGTCTCGCGAGCGGCCGCCAGCCGTACGACGTCGACGCCCTCGCCCGCGCGCTGCGCACGGGCGACACCGCGACCGGCGTCCCCGACCTCGGCAGGATGCTCCCGCTGTTCTGAGCCGCGCCGCCCCTGGCGCGGCAGGACCGGGTCGGTATGTTAGGGACATGCTGGCTGCCTACGCTGCGTCGACGTCCCCCACCGATCCCCTCAGCGGCCTCGTCGTCGGGGAATGCCCCGCGCCCGAGGCGCGCGAGAACTGGACGGTCGTCGACGTCCGTGCCGCGTCCCTCAACCACCACGACCTGTGGTCGCTGCGCGGCGTCGGCCTGCCCGACGAGGCGCTGCCGATGATCCTGGGGACCGACGCGGCAGGCGTCACCCCCGACGGTCGCGAGGTCGTCGTCCACGGCGTCATCGGCGCCGACGGACACGGAGTCGGGCCGCGCGAGCGCCGCACGCTCCTCTCGGAGAAGTACCCCGGGACGCTCGCCGAGCAGGTCGCCGTCCCGACCGCCAACCTCCTCGACAAGCCCGCCACACTGTCCTTCGCCGAGGCCGCATGCCTCCCGACCGCCTGGCTCACCGCCTACTCCCTGCTCTTCCGCGCATCCGAGCTGCGCCCCGGAAGCAGCGTCCTCGTGCAGGGTGCAGGCGGCGGCGTCTCGTCGGCGGCGATCGCGCTCGGCGTCGCCGCCGGCCTCGAGGTCTTCGCGACGAGCCGCTCCGCCGAGAAGCGCGAACGCGCGGCCGCCCTCGGCGCGACCGCCGTCGAGCCCGGCGCCCGGCTCCCCCGCCGCGTCGACGCCGTCGTCGAGACCGTCGGTCGCGCGACGTGGGCGCACTCCGCCGCGAGCGTCCGCCCCGGCGGGACCATCGCCGTCGCCGGCGCGACGACGGGCGACGCCGACGCCGCCCAGCTCACCCGCATCTTCTTCCAGGAGATCCGCGTCCAGGGCGTGACCATGGGCAGCCGCGACGACCTCGCCGCGCTGCTCGCATTCCTCGGGACGCACGACCTGCGCCCCACGATCGCGCTCGAGGTGCCGCTCACCGACACGGCGCGCGGGATCGGGCTCATGGCCGAGGGCACCCACTTCGGCAAGGTCGTGGTCCTGCCGTGAGCCCGCGCCGCTACCCGCCCGGGTGGCGGCAGGACGTCCTCGGCCCCGACTTCCGGGCTCTCGACCTGGACCTGGCCGCCGACGACGAGGGCGACGTCGTCGCGACCCTCGTCCGGTTCGCGCCGGAGCCCGACCCGTACCCGCGCCCCGCACGCGCCGTGCTCTACCTGCACGGCTGGTCCGACTACTTCTTCCACACCGGGCTCGCCGCGTACTGGCACGCCCAGGGCGTCGCGTTCTACGCGCTCGACCTGCGCAAGTACGGTCGCTCGATGCGCGCGCACCAGACGCCCGGGTACGTCGAGGACCTCACGACGTACGACGAGGACATCGCCGCCGCGCTCGACGTCGTGCGCGCCGAGCTCGGGGCGCACGCGTCGCTGCTGCTCATGGCGCACTCGACCGGCGGCCTCACGGCTGCCCTGTGGGCGGACCGGCACCCGGGGATCGTCTCGGGGCTCGTCCTCAACTCCCCCTGGCTCGAGCTGCAGGGCTCCTCGGTCGCACGGACCGTCTCCGCACCCGCGATCGCTCAGCTCGCACGCTTCCAGCCGCGCACCGCCCTGCCGAACATCGACCCCGGCTTCTACTCCCGGACAGTCGACCGCGCCTCCGGCGGCGAGTGGGACACGGACCCTCGGTGGCGCCCGACGCCGTCGTTCCCCGTGCGGGCCGGATGGCTCAACGCGATCCTCGTCGGCCACGCCGCCGTCGCACGCGGGCTCAGGCTCGACATCCCCGTGCTGACGCTCCTGTCGGGACGCTCCGCGATCAGCCCTCGCTGGAGCGAGGACATGCGCGAGGCCGACGCCGTGCTCGACGTCGAGGCGATCGCGCGACGCGTGCCGAACCTCGGGAACGTCGTCACGCTCGTCCGCATCCCCGGCGGCATCCACGATCTCGCACTCTCACGCCCCGGCCCGCGGGCCGCGTTCTACGAGCAGATCACCCGGTGGGTCGTCGCGTACGGGTGGCAGTGAGCCCCCACCCCTGAGCCACGGAGCGGGCTGGTCAGCCCTGGGCGCGCAGGTCGCGCAGCGTCGGGCCAGTCTCCTCGCCGACGCGCCACGCACCCCAGCCGTCGACCGTGTGCTCGGCGTCCGACACGATCGTCGCGGCGACGTCCGGGGACATGAACCGGCGTCCGTCCGGCAGCTCGATCACGCCGTCCGGGTGGAGCGTCACCTCGAAGCGCTCGTTGCGCCGGTGCCGGACCCACAGGAGCGGCGTCGGCTCCTCGAGGCGGCCGGCGAGCTTCTTCAGCGCGGCGTCCCGCCACCCCTGCGGGATCGGCTGGCGCGGGCCGCGCGGCGGCGGCGTGGGCTCCGTGACCGAGCCGTACGACATAGCGGCGGCATAGCTGCGCGACGACTCGCGCAGCGCAGACAGGTCGTTCGGGTTCGTGTCGATCGACGTCTCCTCGACCGACGCGAGCCGCGCGCGCGACCGGGCGCCCGCGAACGCTGCAGGGTGCGTCGCCGCACCCGTCACGGACGGCGTGGGACCCGCGAGACGCGGAGTCGTCGACGATCCTGCGCCGGAGGCTCCGAGGGTGACCGTCCGCTTGGCGCGGGCGGTCGGTGAGACGACTGCGGCGGCCGATCCGCGCGGGTCGGCGACAGGACGAACGCCGACGGAGGGCGCGGGCGCCACCGGGGCGACCGGGTTCGGATCCACCTCGATCGCGGACCCGGGCGCGAGCGCCGGGACGGACGCGAGGGCCACGCCGGCGGGGACGTGAGCCATCGCAGCGGCGTAGCCGGCGGCGGCCGTCGCCTGGACGGCTGCGGCGGGCGCGACGGCGGCAGCGCCACCGCCGACCGGCATGCGCACGGGCGCAGGTGTGTCCGGGCCGGCGGGGGCCGACGCGGCGGGCGCGTGCGCGGTCCGGGCGGACGGCGACGAGACGGACGAGGCCGCCGACGGCATCGACTCCATGCCACGCGGGCCGCGGGCGCTGTCTCCGAGCGGCGACACGTCGACGTAGCGGCGCCCGTCGGGTGCGCGGACCACGCCGAGACGGAACACGTCGACCTGCATGCCGGGCTGGCGCAGGAAGTCCAGCGCGTCGACCGTCGTCAGCCCTGCCGACGCGCACACGAGCACGAGACGGACGCCGCCCGTGCGCACGTGCGGCTGCGTCGCGCCGAGCGACGGGACACGGGCGAGGAACATCGCGTGGTCGGTGCCGAAAGCCTCAGGCCCGTGGTCGTAGCCGGCGACGAGCTCGCCGCGCGACTGGCCGCCCGCGCGACCCGCGCGGCCGAGGGCCGCGACGAGCGCCGAGTCGTCGAGCATGCCGACGAGCTCGACGACCACGACCGCACCGTGCGCGTCGAGCGCTGTCAGGTAGGGGGCGTCCTCGTCGGGCAGCGCGTGGTGCACGGGCATGACGGGCTCGCCGAGGAGGGAGTCCAGGTGGTGCTCGACGACGCTGCGCGCCTCGGGCAGGAACGCGACGGGCGCAGGCTGCATCGACGGCACGGGAACGACCCGGTCCGACTCGATCTCATAGATGGGCAAGGCACTTCCCCCGAACTCAGCTCGAACGCCGTACGTGTCCCCCCAGACCGGTCGCTCGTGGTCATGCTACGAGGAAAGTCAACGCACGGGAAGGATGAAGCCGGGCCTCACAGGTGCTCGGCGAGCAGCTCCGCGAGCGCCTTGCCGTGCACGTCCGCGAGCCCGAGCGCCTGGGTGCGGCACGAGTAGCCGTCGGCGACGTACGTGTCGCCGTCGGCCATGTCCCGCAGGGCTGGGAGGAGCGAGTTCTCCGCGACCTGTACCGACACGTCGTAGTGGCCCTTCTGCATGCCGAAGTTGCCGGCGAGGCCGCAGCAGCCGGCGAGCGTCGTGATCGTCGCGCCCGCACCGCGCATGAGCGCCTCGTCCGCGGCGAAGCCCATGACGGAGTGCTGGTGGCAGTGCGGCTGCACGACGGCGGTCACGTCGGACAGGTCCGGCACCTGCCACACGGCGAGGTCGGGGCCGAGCGGCGCGGGCGCCGTGAGGAGCTCGGCGAGCGTGTGGGTCGCACGGGCGACGGCGTGGGCGCGCGGGTCGTCGGGCAGGAGCTCGAGCAGGTCGGAGCGCAGGACGCCGGTGCAGGACGGCTCGAGGCCGACGATCGGCACGCCGTTGACCGCGAACGGGCCGAGGACGCCGAGGAGGTTCTCGAGGCGCTTGCGGGCGCCGTCGAGCTGGCCGGTCGAGATCCAGGTGAGGCCGCAGCACGCCTCGTCCTCGGGGATGATCACGTCGTAGCCCGCGGCGACGAGCACCCTGACCGCTGCCTCGGGGACGCTCGGGGCGAGGGTGTCGCTGAAGGAGTCGGTCCACAGCACGACCTGCGTGCGAGAGCGCACGCCGGGAGTCTGCGGCTGGTCGCCCGCGACGCCCAGGACGCCCGTCGCGGGCCTCACCTCGCTCGACGGGGTCACGCCCAGCTCGGTGCGGCGGCGGCGCCAGGTCTTGCGGAACGGCTCGGTCGCGAAGCTGACCATCGTCCGGCGCGGGTCCATGCCGCCGAGCCTCATGACGGCCTTCGCGACCGGGCGCACACCGAGCACCGCGTTGGCGACCGACGCCAGGCCGGGGACGGCGGTGACGAGGCGCGTCCAGCGCGGCAGCCAGCCGAGCGCGTAGTGGTCGACGGGGCGGACGCGTCCCCGGTAGGTGCGGTACAGCGTCTCGGACTTGAACGCCGCCATGTCGACGCCGGCCGGGCAGTCGCGCGAGCACGCCTTGCAGGAGAGGCACAGGTCGAGCGCCGCGTGCACCTCGGGCGAGCGCCAGCCGCCGCGCACGAGGCGGCCGTTGACCATCTCCTGCAGGACGCGGGCGCGGCCCCTGGTCACGTCGGTCTCGTCCTTCGTGGCCTGGTACGACGGGCACATGAAGCCGCCCGACCCGGAGCTGTCCGCACGGCACTTGCCGACGCCCGTGCAGCGGTGCACGGCCTTCGTGAAGTCGCCGTCGTCGTGCGTGAAGGCGAAGCCCGTGCCCTTCTTCCCCGGCCGGTCGACCCGCACGGGCGCGGCCGCAGGACGGCGCAGGTCCGCGTCGATCGCCGCGGGCCGCACGATGATCCCCGGGTTGAGCAGGTCTGCCGGGTCGAGGAGCGCCTTGAACTCCTCGAACAGCCGGATCGCGTCCGGGCTGTACATGAGCGGCAGCAGCTCGCCGCGGGCGCGCCCGTCGCCGTGCTCGCCCGAGAGCGAGCCGCCGTGCGACGCGACGAGCGTCGCCGCGTCCGTGACGAAGCGTCGGAACACCGCGGCGTCGTGCTCGAGCGGGACGTCGAGGCGCACGTGCATGCACCCGTCGCCGAAGTGGCCGAACATCAGGCCCTCGACGTCGTACGACGACATGAGCGCCTCGAACTCCCGCAGGTACGTGCCGAGCCGCTCGGGCGGCACGGCCGCGTCCTCCCAGCCCGGCCACGCCTGGTTGCCCGACGGCGTGCGCCCACCGAGTCCGGCTCCGTCAGCCCGGATCTGCCACATGGCACGCGCGTCGGGGCCCGGGGGCAGGACGGTCTTCGCGTCCGTCGACGCCGCATCCGCGATCGCGTAGGCCTTGCCGAGCGCCTCCTCGACGTCCGCGCCCGTCACCTCGACCATGAGCCAGCCGCCGCCCGGCGGCAGCGGCGGGACGGCGCCGTCGCCCTTGTGGCGGCGCACGACCTCGACGAGTCGCGCGTCGAGCCCCTCGATCGCCAGCGGGTCGAGCGCGAGGAGCGCCGGGACGTCGTCGGCCGCCGTCGCCATGTCCGGGTAGCCGAGGCACACGAGTACGGGCGCCGCGGCCACCGGGTGCAGGCGGACGGTCGCGCCGAGGATCGTCGCGACCGTGCCTTCCGTGCCGACGAGCGCCTTCGCGAGGTCCGTGCCGTTCTCGGGGAGCAGGTGCTCGAGGCTGTAGCCCGAGACCTGCCGGCCGAATCGCCCGAGCTCGGTGCGGATGAGCGCCATGTTCGCGGTGACGAGGTCGCCGAGCCCGGGCACGACGTCGAGCGCGCCCTTCCCTGCGCCCGCCGTGAAGCGGCGTCCCAGACCGTCGACGACGTCGAGCTCGAGCGTGTTGTCGGCCGTGCGGCCGTAGGCGACCGCGTGCGGGCCGCACGCGTTGTTGCCGATCATGCCGCCGAGGGTCGCGCGGTTCTGCGTCGAGGGGTCAGGGCCGAAGCGCAGGCCGTGCGGTGCGGCGGCCGCCTGCAGGCTCGACATGACGACGCCCGGCTCGACGCGCGCGGTGCGCGCCTCGGGGTCGATCTCGTGGATCGTGCTGAGGTGCTTGGAGAAGTCGAGGACCACGCCCGGTCCGACGGCGTTGCCCGCGACCGACGTCCCCGCGCCGCGCGAGGTGATCGGCACGCCGGCCCCGCGGGCGACCTCGAGCGCCGCGAGCACGTCGTCCGTGGAGCGTGGGAAGACGACGACCTGCGGCGGGACCCGGTAGTTCGAGGCGTCGGTCGAGTACTGGGCCCGGCGCAGCGTCGAGCCGTCGACCTCACCCGAGACCGCGGAGCTCAGCGACGCGACGAGCGCGGAGCTGTCCACGTCGGCGAGAGGCTGGGGTGCTGGTGGGGTCGCGGGGGTCTCGAGGGTGCTGGCCACGCGACCAGTTTCCCACGTCACACCGGCAGACGTTCAGACCTTGGACCCGGTCGTCTCACCGCGACGCACACGAACGACCGCGGGCGAGCACGGCCGCGGTCGTTCGTGCGCGTCGGGCGACGAAGGGGGAAGCCCGCCGCGGATCTGGTCAGGCGAGCGACGCCTCGAGGGAGATCGACGTGCCCGCGAGCGCCTTGCTCACCGGGCACGTGTCCTTCGCGGCCTGGGCGATCTCGACGAACCTCGCCTCGTCGACGCCGTCGACCTCCCCGCTCACCGTCAGGGTGATGCTGGGGATCTGGAAGCCGCCCGCGGGGTCAGGGCCGAGCGCGACCTCGGCGGAGACGTGCAGCGCCTGGGGCGTGAACCCTGCCTCGCCCAGCAGAGCGCTGAGCTGCATCGCGTAGCAGGAGGAGTGCGCTGCGGCGATCAGCTCCTCAGGGCTCGTGCGGCCGCCGGCCTCGTCGGCCGAGCGGCTCGGGAAGGAGACCTCGTACGTACCGATCCCGGAGCTCGAGAGCTCGACCTGGCCCGAGCCCTGCTCGAGCGTGCCGTTCCATGCGGTCCGTGCCTTGCGCGTGGGCATCGCGTCCTCCAGAGGTATGGGGTGACTGTTCCTCGAATGTATCGACGGTCGCCGCACCCGGCACGGCGAGCGGACTCACCCTGGTTCTCACCCGCTACTTCACCCGGTCACTCACCCGTGCGGAAGCCTGACCGGCTCATCTTTCGGCACGCCCGTGCCGATACGTAGGGTATGAAGATGTTCGCCTGGTCGACCGACGCCTCGAGCAGCTCACGCGCTGCCGAGACCGCCGCGCCTCCACGCACGGCGCCGCGGACGGCTCTCCCCGACCCTGCGCAGCTCGTCTGGATGGAGGAGCTCCGCGAGTTCCTCCGCGAGCCCACCATGCGGCTCGACAACGCCGCCGCCGTGCAGGCCCTCTACATCGACTACTGCAGCCGCTGGCACGGGACACCTGAGAGCGACCGCTGGAACCCCAACACGTCGATCAACGCGATCGGCGTCGTCGTCGGCGACCTCATGCGCGCCCGCCGCCCCGAGCTGGAGTGGCGCGTCATCGCCGACTGCCGGCCCACCACGCTCCTGCTCACCGACGCCGCCGGCCAGCCGGTCGCGTCGCCCCTGAGCGACGTCGCCACCCGCTGGATGACGAAGGAGATGCTCTGGATGGACGCGTACCTCAACCAGCACGCGCCCATCGAGACGACCGAGGCCACCTGGATCCCCACCAAGCTCGCGCAGCGCGTCGAGACGCGGAACCACGCCGCCCGCTTCTGAGCACCATCGCGAGGCTCGTCGGAGCCCCGCGCGCCCGGCTCAGCCAGCCAGGCCCGTCCTCAGCCGACCAGGTCCATCGCGTCGTCCTGCAGCGCCAGGACACGCCACACGTTGTCCCGTCCGTCCGTGAACGCGTAGACCGGGACCACCCAGTCACGGCCGTCGCCCCCGCGAACGATCTCGCTCGACACATCGGCACCAGTGATCGGCACCTCGATCACACCCCACGGCACCTGCCCGTCGGGCACGTCCGCCGGGTCCGACGCCGTCGCCACGAGCGGCGCACCGCGCTCGCGGCTCACGGCGTAGACGGGGTCCCCGAGCCGCTCCGCAGCCTCCTCGACCGTCACGAGCGGCAGCTCGCCGACGAGCTCACCGCGCACGAGCGTCCCGTCGTCCTCGAACAGGTCGTCCGCGAGCACACCCTCCGTCGGGAGGTCCCCCGACGGAGCGCTCGGGTCGACCGACGGGTCCAGCACCCACACCGACGCCGTACCAGGACCTTCCGGGAGGTCCCCGACGACGAACGCGAGGCGCTGCGGCTCGTCCGCCTCCTCCGCGGGATCCTCGACGGACTCCGCACCGAGGACGGGCGGCGCGGACGCCACGACGTCCGCCGCACCCGGCGCTCGTTGCGTGCCGATCGCGTAGCCGCCACCGGCGGCGACCGCCACGACCGCGGCCGCGGCGGCGACCCGCACGAACCTGCGACGACCGCGCGCGGCAAGGTTCACGACGACACCCGCGTCCTCGTCCGAGGCAGCGCCCGGCACGTCGACGAGCAGCGTCGACGACCCGCCGGACGACGAGGTGCCGTACTCACCCGCCCCGTCCTCCTGGGTCCGCGCCATCACGAGCGGCCACAGTCGCTCCGGGTCAGGGACGCTCGCGCCAGCGGGGTCGCTGAGGACGAGCGCCTCGAACGCCACGTCCCGCGCGTCGTCGCCGACCAGGTGCCCCTGGCTCTCGCGTCCTGTCATGTCTTCCTGCCCTCTCGAACCGTCGTCACCCGTGGGACCCCGTGCACCGCTCATCGACCTTCCACCGCCTCGCGCTTCTCCCACTGCTCTCGCAGCCGGGCGCGAGCCCGGCTCAGCGCCGCGTCCGCGCCACCGCGGGAGATCCCGAGCACCGCCGCGAGGTCGTCCCCCGTGAGGCCCTCCCACGCGTTGAGCACGAGCACCTGCCGGTCGCGCGACGACATCGACGCGAGCACCTGCCGCACCGACTCGTCGACGACCACCAGGTGCGCCGGGTCGGCGTGGTCAACCTGGTCCGGGAGGCGGTCCACCGGGACCGGCCTGCCCTTGCGGTGGTGGTTGGCGAGCAAGAACCCTGCCGTGCGGTAGAGCCACGGCAGCTCCGCGCCGTCCGGCACGTCGGCGCGCCTGCGCCACGCCACCACGAACGTCTCCGCCGTCAGGTCGTCCACCTCACCGACGTGGGTGCGACGCACGAAGTATCGGTGCACGGCCGGGGCGTGCGTGCGGAAGATGCCCTCGAACCACACCTGGTCGTGCCCTGTCACACCCCCGCCGCCCTCCAGGTCCGCCGTCAGGTCGACAGACCAGACGCTCTCCTCGTCATGTGTCTCCACGCCCCCCATCCTTGCGGCTCATCCTGCGATCCGTGGAATCTCACGTCGCCACCGGCACTGTTGTCCTCCCGCGCGGACAGGGCCAGACTGGAAGAACGGACGCGACGGAGCGTCCGGCGACGGGAGCAGGTGATGACCATGTCCTCGAACCGCGTCGTCGTCGGTGTCGACGGCTCGCTCAACTCAGACCACGCCCTCGCCTGGGCGGCCGACGCCGCCGAGTCGCGGCACGTGCCCCTCGAGGTCGTCCTCGCCTGGGACGCCACGTGGGTCCACGCCTCCGAGGGAATCATGGCGATCACGGACGTCGACGAGACGTTCCGGCGCCTCACCGCGCTCGCCGAGGAGCGGATCGACTCCTCGATCTCCCGCGTGCAGGAGAAGCACGACCTCAGCGGGCTCGAGATCATCCGCACCCCCGTGCAGGGACCGGTCGTCCCCGCAGTCATCGAGGCTGCCGCGGGTGCGTCGATGCTCGTCGTCGGGCGCCGCGGCGTCGGGCGGCTCGGGCGGCTCTTCATGGGGTCCGTCTCGGCAGGCATCGTCCGTCAGGCGCACCTGCCGGTCACCATCATCCCCGACCCCGAACGGGCCGAGCAGCAGCGGGAAGCCGCGCTCGACGGCGCGGAGGCTGACGAGACGCCGCGCATCGTCGTCGGCGTCGACGGCTCGCCGGCGTCGGTCGCCGCGCTCAAGTTCGCCGCCGAGGCCGCGCAGCGTCGCCACCTCCCCCTGCACGCCGTCACGTGCTGGCAGTTCGCCACGAGCGGCATCCCGAGCGAGTCCTTCGGCTGGGTGCCACCGATCGAGGACTTCGAGGACCGCTCCGGCCAGCACCTCGACGAGGCGATCGAGCGCGCGGGGATCAGCCACCTCCCCGAGGACCAGCTCGTCCGCACGATCTTGAGGTCCAGCCCCGGACGCGGGCTCCTGCGCAGCGCGGCAGGTGCGACGTGGCTCGTGCTCGGCTCGCGCGGCATGGGCGGGTTCGAGCGGCTCATGCTCGGCTCGGTCTCCAGCCAGCTCATGGAGCACGCGCCGTGCCCCGTGACGATCGTGCGCACCTGACCCTCGCGCCGCCAGCCCTGAGCTGGCCCGTGCCTGGCGCGGTCGGCTAGACCGGCCGCGCCGGCAGCGGGCGCGCCGACGCGACGGCGAGACCCGCCGTCGCCATGACGGTGAGCGCACCGAGCACGACGACGAGAGGCACGGTCCAGCCACCGCTCGCGATGTGCACGACCCCGAGCAGCGTCGGCCCCGTCGCCGCGAACCCGTACCCGCAGCCCTGCACGAACGCCGACATGCGCTGCATCTCGCGGCCGTCCCGCGCGCGCCGCCCCATGATCGTGATGAGCACCGTGAAGTTGCCGCCCTGGGCGACGCCCGCGCACGACATCCACACGACGTTCGCCCCCGGCGAGAGGAGCAGGCCGACCGGCAGCGCGACCCACAGCAGCGCGAGGCCGACGAGCACGACGCGGGTCGACACCCCTCGCGCCATGAGCACCGGCGCGCCGATCGCTCCGACGACAGCGAACGCCTGGAACGCCGCCGACGCGACGCCGGCCCCGTTCGCGTCGAGGCCGACCGTGTCCGCGAGGAGCGTCGGCAGCCACGCGCTGAGCGCGTAGTACGAGAACGACTGGCCGCCCATCGCGGCGACGAGCAGCCAGACGTCGCCCCGCCGCCACACGGGGCGCGCCGGGCCGCCGCTGCCCCGCTCGAGGGCAGCGCCCGCGCTGCGCGCCGCGGCGGACGGGCGGCCGGCCGCCGAGGCGTCGCGTGCGCGCCCTGGCGCCGCGTCGACGCCCGCCTCCTCCCCTGCGGCAGCCTGTGGGCCCGGCATTGCACGACCGCGCACCCGCCACCACACGGCGCCCGCGACGAGGGTGAGCAGCGCCCACGACGCGAGCGCCCACCGCCACCCGACAAGGTCGGCGAGCGGCGCCGTGAGCGCCGTCGTGAGGACCGAGCCCGCGTTGAGCGACGCCGTGTACACGCCGTTGACGACCCCCTCGCGCCCGCGGAAGTCCCGCCGCACGATCACCGGCACGACGACGTTGCCCACCGCGATCGCCGCACCGATCACGACGGTGCCCGTCACGGCCCACGTGAAGTCACCGAGCGACCGGACGACCGTGCCGAGCGCGACGACGGCGAGGGACAGGAGGATCGTCGTCTCGAGGCTGGCCCTGCGCATGAGGAACGCCGCGAGCGGGGTCGCGACCGCGAACAGCACGACGGGGATGCTCGAGAAGACCCCCGCCGCGGCGACGGAGATCCCGAGGCCCGCCGCGACGTCCTGCACGATCGGGGCGACAGCGACGATCGGACCGCGCAGGTTGAGCGCGTAGAGCACGACGGCAGCGAGCAGCAGCCCTGCCGCGGTGCCGCCGGTGGCACGTGGACGCACGGGTCCGTCCTTTCCTCGCCCGGCGGGAACCGTCACGGCCCGCGTCGCCCGGGGTATGCAGAAGGCCCTCGGGATGATCCCGAGGGCCTTCTGGTGGAGCCGCCTAAGAGAATCGAACTCTTGACCTTTTCATTACGAGTGAAACGCTCTGCCGACTGAGCTAAGGCGGCTGGTCATCAACGGGCGGACCCGTCGAGCCGCGACAACTATAACCACGTCAACGGGAGCGGTCCAACTCGGTCGGCGCGAGGCGCCCCACCATCAGCAGACGAGGCCGTCCTCGGGGACGGTGCCGTCGAGGAGGTACGCGTCGACGGCGCCCGCGATGCAGTCGTTCGAGCGGCCGTACGCGGTGTGCCCCTCGCCCTCCCAGGAGAGGAGCACACCGGAATCGAGCGTCTTCGCGAGCGACTGCGACCACTCGTAGGGGGTCGCCGGGTCGTTCGTCGTGCCGATCACGACGATCGGGGCGGCGCCCGGCGCCGACGGGTCGGCCGTGAAGGGCTTGGCCGGCGTGGGCCAGCCGGCGCACACGAGAGCGTTCCACGCGAACGACTCGCCGAGGGTCGGCGCGACGGCGAGGATCTTGTCCCGCTCGGCCTGCATGTGCGCGAGGTCGGCGGGGGCGCGGCCGTCGGCGCAGCCGATCGCCGTGAACGCCTCGGTCGAGTTGTCCTGGAACCCGCCGTCGAGGTCCCGGGAGTTGTAGGCGTCAGCGAGCGACAGCAGGCCGGAGCCGTCGTTGCGCTGGAGCGCCATCGTGAGCGCCTGCGTCAGCACGGGCCAGGACTCGTCGGCGTAGAGAGTGATCGCGATCCCGTAGAACGCGAGGGTGCGGGTCAGGACGCGGCCTGCGTCCTGCGTCGGCAGCGGGTCCGTGAACGCGCGCTCGGTCAGGTCGCGGATCTGCTTGAGGCCGTCGTCGACAGAGCCCGTCAGCGGGCAGCGTGCGCCCGCCATGCAGTCGGTCACGTACGCGCGCAGGGCACGCTCGAAGCCCTCGGCCTGGCCGGCGCTGAGCTCGTCCGCCTCGAGCGTGTAGTCGACCGCGCCGTCGAGGACGAGACGCCCCACGCGCTCCGGGAACAGCGCGGCGTACGTCCCGCCGAGCTGCGTCCCGTAGGAGTAGCCGAGATACGTGAGCTTCTCGTCACCGAGAAGCGCCCGCAGCAGGTCCATGTCGCGGGCCGCGCTGCCGGTGTCGACGTGCTCGAGCATCGCGCCGGTGTTCGACTGGCACGCAGCGCCGAAGGCGGTCCACGCCGCCTGGAAGCCCGCTCGACCCGCGTCTGTCGACATGTCGAAGTCGCTGGAGACAAGCTGGTCCTTGCCCGCGTCGTCGAGGCACGTCACGGGGCTCGACCTCCCGACGCCGCGCGGATCGAAACCGACGACGTCGTACGCCTCCTGGACCTCCGGGCTGATGACCGAGACCGCTGCGTCGAGGAAGTCGATGCCGGACGCGCCCGGACCGCCCGGGTTGATCAGGAGCGAGCCCTGCTTCGTCCCGGACGCCTGGGTCCGCTCGACCGCGAGGCTCGCCTTGCCCGCAGACGCGTCCGCCCAGTCGACGGGGATGTCGATCGTCGCGCACAGGTGGTCGTCGTTGCACTCCTCCCACGCGACGGACTGCTCGTAGAACGGCAGCATCGACGGGTCGAGATCCTTCGGGGCGAGCCCGGCGCCGGCACCGGGCTGCCCGGTGCTCGTCGCGCTCGGGTCGACGTCGATCGCCTCCTTGCCCGCCGTGCACCCGGCGAGGGCCAGCACGAGCACGAGGGAGCCTGCGGACCACCGGGCGGCACGCCTGGTCCCGCGGTTCCCGCCGTGCAGGGCGGACGAGACGGACAGGCGGGCGGCGGTGGTCTTCAGCACGTGCTCCACCGTAACGGCTCGCGCCGCTGCGTGTCGGACGTGCGAGACGTTGCTCAGCCCTGGGGACGCAGGGCGATCATCATCGCCTCGACCGCGAGCAGCGGAGCGACGTTGCCGGTCAGGCGCGTGCGCGCCGTGCCGATCGCGTCCATGCGACGCAGCGTCTGCTCCGGGGTCGACTCCTCGGCGAGCGCGCGCACGGTCTCGGCGTGCGCGGTGTTGACGAGCTCGACGTCGGAGCCGAGCTGGACGACGAGCACGTCCCGGTACAGCGACAGCAGGTCGACCATCGCCCGGTCGAGCGTGTCCCGCTGCGCGCGCGTCGCGCGGCGCTTCTGGTCGTCCTCGAGCTGCTTGACCTGCGCACGCAGGTTCGGCGGGACGGTCTGCCCCGGCTCGACGCCGAGCGTGCGCAGCAGGTCGGCCTTCTCGGCCGCGTTGCGCTCCTCGGAGTGCGCAGCAGACTCCGCCTGCGCGACGTCGACGAGCTCGCCGGCCGCGAGCACGGCGTCCCCGACGCCGCGGATGCGCCGCGCGACCGACAGGACGGCGTCCCGGCGCTCGCGCGCCGAGGGGTCACGGGCGAGACGCCGTGCGAGGCCGATGTGTGACTGCGCCGCGCGCGCGGCCTCGAGCGCGACCGACGGCTCGGCGCCGTCGCGCCGCACCAGCAGGTCCGCGACCGCCTCGACGGGCGGCACACGCAAGGCGATCTTGCGGCAGCGCGAGCGGATCGTCACGACGACGTCCTGCGGGCTCGGCGCGCACAGCACCCACACGGTGCGGGAGGGCGGCTCCTCGATCGCCTTGAGGAGGACGTTGGAGGTGCGTTCGAGCATGCGGTCGGCGTCCTCGACGATGATCACGCGCCAGCGGCCGTGCGCAGGGCTGCGCTGCGCGAGGCCGATGAGCCCGCGCACCTCGTCGATCGAGATGGTGACCTTGTCGGTCGCGACGACCGTCACGTCAGGGTGCGCGCCTCGCATGACCGCAGCGATCTCGCGCTCGTCCACGGCCGGGTCACCCGTGCACTGCAGCGCGGCCGCGAACGCGCGCGCGGCGTTCGAACGGCCCGAGCCGGGCGGGCCCGTGACGAGCCACGCGTGCGTCATCGCCGCGTCGTCGGCTGCTGCCGCGCGCAGCGGCGCGATCGCGTCCTCCTGCCCGACGACGTCCGCCCAGACGTCCGTCACGCGTCCCCCACCGCCGGATCGCGCGGGGAGTCCTCGACGACCGCGAGCGACGAGTCGACGTCGATGCCGAGGCGGCGCGCGACGAGCTCGACGACGTGCGCGTGCACCTCCTCGATCGACCGTGCCGCGTCGACGACGACGATCCGACCGGGGTGCGCGGCGGCGCGCGCGAGGTACGCCTCGCGTGTGCGGACGTGGAACTCGGCGCCGGCGCGCTCGAGCCGGTCGAGGCCACCCGGGACGCGGGCAACCCCGACCGCCGGGTCGACGTCGAGCAGGATCGTCACGTGCGGCAGCAGACCGTGCGTCGCCCACAGCGAGAGGTTCTCGATCTCGGCGGCGCCCAGCTCGCGGCCGCCAGCCTGGTAGGCGACGGACGAGTCGAGGTAGCGGTCCGTGATGACGACGCCGCCACGCTCGAGCGCAGGCCGCACCACCGTGTCGACGTGGTGCGCCCGGTCCGCGGCGTACAGCAGAGCCTCGGTGCGTGGGTCCATGTCCTCGCCGTGCAGCACGAGGCGCCTCAGGTCGAGGCCCATCGCTGTGCCGCCCGGCTCACGCGTCGTGACGACCTCGTAGCCGATCCGCGAGAACCAGTCGGCGAGCAAGGAGATCTGGGTCGTCTTGCCGGAGCCGTCGCCGCCCTCGAAGGACACGAAGACACCCGACGCCGAAGGCGATCCGAGGGAGGAGACAGTCACGGCGCCAGCCTACCGACCCCCTCCGACGCAGCGGACCGCGGGCCGGGCCCCGCAGGGCCCGGCCTCCACGTCACTCGCCCGGGTAGGCCACGCCGATCTGACGACGGACCTCGTCCATCGTCTCCAGGACGTCGATCGTCCCCTGCCACGTCATGCGCTCCGACTCCGTGCGGCCCTCGGCGACGCAGCGCGCGACCTCCGCCGCCTCGTACTGCAGGCCCTTCACCGCAGGACGGTCGTACGTCCAGCGCGAACCGTCGTTCAACGTCACCGTGAACGACGTCGGCGAGTAGAAGCTCCCCGCGACCTCGATGTAGCCCTCGGTGCCCGAGACCAGCGCGGCCGTGGGCGTCCGCGCCCACAACGTCGTCGACAGCGTCGCGTGCGCACGCTCGCCGTACGCCAGCGCCATCGAGATCTGACCGTCCACGCCCGTGTCCGTCAGCGCACCGACCGCCGTCACCGACGCAGGCGCCCCGAGCAGGTCGTGCGCGAACGACACCGGGTACACGCCCAGGTCGAGCAGCGCACCGCCCGCGAGCGCCGGGTCGAACAGCCGCGACGACGGGTCGTGCACGAACTTCTGCCCGTGGTCCGCCGACACGTTGACGACCTCGCCGATCAGCCCGGACCCCACGACAGCGCGCAGAGCGGCGACGTGCGGCAGGAAACGCGTCCACATCGCCTCCATGACGAACGTGCCCGCCGCGCGAGCAGCGTCGAACACCTCACGAGCCTCCGCCGCGTTGCGCGTGAAGGACTTCTCCACGAGGAGGTGCTTGCCCGCCGAGATCGCGAGGAGCGCCTGGTCCTTGTGCTCCGAGTGCGGCGTCGCGATGTACACGGCGTCCACGTGGTCGTCCGCGACGAGCTCCTCGTAGCCGATGTGCGTCGTCGGGATGCCGTGCGCCGAGGCGAACCGCTCCCCGCGCACACGGTCGCGCGACCCGACCGCCACGAGCTGCGCACGAGTGTGAGCCGTCACCGCTGCGGCGAACGAGCCCGCGATGTTGCCGGCACCGAGGATGCCCCAGCGGATCGACGGCGCCGTCGCCGGGTCAGGGACGGTCGCGGAGGGCATGGACTGGATCAGGGAGGCGTCGTTGCTCATGGGGCAACGCTAGCGCGCACCACCCCCGCCCGCGTGCCCCGTTCAGGGAGCTCTCAGGGTGGGGAATCAGGGGTGCACTGGGGGGAAATCCCGATGACGCCCGAGAGCCCGGCGCGGGAGGCTCATGGAGACACAGACCACACCCACGCTTCTCCACGACACGAACGGAACGATGATGACCGCCACCCCCGACAGCTCGACCGCGACACTCGGTGTCCTCACCGACGGGACCGCCCCGCAGGCGTGGGCCCGCGGCCTGACCAAGGTCTACGGCTCGGGAGAGACCGCCGTGACCGCTCTCGACGGGATCGACGTCGACTTCGCGTCCGGCCGCTTCACCGCGATCATGGGCCCCTCCGGCTCCGGCAAGTCCACGCTCATGCACTGCATGGCAGGCCTCGACCGCGTCACGTCGGGCCGCGCCGTCGTCGACGGCCACGAGATCGGCCGCATGAACCAGCGGAACCTCACCAAGCTCCGCCGCACCCACCTCGGCTTCATCTTCCAGTCGTTCAACCTCATCCCCACGCTCACCGCCGAGGAGAACATCACTCTCCCCCTCGACATCGCCCGGCGCCCCGTCGACCGCGCCTGGTTCGACGAGGTCATCGAGACCGTCGGCCTGCGCGACCGACTGCGCCACCGCCCCGACGAGCTCTCCGGCGGCCAGCAGCAGCGCGTCGCGTGCGCCCGCGCCCTCGTGTCCAAGCCCGCCGTGATCTTCGCCGACGAGCCGACCGGCAACCTCGACTCCCACTCCGCGACCGAGGTCCTGTCGTTCCTGCGCCGCTCCGTCGAGCAGCTCGGGCAGACCGTCGTCATGGTCACGCACGACCCGCGTGCGGCGTCGTACGCGCACCGCGTCCTGTTCCTCGCCGACGGCCGCCTCGCAGCCGACCTGCGCGAGCCCACCCACGACGCGATCCTCGCCCAGCTCGCCGAGCTCACCCCCGCCCGCAGCGAAGGTGCACGCAGCGCCCTCGACGAAGCAGCCGAGGTGCCGGCCCGATGATCCGCGTCGCGCTGCGCGGCATCCGCGCCCACTTCGTCCGCTTCGGGATGGCGGTCCTCGCCGTCGCCCTCGGCGTCGCCTTCGTCGCCGGCACCTACTCCCTGCGCGCCGTGCTGGCGAGCACCTTCGACGCGATCGTCGACTCCTCCTACTCCGCCCAGACCTACGTCCGCGGCGCAGACATGGTCGTCGGCATGGACTCCACGACCGGCTCCGCCGGGAGCGTCCACGCCCCCGTCCCCGCCAGCCTCGTCGAAACGGTCCGTGAGGCCGAC
The DNA here is from genome assembly GCF_058313055.1 of Flavimobilis sp. BM9. Lineage (NCBI taxonomy): Bacteria > Bacillati > Actinomycetota > Actinomycetes > Micrococcales > Jonesiaceae > Flavimobilis > Flavimobilis sp. BM9. The sequence continues at coordinate 262,717 of NZ_JBZEMO010000004.1, read as the reverse complement.
GGCGTCGACCGCGCGTACGCCGACTACGGCGGCACGCTCGTCCTCGTCGGCAAGGACGGCACCGCGGTGACGACGTCCGGCGCACCGACGCTCGGCGTCGCGCTCGCCCGCGACGACACGGTCGTGCGCGTGACCGACGGCGACTACGCCGTCGGGCCCGAGCAGATCGTCCTCGAGGAGTCGACCGCCGAGCGTGCCGGCCTCACGACCGGCGACCGCACCAAGATCATCCTCGCGGGCGACATCCGCGACGTGACCGTCTCCGGTCTCGCGCACTTCGACGCGACGATGGCCGGCGCGCTGCTCATCGGCCTCGACCCCGAGGTCGCCGCGGCCGCCTACGCCCCCGAGGGCACCGTCCCCACCATCTCCGTGTTCGGCAAGCCCGGGGTGAGCGAGACCCAGCTCCGCGACGCCGTCGCGCAGAAGCTCGCGAGCACCTCCGTCGACGGCGCGGCCACCGCCGAGGTCGTCACGGGCGACGCGATGCGCGAGGAGCAGAGCGACGCCATCGGCGAGATGCTCGGCTTCATCCAGGTGTTCCTCCTCGTGTTCGCCGGGGTCTCGCTCTTCGTCGGCGGGTTCCTCATCGCCAACACGTTCTCGATGAGCGTGCGCGAACGCATGCGGGAGTTCGCGCTCCTGCGGGCGATCGGTGCGAGCCCGTCGCAGGTGTTCGCGTCGATCCTCGGCCAGGCGCTCGTCATCGGCGTGCTCGGCTCCGCGGTCGGCATCGGGCTCGGCATCGGCATCGCCGCGGGCCTGTCCGCACTCCTGTCCGGCATGGGCATGGAGATGGGCGGCGCGGTCGAGCTGACCGCCGACACGGTCGTGATCTCGCTCGTCGTCGGCACCGTCGTCTCGCTCGTCGCGGCCGCGATCCCCGCCCGGCGGGCGGCCCTGACCGCGCCCGTCGAGGCGATGCGCGCGGAGGCGCCCTCCGAGAAGGGGCTGCGCGTGCGCACCGCGATCGGTGCGGTGCTCACGCTCGCGGGCATCGGCGGCGTCGCGTACGCGTCGCTCGCCAAGACCGCCGACGGCCTCGTGGTCGAGGGCGCCCCGACGATGCTCGGGATCGGTGCGGTCACGCTCGTCGTGGGCATGCTGGTCCTCGCTCCCATCCTCGCCCGCTGGGTCGTCCCGGTGCTCGCGGCGCCGTTCGCCGCGCTGGGCAAGCCGCTCGGCGGGCTCGCACGCGGCAACGTCGTGCGCAACCCCCGCCGCACGGCGTCGACCGCTGGCGCCCTCATGATCGGCATGGTCCTCGTGAGCGCCTCGGGCGTCCTCGCGGCGTCCACGACCGCGTCGATCGGCTCCGTCATCGAGTCCGACCTCAAGGCGGACCTCATCGTCCAGTCGCAGGGCGGAGACCTCCCTCAGCAGGTCGCCGACGCCATGGCGGCCACACCGTCGGTCGCCGCGCTCGACGTCGCCGACTACGGCGTGACGTTCGCGTCCGGCATCAGCACCCCGCAGTTCGTGTTCTCCGCGGAGCCTGCGCTCTGGGAACGCTCGATCGACGTCACGGTGGAGGACGGCGAGCTCGCCTCCTACGGACGCGGTGAGGCCCTCGCGCTCAAGCCGGCGGCGAAGAGCAACGGCTGGAAGGTCGGCGACGTCGTCACCCTCGGCTCCGAGCAGGGCGTCACCGACGGCACGGCCGGCACGCAGGTCCGCATCGGCGCGATCATCGACTCGCAGGCGTTCGGCGGCGCGATGTTCGTCCCTCGCGACGTCTACGAGAAGGTCGTGCGACCGGAGCTCTCCGGGATCGCCGTCGCGTTCGCGACCGCAGCCGACGGCGTCACGACGGACCAGCTTCGCGCCGACCTCGTCGAGATCGCCAAGCCGTACTTCGTGATCTCGGTGATGGACTCCGAGGAGATGGTCAACGCGCTCGCCGACCAGGTGAACATGATGCTCACGGTCATCTACGCGCTGCTCGGCCTGAGCGTCCTCATCGCGGTGCTCGGGATCGTCAACACGCTCGCGCTGTCGATCATCGAACGCACCCGCGAGGTGGCGCTGCTGCGGGCCGTCGGTCTGGGCAGGCTCCAGCTCTCGACGATGGTCGCGATCGAGTCGGTGCTGACCGCCCTGTTCGGCACGATCCTCGGCGTCGGCGTGGGCGTGGGCATCGCGACCGCGCTGCCCGCCGTGTTCAAGGACGAGGGCATGACGCAGCTCGTGATCCCGTGGGGCACTCTCGGCGGGATGGTCGTGCTCGCAGCGCTGGTCGGGCTCGTCGCGGCCGTGTGGCCGTCGATCCGGGCGGCCCGCATGCCGGTCCTGGACGGCCTCGCCGCCGAGTAGCCCACGGACTCGACCGGGTGCCCTCCAGAAACCCCGAGGGAACCCTCCCGGAAGCCTGAGGCTCCGTTCTCGGATGCCTGAGACTCCCTTCCCGGAAGCTCCGATCGCCCGGGTGCACACGTGACGTGTGCACCCGGGCAATCGGTCGCCTGTCTCCCGCCCCCTGCTTCGCACCGATCCCCTTGCTGCACATCTCACGCGTGCAACCGGGCGATCGGTCGGGCCACGGTGGCCCGATCGACCGCGGCTGGCCGCTGCTCCGGTAGAGGCCCACAGCGCTCGAGGGTGACGGCCTCGTCCCCTGGGAAGAGATCGACTGCTCGTGCAGACGCTCGAGCGAGCACTCTCTGACAATGCCCTCGTTGATCGACCGAACCTGGATCCCTCCCGTCGCGCGCCGCCAGCTCGGCGTGTTCACCTCAGCCCAGGCGCGGGACGCAGGGATGTCCCGCCGCCAGGTCGACTACCGCATCGCGACCGGATCCTGGAAGAGAATCGTCGGTCGCGGGCTTGTCCTGTCTGACGAGGACGTGACCGCGCGCTGCCTGGGAGTGGCAGCCTGGCTCACGCGCCCCGGGTCGATCCTGCTCGGTCCGGCTGCGGCCGCGTTCCACGGAGCGCCGATCCCCGCGTTGTCGACGGTCGACGTCTGGACGGACCGCCCCGGTGACGACCACGGGGGCGGGATCCGGCCCCGACGCGTCCGACTGGAACGGAGCGAGGTCGCCGCTGTCCCGTCCCTCGCGCTGCCGAGTGCGTTCGTCGCCGCCCGGGAGCGAGCGTTCGTCGACGCCCTCGCCTGGCTGCCGCTCGTCGCCGCCCGCGACCTGCTCGCGTGGCTCGCGTCCCGCGACCTCTTGAGCAGGGACGAGCTGCGCAACCGCCTCACAGCGCAGCCGCGTGCTCGCGGGAACGCACAGGTTCGCAAGCTCCTCGACCTCACTGAGCGCGGCGCCCACAGTCACGCCGAGAGCTGCGCCCACGATCTTCTCGACACAGCGAAGATCACCGGGTGGGAGGCCGACGCGTCCGTGCGGGACGTGCACGGACGGTTGATCGGGCGAGCCGACGTTCTGTTCGCTGCACAACGCGTCATCGTCGAGATCGACGGTCGACGTGCGCACGAAGACCGCTTCCAGCAGGACCGCACCCGGGACAACCGCCTGGCAGCGGCTGGCTATCTCGTGCTCCGCTTCACGTACGACGACATCGTGCAGCGCCCCGACGAGACTGTCAGGACGATCCGCGCGGTGCTCGCCGAGCGCACCGCAATCTGAGCGGCCCGCCACGTAGCGACCCGCCCGACTCCCTCGCCGATCGCCTGGTCCCACCCCTCGCGTGTGCAGCGGGGCGATCCGCCCCGCAGGAAGCGCCCAGCCCTGCCGCACCGATCGCCCTGGTGCACACCCCACGTGTGCACTGGGGCGATCGGTCGCGAGGGAGGAGGGAGGGAGGGAGAAGGGAGGGAGGCAGAGGGGAGGGAGGGGAGGGGCGTCCGGCGCGGGCGTGCGACGCCGCTACTCGGCCGTCTTTTTCGCCGCCGGCTTCTTGGCAGGTGCCTTCGCCGGGGCCTTCTTCGCCGCCGGCTTCTTGGCCGGCGCCTTCTTCGCAGCCGTCTTCTTCGCCGGGGTCTTCGCGCGCTTCTCCGCGAGGAGCTCGACCGCCTGCTCGTGCGTGATCGACTCGATCGACGCGTCCTTCGGCAGCGTCCGGTTCGTCGTCCCGTCAGTCACGTACGGGCCGAAGCGGCCGTCCTTGACGACGATCGGCTTGCCCGACGTCGGGTCCTCGCCCAGCTCCTTGAGCGGCGCCGCCGCCGTCGCGCCGCGGCCACGCTTGGGCTGCGCGTAGATCGCGAGCGCCTCCTCGAGCGTGATCGTCAGCAGCAGGTCCTCGCTCGCGATCGTCCGCGAGTCCGTGCCCTTCTTCAGGTACGGCCCGTACCGGCCGTTCTGCGCCGTGATCTCCGCGCCCGTCTCCGGGTCGACGCCCACCACGCGCGGGAGCGACAGCAACCGCAGCGCATCCTCGAGAGTGATCGTCTGCAGCGACATGTCCTTGAACAAGGACGCCGTGCGGGGTTTCGGGAGCGCCGCGAGCGCTCGCTTCTTCGCCGCCGCGGACAGCCCCTCCTCCAGCTTCGGCTCGGGCAGCACTTCCGTGACATAGGGGCCGTACCGGCCGGAACGCGCGACGATCGGGTGACCGCTCTGCGGGTCAGCCCCGAGCACGATGTCGCCGTCCGCCTGCGTCTCGATCAGCTCACGAGCCTTCGCGACCGTCAGCTCGTCGGGCGCGACGTCGTCCGGCACCGAGGCGCGCGGCGGGTTCTCACCCTCCTTGACCTCGGCGGCGGTGTCCTCGATGTACGGCCCGTAGCGGCCGACGCGCAGGACGATGCCCTCGCCGATAGGGACCGAGTTGATGTCGCGTGCGTCGATGTCGCCGAGGTTGTCGACGAGAGCCTTGAGGCTGTCCTTCGAGTCGGCGCCGTCGCCGAAGTAGAACTTCGACAGCCACGCCGTGCGGTCCACGTCGCCCGCAGCGATCTGGTCGAGGTCCGCCTCCATCGCGGCCGTGAAGTCGTAGTCGACCAGACGGTCGAAGTGCTCCTCGAGGAGCCGCACGACCGCGAACGCGATCCACGACGGTACGAGCGCCTGCCCGCGGGAGAACACGTAGCCGCGGTCGAGGATCGTCGAGATCGTCGACGCGTACGTCGACGGGCGGCCGATGCCGCGCTCCTCGAGCGCCTTGACGAGGCTCGCCTCCGTGAAGCGCGGCGGAGCCGACGTCGTGTGCCCGTCCGCCGTCAGGTCGCGGCTCGCGAGCGCGTCCCCCTCCGCCATCTCGGGCAGGCGCGACTCACCGTCCTTCTTCGCGTCGTCGTCATACCGGTCGGTGTCGCGACCTTCCTCGTACGCGGCGAGGAAGCCCCGGAACGTGATGACCGTGCCCGACGCCGAGAACACGGCGTCGACCTTCGTGCCGTCCGCGCGGGTGCCGTCGACCCCCAGGCGCACCGACGCCGTCGACCCGCGCGCATCACCCATCTGAGATGCGACCGTGCGCTTCCAGATGAGCTCGTACAGCTTGAACTGGTCGCCCGACAGCTCGCCCGCGACCTGCGCAGGCGTGCGGAACGAGTCACCAGCAGGGCGGATGGCCTCGTGAGCCTCCTGCGCACCCTTCGCCTTCGACGCGTAGTGGCGCGGCTTGTCGGGGACGTACGCAGCGCCGTACAGCTCGGACGCCTGACGGCGCGCGGCGTCGATCGCCTGCGTCGACAGTGCCGGCGAGTCCGTACGCATGTAGGTGATGTACCCGTTCTCGTAGAGCGTCTGCGCGGTGCGCATCGTCTGGCGAGAGCTCATGCGGAGCTTGCGCGACGCCTCCTGCTGGAGCGTCGACGTCGTGAACGGCGCCGCCGGACGGCGCGTGTACGGCTTGGTCTCGAGGCTGCGCACCGTCGCGGCCTGACCCTCGATCGCCGCGGCGACGGCGCGAGCCGTCTCCTCGTCGAGGTGCACCGTCGACGAGGACTTGAGCTCACCACGGTCCGAGAAGTCGCGGCCCGACGCGACGCGCGCGCCGTCGAGCGACGTCAGACGAGCGTTGAACCACTGGTCGTCACGCTCGCCCTGCGGCGTCGTGAACTCGGCCGTGAGGTCCCAGTACTCGGCGGCGACGAACGCCATGCGCTCCCGCTCGCGCTCCACGACCAGCCGTGTCGCGACCGACTGCACACGCCCCGCAGACAGGCCCTGCCGAACCTTGCGCCACAGCACCGGCGACACCTCGTAGCCGTACAGGCGGTCGAGGATGCGGCGCGTCTCCTGCGCGTCGACCAGACGCTCGTCTATCTCCCGGGTGTTCTCGAGCGCCCGCGTGATCGCCTCGCGGGTGATCTCGTGGAACACCATGCGCTTGACCGGAACCTTCGGCTTGAGCGCCTCGAGGAGGTGCCACGCGATGGCCTCGCCCTCGCGGTCCTCATCAGTGGCCAGGAAGAGCTCGTCGGCGTCCTTGAGCAGACGCTTCAGCTCGGCGACCTTCTTCTTCTTGTCGCCGTACACCTCGTAGTACGGCGTGAAGCCGTTCTCGACGTCGACCGCGAACTTGCCGAACGGGCCCTTCTTCATCTCGGCAGGCAGCTCGGACGGCTGCGGGAGGTCACGGATGTGCCCCACGCTCGCCTCGACCTCGTACCCGTCACCCAGGTACGACGCGATCGTGCGCGCCTTCGCGGGGGACTCCACGATGACGAGCTTGCGTCCTTGCGACATGGCCAGCCTGCTTCCTCTGCCGAGCGAGCGCGCCACCGCGGCGCACTCGCAGCCAGCGTAAGGGATGCATCGGACCGCGCGAGCCGGGGCGTCAGCCCGCTGTGGACGTCACCCGCGCGGCGGGGAGTCGACGTCGCACCCTCCGCCGATGTCCGTGCAGTCGACCGGCTCGCAGCCCGCGCGACGCAGGTACGGGCCCGCACCGCGGTCGCCACCAGCACGATCCACCTGCCGCAGGAGCGCAACCCAGTGGTCCCTCCCGACGACCACGGGATGCCCGGGAGCGTCGTCGTACACCGCGCGCCGAAGGCTCGCCGCGCACGGCGCGGAGCCGAGCACGCGGCGCACCGCGGCAGGCCTCAGGCCCGGCAGGTCGACGAGCGAGACGACCGCGCAGTCAGCGCGGGCGCGCTCGTCGTCACCGAGGAAGCACGCGAGCCCCGCCGCGAGCGACGCCGACAAGCCCGCCGCCCAGCCGTGCGCCGTCACGACCCGCACACCCGCTGGCACGAGCGTGCGCGCGACGTCGGCCTGCGCCCCGAGCACGACCGTCACGTCCTCGCATCCACCCTCCTCGAGGACCTCGACGGCGCGGCTCAGCCACGTGCGCCCGTCGACGTCGCGCACGAGCGCCTTGGGTACGCCCATCCGCGTGCCGGCGCCAGCCGCGAGCACGAGCCCCGACGCACGGGGACGCTGCCACGGCCGCGGCTCGACGCCGCGGCCGTCAGCGAGGACCACCGCCGTCCCCGAACCGGGCCAGCACGAGGCGCTCGACGAGCTGCGCGAGCGTGTACAGCACGAGCGAGGCCAGCGTGATCGCAGCGACCATCGCCCAGACCTTGGTGTTCTGCGCGCGCCCCACCGCCGACACGACGCCGTACCCGATGCCCTGCCCCGTCGCGAGCCACTCCGCGATGAGCGCCCCCGTGATCGCCGCGGGGACCGCCACGCGCACCGACGCGAACAGCGCCGGCAGCGCCGAGGGCAGCGCGACCTTCGTCAGGACCGCCCGGTCCGAGCCGCCGAACACGTGCACGACGTCGCGCATCTGGGGCGACGCCGAGCGCAGCCCGAACACGATCGTCACGAGCGCCGGGAACAGCACGACGATCCCGCTCATGACCGCGACCGTGACCGCGCCACGCCCCAGCAGCAGGAAGATGATCGGCGCGAGCGCGATGAGGGGCACCGAGCGCAGCAGCATCGCGACCGGCATGACCGTCGCTTCGACGCCGCGCGACAGCACGATCGCCCCCGCGAGGACGAGCGCGGCGACCATGCCCGTGACGAAGCCCAGCGACGCGTCGCGCAGCGTCTCGCCGAGCAGCGTGACGATCTCCGCGCGGTTCGCGGCCGCCTTCGGCACCTCGACGAGGTACTCCCACACGTCGCGCGGTCCCTTGCCCACGTACGGCGAGACGTCGAAGACGCGCAGCGCGCCCACCCACAGGACGAGGACGATCGCCAGGGTCGTGGCGGCGTCGACCACGACGCGCAGCGTCCCCCGGGTCGCCGCGCGCAGCGTCCCGTGGCCTGCGGCCCGCAGCGTCCCCGGGCCTCCGGCGCGCACCGCCACGCCCGTGCTGGTCTGGCTCATCGTGCCGCCTCCGTCCGACCGTCGGCCCACGGCGTCACCCACCGGGCGACGAGGCCGAAGAACGCGTAGCCCGCCCCTGCGACGAGCGCGCACACGAGCGCGATCCCCCACGCACGCTCGGACGCGAGCGACTGCTGCGCGTTGACGAGCGCCGGACCGACACCGCGGTCCATCCCGCCGATGTACTCGCCGAGGATCGCGCCCAGCACCGCTGCAGGCGCCGCGACCTGCAGTGCCGAGACGACGCTCGGCAGCGACGCGACGAGCTGCACCTTCGTGAGCTGCTTCCACCTGCCGCCGCCGTAGACCGTCACGACGTCGAGGCTCGCTCGGTCCGCCGAGCGCAGCCCCAGGACAGCGCCGACGACCGTCGTGAAGAACACCGACAGCCCAGCGAGGACGACCGCGGTCCCGGACGGCTCGCCCGACGGCGGCGGTCCGATGACGATGTAGATGATCGGCAGGATCGCGACGAGCGGCAGGCAGTAGCTGATGACCGCGACCTGCATGACGACCCGCTCGACCACCGGCACGAGCAGGACGAGCGACGCGAGCGCGAGCGCGAGCCCGTTGCCGATCAGGAACCCCCGCACCGCCTCCTCGATCGTCACCCCGAAGTTCGCGGAGTAGAACGCCCACCCGTCGTCGACGAGCACCCTGACGACGCCCCCCGGCGTCGGCAGCGTCGAGCCCGCGAGGACCGTCACCGCCGCGACCCACCAGAGCGCGACGAGGGCCACGAGGCCGACGGCGCCCGGGAGCCAGCCCCGCAGCCGCTCGGCCGTCGTCACGGCTCCTCCCCGACCACCCCGCCCGACCCGAACAGCAGGTCGGACGCGTGGTCGCACAGCGCGTGGAACTCCGGCGTGCGCTGCATCTCCGGGAGGCGCGGCCGCGGGAGGTCTACCTCGATGACCTCCTTGACCCGCCCCGGGCGTGCGCTCATCACCGCGACACGGTCCGAGAGGAAGATCGCCTCGGAGATGCCGTGCGTGACCATGAGGGTCGTCGCCGGCTTCTCCGTCCAGATCCGCAACAGCTCGAGGTTGAGACGCTGCCTCGTCATGTCGTCGAGCGCACCGAACGGCTCGTCGAGGAGGAGGACGCTCGGCCGGACGACGAGCGCACGCGCGATCGACACGCGCTGCCGCATGCCTCCCGAGAGCTGCGACGGCTTCGCCTTCTCGAACCCCTCGAGACCGACGAGCCTGATCAGCTCCTCGACGAGCGCGTCGTCGGGGCGAACACCGGCCACCTCGAACGGCAGGCGGATGTTCGCTACGACCGACCGCCACGGCAGCAGGGCCGAGTCCTGGAACGCGATCCCCAGCTCGTGCGCCTCGCGCAGCTCGAGCGGCGTGCGGCCGTCGACGAGGGCCGTCCCGCTCGTCGGCTGCTCGAGCCCCGCGAGGATCCGCAGGATCGTCGACTTGCCGCAGCCGGACGGACCGAGGAGCGACAGGAACGTCCCCTGGTCCGTGAACAGCGTCGCGTCGTCGAGCGCCGTGACCGTGCGCCTGCCCGAGCCGAAGGTCTTCGTGAGGTTCTCGATCCGGACCCCCGTGCCCAGGGAGCCCGCGACTCCCTGGGCAGCGGAGCCCGCCACCGTGACGGTCATCGTGCTTCCCCTACTTCGTGAGGTCCGGCTCAGCCGCGAGGAGCTCGGCGAGCAGCGACAGGTCGAACAGGTCGGACGCCTCGAGCTCGATGCCCGACGCCTTGAGCGTCGCAAGGTTCTGCGCGACCAGCTCGTCCGAGATCGTGAACAGACCGTTGGCCTTCGTGTCGTCCGTGACGATCAGCGACGTCTGGACGGTCGCCTGCTCGACCTCCTTCTCCAGGTCGAGCCCGAGGTCCTTGCCGTACTTCTCGACAGCGAGGCGCGCACCCTCCTCAGGGTCGGCGACCGCGTCCTTCCAGCCGAGGATCTCGGCCTTGAGGAATGCCTTGACCTTCTCCGGGCTCTTCTCGATCATCTCGTCGGTCGTGACGACCGACTCCGCGACGAACGGCAGACCGTTGTCGGCGAAGAGCAGGTTCGTCACCGGGTGCCCCTCCGCCTCGACCGTGATCGCCTCGTTCGTCACATACGCGAGGAACCCGTCGACGTCGCCGTTGACGAGCGGCGCCGGGTCGTACTCGACCGGGACCTTCTCGACCGTGCTCGCGTCGATGCCGTTCGCCACGAGGAGCGCGTCGAACAGCGCCTCGTTCGGTCCGGCCTGGACGCCGATCTTCTTGCCCACGAGGTCGGCGGGCGTCGCGATGTTGCCGCCGTCCTTGAGGGACAGGATCGTGAACGGGTTCTTCTGGAACGTCGTGCCGACGATCTTCAGCGGCGCGCCCTCCTCCGCGATGACAGAACCGACGGAGACCGCGTTCGAGAGGCCGAAGTCCGCGCCGCCCGACAGGACGATCGACTCGGTCGCGCCCGGGCCCGCGTTGAGGATGACGTCGCTGAACCCGGCGTCCTTGAAATACCCCTTCTCGATCGCGAAGAACTCGCCCGCAAACTCGGCGTTCTTGATCCAGGAGAGCTGGACGGTCAGCGTGCCGAGGTCGGCGGCCGCGCCACCCGGCGCCGGGCTGTCCGCTGCGTCGCTCTCGCTGCTGCACCCCGCGAGGGCGAGCGTGGCGGCTGCGGCGAACGCTGCAGCCTTCAGGCCGAGACGACGGCGGTGGGTCGTGGTCGAGACGGTCATGCGGATCTCTTTTCTGTCGGGCGGCCCCAGCCGCACCCGCTTTTCCCCTACGCCACTGAAACTAGGTGGGACGTATTTCAGGAGGGCGCAACGGACGTTTCACTGCGGTAAACCTCTGCGCAGCCGGGGCGTTCAGTAGTCCGTGCGAGCCGCGTGCGAGTTCCACGCGTCGAACGGCGTGAAGGCTGCGGCGGTCCGCACACCCTCGACCGGCGTCGGCCACGTGCGGGGCTCCTGCGTCATGAGCTCGTAGAAGGCGCGGTCGTCGAAGCCGCCGGCTGCGGCGTCGTGCCGGTCCGCGGCGAAGACGACGCGGTCGATCCGCGACCACAGCGAGGCCGACGCGCACAACGGGCACGGCTCGCACGACGTGTACAGCTCGCAGCCCGCGAGCGAGAACGAGCCGAGCTTGCGGCACGCGGCGCGGATCGCCTGGACCTCCGCGTGAGCCGTCGGGTCGAGGTCGCGCGTCACGCGGTTCTGGCCCGTCGCGACGAGCTCCCCGCCGCGCACGATCACGGCGCCGAACGGTCCGCCGCCCTCAGCGACGTTGCGGACGGCAAGGTCGACGGCCAGGTCGAGCCACCGCGTCTCGATGGCGGTGGTGGGCTCGGTGGTGATGGTCATGGTGGTCTCCCTCGTCTGGTCCTGCTGCTGCGACCATGCTGCGCGGGGAGTGTTGCGCGGACGTCTCCGGGCGCTTACGGCCCTGAAACATCTGTTCCGTAGCGTCGTCCGCATGCTCGAGCTCTCCCGAGACCTGCTGGCGTGGCAGCGCCAGGGTCACCGCGTCGCCGTCGCGACGATCGTCGCGGTGCACGGGAGCGCGCCCCGGCCCGTGGGAACGTCGATGGCCGTGCGCGACGACGGCGCCGTCCTCGGTTCGCTGACCGGCGGTTGCGTCGAGTCCCAGGTCCACGAGGCGTGCGTCGCCGTGCTCGCGGGCGCGCCCGCGCACGTGCTCGGCCGGGCCGACGCCGCGTCGTCGGACGCTGACCGTGCCGCGGACGTCGCCGCCCTGTTCGAGCCCGCAGGCTCGCCGCCCGACCAGCTCGGCCTCGGCCCGCTGACCGACGACCTGTCCATGGGTGTCACCTGCGGTGGTCGGATCGAGGTGCTCGTGCGCCTCCTCGACGACTCCCCCGACGCCCTGCACCAGCTCGAGCGCGCGGCGGAGGGGCTCTCGGCGCGCTACGGCGTCGTCGTAGACGGTCCCGCGACCGGTCGCGACCACGCGTCCGCGCCCGACGGCGCGCCCCTGTTCTGGGAGGAGCAGGCGGCGGCGCCACGGCTCGTCCTCCTCGGCGCGACCGCCGAGGCGGCAGCCCTGTGCACGCTCGGAGCCGCCGCCGGCTGGTCCGTCGTCGTGTGCGACCCGCGCCCCGTGTTCTGCACGAAGGAGCGCTTCCCGGACGCGACGCACGTCGTCGCCGCGTGGCCGCAGCGCGTGCTGCCGACGCTCGGTCTCGGCGTGCGCGACGCGCTGTGCGTCATGGCGCACGACGAGCGGTACGACGCCGCGGCCCTCGGCCTGGCGCTGCGCGCCGGCACCGGGTTCGTCGGGGCGATGGCGTCCCGCCGCACGCGCGACCGCCGCGCCGCGACGCTCCTGGCCGACGGCGTCGACCCCGCGCTCGTCGCGTCCGTACGCTCCCCGCTCGGGCTCGACGTCGGCGCCCGCACGCCGGGCGAGCTCGCCGTCTCCGTCCTCGCGGAGATCCTCGCGGCCCGCGCGGGCCGCGCGGCGCGACCGCTCTCGGCGGCCTGAGCGCCGCCGATCCCAGGCGCCACGCTCATCCCCCCGCCCTCGGCCCTACCCCGGCCGCCGACGTAGGGCCCTCCACGCGCGACAGGGCCCTGCAACCCCCTACCTCGCGTGCTGGGGCCTACCTCGCGTGCTGGGGCTCGCCAGCCCGAACCCGGCCGCCGAGGTAGGGCCACCCACGCGAGACAGAGGCGCCCACGCGAGACAGTGCCTTGCAGCCCCCTACCTCCCGTGCAGGGGCCTACCTCGCGGGCAGTGGCCTCCCTCGGCGACGGCGCCGCCCGGCGGGACCACGGCCGTCCCGCACCCGCCTCAGGCGTTCGCGAGACGCCAGACGCGGTCGCGGGACATCGGCAGCTCGTGCGGCCGCACGCCGAGCGCGCGAGCGATCGCGTTCGCGACCGCCGGGGCGACCGGGTTGTACGGCGCCTCGCTCATGGACTTCGCGCCGCGCGGCCCGATCGCGTCGTACGTGTCGGCGAACAGGACGGTGATCGGCGGGACGTCCGCCATCTGCGGCACCCGGTAGTCGCGGAACGTCCGGGTGGTGACGGCGCCGTCGTCGAGCATGACCTCTTCGTACAACGCGCCACCGAGGCCCTGCGCGAACCCTCCCTCGACCTGCCCTCGCAGCTGCTCCGGGTTGACGACGACGCCCGCGTCGACCGCCTGGACCGCGTGCAGCACCCGCACCTCTCCCGTCGCGGGGTCGACGGCGACCAGCACGCCCTGCACGTTGAACGCGACCGAGCGCGGCGAGCCGTGGTGCTCGCCCTCGCACGTCATCGGCTCGTCGAGCAGCACCTGCCACGGCACGAGGACCCCGGCGACGACGACGCCGTCGGCGTCGACGCGACCCGTCTCTCGCGGCGTCTCGGCGACCCGGGCCCCCGCGCTCGTCCCGGCGACGGCCCCGACCGGGGCGAGGACGCGCTCCTCGGCGCGCGCCACGAGCGCGTCGCGCAGCGCCCGCGCGGCGTTCACGACGGCGCCGCCGGCGACGACGGACCCGGTCGAGCCGTACGCACCCGTGTCGTAGCCGGACGTGTCCGTGTCCGCCGTCTGCAGCCGCACCCGGTCCGCGGGGACGCCGAGCTCGGTCGCGGCGAGCTGCGTGTGCACGGTCGCGGTGCCGTTGCCGAACTCCGCCGTCCCCACCGCGACGGTCACCGACCCGTCGAGCCCCATCGTGACTGCGGCGTAGGAGTGGTGGCCGCGCGGCGGGATCGTCGCGATCATTGCGGCCGCCATGCCGTCGGCGACGCGCCAGCCCGCGGGCACGTCGGCGTCGACCCCGCGCGCGACCGCCGCGGCGAGGTCTGCCTCGACGAGGTCGAGACACTGGTCGAGGCCGTACGACCCGAACGCCAGGTCGCCGCCGGGCGGTCCGTTGACGACGAAGTCGTCACCAGGCACGACGACGTTGCGCCGCCGCAGGTCGAACGGCGACATGCCGAGCCGCTGCGCGAGCTCGTCCATCGCCGACTCGATGCCGAACACCACCTGGCCGAGCCCGTACCCGCGGAACGCGCCCGACGGCGGGTTGTGCGTGTAGACGGCCTCGGCGTCGACACGCTTGTTGGCGCAGCGGTACGTCGCGACCGACTCGTGGCAGCCGTGGAACAGCACGCCGGGGCCGTGGTTGCCGTACGCGCCCGTGTCGGAGAGGACGTCGACCTGCATCGCCGTGAGCGTCCCGTCCGAGCGAGCGCCGAGGGTCACCGAGACGCGCATCGGGTGCCGCAGCGGCACGGCCGCGAACTGCTCCTCGCGCGTCAGCTCCCACTGCACGGGCTCCCCGAGCCGCAGGGCGGCGAGGCTCACGAGGTCCTCGACGAGCAGCTCCTGCTTGCCGCCGAACCCGCCGCCGACGCGCGCGGTGAAGACGCGCACCCGCTCAGGGTCGAGGTCGAGGACGTGCGCGAGCTCGTCGCGCACGAGGAACGGCACCTGCGTCGAGCTGCGCACGACGAGCCTCCCCGCCGAGTCGACCCACGCGCGCGCGCCGTGCGTCTCGAGGCTCGCGTGCGTGACGCGAGCAGTGCGCCACGTGCCCGTCACGACGACGTCCGCCTCCGCGAGGCCCGCCGCGACGTCGCCCACCTCGCCGTGCGTCTGCGCGACGACGTTGCGCCCCGGCTCGGCGATGCGGCTCGCGTCCGGCTCCTTGTCGCCGTGCACGAGCGGCGCGCCCGGCTGACGCGCCAGCTCGGGGTCGACGACGTGCGCGAGCACCTCGTACGTCACGTCGATCAGCTCGATCGCCGCGTGCGCGATCCGCACCGACTCCGCGACGACCGCCGCGACGCGCTGCCCGCGGAAGCGGACCACACGGTCGAGCATGCGCGTGTCGTCCGGGTCGTCGAGCCGTGACTCGTGGCGGCCCGTCGAGTACAGGACGTCGGGCACGTCCTCGTGCGTGAGCACGAGCCGCACACCGGGGAGGGAGCGGGCACGTGTCGCGTCGATCGCGGTGATGCGGGCGTGCGCGTGCGGGCTGCGCAGCACCGCGAGGTGGAGCACCCCGACGGTCGGCTGGTCGAGCGTGAACTCCTCGGTCCCCGTGACGATCCGCGGGCCCGCGGGCGCGGCGAGGGAGCGTCCGTGCGGGGCGTCGCCCGCGCTGCTGTGCGCCGCCCGGTCGACGTTGCACGTCCCGGCGAGCGCGTCGCGCACCGAGCGGTACCCCGTGCAGCGGCACAGGTTCCCCTTGAACGTGCGCTCGAGCTCGGTGTCCGTCATGGGCGGCAGGTCGCCGCTGTCGTCGGCGAGCGCGGACGCCGTGACGACGAAGCCGGCGGTGCAGAAGCCGCACTGGAACCCCGCGGCGTCGACGAAGCGCTGCTGGACAGTGCTGAGCGCCTCGGGCGTACCGAGCCCGGAGACGGTCGTGACCTCGCGCCCCTCGGCGCGGTGGGCGGGGGTGAGGCACGAGTGCACGGGGGCACCGTCGAGCATGACGGTGCACGCGCCGCAGTCGCCCGCGTCACAGCCCTTCTTCACGCCGAGCGCGCCCTCGTCGCGCAAGAACGTGCGCAGGCACTGACCCGGCGCGGGCTCGCTCGCCGCGGTGCGGCCGTCGATCGTGATGCTCATCGGTCCTCCTGTCCGGCAGGTTGCTCCTGCTCGGGTGTCGCGAGCTCGTCCCGCACCTGCTCGGCCAGCTGGGCGGCCATCGCGGCGCGCCAGTCGGCGGGGCCGTGCGCGTCGGCATACCAGCCGACGTCCGTGCCGACGTGCGCGACGGCGTCGCGCAGGTCGGCGGATGTCGGGAGCGTCGGGAAGCGCAGGACGGCGGGGCGCGGCGTGGCCGCGCTGACGGTCACGGTCGCGGTGCCGTCAAGATCGACGCGGCCGACGACGACGCACGACGAGCGCCCGAGCCTCGTCAGGGCGATCTTGCGCATCGCGTGGCGGCCTGCGAGCGCGCGGCGCGGCACGTCGATCGCGCGCAGCACCTCTCCGGGCGCGAGGCTCGTCTCGCGGACCCCGCGCACGAGCGAGGCGACGGCCTCGCGCCGCGGGCCGCCCGGCCCCCACACGACGGCGGTCGCGTCGAGGGCGGCCAGGAGCGAGATCATCGCGCCGGCCGGGAGCGCCATGGCGACGTTGCCCCCGACGGTCGCGGCGGTCTGGACCTTGAACGACATGAGGAACGCGTCCGCGCACGACCGCACGAGCGCGTGCGCGGGGCCGACGACGCCCGCCGGGACCTGCTGGAGGCGCTCGACGGTGCAGGTCGCGGCGACGCGCAGGTCGCCGTCGGGCAGCACCTCCCAGTCCTCCCACCCGAGGCTGGTCAGGTCGACGAGCCCCGTCACGCCAGGCTGCGGCTGGGAGAAGAGCCAGGTGCCGCCCGCGACGAAGGTCTCGCCGGGGGCGAGCTCGAGGTCGTCGACGGTCCGGGCGCGCCGGTAGCTGGTGACGGTGGTCAGATCCATCGCTCGACCTCCTGCAAAGCCTCGAAGCTGTGCGAGATGCGGCTCGTGCGCTCGCGACCGGCGGGCCCCGTGCGTCCCAGGACGCCGTCGGCGAGGACTGCCGCGACGGCCATGGGCGCCGCGTAGCTGTCGAACGCGAGCCCCGATGCGACGGGGCAGCTCAGCCACGCGTGGGCGGACGCGGCGTGCCGGTGCCCTGACGGGTCGGAGAGCAGCACGACGTAGGCGCCGGTCGCGGCGGCTGCGGCGACGGCCGGCCCGAAGACTGTAGGACGGCGCCGGAAGCCGACCGCGACGACGACGTCGTCCGGACCGAGATCGACGAGCTCCTCGCCGACGACCTGCCCGGGCGTCGGTGCGACGACGACCAGGCTGCGCGCCTGCAGGAGCTGCTCGCGCAGGTGGAGCGCGACGGGGTAGCTGTTGCGCCAGCCGAGGACGAGCACGCGCCGCGCGGCGACGAGGTGGTCCTGGACGTCGGCGACGACGGCGTCGTCGAGCACGGCGAGCGCCTCACGGACCACCTCCGCCTCCGCGTGGGCGCGCGCCACGAGGGACGACGGCGCCTCGACGTGGCGGGGCTCGCCTGCGGACCGCAGGTCGCGCAGGTGCTCGCGCACCTCTTCGAAGTCGGCGAAGCCGAGGCTGCGGAACAGCCGGCTCATCGTCGCCTTGGAGACGTCCGCGAGCCTGGCGAGCTCGCTCGCACGGTAGGTGGCGAGGTCGCC
Source organism: Flavimobilis sp. BM9 (assembly GCF_058313055.1). NCBI lineage: Bacteria > Bacillati > Actinomycetota > Actinomycetes > Micrococcales > Jonesiaceae > Flavimobilis > Flavimobilis sp. BM9. Next base: position 245,382 of record NZ_JBZEMO010000004.1, on the reverse strand, counting down.
GAGGTGCTCGAGCAGGGTCTCGGCGGCGCGCCGCTCCTGGCGGGACAGCTCGCTCATCGCGGCCTCGATACGCGCTTCGATGCGCGTGGCCGGGGGGACGTCGACGACGGTGCGGTGCGCGGCGTCGGCCGGGCGGGCGGTCATCGTGCCTGGCTCCCGGCGACGCGGCCGGCGCACGAGCGGACCGCCGCCTCGAACGCCTCGAGGGCGCGGGCGACGTCGACCGCACGGACGTCCTCGTCGCGGTGGTGGCTGATGCCGTCGTGGCAGCGCAGGAACAGCATGCCGACGTCGGCGACCGCAGCGACCGCCATGCCGTCGTGACCTGCACGGCTCCACATGACGGTCGGGTCGGGGTCTCCCGAGGCGCGCACGCCGTCCGCGACGGCGTCCTGCAGCCAGGGGGCGCACGGGGTCGACGGCGCGGAGTGCGTCTCGCGGACGTCGAGGGCGAGGCCGCGGCGCGCGCACACGACGTGCATCTCGTCGAGGAGGCGCTCGTACATCGCGTCGCGCTCGGTGTCGCTCTCGGCGCGCAGGTCGAGCGTGAGCTCGGCACGGCCCGCGATGACGTTGACGGCGCCCGGCTCGACCGTGAGGCGGCCGACGGTGGCGAGGCAGGCGGTCGGGCGGGCGGCTGCCTCGATCGCGACGACGATCTCGCTCGCGCCGGCGAGCGCGTCGCGCCGCCGCGGGTACGGCGTGCCGCCCGCGTGCCGGGCCTCGCCCGTGACGGTGATCGCGAAGCGTCGGGCGCCGGCGATCGACGAGACGACGGCGAGCGACCGGTCGGCTGCCTCGAGCTCGGGGCCCTGCTCGATGTGCGTCTCGAGGTAGCCGACGATCTCGGCAGGGTGCCGGGCGGCCTCGCCGACGCGTTCGGGGTCGAGGCCGAACGCCTCGAGGGCACCCCAGAGGCTGACGCCGTCGGCGTCGGTCACGTCGAGGAGCGCCGGGTCCCACAGGCCGGCGACGGCGCGGGAGCCGAGGAGCGGCGTCGCGAACCGGGTGCCTTCCTCGTCGCTGAAGGCGACGACCTCGATCGCGAACGGCGCGTCCGCGAGCAGGTCGGCGACCTGGGACACGACGGCGATCGCGAGGACCACGCCGAGCATGCCGTCGTAGCGGCCTGCGTCGGGGACGGTGTCGGTGTGGGAGCCGAGGACGAGCGCGGGCAGGCCGGGCGTCGCGCCCTCGACGCGGCCCCAGCGGTTGCCTGCCGCGTCCTGCCACGTGCGCATGCCGGCGGCCTGCATCCACTGCTCGACGAGGTCGTGCGCGCGGGCGTGCTCGGGAGTGAGGTGGAGGCGCTCGAGGCGGTCGGGGCGCGCGGAGATCGCGGCGAGCTCGTCGCAGCGCGCGAGGACGTCCGTGACGAGAGGGCTGAGCGTGGTGGCCGTCATGAGGCGTACACCGCCTGGGCTCCGTCGACGCCGCCGCCCGGCGGGACACGCACGCCTGCGCGCCGCAGCACCTGCTCGAACGCGGCGAGCGTCGTGAGCACGGCGTCCTTGCGGGCGTTGTAGCCCATCGTGCCGATGCGCCACACTCGGCCGTGCAGCGGCCCGAAGGACGTGCCGATCTCGATGCCGTAGTCGGCGAGCATCTCGCTGCGGACCGCGTCGCCGACCACACCGTCGGGGATGACGACGCCGACGACGTTGTTCATCTTGTGCCGCTGGTCGCCGTAGAGCTCGAGGCCGAGGCCCGCGACGCCCGCGGCCATGGCCGCGCCGTGCAGGCGGTGGCGCTCGACGGCGGCGTCCATGCCCTCCTCGACGAGGAGGCGGGCGCACTCGCGGGCGCCGTAGAGCATCGTCGTGGCCTCGGTGTGGTGGTTGAGGCGGCGCGGCCCCCAGTAGTCCATGATCTGCGCGAGGTCGAGGTAGTTCGACGCGATGCGGCGGCCGGCCGCGTCCTGCTCGTCGGCGTCGCGGATGCCCGCCTCGGTGTGGCGGCGGGCGACGATCCGCTCGACGGCACGCTCGGAGAGCGTGATCGGTGCGCTGCCCGACGGCCCGCCGAGGCACTTCTGCAGGCCGGCCGTGACGACGTCGAGCCCGAGCGTGTCCGTCGCGAGGTCGTTGCCGCCGAGGGACGCGGTCGCGTCGACGTAGAGGATCGCGTCGTGGCGTCGGCAGATCTCGCCGAGCCCGCCGAGCGGCTGCGCGAGGGTCGTCGACGTGTCGCCGTGGACGACCGCGACGACGGACGGCCGTACGCGCTCGACGGCCGCCTCGATCTCCTCGGGCTCGAACACCTCTCCCCAGGGCCTCTCGATCGTGTGCACCTCGGCGCCGCACCGCTCGGCGATCTCGACGAGGAGGTGCCCGAACCTCCCGAACACGGGGACGAGCACGCGGTCGCCCGGCTCGACGAGCGACACGAGCGCCGCCTCGATGCCCGCGCGGGAGGTGCCGTCGACGAGGAGCGTCTGCTCGTTGTCCGTGCGGAGCACGCCGCGCAGGAGACCCATCGTCTCGGTCATGTAGCCGGTCATGACCGGGTCGTACTGACCGACGAGCTGGGCGGACATCGCGCGCAGCACCCGCGGGTCCGCGTTGACCGGGCCCGGGCCCATGAGCAGGCGGGGCGGTGGTGCGATCTGGCTCGACATCGTGGTCCTTCGGGGGTCGGGTGCGGGTCGGGCGGCGAGGGTCGGGAGGGTCAGGGCCGGGTCAGGAGCGCGCCTCCCGCGGGCGCCTCGAGGTCGAGGACGCGCCCGCCGAGGACGGTCGTCGTGACGGCGCCACGGATCTGGCGCCCGTGGTACGCGGAGATCGGGTTGCGGTGCGCGAGGAGCTCTTGGTCGACGACGACGCGCGCGTGCGGGTCGTAGACGAGGAGGTCCGCGGCGGAGCCGACGGCGATCCGGCCCTTGGCCGGACGGCTGCCGCGCGCGTCGAGGCCGACGAGCCGCGCGGTCGCGGCCGACGTCCAGCGTGAGACGTCCGCGAGGGAGACGCCGCGGCGTCGGGCCTCGTCGGCGAGGGCGACGAATCCGACCTCGAGGCCGGAGATGCCGCCCCACGCGGCTTGCAGGTCGCCGTCGCCGCGCTGCTTCTCGTCGGCGGTCGAGGGCGAGTGGTCGGAGACGACGCAGTCGATCACGCCGTCGGCGAGCGCCTGCCACAGCAGGTCGCGGTTGGCCTCGGAGCGGATCGGCGGGCAGCACTTGAGCTGCGGCGCCGCGTCCGGGATGGACTCGGCGGCGAAGCACAGGTAGTGGTGGCACGTCTCGACGGTGAGCGGCAGGCCCTCAGCGCGGGCGTCCACGAGGAGGTCGAGCGCGCGGGCGCTCGACAGGTGCAGGAGGTGCGTGCGGGCGCCCGTGCGCCGGACGGAGTCGATCAGCCGCGCGATCGCTGCGGTCTCGGCGGAGTCGGGGCGGGACGCGAGGAAGTCCTGGTAGGAGCGGCTCGGCCCGTGGGCGGCGGCCTCGAGCTCGGCCGGGTCCTCCGCGTGGACCACCATGAGCGCGTCCAGCCGGGCGATCTCGCGCAGGTGCTCGTCGAGCGCCGCGTCGTCCTCGAGGTGCCCGAACTCGGGCACCCCCGAGGGTGACAGGAAGCACTTGAAACCCATGACGCCCGCGTCCCACAGGCCCGCGAGCTCGCGCACGTTGCCGGGGACGGCGCCGCCCCACAGGGCGACGTCGACCGCGAGCCCCGCAGCGGTCGCCGCCGCGCGCTTCGCCTCGAGGCCCGCGACGGTCGTCGTGGGCGGGACCGAGTTGAGCGGCATGTCGACGACCGTCGTGACGCCGCCGCGTGCCGCGGCGCGCGTCGCGGACGCGAAGCCCTCCCAGGAGGTGCGGCCTGGCTCGTTGACGTGCACGTGCGTGTCGACGACGCCCGGCAGGACGACGTGCCCGTCCGGCACGGTCCACGTGTCCGCGGATGCGGCGTCGTACGGTGCGGCGTCGTACGGTGCGACGGCCGCGACCCGGCCCTCGGCGAGGACGAGCGTCGCCGGCCGGAGCGCGCCGTCGACGAGCACCTGGCGGGCGCGCAGCACGCCGACCGGGCCGGGCCCAGGCGTGGGCGCCTGCACCGGGGCCGTCCGCACGTCGGGAGTCATCGCGCCGCCCTCAGCAGAACCCGGCGACGGCAGCCCAGACGTCGGGGCGACGCGTGCCGCCCGAACGCTCGACCGTCGCCTGGATGAGCCCGTACGGGCGGTCGGCGGCGAAGAAGACCTCGCCCGGGTTGTCGAGCCCGAACGGCTCGAGGTCGACCAGGAAGTGGTGCTTGTTCGGGCAGGAGAGGCGTACCTCGACGATCTCGTCGAACACCTCGAGCACGGCGCTGCCCATCTCGAAGATGGTCTGCTGGAGCGACAGCGAGTGCTGCGTCGCGAACGTCTCGAGCATGAGCCGGCGCACGGCGTCGTAGGTCTTGTCGAAGTCGACGTCGGTGCTCGCGTAGCGCCACCAGGCCGTGACCGACGTCGCCAGGATGCGGTCGTCCGTCTCGGTGAGGGTCGTGTAGCGGTCGCGCGGGAAGCCGTGGAACTCGGAACCGGTCGACTTCAGCACGGTCGCGTCGGTGAAGCCCGAGACGACGACCGTCTCGTCACCCTCCGTGATGACGGTCGTGCGGCGCACCTCGCCGCCCGCCCGGGCGAACGCGTGGTCGTGGCCGACGCCGTCGACCGCGATCCGGTCCCACGCGTACGACTCCGCGGACAGCACCGCGCCGGTGACCCACTCGAAGCTGCCGGTGAAGTGCTTGCTGAGCCGCAGCAGGAACTCCTCGGGGGTGCCGATGCCGTGCTCGCGAGCGAACGCGTACACCGTGTTCTTCTGCGTGTCGGTCGCGACGACCTTGGCGTTGTCGCCGGTCGCGTGGCAGTCGGTGAAGTCGCCGAGGAGCTGCGTCGTGACGTTGAGGTCCTCGATCTGGTGCGTCGCGGAGTCCCGGGTGACGCGCACGAGGCGAACCTCGCCCTTCCCGTACTGGTTGGCTCCCAGGACGATGTCGGAGGCGGTGGTCATGTCAGCTCCCTCGGTAGGCGGTGCAGGCGAACGGGCTCAGGAGGAGAGCCACGTGGTAGTGGTCCTGGGCGGGGTCGACCTCGAAGCCGAGGACGACCCGCGTGAGGAACGTGGGGGTGTCGACCGCGGTGAGGTAGTCCCCTGCAGCGATGACGAGGTCGTGAGGGCCGCCGGCGATCTCGCGGTCGAGCCGGAAGCGGCCGTCACCGTCGGTGCGGGCGCTCGCGACGACGCTGCCTGCGGCGTCGCGCAGCTCGAGGTGGACGCCGACGGCGGGGCCGCCGTGGGCGGCGTCGAGGACGTGCGAGGAGAACGTGGTCATGCGGGTCCGCCCGTCGGGTCGAGAGTTGCGCTGGTCAGCGCGTGGTCGAGGAGACCGGCGAGGCGCAGCGCGCAGATCTCGCGGAGCTCGCGCGCGACGACGCGCAGCTCGGTCACGGGGTCGTTTCCGAGCCGCTCGTCGAGGAGGGCGAGGATCTCGGGGGCGGTGCGGCCTGCGGCGCGGACGAGGTAGACGCGGCCGAAGCGCTGCTCGTACAGGCGGTTGCCCGCGGCGAGGCGCTCGCCCGGGTCGGCGCTCGCGCGCAGGGCGGCCTGCTCGCGGGCGGACGCCTCGGCGCTCGCCCCCGTCCCCGCGTGGTCCTCGCCGAGGCGGGGGTGGTCCGCGAGCGCGGCGTCGACCTCGTCGTCGGTCCAGGCGGCCGCGAGGTGGTCGGCGTGGGCGAGCAGCGACTGCGTGTCGGCATAGGGCCGCCCGTCGGCGACCTGGGCGGCCCAGGCGGGCACGGCGGCGCACGCGACGAGCGCGGCGATCGCGTCGTCCCTGGTCAGGGCGTTGAACTCGGTGACGTTCATGCGTCACCTCCTCTCCGCTCTCGACGGTACGGAGCGGATGTTAAGCGGGCTGCAACGCCTGTTTCGGTGAGGTAAAACCTGTGTCAGCGGTGCCGGGCGGCGAGGGTGACGGCGACGGCGAGCAGTTCGGCGTCGCGCCCCGGGGCGCCGAGGAGGCTCACTCCGCACGGCAGTCCTGCGGCGGTGCGCAGGGGGACGGTGAGCGCGGGCAGGCCTGCGATCCCGGCGATGCAGGTCAGCTCCATCGTCCGCTGCCGGGCCGCGTCGACGGTGGCCGCGTCGGCGGTACCGCCCGCGAGGGAGGGTGCGACGGACGAGGCTGCGGGCAGCGCGACGATCGCGTCGCCGAGGGCGGCGCGGATCGTCTCGCGGACCTGGGTGACAACCTCGCGGGCGCTGCGGGCGGCGGCGTCGGTCACGGTCGCGGCGTGCGCGAAGCGGGCGCGCACGTCCGCGCCGAGGACGTCGAGGCCGACCTCCTCGAGCCATGCGCCGTGCGCGCGCCACGCCTCCCAGGCTTGGACGGTCTGGAAGGCGGTGCGCCAGGCGGGCAGGTCGGCGCCGCCCAGGATCTCTGCGGTCTCCCAGCCCTGCAGTGCGGCGAAGGCGCGGATCGCGTCCGCGACGTCCGGGTCTGCGTGCGCGACGAGCGCGGGCAGCACGACGACGTCGGCTGCGCGGCTCGCGCCGTCCGCCGGGACGGAGGTGCCGGGAAGGAGCGCGTGCGTCGCCCGCGCGAGCACCTCGGGTGTGCGGGCGAGGCAGCCGACCGTGTCGAACGAGGGGGCGAGCGGCACGAGGCCGTCGCGCGGGACTGCGCCGTGGGTCGTGCGCAGTCCCCACAGGCCCTGGTAAGCAGCGGGAACGCGGACGGAGCCACCGGTGTCCGTGCCGAGCGCGATGCTCGCGTGCCCGAGGCTCACGGCCGACGCCGGGCCGGAGGTCGAGCCGCCGGGGACTCTTCCAGGAGCGGCGGGGTTGGGCGGGGTGCCGTGGTGCGCGTTGGTCCCGGCGAGGGAGTACGCGAGCTCGTCGGTGCGCGCGATGCCGACGACGTCGGCGCCCGCGTCGACGAGCGCCGCGACCGCCCAGGCGTGCTGCGTCTCGACGGGCGCTCCCGCGAGCCAGGCAGGGTTGCCTGCGCCGATGCGCTGGCCGGCGACCGCGAAGAGGTCCTTCACGGCGACGGTCTCGCCTGCGAGCGGGAGCGGGGCCCCCGGAGCGGCGCCGTGCCCGCGCTGCGCGTGCGCCTCCGGGCGCGCTCCAGGGACGAGGGGCTCGCCGACGACGCGCCACACCCGCCCGTCCACGCGCGGCGCCGGGACGGTCACGTCGGCCGCGCGCACGGCCCATCCGTCGGACCCGCGGTGCCAGAGCTGCGTCTGCCGCCCCCGTCCTCCGCGCGCGAGCGCGGTCACGGCGACGACGAGAGCGTCGTCGGGCGTGATCGTCCGGACGTGCACCTCGAGGACCGTGCGGCTCGGCGCTCCCCCGCGCGAGGACCGGAACGCGGCGATCTGCGCGTGCCCCACGAGGAGGCCCGCAGCGTCGCCCCGGAGCGTGTGCGGGCCCGCAGCGAAGAGCCGGTCGAGCTCCGCGACGTCGTCCGTGCCGAGGGCGCGCTCGTACGCCCAGAACGCCTCGAGCAGGCCGTCGGGAACCTCGCCGTCTGCGTGCAGGACGGCCGCCGTGAGCAGGTCCGCGCTCATGCGAAGTCCGCCAGACGGATGCGCGCGTGCACGCCCTTGACCACGTCGACGACCTGCGAGATGTCGAAGTCCGTCGCAGCGCTCAGGTAGGCGTACGCCATCCGCCGGTCCATGCCGTACCGCGCCTCGAGCAGCGCGAGCGCCGCCCGCACGCAGTTCGCGACCGCCGTGTCGAGGTCCTCGTCCATGCCCGTCGGCACGAGGTGCTCGCTCGTGCGTGCGAGCGGCCCGACGAGGTCGCCGAACTGCGCGACCGCGTCCTCGCGCGCCACGACGTCGAACCGGACGGTCGCGCGCAGCGACGCCTCCATCGCCGTGAGCGCGACCTCGCCGTCCCCCTGCGCGAAGTGCGGGTCGCCCACGTACGCGAGCGCGCCGTCGACCTGGATCGGCAGGTACAGCGTGCTGCCGGCCGTCAGGAGCTTGATGTCGATGTTGCCGCCGTGCGCGCCCGGGGGGACCGAGTGGGGGCGTGTGTCGTCGTCGACCGCGACGCCCATGATCCCGAGGAACGGCGCGAGCGGGAACCGCACGTGCCGTTCACCGCCCGGGACGAGCGGCAGCAGGCCGTGCGTGCCGGCCTCGTCGACCGCGGCGAACGCCGAGAACGTCTCACCGTCCGCGGGCATCTCCCCGGGCAGCACGCCCTTGCCGTGCCGGTTCGAGATGACGCCGTACGGGACGCGCGGCGTCGCGTCGACGAGCGTCATCGCGAGGAGGTCGCCGCGACGCGCTCCGGCGACGCGGACGGGGCCCGTCACGACGTGCGGCCCGTCGACCCCCCACGTGCGGGGATGGTCGGACGCCGCGAGCTCGACCGCGTCGTCGAGCACGTGGTCGCCGTCCACGCCGTGGCCCCCGAAGAAGGCGCGCGGGTCGCGGCCCTGGTCCTCGAGAATCCCCTCGTGGCTGATCGTGTCGAACGTGACCGCGGTGCCCGGGTCGATCGTCAGGACCGGCGCGTCAGCGGCGCACGGGAGGCGTCCCCACAGCACGGTGTCGAGCTCGGCAGGCAGATAGGTGGGCGACGTCGTCGGGCCCGCTCCCCGGTGCAAGATCTCGTGTGACATGCCGCCACGGTAGGAGGACGCTGCGAACAGCAGTTTTCCGCCATGAAACGAACGTGTCACAAGGCTGAGCGGACGGCCCCGCACAATGGTCCACGTGATCGACCGAATTCGCGGCGTCGCGTCCGACCGGATGCACCTGGCGCTCATGCTCATCCTGACCTTCTCGACCGGCATCATCGACGCGGTCGGCTACCTCGGCCTCGACCGTGTGTTCACCGGCAACATGACGGGCAACGTCGTCATCCTCGGCATGGGCCTCATGGGTGCCGACGGGCTGCCCGTGCTCGGCCCGGTCGTCGCCCTCGGCGGGTTCATGGCGGGGGCTGCGGTGGCGGGGCGGGCGCTGCGCGGCCGTGGCGGCTGGAGCAGCCGGTCGACGGCGCTGCTCGGCGTGGTCGGTGGTGTCATGGCGGCGCTCGCGCTGACCGTGCTGCTCGTCCCCGAGCTTCCGCACGTGCTCGCGGTGAGCGTGACGTGCGTCCTCGGCGCCGTCATGGGGTTGCAGGCGGCGGTCGCCCGCGTCATCGCGGTCAAGGACGTGACGACGGTCGTCGTGACGTCGACGATCACGGGTCTGGCTGCGGACTCCGTGCTCGGTTCGGGTGCGGCGCGCGCCGCGGGCAGCGGGAGCGGGCGCCGCTTCCTCGCGGTCGTGCTCATCCTTGCCGGGGCTGGTGCGGGTGCGCTGCTGCTGCGGATCGACCTCGCGGCGGGTCTTGCGGCGTCGGCCTTCGTGACGCTGGCCGTCGCCGCGGTGGGCGCGGTGCACGAACGCCACCACCGCTGAGCGCGGCCCCGGGGTGCCCGGTGGTCAGTACTCCGCGCGGCCCCGGGCCGTGGACTGGCGCAGCAGCAGGCTGACCATGAAGACGAGTCCCGTCGTCGCGACGACGGCGAACGCCGTCCCCACGTAGTCGACGACCTCCTGGCCCCGGTCTGCGAACAGGCTGACCGCGCCGGTCAGCAGACCGGCCGCGAGCACTCCCGCGACGGCCGTGCCGATCGCGAGGAGGGTCGTCGCGACGGTCGTCCCGACGGACGTGTGCTTCGCCTTCCGGTCGATACCTGTCGACGGGGTGAGCGCGAGCACGAGCGCCGTCCACACGAGGACGACGAGGAGCGCCGCGACCACGTCGGACGGCCGGTGCCAGCCCCCCACGAGCGTCGAGACTCCCGTGAGCGCCGTGTACACGGCGCCGAGCAGCGCGACCGCGGGCCGCATCCTGCGCGGCACGACGAGCAGCAGCGCGATCGACACCGACGCCGCGACCGTCGTGTGCCCGGACGGGAGCGAGTTGCCCGGACGCTCGGTCAGCACGCCGAGGTGCCCACGCTCGAGCACCTGGTGCTTGAGGATCTGCGTCGTGAGGTTCGCTCCCGCGACGAGGACCACGACCTGGGCCGCGAGGCCCCAACGGCGACGCAGGAGGGAGATGAGGATCGCCCCGCCGAGGGCGAGGACGACGAACGAGTTGGAGACGACGTCGAGCACGGGCTCGCCGACCTTCCACAGCGTGCCCTTGCCGAACGACGTGCCCGCGAGCGCGCTCTCGTCGAGCGCCTGCCCCCAGACGGTCCCGAGGGCCAGCCGGGTCACGTACGCGAGCGCGACCACGCCGAGGAGGGCGACGAGAAGGCCGACGACGCGCGGTGCGACACGCGCTTCCGTCGCGTCGACGACGGTGCGGGTCGACGCCGTCGTGTCGCCTGCGGGTCGCGCGTGCGCGGGCGCGTGCGAGCCCCCGGGGGCAGCGGCGGGCGTCCCGAGCGCGGGGGTGCCGAGAGCTGGCGTCCGCGGCTCGACTCGTGCGATCGGCACGGTCGGGGCATCGGGGCGCTGCTGCTCGTGCGGGCGGGTCGGCGGAAGACTCACCCGTCCACCGTAGGGCGTCGGTGTGTGGATCTCGCGCAGACCCGGTCGGGGCGTCGCGTCGTTTCGCCCAGAGTGTCCGCTGGGGACAGCAGCCTCACAGGTGACGCACAGGAGCCCCTGACGTGGTTCGCAGGGCGGCGGGGCACGCTCGTCCCATGAGCCCGCCCGCTGTCGACCGTTCGGAGTTCACCCGCCCGGACGGACAGCCGATCCGCGCACTCGTCGTCGATGACGAGCCCAACCTCGCAGAGCTCGTCGCGACCGCCCTGCGCTACGAGGGCTGGGACGTGCGTACCGCGCACGACGGCCGGTCCGCAGTCGACGTCGCACGCACCCACGATCCCGACGTCGTCGTGCTCGACATGATGCTTCCCGACCTCGACGGCCTCGCGGTCCTGCGCCGCATCCGGGAGCGTGGCTGCCACGCGCCTGTCCTGTTCCTCACGGCGAAGGACGCGGTCGAGGACCGGGTCGCGGGACTGACGGCGGGGGGCGACGACTACGTGACGAAGCCGTTCTCCCTCGAGGAGGTCGTCGCGCGGCTCCGCGTCCTGCTGCGCCGCGCGGGCGCACGACAGGAGCGCGAGGAGGCGGTTCTCGTCGTCGGTGACCTCGTGCTCGACGAGGACGCCCACGACGTCGTGCGGGCGGGCACGCCCGTGCACCTCACGGCGACCGAGTTCGAGCTGCTGCGGTTCCTCATGCGCAACGCCCGTCGGGTCGTGTCGAAGGCGCAGATCCTCGACCGGGTGTGGAGCTACGACTTCGGCGGGCAGGCGAACATCGTCGAGCTGTACATCTCGTACCTGCGCAAGAAGATCGATGCTGGCCGCGAGCCCATGATCCACACGTTGCGCGGGGTGGGCTACGTGCTCAAGCCTGGCGTGGACGTCGTGTGACGGCCGGACCTGGCGCCCGTGCCCCGGTCGCGGACGCTGCGGGTCGCGCCCCGCGTCGAGCCTGGTCGCTGCAGCGCCGCCTCGTCGTCACGGTCGTCGCGCTCCTCGCGGGCGTGTGCCTCGCTCTCGCCACCGTCTCGACGCTCGCACTGCGTGCGAGCCTCGTCGAGCGGATCGACGACTCGCTCGGTGCCGCGTCGATGCGTGCGGGCCGTGCGCCGGACGGCAGCGCTCCCGCCTTCCCGGTCCCTGACGACGTACCGTCGCCGTCGGACGTGACCGATCCGTCGACGACGGCGCCGGGCGCCCCGCACGTCGGCGACGGCCGCCCACCATTCCTCGCGGTACCGGGCCAGTCCACAGGGACCCTGGGGCTGCGCCTCCAGGAGGGCGAGGTGCGCGAGCAGGGGTATCTCGACGATGACGGCACCGTGCAAGACCTCACAGCGGACCAGCTCGCGATCCTCACATCGGTCGAACCTGACGGCACTCCACGGACGGTCGACCTGCCCGGGCTGGGCTCCTACCGGGTGGTCGCGGTCGAGCGTGACGGCGCGACCGCAACAACGCCGTCGTCGATCCAGGTCACGGGCCTGTCGCTCGACGGCACGACGGCGACCCTGACGAGGTACCTCACGGTCGAGATCGGCATCGGCGTCGCAGCGGGCTTGCTCGCGGCGATCGCCGCGAGCATCCTCGTGCGGCGTGCGCTGCGCCCGCTCGCGCACGTCACGCACACTGCGACGCGCATCGCCCACCTTCCTCTGCACGAGGGCGCGGTCAACCTCCCCGAGCGGGTCGACGACGACGACACGCGCACCGAGGTCGGTCGCGTCGGGGCCGCGCTGAACCGGATGATCGACCACGTCGAGAAGGCGCTCTCCGCTCGCTTCACCTCGGAGACGCAGGTCCGGCAGTTCGTCGCGGACGCCTCCCACGAGCTGCGGACCCCGCTCGCCTCGATCCGCGGTTACGCGGAGCTCGTGCGCCGCTCCGACGACCAGGTGCCCGCGGCGACCTCCCAGGCTCTCGCCAGGATCGAGTCCGAGTCGGTGCGGATGTCCGGGCTCGTCGAGGACCTCCTGCTGCTCGCGCGGCTCGACGCCGGCCGGCCGCTCGAGCGCGAGACGGTCGACCTGCTGCAGCTCGCGGTCGAGTGCCTGGCGGACGCGCACGCTGCGGGCCCGGACCATGTCTGGCGGCTCGACCTGCCCGCCGAGGACGAAGACGCGACAGCCTTCGAGGTGACGGGCGACGACGCACGCCTGCGCCAGGTGCTCGTCAACCTGCTGTCGAACGCGCGCGTGCACACCTCACCGGGGACGAGCGTGACCCTCCGGCTGCGCGCGGCTGCCGACGGAGGCGTCGACGTCGACGTGTCCGACGACGGTCCCGGCATCACCCCGGACCTGCTGCCGCTCCTGTTCGACCGCTTCACCCGGGGCGACTCGGCACGCGGTCACGAGGCCGGATCGACCGGTCTCGGGCTCGCGATCGCGCACGCGATCGTCGCCGCGCACGGCGGCGAGCTCAGCGTCACGACCACGCCCGGCGCGACGACGTTCCGCGTCCACCTGCCCCGCCCGGCCTGACGGGGCCCGGGCCGCGGCCCTACCAGCTCATGTCGAGCACGGCGGGACGGTGGTCGCTTCCGACGAGGACGTCGGGCCCGTCCGGCACGGTGACCCCGTGGACCGTGACTGTGCTGCCGACGAGGAACCCGTCGAGCCTGGTGCGTGGCACGTCCACGGGCTCGGTGTGCGCCTGGTCGGCGTCGGCGTCCCGCAGCGGCGGCTGGAGCGCGAGGACGCTCGGCCCGCGCGGGTTCTCGTTGAGGTCGCCGCCGAGCACCAGGTCCGGCGCCTCGCGAGCCGCCAGCTCCACGTACACGGGGACGTGCTGTGCACGCTGCGGGCGCTGCGCAGACAGGTGCACCGACACGAACGTGAGCACCCCGCCCTCTCCGTCGCTGCGGGCAAGACGGGCGAGCGCGTAGCCGCGCGGCGTCGGGAACCCTTGGCGGAAGCGCACCGTCCGTGGCTCGAACGCCACGCCCCGCCCTTCGACGACCTGAGGCACGAGATGTGGGGCGACGGCGATCGCCGCACCCCGTCCCGCGATGCCACCCGCGACCACGACCATGCCGACGTCCCGCGCGAAGCTGCGCGTGCGGCGTCGACCCCGTACCCACCGGGGCGCCTCCTGCAGCAGCAGGACGTCCGGACGCTGCGCGCGCACGACACGGCGCGCGGCAGCACCGTCGAGCTCGAGGCTCTTGATGTTGTACGTCATCACGCGCAGGTCCACACCGCGAGGCTATGCGGCACGTCCGGGGCGCGCAGCACCGCCCGTTGGCGTCGCGGCCACCGCCCGAGGGACTCCGAACGACGGGCGGCGATACCTCTGAGCGCGCTGCGTCGCGCGACCCTAGTATCCGGGCTCCGTGAACACGCGCAACTCCCGAAGAGACTCGGGCAGCGGCAGCCCCGATCGGTCCCACGGCGCACCTCGGTCATAGTTCCTGCGGAAGAATCCGTGCTCGAGCAGCTCGCTCAACGTGTCCGCCAACCACCGGACGCCTCCGTAACCGACCACCTTGGATGAGTCTCCGTCCAGAGGCGCGAAGATCACAGGAGCCCGGTCGTCTGCCACATCGACAGCCCAGGCCACCTCGGGCGATCCGATGAGCGGCATCCACGACGGACTCCAGTACGAGTCCGCAGTCTCCGCGGGCTGCGTCTGGGCCGCAATCATGCAATACCAATCGGCGTGCCCGGCTGCGTACTCCGCGGGCAGCGCCACGCCCCCTAAGGGGAGGTAGAGCAGGTTTCGCGCTACCTCTTCGCCCAGATCGAAGGAGGCCGCCCAGTCCCACCAGGACTCCATGTCCTGGAGCTCGGCCGGCGGAATAGCGGGCCACGGCGCCTGACTTAAAGGAATCCCTGGCGCCGGAGCGGGGAAGTAACAAATATGCTCGTCTTGCACGTTACGGAGCGCCGTATCAAGGCGCTCGAGCCACCCAGGCACGCCACTTTCCAACATTCTCGTCATCCAATCTCACAGATACCCACGATGGGAGACGCGGCCAAGCTTGAGAGAAGTTCGTCGCCATGAGACGGGGCGACGTCGACCCCGCACCCACCGGGGCGCCTCCTGCAGCAGCAGGACGTCCGGACGCTGCGCGCGCACGACGCGGCGCGCGCCAGCACCGTCGAGCTCGAGGCTCTTGATGTTGTAGGTCATCACCCGAAGCCGCACGGTCCGAGGCTACGGGAGGACGCCCGGTGGCGCAGCGGGCAATCCGTACGTCCTAGGAGGCACCTCTGCGAGCCGTCGTCGCGCGCCGATCCTTGGAGGCCACCACCAGTCCCACGCTCATGACCATGAGCACCCCTCCGGCGATTGGGCCCGAAGAGCCCAACGAGCCTCCCGATGACGCTGGAGAGATGTCACCGGCACCGCCCGCCACGGCGGCATCACCTCCCATATGGTTGGCCCGCTCCTCGGCGGCGTCCAGCACCTCGCGCAGCTCCTGCAGATCGTCAACGTCCTGAACGACCGCCCGGGCAACCGCTGACATCCCTTGCGCTGCACCCGACTCGTCTAGTGACAGCAGGCCGCCGAGCCGTGGATCTTGGACCACCTGCTCACCGGGCGAGTTCATCAGCGCCAGGCCACCGGTGACATCATCGTCAAGGTAGGCAAAGATCACATCGCGCCCGATGAGCTCTGCCGCCACCGTTCCTCTGACCTGCCCACCGTAGATGAAGGGCGCCACCCATACCTCGGTCGCCTCCACAGGCGGCAGGTTTCCCTCACCCCCGAGATCGTCGCTCCACTCGAAGAGCCTGGTCGGTGCACCCACTGCGTACTCACCCCCGGCGGTCCGTCCTTCCCCCTCAACGCCGAACGCGCCGTCGTGAAGAACATCGCGTACGACGCTCGCAGCCTCCTGCTCGAACCAGACCGACACCGATTCCGGGACGACGTCAGACGCCGCCTGCGCCCCCGCGGTCTGCACAACTAGAAAACCCGCCGAACTGATGATCACAGCCAAGCTGCGCACAAAGACCTTGGACACGCTCTTACCTACTTCTTGTAGAGATGGATAAGTTGGGTCCCGGCGGCCCATCTGGAGTTCGAAAGATACTGACCCCACTCCTTCGACGTCGTCGTCCCAGTCCAAGGATCGGCGTAGGAGACTCCGTAGGAGTAGCCCGTGTCATACCAGCCCCGAATCACAAGGGCATGCCCTCCGCCCTCACGCCAGCGGATCGTCCCGTACACCGGACGGCCCGCCTTGATCTCCGATACGTTCCTCGCCCACTCGGTGGGGACCTCGGTGCCCGCATTCACGCCGTACCGATCCAAGGCTCGCCTGACGTTCGCGTTAGTCCCTGCAACGTTCTTGCACACCGATGCGGCCTTACCGTTCTTCACGATGTTGCATTGCGTGACCACTTTCCCAGTCTGATACTTGATGATCATCTTGGAGGCAGCCGCCCAGCACCAGTTGCTCTCCTCCTGCTCCCTAGGTATGCCAGAACACTTGTTCTTGATCAGGCGACCGATCACAGGAAATTCGGTCAAGAGTCGGCCGGCGCGAAAGATGTCGGGTCCACGAACAGGACCGATGCGTCGACGCCACAATACGAGTGATGGCCAGCGACCTTGCCGGAGGATGCGCCTTCTCCAGCCGCACTGAAGGGTGGCCCATCGTCGATGACGGCCAACGCCCGAAAGCGGTCCCCACGCGACACAGACACTTTCATTGGATCGATGCCAGGAACATCAACGGTGTAATCGCCCGCTGCCGGACGACCATCCTCAACCTCGGTCCCGTCCGGCCAGAATGGCATCATGACCTTCCCGTCGATCGTGACGGTGACACAACCAGATTCCGTGACACCCAGCACAGCCTCGACGCTGGTGGATTCTGCGCCGAAGTGCCCGTGCGCGATCTCAGCATCACTGAGGTCGGATGCGTGCAGAGCCCCTGTGCCGACAGTTTCAGAACAGGAGCTCAACACCAACCCAACTGCAATGATCACTACGCTCATCTTCGACCGCATGCTTTGACCATAGTGTTAGCGCTAACATGCCGTCAACCCCGAGATCGGTGATCTCTTTCTGACCCGTCAGGCGGCGGCGAGGAACAGGTCGCGGACCAGGCCGCGCACGCCCGGCAGCACCTCGGCGGCGAGCTCGTGCGCGTCGACGTCGAACAGCGACGCGATCGCGCCGACGATCTGGCTGACGCTCAGCTCGCCGTCGCACACCCCGACGAGGGCCGCGAGGGCTGTCGAGGCGTGCACGCCCCGCCCGAGCCCCCCGCCTTGCCGCACGATCACGACGTTCGGGTCGTCCTGCCCCGGGGTGAGGTACCGCTCCTCGGTGACGTCCGGCGCGACGACGAGGTGCTCCGCGAGGAGCGCGACATCGTCCCGGGCCTCGAGCCAGTCGTGCGCCTCGACCGACGCCGCGAGGTGCTCGCCGAGCGGCTGGTGCACCGACCCCGTGTGCTCCTCGAGGCGCCGCAGCGTGACGCGGCCGTCGGCGGGGCGTCGCAGGTACACGATGCCGAAGCCCACGGCCTCGACGTCGCGCAACTCGAAGTCCTCGAGCCACGCCTCGTACATCGACGCGAAGCCTTCAGGGTCGCGCTCGGGCGTGGTGCCGCCGTCGCGCAGCCACGTCTCCGCGTACTGCGCCGGGTCGAGGACCTCACGTTGGATGACCCAGCCGTCGAGCCCGGCGGCGTCGAGCCAGCCGCCCATGCGCTCGGTCCAGTCCTGGCCGCGCCGGTGCTCCCAGTTGCCGAGCATCTGCACGACGCCGCCCGGCGCGAGCACGCTCCCGACGTTGAGGACGAGGTCCCGCACCAGGTCGTCGCCCGACCGGCCACCGTCGCGGTACTCGAACATCTCGACACCCGCCGACGCACGCGGCGTGATGACGAACGGCGGGTTCGACACCACAAGGTCGAAGGTCTCCCCCATGACAGGCTCGAGCATCGAGCCCTCGCGCAGCTCGAGGTCGACCTCGTTGAGCGCAGCGTTGAACCGCGCGAACGCGAGCGCCGACCCAGAGATGTCCGTGCCCACGACATGCTCGGCGTGCCGCGACGCGTGCAGCGCCTGGATGCCGCAGCCCGTGCCGAGGTCGAGGACCCGGCCGACAGGCCGACGCGCCGTCACCTGCGCGAGCGTGAGGGAGGCGCCGCCCGCGCCCAGGACGTGGTCCGGCTCGAGACCGGCACCGGTCGCGAGCTCGCCCAGGTCGGAGGCGAGCCACCAGTCGAGGTGCCCCGCGGCGTCGTCGGCTGCGTAGGGCCGCAGGTCGAACCGCGCGCGTACCCGGTCCGGGTCGACGTCGCGGGTCAGGCCGAGGCTCCGTGCACCGTCGAGCCCGAGGGTGGGCAGCGCGAGCGCGAGCGCGTCGCGCGTGACCGAGTCGCCGAGGAAGAACACCGCGGCGAGCGCAGCACGGCGGCGGTCCACGTCGGCGGAGCCCGCCCCTGCCGCTGCGAGCACGCCGCGCAGGACGCGGCGCGCAGGCAGCGCCTCCTCGCGATGCAGCGCGTCGAACGCGAGCGACCCGAGCAGCGCCTGGACCCCGGCGACCGTGTAGTCGGCAGCGGAGAGATCGGCGCGCAGGCGCGCGAGAAGGTCAGGGGCAGCGTCGACATCGAGGATCGGAGGATGGCTCACAGGTCCATCCTGCCCTCGTGCGGCCCTGTCAGTAGCAGCGGTCGGAGACGAACTCCGTCAGTGCCGTCTCCTGCGTCACGAACTCGTCGCCCTCGAGCGCGGCCTGGATCTGGAACGACATGTAGGCGTCGATCGGCTTGAGCGACTGATCGCCCGCCTTGATCGCAGCGATCATCTCGGTGTCGTTCGTGTGCTTGAACGCCCACGCCTCCGCGATCTCGGCAGGCGGGGCAGCCTGCAGCATCGCGGCGACGGCAGGCTCGTAGATCGCGATGAACTCGGCGACCGTCTCGGTCGACGTGGCCTGGCCGAACGCCGTGTAGAGCGACAGCGCCGCAGGGCAGAACGCTGTGGTCGCGGCCTGGTCGTCCCCACCTGCGGGAGGGGCTTCCGTCGGCGTGGCCTCGGCCGGCGGCGGCTCGGGGGCGGGGTTCTCCGCCGGCGGCGGGGTCGTCGCCGGGTCGGGCGTCGGTGTGGCGGTCGCGGTCACCGTCGGCGCTGCGGAGTCCGTCGGCTTGTCGTCGGGGCCGCTCAGGAGCGCGACGACTCCCCAGGCCACGCCACCGACGAGGAGGAGGACGAGCGGCACGAGCCACACGAGCGGGCTGCGACGGCGACGCTCCTGGACGAGGCCCGGCTGGCTCGCCGAGCCTGCAGTAGGCACGTGGCTGTACTGCGCGTAAGGGACGCTCGCGGGCGCCGCCTGCGGCGGCACCCCTGCACCCGCAGGAGGCGTCGGTGCGACGGCGGGCATCGGCGTGGTCATCGCGGGGCTCGTGGCTGCAGGCATCGGCGTGGTGGGCTGCGGCGTGGCGGCCGGGCTCACGGGCGCCGCGACGTCAGGGACCTCCTGCCAGAAGTTCCAACCGGCCGGTGCCGGGGGCCATGCAGGATCGGGGACCCAACCCTCCGGCGGCACCCATCCCTGAGGGGGCACGGGCCATCCGGGAGCGGGGTTGAAACGGTAAGCCATCGGTTCTCCTGACAGGGAGGTGCCGCATCGCACGGCACCACAGAGGCCCCCGAACGGAGTCCCGGACGCATCTTCCCGTAAGGGCGCGTCTGCCGCGAGTCGAGAGGCGGGTGCAGCGACCTACGCCGTTGCACCCGCTCCCGCTGGTCAGACCGGCAGACCCATGTCGTGCTCGAGCTCGCCCTGCTCGTCGACGCTGGCCGCACGCAGGCGCGACCAGACGACCGCACCCATCGCGATGAGCGCGGCGACCGTCGCGACCGCGACACGCAGGACGTGGTTGGCGTCCGCCGGGACGCTCATCGCGACGACCGCAGGCGCGATCAGCACGGACACGAGGTTCATGACCTTGATGAGCGGGTTGATCGCCGGGCCGGCCGTGTCCTTGAACGGGTCGCCGACCGTGTCACCGATGACGACGGCCGCGTGCGCCGCAGAGTTCTTCCCGCCGTACGCGCCGTCCTCGACGATCTTCTTCGCGTTGTCCCACGCGCCACCCGCGTTCGCGAGGAACACCGCCATGAGCACGCCCGTGCCGATCGCCCCGGCGAGGAAGCCCGCGAGCGGGCCGACGCCGAGCCCGAAGCCGACGGCGATCGGTGCGAACGCCGCGAGCAGGCCGGGCGTCGCGAGCTCACGCAGCGAGTCCCGCGTGCAGATGTCCACGACCCGCCCGTACTCGGGCCGCTCCTCGCCGGTCATGATGCCGGGGTGGTGGCGGAACTGGCGGCGCACCTCGAACACGATGGCGCCCGCAGCGCGCGTCACGGCGTCGATCGCGAGGCCCGAGAAGAGGAAGACGGTCGCACCGCCGAGGATCACGCCGACGAGCGTGATCGGCGAGATGATCTGGTAGCTCAGGAGCGCAGCGACGATGCCGTCCTCCCCGACCGGGTTCGTGACGTCGCGCAGCGCCGTGGCGACGGCGTCCGCGTACGACCCGAACAGCGCGGTCGCGGCGAGCACCGCGGTCGCGATCGCGATGCCCTTCGTGATCGCCTTCGTCGTGTTGCCCACGGCATCGAGGTCCGTGAGGATCTGCGCGCCCTCGGCGTCGACGTCGCCGCTCATCTCGGCGATGCCCTGCGCATTGTCCGAGACAGGCCCGAACGTATCCATCGCGACGATCACGCCCACCGTCGTCAGCAGCCCGCAGCCCGCGAGCGCGATCAGGAACAGCGCGAGCCACACCGAGCCGCCCGCGATGAGGAACGCGCCGCAGATCGCGGCGGCGATGATGCCCGCCGTGTACACGGCCGACTCGAACCCGACGCCGATGCCCGAGAGCACGACCGTCGCCGCGCCCGTCTGAGAGGTGCGGGCGACGTGCAGCGTGGGCTTCGACGTCGTGCCCGTGAAGTAGCCCGTGACCCACAGGATCACGCCCGCGAGCAGCACACCGATGACGACGGCACCCGACGTCATCAGGCGCGGGTCCCCTGACCTGCCCGCGAGATCGGCGGCGACTCCCTCGATCGCACCGAAGCTCGACGGGAGGTAGAGAAACGCAGCGATGCTCGCGAGCGCGGCGCCCGCGAGCGCCGACAGGTAGAAGCCCCGGTAGATCGCGCGCAGACCGCCCTCGCCGGGGCGGACGCGCGTGATCGCGACGCCGAGCACCGCGACGAGCGCACCGACGGCCGTGACGATGAGCGGGAACACGAGGCCCTGCTCACCGAACACGGCCTTGCCGAGGATGAGGGCCGCGACGAGCATCACCGCGTACGACTCGAACAGGTCCGCTGCCATGCCGGCACAGTCGCCGACGTTGTCCCCGACGTTGTCGGCGATCGTCGCCGCGTTGCGCGGGTCGTCCTCGGGGATGCCCTGCTCGACCTTGCCGACCAGGTCGGCGCCGACGTCGGCCGCCTTGGTGAAGATGCCGCCGCCCACGCGCATGAACATCGCGAGGAGCGCCGCGCCGAAGCCGAAGCCCTCGAGCACGGCTGGCGCGTCCGCACGGTAGACGAGCACGACCGCGCACGCGCCGAGCAGGCCGAGACCGACCACGCTCATGCCGACGACGCCTCCCGTGCGGAACGCGATCCGTGCACCCTCCGCGCGGCGGGCGTCGACCGAGCCAGCCACCTGGGCCGACGCCGCGACACGCAGGTTCGCGCGCACCGCGAGCCACATGCCGAGGTAGCCGATCGCCGCCGAGAAGCCTGCCCCGAACAGGAACGCGACCGATCGACCGACCCGCACGCCTGCGTCACCGGGGAGCAGGAAGAGCAGGCCGAACACGATCACCGCGAACAGCAGGAGCGTGCGGAACTGACGGTTGAGATAGGCCGAGGCGCCCTCCTGGATCGCGAGAGCGATCTCCTGCATCCGCGGTGTGCCCTCGCCTGCGGCGAGGACCTGCCTTCTGAGGACCACCGCGACGACGAGCGCGAGGATCGCGACGACGGCGATCACGGTGACGATGGTCAGGCTGGCGCTTCCGAGCTGCATGCGTCCTCCTCGACGTGCGGCGGTCAGCGCACCACGCGCCTCAGGCGCGGCCGGAGCCGTGCCGGGCGGGAAGGTGCGAAGGCCCGAACGACCCCATCGTCGTCCGGGTTGCCGTCAGCCTACTCATCGGGGACGAAACGTTCAGCCGCAACCCCGGGCGTGATCAACCTGTGACCCGTGAGCCCCGTCGAGGTGGGGGCGGGTCAGCGGTCCCGGTCGCGGATCTTCTTGACCACGAACACCTTCGGGAGCAGGACCGTGGCCAGGGCCGTGACCAGCCAGACGACCAACGTCGCCACGACCCAGGTCGTCACGCCACCACGGATCGTCAGCGCGTCCCGCAGCAGGCTCGTGACCAGCAGCGCGACGAACGTCGACACGAGGCCCACACCGCCCACGAACGCCGGCGCGTACCGGTCGGCCATCTTCCCGATGAAGGGCGTCAGGACCGACTGCAGGATCGCGAACACGATCACGGTCACGACGTAGCCGCGCCACGTCACGTGGACGCCGTCGATCAGCAGGGAAGCCACGAGAAGGCCGAGCGCCGCGGACAGGACAAACACCGCGACTCGGACGAAGAACCGGACCATGCTCCGACCGTAGCCCTCGGCACCCACGACGGGAACACCGCGCCCCCAACGATCTTCGCGCGGCAGACGTCATACCCGGTAGAGGCACCCACCAGGGCGCCCACGGGGCCGACGGAGACGACGCGCCCACCAGGACAGGGAGGCACACCGTGCAAGCAGGAGCAGCGGACGCAGGTCCGACGCCCCCCGCTACGTGGCCGGGCGCCCGGGACGCGCGACGTCCGACGTTGAGAGCGGTGCCTGCCGCCCCCGACGACGGCACGGACGGCGCGTCCCCGGCTCCGAGCGCCAAGATCTACGCACCGAGGGGGACCATGACAGGCATGACCAGCTGGGAAGAGGCGCTCGAAGACCTTGTGCGGACCCGGACGTCCGCCCTCGTGTCCTCGGCGTTCCTCCTCACCGGGGATCTCGCCGAGGCCGAGGACCTCGTCCAGGACGCGCTCATCGCTGCGTACACGCGGCGTCGGGGGCCCGACGACGTGCGGAGCGCCGAGGCATACGTGCGGCGCACGATCCGCAACACGTACATCGACGGCTTCCGCCGTCGCAAGCGCTGGGCGACCGTGCGCCACCTGCACGTCGCACCCGAGTCGCAGCCGCCGTCGGACGTCGCCACGGTCGACCACGTCCCCGCACGGCTCGACGCGCAGCGCGCGCTCGCGCTGCTGTCGCCGCGCGAGCGGGCCTGCGTCGTCCTGCGCTTCTACGAGGACATGACCGTGCCGCAGATCGCCTCGGAGCTCTCGCTGAGCCTCGGGAGCGTCAAGCGCTACCTGCACGACGCCGTCGCGCGGCTCGAGCAGCACCTGGGCCCGCTCGCGGACGCCCACCTCGACGACCTGGACGACGCAGCACCCGGAGGTGCCCGATGAACCACCACGACCGCGACCGGTCCCGTCCGGAGCACCTGTCCGACATCCTCAACACTCTCGCCGACTCGGCTGCCGAGACGCACGCGGGCCGCACGCCCGAGGCGCTCCTCGCGACCGCACGCCGGCACGGCGCGGCCGCACGCCGGCGCCAGACCCGCTCCCGGGCGCTCGTCGCCGCTGCGAGCGTCGCCGCGATCGCCGTGGGTGGCGTCGTCATCGCGCAGAACATCGGCGGGGCGACCGTCCCCCCGCCGCCAGCGACGCAGACTCCCGTCGAGACGCCGTCGATCGAGCCCGGCGCGGCGTTCCCCGAGTGCGGGGCACCCGTCGGCGCGCTCGACCACGCGACCGCGCTGCGCCTCGTGACGAACGCGGTCAAGGACGCCGACGGCAACGCCGCAAGCATGTCCACCGCCGACGCCACGCCCGTCATCATCCAGAGCATCGACGACCTCTTCGACGTCGCGGTCGCCAACCAGGGCGACAGCACCATGACGGTCGGGTCGACCGGCTACGCCGCATCCGTGCTCGTGCGCGACGGCGTCGTCGTCGGCGCGACCGACGCGATGCCCGAGCCGTACCGCGAGGAGGCCCTCTCCCCAGGTGCCGTCGGCGAGCCCCTCGAGCGTGCCGGCGTCGCGATGTGCGACGGGCCGGAGACCGAGGTCGCCGGGATCTACGACGTGTACTCCTACGTCGACGCGTCGCTCACCGACCCGGCGAGCGACGCGGGCACCCAGCCGTCGAGCTCGCGCTTGTGGGGCGGTCCGTGGAAGGTCCGCGTCGGCCCCACCGTCGGCGGCTCCGAGAACCTTGCCCTGTCGTGCGCGATGCCGACGAGCGAGATCACCGCTCCCGAGTACCCGCAGAAGAACGGCAAGGCCGTCGTCGTCGCCGAGGTCACGCCGCCGCAGGACGCGCTCGCCCTCGAGGACGTCCTCACCCGCAAGGTCCGTCTCGACCTCACGAGCGTCGAGGGTGACACGTACTTCGGCGGGGACGTCGAGGTGTACCTGATCCGCGACGGCAAGGTCGTCTCGGCACGGGCCACCAAGGCGGCGAAGGACCCCTGGTACATCGGCAAGCCCGACTTCTGGGCGTCGACCGTCGAGGAGACGGGCGCCACGCCTGCCGAGGCGTTCTTCCCCGAGATCTCCGGCGTCGACTGCCAGACGGGCGAGCCGCTCGCCGCGGGCGAGTACGAGATGCTCGTCGTCGCGCGCATGTGGGTCCCCGACTACCAGTTCACCGTGTTCGCGCCGCGCGAGCGCATCACGCTCGGGGACGCTCCCGTCCTCCCCGAGAGCGACCCGCTCGCGATCTTCCCCGAGTGCGGCGCGGCCGTGCCGGGCTACTCCGACACGGCGGTCACGCTCGGCCGACCGGACGAGACCGTGGTGAACGGTGACACGACCTCCCAGGTGGAGACCGTCGTGACCAACGAGGACCAGAGCACCACGTTCCGCGGCCAGCTGGGGAGCGAGGTCCAGTCCGTCCTCACGCTCGACGGCCGGGTGGTCGGAGCGGTCGGGACGACGCCGATCGCTAGCAGCCAGCGCAGCATCGACCTCGGTCCGGGCGAGACAGCGGACCTGACCGCGGAGCTTGCCTCCGAGGTGTGCGGCTCCTCGGAGCGGCTCCCGGCCGGCACGTACGAGATCTGGTCACAGGTCGAGGTGACCCCTGCAGGCGGCTCGACGCAGACGTCGATCGGGCGCCTGGGGTCGGTCAAGATCTCCTGAGACAGGAGTGCAAGACCGGGCATGCACGCGACACAAGAGGGATAGGGCTGGGTTTCGGGCGGCACGCGCAGGGGGCGTGCCGCCCGGCCTGCCCCGCAGCTGGACCCCATCCCCCGAGGCCGGGGTCGGTGCACCGGTCTGATTTCCCCCGAGCCAGACCGCCGCACCGACCTCGGCGAGGCCAGCAGCCCGTCGTGAACTCGTCGCCAGGCGACCCCAACCTTTTCCGACCACCGTTCGTCTGGGCTTGTGACAGCAGGATGGACAGCACGACGACACACGCACAGGGGATCTGATGAGCGGCTGGGAGCAGGCACTCGACGCGCTCGTGCGGCAACGCCGCAGAGCGCTCACGGCATATGCCTTCCTGCTCTGCTCCGACCTTCGCGAGGCGGAAGACCTCGTCCAGGACGCGCTCGTCTCCGTGTTCGCGGGCCGGCGCCTCCCCGACGAGGTCGACGCGCTCGAGGCGTACGTCCGCCGGGCGATCCGCAACACGTACATCGACGGCTTCAGGCGCCGCCGCCACTGGGCGACGCTGCGGCACCTCGTCGTGACACCCGACGTGCAGCCACCGACGGGCGACGCGTCGCCCGAGACGGTTCCCGTACGCATCGACGTCCAGCGGGCGCTCGCTGCCCTGGGTCCGCGCGAACGGACGTGCGTCGTCCTCCGGTTCTACGAGGACATGACGGTCGCGC
Source organism: Flavimobilis sp. BM9 (assembly GCF_058313055.1). Lineage (NCBI taxonomy): Bacteria > Bacillati > Actinomycetota > Actinomycetes > Micrococcales > Jonesiaceae > Flavimobilis > Flavimobilis sp. BM9. Next base: position 219,932 of record NZ_JBZEMO010000004.1, on the reverse strand, counting down.
AGATCGCCGTCGAGCTCTCGCTCGCGGTGGGGACCGTCAAGCGTTATCTCTCCGACGCTGTCTCCCGGCTCGAGGGGATGGTGGGCCCGCTGCCCGCCGCACACCTCGACGACCTCGACACGATCACCCTCGGAGGCGCGCGATGAACCAGCGGCACCACGACGACCACCCCGACCTTCCCGACCTCCTCGAGGCGATCGGCGCATCCGCCGAGGAGGAGGCTGGCTTCTCGACCCTGTCCGACGACGCGATGGTGTCGTCCGTCCGCCTCCGCGCCACCGCGCTGCGCGTCCGGCGCGCACGCACCCGCAACCTCGCCGCCGTCGCGACGGTCGCAGCGGTCGCTGCGGCCGGCGTCGGCGTGACGCAGTACGTGGGACGGCTGGCCCCCGCGCCCGTGCCGCCAGCGACCTTCGAGCCCGGCAGCGCGTTCCCGGCGTGCGGGTCGACGGTCGCCCCGCCGAAGGTCGAGCCGGTCCGGCTCGCTGCGGCAGCCGGCGCGACAGACGTCTCAGACCTCCCGCAGATCGTCGTCGTGAACGACTCCGCGGTCGACGTAGTCGCAGGCTTCGAGCACGACCTGTCCTACGCGCTCGTCCGGGACGGCGTCGTGGTCGGCGGACGCACGGGCGTACCGAGCGGGTACAGCGAGGCCCGGGCTGGCACGGGCGACGTGTCCGAGGTCCTCAACCTGCCGTCCGACGCCACGATGTGCGACGGCGCTCCCGTCCCCGAAGGCGTGACGTTCCAGCTGTACGTGTACCTGGACGCCGAGGTAGCCGAGAATTCGACCGAGCGCCAGGCGTCGAGCTACTACGGTCCGCGCGGCGGCCCGAAGGTCCGCCTGTGGAGCCAGGCGATCGACCTCACGCTCGAGAGAGGCATTCCGCTCCGGCCGACCGGATGGTCTGACCACGGCCTGGTCTGCGCCGACCCGACCGCTCAGGTCACGCCTCAGCTCCAGTCGGTGGCTGAGGCAGGTGGCTGGCCGCTCGACATCACGGTCGACCCGGCGCAGGAGCCGGTCCCTGTCGGTGCCGTGATCAGGTCCGCGCTCGAGGTCCGACTCACCGCAGACCCCGACGACGAGACCACCTACACGGGCACGTACGTCGAGGCCTACCTGGTCAAGGACGGGCACGTGGTCTCAGGACGGAAGACCACGGTGCCGGGCGGCATGTGGGTCCTCTCGTCCGGGCGTGACGAGGTGGGCGACGCGTACGCCGAGCACCACGGCGCGGCCCCGCTGGGCACCCTCTATCCCGAGCTCACCGGGACACGCTGCCAGGACGGCGCTCCCCTCGAGCCGGGCGACTACGAGGTCCTCGTCGTCGCCCACGCGGGCGGCCCGGACGTCGACTTCCACGTCATCGCACCCCCGACCACGATCACGCTCGTCGGGGACAGCTCCAGGTGATCGTCGTCGAGGAGGGTCAGGCGGCTTCGGCTGCCGCGAGCAGGACGCACGTCGCGACGCCGTCCATGCAGGCCTTGACGTCGTCGAGCGACGGGAAGCTCGGAGCGAGACGGATGTTCTTGTTGTCCGGGTCCTTGCCGTACGGGAAGGCCGAGCCGGCCGCGGTGAGCGAGATCCCGGCTTCCCTCGCGAGCTGGACGACGCGCTTCGCCGTGCCGGGCACGACGTCGAGGCTGATGAAGTAACCACCCTCGGGACGCGTCCAGGTCGCGACGCCCGCAGCACCGAGGCGCTCGTCGAGGATGGCCAGGACGGCGTCGAACTTCGGGGCGAGGATCTCGCGGTGCTTCGCCATGTGGGCACGGACGCCCGCAGCGTCCCGGAAGAAGCGGACGTGCCGCAGCTGGTTCACCTTGTCGGGCCCGATCGACTTGATCGAGTAGTGCGACTGGTACCAGGCGAGGTTCTCGGCGGACGACCCGAAGAAGCTCACGCCCGCGCCTGCGAAGGTGATCTTCGACGTCGACGCGACGGCCCACACGCGGTTCGGGTTGCCCTCCTGCGCGGCCAGGTCGACGATCGGCAGCGCGGGCGCGCCGTCCTCGACGAGCGTGTGCACCGCGTACGCGTTGTCCCAGACGATGCGGAAGTCCGGTGCGGCGGTCGGCATCGACAGCAGCGCGCGAGCGACCTCCTCCGAGACGACCGCGCCGGTCGGGTTCGCGTACGTCGGGACGATCCACATGCCCTTGATCGTCGGGTCGGCCGCGACGAGCGCCGCGACGGCCTCGACGTCAGGCCCGTCTGCGTTCAGCGGGACCGGGATCATCTCGAAGCCGAGGTGCTCGGTGATCGCGAAGTGCCGGTCGTAGCCGGGCACGGGCGCGAGCCACCGGACCTTCTCCTCCTTGCCCCAGGGGCGCGGGGAGTCGGGCGTGCCGTAGAGCGTCGCGAACACGAGCAGGTCGTGCATGGTCTCGAGGCTCGCGTTGTTGCCCGCGACGAGGTTCGCGACGGGGATCGCGAGCAGCTCGGCGAAGATCTCGCGCAGCTCGGTGAGCCCCTGCGTCCCGCCGTAGTTGCGCGTGTCGAGGCCGCTGCCGTCGCGGAAGTCCGCGCCCGGCAGGCTCAGCATGTCGTTCGACAGGTCGAGCTGCGCCGGCGCGGGCTTGCCACGCGTGAGGTCCAGGCTGAGGTTCTTCGCCTTCAGGTCCGCGTAGGCGGCCGTGAGGCGCGCACGCTCGGCGGCCAGCTCGTCGGGGCTCATGGACTCGAACGCTGTGGACATCGCTGACGCCTCTCACCGGTGGGGGCCCGGGTGGTCGTGGTGTGCGGCGACCGTCCGGCAGGACGCCGGGCGACCACGTCCGATCCTAGGGGACCGCCCCACGTCCTGGGTGGGGAGGTCACCGTGCGACGAACCACGCGAACGCGCTGAGCACGACGGCGGCAGCCGGCATCATCCAGACGACCGGCTCGACGCGCGGCGCCGGGCGCTCGTCGCCCGGCAGCAGGACCGGGTCCCCCGCGCCCAGGGCACGCGCCTGGACGACGCCGCCGACGGCGAGCAGCGCCACGGCAAGGGCAAGACCCACCCACGGTTCGACGTCGGCCACCTGCGTCTGCCAGAGCAGCATCGGCAAGACGCAGGCCGTGGCCAGGAGACCGATCCCGACGCACCACGGCCAGGGACGCGCGATCATGCTCCGCAGCACCGCGTCGTGCCGCACCGCGAACGCGGCGAGGACGGCGACCATGATGCCGAGCGTCGTCACGCCGCCCGCCGAGAGGGGCAGGCCCTCGCCGGTCGCGAGGGCTTCGACGGCCTGCGGCGCGAGCAGGAGCCCGATGATCTGGAGGCCGCTGCCGGCGAGCGTGCGGCGCACGCCGGGCTCGTCGGGCGCGCTGGGCAGGTCGAGGCTGTCGGCGTACTCGACGGGGTCGCCGAACGCCTCGAGCGCGCCCTCTCCCGAGTCGGCACAGTGGGCGTCGACCTCGGCGAGGGCGTCACCGATGCGGTCGCCGGGTACGTCGCGCAGCCTCAGCCGGACCACGAACTCGTCGGTCCACGCGTCGTCGACGTGGGGGGCGAGGGACGCGGGGTCAGGGGCGTGTGCCATCAGAGCACCTCCGGGGTGTGGTCCGGACCGTCGGGCGCGGGCGCGAGGATCGAACGGGTCGTCGTCGTGAAGAGGTCCCAGCGGGCGGTCGCGTCCTCGAGCGCGGTGCGCCCGGCCGCGGTGAGCTCGTAGAACTTGCGGCCGGGGCCGCCGTCGCCGGCGCGCCACTCGACGGTGACGTAGCCCGCGGCCTCCATGCGTCCGAGCAGCGGGTAGAGGGTGCCGCCCTTGAGCCGGCCCAGGCCGAGGTCCGCGAGCTTCTCGGCGATGGCGTAGCCGTACGTGGCACCGTCGGCGAGGACCCGCAGGACGCAGGGTTCGAGGACGCCGCGAAGCCACTCGGCGGGCCACGCGGTCTCGGACATGACTAGAACGTACCGCTACCTAGTCAGACTGTCTACCTACCACGTCGACCGAGGGCCGCAGGCCCGGTCACCGCCGCGCGCGACGCTCCACGACGACGTTCGCGCCACCCAGCACCAGCAGCAGCACCGCCGCAGCGAACGGCAGCCACATCGCCGCCGACACACCCACACGCTCCGCCACCTGGCCCGTCAGTGCCGACGCGAGCGCCTGCGCGAGGCTCAGCGCCGCCGTCGCGAGCGTCATCGTCGTCGCCGCACGCCCGACCGGGCTGCGGTCCGACGCCATGCTCAGCAGCGTCACGAGCACCGGCCCCACGCCCACACCCATGAGCAGCAGCACCGCCGTCGGCGACGCCGCAGCACCGAGCTGCGCGTACAGCGCAGCCGACGCCGCGATCACGGCCGCGAACCCGACCCAGCGCCACCGCGCCGCGAACGCACGCGGCAGCGCCGCCGCACCCAGCGCGAGCGCCGCAGACGTGAGGCCCAGCGCGCCGTACAGCAGGCCGGCGTCGTCCGCGCGGCCCTGCACACCCATGTGCGCGGTGAGCGACGTCAGCGTCGTCCCGAAGAACAGGCCGACCGCGAACGCACCCGCCACGACGACCAGCACACGCACCCGCACGACCTCGCTCAGCGGCGCCCGCTCAGCATCGCGTGCCGCGTGCGAGCGCACCGCACCCGTCGGGTGCAGGGCGAACGCCACGACCGCCGTCAGGCTCAGCCCCGCCGCCGCGACGAGCGGCAGCCACGGCGCGACCCACGCCGCGAGCAGACCCACCAGCACCGGCCCGACCACGAACGCCGTCTCGTCGATCGCCGACTCGTACGACATGACCCGCGAGAACGTCCTCACGCGTCGGCTCGGCGCGACGCGCTCACCGACGAGCGTCACGAGCCGCGTCCGCGACAGCGGCGCGACCTGCGGGACCGTGGCACCCGCGAAGAACGAGCACGCGACGATGATCCAGGTCGACACGCCCTGCCCGACGACGAACGCGAGCGTCAGCACCGCCACGACGTTCGCGAGGGCAACAGCAGGCAGGACCTTGCGCTGGCCGCGACGATCGACCGTCGCACCGACGACCGGCCCGGCGATCACGACACCGACACCGACCGCAGCCGCCGCGAGGCCGCCGACGGCGACCGACCCGGACACCGCCACGACGTACGTGAGGACACCGACGACGACCATCGCGAACGGGAGGCGCGCGACGAACGCGAGCGGGTAGTAGCCCAGTCCGGTCGCGGCGACCAGGGTGGGGGCGTGCTCGGTGCCGGTCGTGGTGACGCGGGCGTCGGGGCGCGCGGGCGTGACGGTACTCAACTCGATGCTCCTAGAAAGGTCTGGCTGGTGCCGCCTTGCTGCGAGGAGCAGGTGATGCACGCCGTGGGTGAACCGCGCCGTCATGGCGAAGGGCTCACGCTCGATCGGGTGCCGATGGGCACCGTCGACGACGTTAGCACGGGCGTACCACCAGGAACCCTGCGTGTGAGCGAGCCCACGTGAAGAAAGCCCGACCCGGAGCAAGGACCCGCAGCAGCGGCGCGTCAGCGTCCCGTGGCGAGCGCGACGACGGCACCGCCGGGGGCGCGCACGTAGGCGACCGTCTCGCCCCATGGCCGCGCGTCGGCCGGGGACAGCACCTCCGCACCCAGCGCGACGACCCGCTCCAGCTCGTGCGCGACGTCGTCCACGCGCAGGTACAGCTCCGCCGGGTGGACCTCACCTGCTGCGATCGCCAGCCGGGGCGCCGTCACGACGGAACCACGTCGAGGCGCGCCGGTCCGTGCCCGGCGGCCCGCTCCTCGGCCCGCCGGTTCGCCGCACCGCTCACCTCGGCGAACCGCTCGACGAACTCGGGCCTGGCGCCGTCCGTGCGCACCTCCTGCAGCACATGGTCCGTGACGCCGGCCTCGGCGAGCTCGGCGGTCAGGCGCGCGACGTCGTCGGGCGAGAGCACCGTCGGGTCGACCGTCGTGCGCACCTGCATCGGCACCCCGGCCTCCTGCAGGACGCGGAGAGTCTCGAACGCCGGCCGGGCGCCGCCCGGCCTCCGCGTGACGACGTCGAACCGGTCGCGCGGACCCTTGATGTCGAGGCCGACCCAGTCGAGCAGGCCCTCCGCGGCGAGGTCACGCACCCGGCGTGGGTACGCGCCCCCGGTGTGCAGCCCGACGGCGTAGCCGGCCGCGCGCACCTCGCGCATCGCGGCGGCGAGCCCCGCCTGACGGGTCGGCTCACCACCCGAGAAGACGACGCCGTCGAGCAGTCCGCGACGGCGCGCGAGGACCGCGCGCACCTCCGCCCAGCTCGACTCGCCTTGCGCGCGCGGGTCGATGATCGCCGCATTGTGGCAGTAGCCGCAGTCCCACGGGCAGCCCTGCAGGAAGACCGTCGCGACGAGACGACCTGGCCAGTCGCAGGACGAGAACGGCTCGAAGCCGGCGACGTTGAGGTCGTCCGCGAGGATCATGCTGACCGCAGGTGCGCTCGCGCCCGCTCCTCCGTGAAGAACTGCCGCTCCGCGTGCTCGCCCTTCTTCCCGATGTTGAACGAGCTCACGGGCCGGTGGTAGCCCATGACGCGCGTCCACACCTCGCACACGACCGGCTCGGCACCTGGGCGGCGCTCGGCGCAGCGCGGGCACGTCGGGTGCTCACCCGCGAGGTAGCCGTGGTTCGGGCAGATCGAGAACGTCGGCGTCACGGTGATGTACGGCAGGCGGAAGTTCTGCAGCGACCGGTGCACCAGCTCGCGCGCGGCGTCCGCCGAGCTCATCTTCTCGCTCATGTACAGGTGCAGCACCGTGCCGCCCGTGTACTTGCCCTGCAGCTCCTCCTGCCGTTCGAGCGCCTCGAACGGGTCGGCGGTGAACCCGGCCGGGAGCTGGGACGAGTTCGTGTAGTACGGGTTCGACTCGGTGCCCGCCTGCAGGATGTCCGTCCAGCGCGCCCGGTCCTCCTTCGCGAAGCGGTACGTCGTCCCCTCCGCGGGGGTCGCCTCGAGGTTGTAGAGGTGGCCCGTCTCTTCCTGGAACTCGACCATGCGCGCGCGGACGTGGTCGAGGATGCGCACGGCCATCGCGTGCCCCTCGTCGTCCGTGATGTCGAGGGCCCCTTGCGGCTGCTCGGCTGTCGCGGTGAAGTTGCGGACCATCTCGTTGAGGCCGTTGACACCGATCGTCGAGAAGTGGTTGTCGAGGTTGCCGAGGTAGCGGCGCGTGTACGGGAACAGGCCCTCGTCGATGTAGTGCTGCACCACCTGCCGCTTGACCTCGAGCGACTCCTTCGCGAGGTCCATCAGCTCGTCGAGCCGGGCGACCAGCGCGGCCTCGTCGCCGCGGAACAGGTAGCCGAGGCGCGCGCAGTTCACGGTGACGACGCCGATCGACCCGGTCTGCTCAGCGGACCCGAACAGTCCGTTGCCGCGCTTGAGCAGCTCGCGCAGGTCGAGCTGGAGGCGGCAGCACATCGAGCGGACCATGCCGGGCTCGAGCTCGGAGTTGAGGAAGTTCTGGAAGTACGGCAGCCCGTACTTCGCGGTCATCTCGAACAGGCGCGTCGCGTTCTCGGACTCCCACGGGAAGTCCTCGGTGATGTTGTACGTCGGGATGGGGAACGTGAAGACGCGGCCCGACGCGTCGCCCTCCGTCATGACCTCGATGTAGGCGCGGTTGATGAGGTCCATCTCGGCCTGGAGGTCGCCGTACGTGAAGTCCATCGGGGAGTCGTCGACGAGCGGCACCTGGTCGCGGAGGTCCTCGGGGCAGGTCCAGTCGAACGTGAGGTTGGTGAACGGCGTCTGCGTGCCCCAGCGGGAGGGGACGTTGAGGTTGTAGATGAGCTCCTGGACGCACTGCTTGACCTGGTCGTAGGTCATCGCGTCCTTGCGGACGAACGGCGCCATGTACGTGTCGAACGAGGAGAACGCCTGCGCGCCGGCCCACTCGTTCTGCATCGTGCCGAGGAAGTTGACGATCTGCCCGACGGCGGAGCTGAAGTGCTTGGGCGGGTTCGACTCGACCTTGCCCGGCACACCGTTGAAGCCCTGCGTCAGGAGCATGCGCAACGACCAGCCGGCGCAGTACCCGCCGAACACGTCGAGGTCGTGGATGTGCAGGTCGCCGTCGCGGTGCGCCTGCCCGACCTCGGGGCGGTACACCTCGGAGAGCCAGTAGTTCGCGGTGACCTTGCCGGCGGTGTTGAGGATGAGGCCGCCGAGGGAGTAGCCCTGGTTGGCGTTGGCGTTGACGCGCCAGTCGGTCCGGTCCAGGTACTCGCGCATGGTCGACCCCACGTCGACCTGGGTCCGCGTCGTTGCGTCAGCCTGAGCCATTCGATTCCCCTACATCTAGTGGTCGAGTCACACCGTTGTCACTAGATGTTGATTCTGCTCTGCTGCACCCGCGTGGCGGAGGGGCCTAAAGTCCCAGCCGCGCCCACATCCGCAGAACGACGCGCGAAACTCCCCCGCACGCACCGCTGCCCCGCCCGGGATGCCCGGGCAGGGCAGCAGGCAGCGCGTCTCACACCCCGGCGAGGACCCCCACGCCCGACGGCGTGAGCGCGAGGCTCTCGCGCAGCGTCGCCCCCGGGTACTCGCGGCGGAACACGCCGCTCGCCCGGAGCGCGGGCACCACGCCGTCGACCAGGCCCGCGACGTCCGCGACGAGCGACGACGGCGTCACGACGAACCCGTCGACCGCACCCGCCTCGAACCACGCCTCGGCAAGCTCCGCGAGGTCGAGCGGCGTCCCCACGTGGATGAGCGAGTCGGAGTGCTGCGCGACGACGTCCGTCCCCTCGAACGCGTCGAGCAGCTCGACACGCGCCTGCGCGCTCTCCGCGTCCGGACCCGTGACGGCATACACGTCGACGAGGACGAGGACGTCGTCGGCCGCGCGGCCCGACTCGACGGCGATCGTCCGAGCCCGACGGCGCTGCTCGAGCGCCGAGTCGAGGTCCGTCGCGGCGATCCGCAGGACGTCCGCGTGCCGGGCGGCACGCTCGAGCTGAGCGTCCGAGCGCACGCGCACGACCGTCGGCGCGACCGACGACACGGCCCGCGTCACGGCCGTCACCGACCGGTCAGGCGCGCTGCCGTCGACCTGCCAGCCAGCGCGGCCGCCGGACACCCGGCTGATCGTCTGCAGCGCGGTCGCGACGTGCTCCGGGTCGGTCGCCTCCGGCGAGATCGTCGCGACGAGGCCGACGCCGCGCGTCGTCTTGCCGAGGCGCGACGCGACAACAGCCGCGTCGAGGCGGCCGCGCAGCAGGCCGACCGTCTCAGGCTGGAGGCGGAACGTGTCGTCGATCGCGACGAAGTCGAGGGTGCCGCGCTGCGCCGCAGCGACGAGGTCAGCGAGACGCTCGGCGTCGAACGCGCTCGCGAACGACGCCACAGGCACGCGGCTCGTGACGCGGCGCGCGCCCGCGCTCGTGAGGTCGATACCCAGGTGGATCTGACGGTCGGCGGTCGTGGGACGGGAAGAGGTGGTCGAGGTCATGGTCTTCGCTCTCTGCGTGACGGCGGCGCGCAGCACCGACCCCACGGACTCACGTCGTCAGGTGGGACGGTGCGCAGCGTGCGCCAAGGTGACTGCAACGGCCGGGGGCTCCCGAGGAGCCGGCATCGGCGGTGTCCGAGAAGGACGGTCAGGCGACGGCGTGCGCGCTCGGGAGCGCGACGGCGTGCGCCGGCAGGGGTCCGCCGTGGGCGGACCTCAGCGGGTCAGTCGCGGGGACAACAGGCGACGGACCCGCAGGGCATACAGGTCGGACACATCACCGGGGCGAGCGAGATCGACGCGGGTGTGCGAAGCCGTCCTGCCATCATCGTGCGTGTCTCCTGTCCGAACCGCTCTCGCGGCTGCGCTCTTGCACCGATTCCGGTGCCAGGTCTTCACCCGGAGCACCCCACCGCGCGGGAGGGTTGCTGACCAGCGAGCCGGGGCTTGTCGCTGATACTCGTGACCTTGTCTTGTCGAGTCCTTCCGGTCACCTGGTTTGACACCCTGCGTTCCGGAATTACTGCGCAATCTAGGCGCGGGGCCCAGGGGTGTCAACAGGTGTCCATGCCTGGATCATCAGGCGGCCGCAGGCCGGGTGCGAGGATTGGCCCGTGCCCGCACCCGACCTCCTCGACGTCCTCCTCGCCGGAGGGCGCCGCACCGACCACGCGACGCACATCGCCCACCTGCCCGCCCGCGAGGGCGTGCACGCCGACTGGCCCGCGTGGGCGGACCCGGCGCTCGTCGCGGGCTACCGTGCGCTCGGCGTCGAACGCCCGTGGCGCCACCAGGTCGAGGCGGCCGACGCCGCGTGGCACGGCCAGCACACCGCGCTCGGCACGTCGACCGGCTCAGGCAAGTCGCTCGCCTTCTGGCTGCCCGCCCTCACCTCCGTGCGCGCCGACATCCTCGCCGCCGCAGAAGGCACCGCCGCGTTCAGCCGCATCGAGAACGTCCGCTCCCGCGGGTCCGTGCTCTACCTGTGCCCGACCAAGGCGCTCGCCGCCGACCAGCTCAGCGGCGTCGAACGCCTCCTGCGGGCCGCTGACGTCCGCGACCTGCGCGTCGCGACGTGCGACGGCGACACCCCGTTCACCGAGCGCCGCTGGGTCCAGGACCACGCCGACGCCGTCCTGACCAACCCCGACTTCCTGCACTTCTCGATGCTCCCCAGCCACGCCCGCTGGGTGCGGTTCCTGCGGTCCCTGCGCTACGTCGTCGTCGACGAGGGGCACGCCTTCCGCGGCGTCTTCGGAGCGCACGTGTCGCTCGTCCTGCGCCGTCTCCAGCGCCTGTGCGCGCACTACTCCGGCGGTCCCGGGCCCATCTTCCTCGTCGCGTCCGCGACGACCGCCGAGCCGGCACGCAGCGCCGCGCGCCTCGTCGGCGTGGACGAGCGCGACGTCGTCACCGTCACCGAGAACACGGCACCGTCCGGCACCCGCACGTTCGTGCTGTGGGAGCCGCCCGAGCTCCCGCCCGCCGACTCCGGCGTCGACGGGTTCCAGGTCGTCGCCCCCTCCGGTCCCGGAGCCGACGGCGCCACGACCGGCACCGACGAGTGGTGGGTCGACGCCCCCGAGGTCGAGGACCGTCCCAGGCGGTCCGCGACCGCCGAGGCCGCCGACCTCCTCGCCGACCTCACCTGCGCGGGCGCCCGCAGCCTCGCCTTCACCCGCTCCCGGCGCGGCGCCGAGTCCGTCGCGCTGAGCGCCCAACGCGCCCTGAACGCCGTCGACCCTGCGCTGCAGCACGCCGTCGCCGCCTACCGCGGCGGCTACCTCCCCGAGGAACGCCGCGCCCTCGAGGACGCGATCCGCACGGGAGCGCTGCGCGCCCTCGCCACGACGAACGCGCTCGAGCTCGGCGTCGACATCTCCGGGCTCGACGCCGTCCTCATCGTCGGGTGGCCCGGCACCCGCATGTCGATCTGGCAGCAGGCCGGGCGCGCAGGGCGCGCCGGCGCCGACGGGCTCGTCGTCTTCGTCGCGCGCGAGGATCCGCTCGACACGTACCTCGTGCACCACCCCGAAGCGATCCTCGACGCCCCGCTCGAGGCGACCGTCTTCGACCCCGGCAACCCGCACGTCCTCGCCCCGCACCTCTGCGCCGCCGCCGCCGAGCTCCCCGTGCGCCCCGACGAGCTCGACACGTTCGGCGCGCACACCTCCGAGGTGCTCGACGTCCTCACCGCGCGCGGCGCGCTGCGCCGCCGCCCGAGCGGCTGGTTCTGGACGCATCCCGAGCCCGCGTCGCAGCTCACCGACCTGCGCGGCACGGGCGGGCAGCCCGTCCGCGTCGTCGAGGCGGCGACCGGACGCATGCTCGGCACGATCGACCAGCCCGCCGCGGACGGGTCCGTGCACGACGGCGCCGTGTACGTGCACCAGGGCGCGACGTTCGTCGTCGACCACCTCGACCTGCAGGACCACGTCGCGCTCGTGCGACGCCGCGACGTCGACTACGGCACGTGGTCCCACGACGTCACGACGATCGCCGTGCAGAGCACCCTTCGCTCGCGGACGTGGGACTCCGGCCCGGCGCCCGTGACGTGGGGCGTCGGGGAGGTCGACGTGACGACGCAGGTCATCAGCTTCACGAAGCGGCGCCTGCCCGGCCTCGAGGTCGTCGGGTCGCAAGAGCTCGACCTGCCGCCGCGGACCCTGTCGACCGTCGCCGTGTGGTGGACCGCTCCTGCCGCGCTCCTCGAGGCGGCCGGTCTCACGGCCGAGACCGTCCCCGGCGCGCTTCACGCGGCCGAGCACGCGTCGATCGGCCTCCTGCCCCTGCTCGCGACCTGCGACCGCTGGGACCTCGGCGGGGTCTCGACCGCGCTGCACGTCGACACCGAGCACGCGACCGTCTTCGTCTACGACGCCTATCCCGGCGGCGCAGGCTTCGCCGAGCGCGGCTACGAGCTGGGCGCGACCTGGCTGCGCGCGACTCGCGACGCGATCGCCGCGTGCCCGTGCACGAGCGGCTGCCCTGCATGCGTCCAGTCGCCCAAGTGCGGCTCGCAGAACAACCCGCTCGAGAAGGACGCGGCAGTGCGGCTCCTCGACGTCGTCCTCGCGTGCACCCCCGCCCCGCGCGGCGTGCGCGACGGCGAGGGCGCCGAGGGCGACCTCGACCCGGGTCGCGGCCGGAACCGGCGCCCTCGGAGCGGCACCGGCGTGTGACGCGCCGGGCCCCGGTGTGCGGCCCGGCGCGGCGCCGACCGCCCGCTAGCCGACTTGTCGCGACCATCCGGGCGCCGATGGCGCGCTCCCCCGCCTGCCCCCTCCGGCACCTTTCTCGCGAGTCCGTCAGCTCCAGCCGAGTCCGTCAGCCGCGGCCGACTGAATCGGGCTGGGACTGACGGAGTCACGCCCGGCCCGCGCTCGGAGAACGCGCGGGGGGTGCCCGACGGTGAACGACAGGGTGGGCCGGGTCAGACCTTCTCGGACCTGGCTGGCGTGCGGCTCACCTTCGGCGTCCGCGCGGCATCGGTGCGACCCTGGCGCTCGGCCCGGGCGATCCATGCGGCGCGGCGCTCGGCGGAGGAGAAGCGCACCCGCGCGAGACGAGTCGTTCCCACCGTCCGCACGCCGCAGTAGCCGAGCGTCGCGTGCGTGAGCGACCTGAGTGCGGCACGGCGGTACTGGACGGTGTCCCACCACGCAGGGCTGTCCATCGTCATGATGAGGCGCGCAGTGCGACCGGTGAGGTGCTTGTCCCAGAGCGACGAGCCTGCACGGTAGGAGAACGCAGACCTCGACAGGATCACCCGGTCGATCCACCCCTTGAGCAGGGCCGGGTAGGTGCCCCACCACTGAGGGAACACGAGCACGATGTGGTCCGCGGCGTGGACCGCCGCGATCATCGCCTCGACCTCGGGCTCACGCGCCGGCTCCTGGTCCGGGCCGAGCCAGCGTTGGAGGCTGTGCTGGCGGGACGCGAGGTCGAAGTCCGTGTCGCCGAGGCGCAGGACGGTGACGTCGGCGCCCGCGGCTCGCGCGCCCTCGGTATAGGCGTCTGCGAGCGCCCCGCACAGGCTGTCGCTGCGCGGGTGACCGAGGACGACGAGGATCGAGGGTCGCACGGTCGAGGTTCGGGCGGTTGAGGGTGGCGTGGTCGAGGTCATCTCGCGCTCTCCTTGGACAGGACGGTACCGAGCATTGCGAGCACGTCAGCGTGGATCCGCTCGAGGTCGAGGTCGGGGCGGTCGACGAACATGTCCTCGAACTCGGTTTCAAGGACGTCCCCGGCCTCGCGTGCGAGCCGCAGCCCTTCCTCGGTGAGGGTGAGGACGACCCTTCGAGCGTTCGCGGGGTCGGTCTGGGTCTGCACGAGGCCCTTGCCGACGAGGATGGGGACACGCTTGCTCACCGCGGCCTTCGTGACACCGAGACACTCGGCGAGGTGGGTGACGTCGATCGGTTGCCCCTCCTCGAGCACGGCGAGGAAGGTGAACTGGCTGATCGTGACTCCCCAACGCGCCTGCAGGATGCGGTCTGCGTACGCGTCGAGCGCGGTCGAGAGCTCGTTGATCGAGTAGGTGAGGCGTGTGCTCATACCGGAAGTCAACCCGTTGACACTCGAGGTGTCAACGGGTTGACATTTCGTCGTGCGTCAGGCGCGGACGACGCCGCGGACCGGCCCCGCTCCCCCGAGGCTCGACTCTCGACCCTCAGTGCCCTGCGGACACCCTCCCCCGCAGATCCTCGAGCCCCGGCCCCTCGAGCTCGTCGAGGTAAGCGTCCCGCCCTGCCATCGACATGACGAGCGCGAGCGTGCTGCCTTCGACACGAGGCCCGGCGCCTGCGCGGAACGGCCCGTCGGAAGCGACCAGCTCCAGGCCTGCGGCGACCTTGCGGCTCGAGACGGCGAAGTCCTGCTTCGCGAAGAAGTCCGCGACAGGGGTGAGCGCCTCGACGCTCGGGCGCTTCGGCAGGCCCAACGGCTGGCGGATGTCCTGCGCATGGACGAGGACCTCGCCCAGATAGGCCGCCGTGTGACCTGTCGGGGCGATCGTGCTGTCGACCGCTGCGCGGAACCGCGCGAACGTCTCTTCCGGGTCGCGACCCTTGTGCTCGTCGAGCCGCCTCTGGTTGTGCACGTCTGTGCGGAACCTCGCGCCGACGATGCTGCGGATCCAGCGGCCACGACCGGTCAGCGCGGCCGCGACCAGGTGCGCGACGACGTCTTCGACGTCCCACCGCCCGCACAAGGTGCGGTGGTGCCACTGTTCCGGCTCGAGCCGGGCGAGGTCGTCTGCGAGCGCGGCTCGTTCCGCGTGCACCAGGCCCCAGAGGCGGTCTCGGTCATCGGCCCTCATGTGTCTCCCCTGCTTCGTGTCGACGGTGGCGCGGACGCGCCGGGTCGGCCGAGCCCCCGATCACGGGGCGGCACGTGCGACCAGCAGCCAGGACGGCCCTGCGCGCGCTGTCGCTTCCACCGACCGCGCACCGAATGCTCCCGAGACACCGCCACGGTCACGTTCGACGCTGACCGTGACGCTACCGTCTTCTGCCACGACGCACCTGGTGAGACGACCTCCGTTGCGCGTCGCCGCCTCGCTCCCCGTCTCGCACGCCCCGGAGCGCGCGACCGCGTGGCGCTGCGCTGCCGCGAGCGCGGCAAGGTCCGCCGCAGTCTGAGCGTCGGCCCGCGCGGTGTGCGCGCCCGCGAGGATCGCGACCGCCGCGACGAGCGCCGCGGCGACCGCGAGGAGGGCGACGACCAGGACCGCGGCCGATCCCTCGTCCCCGCTCCCGGCCCGGCCGGTGCTCACTGCTCTACCCATGCGGTCGACGAGGCGCTGACGTGGAACGACAACCACGACGTCCCGATGTCGCGGCTCACCTCCACGGTGCGCCAGCCCCCGTCCTCACCGGTCTGGACTGCGGCGCGGTCGCCCGCGACGCGGCGGGCCGCGGTCGTCACGGCAGCCGGGTCCTCGCCGAGCGACGCCGCGCGTGCCCCCGCACGCGCGGCGCCGGCGACCTGCAGCCGTGTCATCCCGACGTTCCCGACGACGAGCAGCACGAGCAGCAGGACCACGACCGTCGGGAGCAGCACCGCGAGCTCCGCCGTGACGACGCCCGAGTCCCCACGGGGTGCGACCGCCGGCCGTGGCGACCTGCTCATCCGACAGCCAGGGCCTTCTGGACGAGGCCGAGGAGCAGCCCGCGGACCTCGCTCGAGGTGAGGATCACGAGCAGCAGGCCGGCGAAGCCGACCGCCGCGATCAGGACGACTGCGTACTCGGCAGTCGCGAGGCCGGCGTCGCGCCCGTGCACGACGGTCCGCGCCCACCGAGCCCTGGCCCGTGCCGCGAGCCGCACGAGCCGGGCGGTTCCGTGCCGGTCGCGGCGGGCTCGCTCGCGCAGGGCGCCGTTCGGGGCGGTCGGACAGCTCGCGGGCCTTCCCGGCGCGGCGATCGTGCTGGTCATCGTGGTCATGGTTCCTCCGTCGATCCGTCGCGGCCGGTCGGCCGCGCTCCGAGCCTGCGCCGCCCCTCGCGGGTACCGCTCCGGCTGCACCCGTCCGCGTGCGGTCGATGCGCGGCGGCCTCGCCTGTGGACGGCAGCTGTCACAGGAGTCCCTGCCCGAGAGCCACGACCACCGGCACGAGCCCCATCAAGATGAACGCGGGGAGCAGGCACGTCCCGAGCGGCACGACGAGGCGCACGCCCAGACGTTCCGCGGCAACCTGCGCAGCAGTCGCGTCGTCGTGCGCGAGGCGCGCCTCAGCCGCGTGCAGGAGGGGGCCCGGCGCCGCCCCGTCCACCCAGGCCGGGCGCAGGCAGTCGCGTACGAGCGCGACGACGCGGTCGTCGGCCGTCCGCCGACGCCCGAGGCGCAAGCGCGCACGCGCGCCCGCGTCGGCGGGACCGTGCCACGCCTCGTCCCACGAGGCTCCGAGCTCGAGCGCGGTCCCCGCGCGGGCAAGCCTCGAGCCGTCGACACCCGCGACGGCCTGACCCGTGACCCTGATCGCCCGCGGTAGCGACGTGCCAGCGCGCAGCGCCACCGCCAACAGCTCGAGGACGACGCCGAGGTCGACCTCCTCGGCCTGCTCCGCCGCAGGTTCCCCGCCAGCCACGTCGGAGCACCCGGGCGCGGCGACGAGCGGCAGCCGCCGCCCCGGCTCGAGCCCCCGCCACGGCACCACCGCAGCGAGGAGCCCCGCAGCGACCACGACCGCGAGCACGACGTCGATGGTCACCGCGCTCACGACGACACCCGTCATCCCCGGGCTCCCGCAGCCTCGCGGACGAGCCGCCGCGTCCAGGCGCGACCCGCGAGCATGAGCAGCGCGCCCGCCCCGATGGACACCGTCGTGACGCCCTGCCCGGCTCCCGACGAACCGGGGCCCGCACCCATCAGCACGGCGACGACGAGCCCACCGACGGGCAGCCAACCCAGCAGCCGCGCGGTCGCTCGAGGGCCCGCGAGCGCCGCCGCCCGGCGCGCCTCGCCCTCACGGGCGCGCACGACCGCGGCAGCGACGCCGTCGAGCACGGGGGCGAGCGACGCTCCGACGTCCGCGGCGACGCGGCACCCCGCGACCACGCCCACGACGTGGCGGTCGGGGGACGGAGCGCGCCCGGAGCGGGCGAGAAGTCGCGCCCACCCCTGCGCGGCGCCGTCCGCGCACCGTGCCCTCAGCGCCTGGGCGTCCGGAACCCCGGACATGTCAGCGAGCACGCCCACGCGCGCCCACGCCGAGGCAGGCGGTGCTCCCGCCCGCAGCATCGTCGCGACCTCCGTGACGAGCCGGTCGAGCGGGACGCCCGCGCCGCCGCCGCGACCGCCGCGCGACGGCGAACCCACGGCACGCGGGCGTGCCACGGCGTCGACCCGCGCCGCCGAGCCGCGTCGGCACCACGCCACGAGCGCCGCCGTGACCGCGACGAGGATCGACGCGAGCGCGGTCACGCGATCTCCCGCACCGCGGCCACGACCGGATCGTCCAGGCCCACCAGGCTCCGCGGGCCGAGCCGCGCGACGAGCCCGTCCCACCCCGGCCCGCGCACGGGCGCCCCGTCATCCCACGTGAGGGCGTCCTCGACGACGAGACGGTCACCGTCGCGGACGACCGCCCCGATCCCAGCGATCTCCCGCCGCCGTCCGCGCCGCTGCAGGTGCACGACGGCGTCGAGCGCGCTCGCGGCCTGCGCCGCCATGGATGCCGACGTCATGCCCGCCAGGCCAGCGAGCGCGTCGAGCCGCGCGGGGACGTCGCCCGGCGAGTTGGCGTGCACGGTCGCCCAACCGCCCTCGTGGCCGGTGTTGAGCGCGAGCAGCATGTCCCGCACCTCAGGGCCGCGGCACTCTCCGAGGACGATGCGGTCGGGCCGCATCCGCAGCGCGGCCCGCACGAGCGCGGAGAGCGTCACCTCGCCCGCGTGCTCGACGTTCGCCTGTCGCGCGGTCAGGTGCACGACGTGCGGGTGCACGGGCGCGAGCTCACGCGCCTCCTCGATGCACACGATGCGCTGCTCGGGCGGGACGAGGGCGAGGACGGCGGCGAGCAGCGTCGTCTTCCCGGTCCCGGTCGCGCCGGACACGAGGACGTTCGCGCGCGCCCGTACGAGGGCCTCGAGCGTCGCCCGGGCCCCTGGCGGGAACGCGCCCGCCGCGTCGAGCGCGTCGATGCCGAGCGCTGCGCTGCGGAGCACGCGCAGCGAGATGAGCGCCCCGGACGTGCACACAGGCTCGATGACGGCGTGCAACCGCGTGCCGTCGGGCAGGCGCGCGTCGACGAGCGGGGACGCGTCGTCGAGCCGCTGCCCGCCCGCGGCGGCGAGGCGCACGGCGAGCTCGCGCAGCGCCGCCGGCCCGCCGAGGTCGACGTGGACCCGGTCGAGGCCCGCGCCGCGATCGACCCACACCTCACCGGGCCCGTTGACGAGGACGTCGGTCACGGCAGGGTCGTCGAGGAACGGCTGGAGCGGTCCGGCACCGAGGACGTGCGCGCGCACGTCGGCGACGACGCTCTCGAGCGCACGGCTGCCGAGCACGGCGCCGCGGCTGCGCAGGGCGTCCCGGACGTGCAGGCCGACGTCGGCCCGCTCACCGTCGCGCGCGGCGGCACCGAGGCGCGCACGGACGTCGGCGACGAGCGTCGTGTCGACCACCGGCCGAGTCACGCGATCCTGCCGGACGAGAGCTCCGCTGCGGCCGTGCGGGCGGGCCAGGGCCCCCGGACGGCACCACCCAGGACGGGCGCCGACGCGGCGACGTGGTCGAGCGCCCGGACTGCGGCGCGGTGCAGCCGCGCCCCGCACGGCCCGACGCCACGCTCGACGGCCGCTGCGAGGGCCCGTTCCGACTTCATCTCGGCGGCGACGGGGCAGTCGAGCGCCGCACCCAGCTGCGCGGCCGTCAGCCCTGCGGGGGCGCGGCCGCGCACGACCAGCGCGACGTGCGCGCCGCCTGCTCTCGCCCGCGCGACCACGCCGAGCGCCCCCGCGACCGTGGGGAGGTCCTTGCGCGCCGCGACGAGCAGGGCGTCGCACTCGTCGCCGCCCCACGCCGGGGCATCGGGAACCGGGCGCGGGAGGTCCAGCACGAGGGCCGCCTCCCGTCGCAGCGCGCTCAGCACGTCGCGGCGTACGTCGTCATCGACCGGCTCCCGTCGCGTGCGGTCGCCCGACAGGACGGGCACGTCGCCCCAGCGCGGCAGGAGCCCGACGAGCTCGCGCGCGGGGACGTCGCCGCGCGCGTCACGCAGGTCGGGCCAGCGGATGCCCGGCTGGTCCTCGATCCCGAGAAGGACGTCGATCCCTCCCCCGGCGTCGTCGAGGTCGACGAGCACCGCCGGGTGCGGGCCGCGCCGGTGGCGTGCTCGTGCGAGCGCGGCCGCGAGCACGCTCGCGCCAGCGCCGCCACGTGCGCCGCACACCCCGACGACCGCCTCGCGCACCGCAGGCCCGGCTGCTTCTCCCCTCGGGTCCCTCCCCGCCGTGTCCGCCCAGCCCCGCATCGACCGCCTCCCGTCTGAAGCGTGCCCGCACGGGCACACCGGCCAGGTTCGGTCGCGGCGGGTTCAGGCGCTCAGGGCGGGACGGGACGTGCGGGGTCCGGCGTCCGACACCGGGACTGTGGGCAGCACCGACCCGCTCAGAGACCGACCCGATACGCTCGGCAGGTGGACGCCCGTCAGCCAGCACGACGGACGCCGCCGACCGCGGCGTTCTTCGACCTCGACAAGACCGTGATCGCGACGTCGTCGGTCTCGGCCTTCTCGCGCCCGTTCCTCGCCGGCGGCCTCCTCTCGCGCCGCGGGATGCTGCGCAGCGCGTACGCCCACCTGCTCTTCATGCTGGGCGGCGCCGACGCCGACCAGACAGAACGCATGCGCGCCAACATCTCCTCGCTCGTCACCGGCTGGGACGTGACCCAGGTCGAGGAGATCGTCGCCGAGACGCTCCACGACCTCATCGACCCGTACGTGTACGCGGAGGCCGTCGAGCTCATGGCCGTGCACCACGCGGCGGGCCGCGACGTCGTCATCGTCTCGGCGTCCGGCGCGGAGGTCGTCGAGCCGATCGCGGCGGCGCTCGGCGCCGACCACGTCATCTCGACCCGCATGGAGGTCGTCGACGGCCGCTACACGGGCGGCATCGACTTCTACGCGTACGGGGAGAACAAGGCGCTCGCGGTCCGCGAGCTGGCCGAACGTCGCGGGTACGACCTCGACGGGTCGTACGCCTACTCGGACTCGATCACGGACGTGCCGATGCTGTCGGCGGTCGGGCACGCGTTCACGGTCAACGCGGACCGCGCCTTGCGCCGTGAGGCGGCGGAGAACGGCTGGGGGAACCTGACGTTCTCGCGTCCGGTCGCGCTGCGGCCCTTCATCTCGCGCACGACGTCTGCCGTCGCCGGCGCTGCAGCCCTCGCTGCGGCGGTCGCGATCGTGTGGGCGGTGTCCCGCCGCCGCCGGCGCTGAGCCTCACCCGTCAGCGGACCGCCGGGACGTGGCCGTGGCGGTGGAGCGTCGTGGACACGGCCTGCTCCCGCAGGAACCCGAGCAGCTCACGCTCGCCCGACGCGACGACCGGACGGTCGAGCACGGTCGTCCGGCCCGCCCACGGCGCTGCGGCGGCCCGCAGCCCGGGCGTCTCACCGAGAGCCCGCACCCGACCGTGCACGGACCCGCGCGCGACGGCGTCGACGAATCGGTCAGCATCCTCGACGCGCACGTCGCGCACGGTGCGGGCGCCGTGCCCGGCACCGTCCGCAGGACGTACCTCGGCGGGCAGCTCGCCCCAACCTGGGTCGACCGACAAGGTCACAGGCACACCGCACCTCTCGGCCGCCGCGACGACGCGACGCACCTCGACAGCCGACGAGCCTGTGCCGACACGCACGACCGCGTCCGGTACGGGGACGTACCGCAGGACGTTGCTCTCGACCGTGAGCCGGCTCGGGTCGTGCTCGCGCGAGAAGCGCTCGGCCCAGACACGCTCGTCGGACGCGAGGGACCGCTGGAGCCACGCCTCGGGCTCGGCCCCACGGTCGGGGACTCCCTCGGCGTCGTGCCAGCGGCCGAGCTGGGCGACGTAGTGCGGCCCGCCCGCCTTCGCGCCCGGTCCGACGACCGACTCCTTCCACCCGCCGAACGGCTGCCGCTGCACGATCGCCCCCGTCGTGTGCCGGTTGACGTACAGGTTCCCGGCCTCGACGCGGTCCTTCCACCGGGCGATCTCCTCCTCGTCGAGGCTGTGCAGCCCGGCGGTGAGCCCGAACGCGACGGCGTTCTGCACGTCGATCGCGTCGTCGAGCGTCGCGACGCGCACGACGCCGAGCACAGGCCCGAACACCTCGGTGCGGTGGAACCACGAGCCGGGCTGGACGCCCGAGCGGACGCCGGGCGTCCACAGGCGGCAGCGTCCCTCGGCGAGCCCGGCCGGGGGCACGTCGAGCGGGTGCGGCTCGACGAGCCACGACTCACCCGCCTCGAGGGTGGTGAGCGCGCGCCACAGCTTGCCCTCCGCGGGCGTCGTCAGCGGTCCGACCGCCGTGCCGAGGTCGGTCGGCCATCCGACGCGGAGCGACGTCACGGCGTCGGCGAGCTGGCGCCGCAACCGGTCGTCCGTGCCCGCCGACCCGACGAGGATGAGCAAGGACGCGGCCGAGCACTTCTGCCCGGCATGCCCGAACGCCGACCGCACGACGTCGGTGACGGCCACGTCGACGTCGGCCGACGGCGTCACGACGATCGCGTTCTTGCCTGACGTCTCGGCGAGGACGTCGACGTCCGGCCGCCAGCCCGCGAACGTGCGAGCCGTGTCGATCGACCCGGTGAGGATCACGCGTGCCACGTCGTGGTGCGTCACGAGCGCGCGCCCCACCTCGCCCTCGAGGGCGAGCACGACCTGGACGGTGTCCGCCTCGAAGCCCGCCGCCTCGAGGGCGTCGCGGACGGCGGACATCGCGACCTGCGTGCAGCGCGGCGTGACGTGCGACGGCTTGACGACGACCGCCGACCCGGCAGCGAGCGCCGCGAGGACGGACCCGCACGGGATCGCGACGGGGAAGTTCCAGGGCGGCGTGACGAGGGTGACACCGTCGGGCTCGAAGGTCGCGTCGGGGTCGTCCTCGAGCGCCTCGGCGGCGAGCGCGTAGTACCGGGCGAAGTCGACCGCCTCGCTCACCTCGGGGTCGGCCTCGGCGACGGTCTTGCCTGCCTCGTGGACGGCAGTCGCGGTGAGGTCGCCGCGGAGGTCCTCGAGCCGGTTCGCGGCGTCGCGCAGGACGGCGGCGCGCACGGACGGCGCGGCGGCGGCCCAGGCCGAGCTGACCGACGTCGCGCGGGCGAGCACCTCGTCGACGTCGGCGGGAGAGAGCACGTACGTCGCGGCGGGGAGGTTCGCGAGGAGCCGGGCGTCGGTGTCGCCCTCGACGAGCGTCGCCGCGCGGGCACGCGTCCCGGGGAGCGCAGGGTCGGCGTCGGGCGCGTTGTGGAACGGTTCACGGTCGGGGTGGGCGGCGTGCGCAGGGTGCGCGGGGTGCGCGGGGTGCGCGGGGTGCGCCCCTGGCGGTTCCGGCGGCGAGAGACGACGCGGGGTGCGGCCGACCTCGCTGCGGCGGGCGGCGGCGGCGCGGAAGGCCTCCGCCTGCGCCGCCATCGCGTCGGGTGAGCCGAACGCGGCGTGCAGGTAGTTCTGCGGGGCGGCGTTCTCCTCGAGGCGCCGGACCAGGTAGCCGACCGCGACGTCGAAGTCCTCCGGCGCGACCGCGGGGAGGTAGAGGAGCACGCTCCCGGTCGCCTCGCGCACGACGCGCGCCTGCGCTGGCGCCATGCCCTGCAGCATCTCGACGTCCATGTGGTCCGTGACGCCGCGCTCGACCGCGACGAGGTGGGCGAGCGCGACGTGGAACAGGTTGTGGCTCGCGACGCCCACTCGCAGGCAGCCGTGGTGGCGCGGGGCGAGGGCGCGGTCGACGAGGTCGAGGAACGACGCGTCGACGTCGGCCTTCGTCGGGTACGGCGTGGGCTGCCAGCCGTGGAGCTCCGCCTCGACGTGCTCCATCGCGAGGTTCGCGCCCTTGACGAGGCGCACCTTGACGGGCGCGCCGCCGGCTGCGCGTCGGCGGCGGGCGATGGCGGCGACGCGCTCGAACGCGTCAGACGCGTCCGGGAGGTAGGCCTGCAGCGCGACGCCGAGGCACAGCGGCGCGAGGCCAGGGTCGTCGGCGAGCGCCTCGAACACCTCGAGGGTGAGCTCGAGGTCGCGGTACTCCTCCATGTCGAGGTTGACGAACGTCCCGTCTGCGGCCGCGGCGCGCGCGACCGGGCGCAGCCGGCGCAGCACGCGGTCGCGCGAGCCCGCGGTGTCCCACGTCGAGATCTGCGGGACGACCGACGACGTCTTGACCGAGACGTAGTCGATGTCCGGGCGGCGCACGAGCTCGAGGAGGCGGCGGGCGCGCTCGCGCGCCTGCTGCTCGCCCAGCACGGCTTCGCCGAGGAGGTTGACGTTGACGCGGAACCCCTGGTCGCGCAGCCGCGCGACCTGCTCGCCGAGCCGCGGGCCGTCGTCGGCGACGAGGTGCCCGACGAGGCTTCTCAGCCGCGCCCGCGCGGCCGGGACGACGAGGCGCGGCAGTGCAGGTGCCGTGAGCGCGCCCGCTCCGAGCATGGTGCGGTCGACGACGGACAGGAACGTGCTCGGGCGACCGCGCAGCCGCGCGAGCTCACGCGCGGCGACGGCGTCGTCACGCGGGCGGACGACGCGATCGACGAAGCGCAGGGCGAGCTCGAGGCCGTCCGGGTCGGCGACGAGCCGCGCGAGACGGCGCGTGGTGCGCCGCTCACGCGTCGTCTCGGCGGCCGCCCCCTCCTGCGCGGCGTGCATCCAGGCGCGGGCGAGAGCCTCAGCGTCCGGGACCAGGTCGTCGAAGGTCCGCATCCTCTGATCATGCCGCTGGGAGGCTGCCGCCGCTCCTTGATCTGCGTGGGTGCCCGGCCGCGCGGGGTGTGCGTCTGACGGAGGAACGCCCGGGCGCCCGGCTGGCGCGCGGCTCAAGACTTCGAGAGGCCCTGCGAGATGAGGTCCATGACGGAGGAGTCTGCGAGCGTGGTCGCGTCGCCGACCGTACGGTTCTCGGCGACGTCGCGCAGCAGGCGGCGCATGATCTTGCCCGAGCGTGTCTTGGGCAGCTCGGCCACGACGAGGATCTTGCGCGGCTTCGCGATCGGTCCGATCTCCTTCGCGACGTGGCTGCGCAGCACCTCGACGATCTGGTCCGGGTCCTGTGTTCCGAGCGCTTCGGCGGCGTCCTCGCGCAGGATCACGAACGCGACGACGGCCTGACCGGTCGTCTCGTCCGCCGCGCCCACGACCGCTGCCTCGGCGACGGCCTCGTGCGACACGAGCGCCGACTCGATCTCGGTCGTCGACAGCCGGTGCCCCGAGACGTTCATGACGTCGTCGACGCGGCCGAGGAGCCAGATGTCCCCGTCCTCGTCCTTCTTGGCGCCGTCACCAGCGAAGTAGATGCCCGGGAAGCGGGACCAGTACGTGTCCTTGAACCGTTCGAGGTCACCCCAGATGCCGCGCAGCATCGCGGGCCACGGCTCGGTGAGCACGAGGTAGCCGCCTCCGCCGTCGGGCACGGGGTGCGCCTCGTCGTCGACGACGGTCGCTGCGATCCCCGGGAGCGGCACCTGCGCGGAGCCGGGCTTGGCCTCTGTCACGCCGGGCAGCGGCGAGATCATGATCGCGCCCGTCTCGGTCTGCCACCACGTGTCGACGATCGGTGTGCGGTCGCCGCCGATGACGCGGCGGTACCACATCCACGCCTCCGGGTTGATGGGCTCCCCGACCGAGCCGAGCACGCGCAGGCTGGACAGGTCGAAGCGCCCGGGGATCTCGTCGCCCCACTTCATGCACGTGCGGATCGCGGTCGGCGCGGTGTAGAGGATCGTGACCTTGTACTTCTCGACGATCTCCCACCAGCGGCCCTGGTGCGGGGTGTCGGGCGTGCCCTCGTAGATGACCTGGGTCGCGCCGTTGACGAGCGGTCCGTAGGTGACGTACGAGTGGCCGGTGATCCAGCCGATGTCTGCGGTGCACCAGTAGACGTCGGTCTCGGGCTTGAGGTCGAACACGGCGTGGTGCGTGAACGCCACCTGCGTGAGATACCCGCCGGTCGTGTGCAGGATCCCCTTCGGCTTACCGGTGGTGCCGGAGGTGTAGAGGATGAACAGGGGGTGCTCGGCGTCGACCCAGACGGGCTCGTGGAGCACGTCGGCCGTCTCGAGGAGCTCGTGCCACCACAGGTCGCGGCCGGGCTCGATCGTGACGTCCTGACCGGTGCGGCGGACGACGACGACGTTCGTCACCGTGGTCTCCTCGCCGTCGCGCGGGGCGAGGGCGTCGTCGACGGCAGGCTTGAGCGCGGAGGCCGCGCCGCGGCGGAAGCCGCCGTCGGCGGTGATGACGACCTTCGCCTCTGCGTCGCGGATGCGGGAGCGGAGCGCGTCTGCGGAGAAGCCGCCGAAGACGACGGAGTGCGGCGCGCCGAGGCGCGCGCACGCGAGCATCGCGACGACCGCTTCGACGATCATCGGCAGGTAGATGACGACCCGGTCCCCGGCGCTGACGCCGAGGGAGGCGAGCGCGTTCGCGGCGCGCGACACCTCCCGCTGCAGGTCGGCGTACGTCAGCGTGCGGGTGTCGCCGGGCTCGCCCTCGAAGTGCAGGGCGACGCGGTCGCCGCGGCCTTCCGCGACGTGCCGGTCGACGGCGTTGTAGCAGGCGTTGAGCGTGCCGTCGGCGAACCAGCGCGCCACCGGGGCGCCGGACCAGTCGAGCGTCTCGGTGAACGGCTTGCGCCACGAGAGCCGCTCGCGGGCCTGGTCGGCCCAGAACGCGACGCGGTCGGCAGCGGCCCAGGCGTACGCGTCCTTGTGGACGTTGGCCTGCGCGGCGAACTCGCGCGACGGCGGGAAGGAACGCGTCTCGTGGAGCAGGTTCTCGAGGCCCGGCTCGTGCGCCGGGGCGCCCTGCTGGCCCTGGGCGGGAGTCTCGTCGGTCGTCATCGGTCCTCCGGTGCGCATCGTCGTTGGTGCGTCGGGACCTAGGTCCCTGTCGGGAGTCTAGACCCCGACGCACCGCGCGCGTCCGTCAGAGCTTGAACATGGCGACCTCGCAGACGCCACGGCTCATCTTGTCCGGCCTCGCGGTCTACTCCTCGACGACGGGTGAAAGCGCTTCGCAGACGAGGGTCAGACGAGCGCCGTCGCGCTGGCCGCCTCCGGTCCCTCGGCAGGCAGCTCGACCGCGTCGACCGTCTGCGGCGCGCGGTCGCGGGAGGCACTGACCGCGTAGGCGAGCCCGACCACGACGGCACCACCGACCAGGTTGCCCAGACCGACGACGGTCATGTTCCGCGCGAACTCTGCCCACGACGTCTCGGGGAGCCCCGCCATGAGCCCCACGGCGAAGGACGTCATGTTCGCGACGACGTGCTCGAACCCGGAGGTGATGAAGGCGAGCAGGCACCAGAAGATCGTGAACAGCTTCGCGCCTTCGCTCGTGAGCCGCACGCTCGACCAGATGGCGAGGCAGACGAGCATGTTGCAGAGCACGCCGCGCCAGAAGAGCTCAGGGATCGCCTCGTGGGACTTTCCCTCGAGCATGCCGGCGAGCATCGCGCCGGCCGGGGTGGACCGGTCCAGGAGACCGGTGAGGTGGACCATGCCGCCGAACGCGAACGCGCCGAGCATGTTGCCGAAGAAGCAGAAGAGGATCGTGCGACCGCCCTCCCACCAGCTGATGGCGCGGGAGTACGCGCCCTGCGTCATCGTCATCATGGTCGAGGTGACGAGCTCGCCGCCGGCCGTGAAGACGAGGGTCAGCGCGACGCCGAAGACGAGTCCCTGCACGAGCTTCGTCGCGGGTGATCCTGCTGCGAGGAAGGGCCCCGCTGCGGAGACCATGAGCACGACGGCGATGCCGATGTACGACCCGGCCAGCATCGACTGCACGGTGTATGCGATGGGGCGGCGGGTGAAGGCGACCTTGGTGGCCGCCGACTGCGCCTGGTAGGCCATGGTCTCGTCGATGCTCAGCACGTCTCCACGATGCGGGGCGACCGGGCCAGATTCGTGGGACCTTCGGGCTGCGGTCAGGCCCGGCTCGCGTTCGCCACCGCTTCGGCGACGACTGTCGTCACGTCAGGGTTGAACACGCTCGGGACGATGTAGGTCGCGTTGCGCTGGTCGGGGTGCACGGTCGAGGCGAGCGCGCGCGCCGCTGCGAGCAGCAGGTCGTCGGTGATCCGCGACGACTCCGCATCGAGCAGGCCGCGGAACACGCCGGGGAACGCGAGCACGTTGTTGATCTGGTTCGAGAAGTCGCTGCGGCCGGTGCCGACGATCGTCGCGTGCTTCGCGGCCTCGACCGGGTCGATCTCCGGGGCCGGGTTGGCCATCGCGAAGACGATCGCGTCGTCGTTCATCGTCGCGACGTCGTCGGCGTCGATCACGTTCGGTGCGGAGACGCCGATGAAGACGTCTGCGCCAGCCATGGCGGCCTTGAGCGTCCCCGTGAGCCCGCGCGGGTTCGTGTGCTCGGCCGTCCACCGCAGCTGCTCCGTCAGGCCTGGCCGCCCCGTGTGGACGACGCCGTCGATGTCCGCGACGACGACGTCCTTCGCTCCTGCCGCGAGCAGGAGCTTGAGCACGGCGGTCCCGGCCGCGCCAGCACCGGACAGGACGATCCGCACCGCCTCGAGCTCCTTGCCCACGACCAGCAGAGCGTTGATGAGCGCCGCGAGCGCGACGATCGCCGTGCCGTGCTGGTCGTCGTGGAACACGGGGATGTCGAGCTCCTCGCGCAGCCGCCGTTCGACCTCGAAGCAGCGTGGTGCCGAGATGTCCTCGAGGTTGATCCCCGCGAACACGGGAGCGATCGCCTTGACGGTCCGCACGATCTCGTCGACGTCGGTCGTGTCGAGCGCGATCGGGAACGCGTCGATCCCCGCGAAGCGCTTGAACAGCGCCGCCTTGCCCTCCATGACGGGGAGCGAGGCGAGCGGCCCGATGTCGCCGAGCCCGAGCACGGCGGTGCCGTCCGTGACGACGGCGATGGTGTTGCGCTTGATGGTCAGGCGCCGAGCGTCCTCGGGGTGCTGGGCGATCGCCTCGCACACGCGCGCGACGCCGGGCGTGTAGATCATCGACAGGTCGTCACGGTTGCGGATCGGCGAGGTTGGCTCGATGCGCAGCTTGCCGCCGAGGTGCAGGAGGAACGTGCGGTCCGAGACCCGGCCGACCTCGACGCCCGCGACGTGGCGCAGCGCCTCGACGATCCGTTGCGCGTGGGCGTCGCCGCTCGTCGCGCACGTGACGTCGACGGTCATGCGGGCGGAGCCGGACTCGGTGACGTCGATGCCGGTGACGAGACCGCCTTGGTGCTCGATCGCTGTCGTCAGCTCGCTGACGACGGTCGGCCTCGCCTCGACGTGGAGGCGCGCGGTGATGGACGACGAGACGCTCGGCGCTGGGCTCATGCCTTCATTGTGCTCGCGGCCTGCGGCGCCAGCCAGAGGCGGACACACGAACGGCGTCCCAAGCGGGACGCCGTCCGGTCAGCAGGAACAGGGGCTATCAAGCGTGCACTGTGCTGTGTCGAGAGCAGTGGCCCCGTTCACAGGTCCTATGCGTGGACTGATCGCGCGTGGGTTCCGCCTGTTCCTCTGTGCTGTTGTGACTCCAGTCTGCGCCCGGGAAGGGCGGAATTTCAAGGCTCTTGGCCCCTGGTCTTTCCCCGTCGCAGCACCTAGCGTGGGTTGTTGGGGCGTGCGCCGACGAGGTCTGTCACGTCGCCCACGAGGATGCTCGACGCCGTCACGGCGTCATCGTCCGTCGTGCCCGTGACGCTCACGGCGTCGCCCACGGCGAGACTCGAGACCTCGCCCTCGTCGACCACGGACACCGTGGTTCCGTCCGACGTCGTCACCGTGACCTCGGTTCCGTCGGCCGTCGTGAGGGTGAGCGTGCCGTCACCGATCGCGGTGATCTCGCCGCTCGTCGCGCCGGGGAAGCCCCCGCCGCCGCCCGGCGTGCCGCCCTCCGGCAGTGCGCCGTCGGGAAGGTCGCCGGGCGCCTCCGGGAAGGCACCTGTCGCGTTGCCCGGGCCTCGTCCGCCGCCGGTGTCGTCGCCGCCGAGGGCGTTGCCGGTCAGCACGCCCCCCGCGAACAGGACGGCACCGGCGACGACGGCGCCGAGCACCGTGGTGACCGTCGACCTCTTGCGCTTCGTGAAGACGATGCGGCCGCCATCGGGCAGCGTCTGAGGCTCTCCTGCGAGGAGCGCCTCGGGGGTCGTGTCGGGGGTCGCGTCGGGGGTCGTGTCGGGGGTCGCGCGGGCAGCGGGGTTCTCGTGAGTCATGTCAGCTCCGGGTGTCGTCGAGCAGGGTGGGGGGTCAGTCATGGCGCAGGGCGTCGACGGGACGCATCGCCGCCGCGCGCCAGGCGGGATAGCCGCCGAAGAGGACGCCGACGCCGAGGGAGACGGCGAGAGCGAGCGCGACGGAGGAGCGCACGATCACGGGTTCGATGCCCATGATCGTGAAGCGCGACCCGACGAGCGCTGCGAGCACGCCGAGCGCGCCGCCGAGCAGGGAGAGCAGGGTCGCCTCGGTGAGGAACTGTCCGAGGATCGCGCCGCGGCGCGCCCCGAGCGCCTTGCGGATGCCGATCTCGCGGGTCCGCTCGGTGACGGTGACGAGCATGATGTTCGTGACGCCGATGCCGCCGACGACGAGTGACAGCACGGCGACCGCAGTGAGCATGGACGTGAAGGTGCTGGTCGCAGAGTCGGCGGTGGACAAGAGCTGGGACTGGCTCGAGACCGTGAACGGGTCGTCCTCGCCCGCGGCGACACCGAGGGCGTCACGCAGCACGACGGTCGTCTCGACGACGGCCGCGGAGACGTCGTCGGCGCTCGTCGCGTCGACGACGATCGTCGACAGGCCTCCGTAGCCCGAGATCGTGCGCTGCATGCGGCTCAGCGGCATGACCACGAGGTCGTTCGTCGAGGACGTCCCCGCGGAGTCCTTCGCAGCCATGACACCGTTGACGACGTACGGCGTGGACCCGACGACGACGCTGCGGCCGACCGGGTCGTCGGCGCCGAACAGCGTCTCGGCGATCTCGGCGCCGAGCACGACGACGCGCCGGGCAAGCTCCTCGTCGTTCGCGGTGAAGCCCGTGCCGAGCGCGACCGGGGAGGCGGTCGCGTCGAAGTAGCCGGCGCTCGTGCCGACCACCTGCGCGCTCGCGCTCAGCGCGTCCACGGCGACGGTCGCCGACGACGTCACCTGCGGGACGACCGACGCGAGGTGCGGCGATCCGTCGGACGCGATCGACTGCTCGAGCGCGGCGACCGTGTCGAGGGTCAGCGTCTGGTCGCGGACCGCCCCCGAGGGTCCCCCGCCGGACGACGAGCGGACCGTGATCGTCGTCGTGCCGAGGGCACCGATCTGGTCGGTCACCGCCTGGGCGGACCCGTTGCCGACACCGACGAGCAGGATCACCGAGCCGACGCCGATGAGCACGCCGAGCAGGGTCAGCACCGACCGCAGCGGGTTGGCGGCCATGCCGCGCAGGGCGCTGCGGGTGACGTCCCACGCGTTCACCGGGCCACCCCCGCAGGTTCGCGGCGCGGTCGCGGCTGGTCGAGGCCGTCGTCCGTGCGGTCGTCCGCGACGATCCGGCCGTCGCGCATGTGCACGACCCGGCGGCAGCGCGCCGCGACCTCGTCCTCGTGGGTGATGAGCACGATCGTCGCCCCGGCGTCGTTGAGCCGCCCGAAGATGTCGAGCACCTCCTCGGTGGACCGAGAGTCGAGGTTGCCGGTGGGCTCGTCCGCGAGGATGAGGCGCGGTGCGTTGACGAGGGCGCGCGCGACCGCGACACGCTGCTGCTGGCCTCCCGAGAGGGCGTTCGGCTCGTGCTCGGCGCGGTCGGCGAGCCCGACGATCTCGAGCGCCGCCTGCGCTCGCGTGCGCCGCTCGGCGGGGCGGACGCCCGCGTAGACCATGGGCAGCTCGACGTTCGCGCGCGCCGTCATGCGTGGGACCAGGTTGAACGACTGGAACACAAACCCGATGCGCCGCCC
This sequence comes from Flavimobilis sp. BM9, assembly GCF_058313055.1. Taxonomy (NCBI): domain Bacteria; kingdom Bacillati; phylum Actinomycetota; class Actinomycetes; order Micrococcales; family Jonesiaceae; genus Flavimobilis; species Flavimobilis sp. BM9. Next base: position 188,888 of record NZ_JBZEMO010000004.1, on the reverse strand, counting down.
GCGGACGGCCGCGAGCTGGTTCTCGGTCAGCATCGCGACGTCGACCCCGTCGAGCCGGTAGGTGCCGGCCGTCGGGACGTCCAGGCACCCCAGGATGTTCATCATCGTGGACTTGCCGGAGCCGGACGCGCCCATGATGGCGACGAGGTCGCCCTGCTCGACGACGAGGTCGACGCTGTCGACGGCCCGCACCTGCGACGAGGGGTCATCACCGTAGACGCGGCTGACTCCGCGCAGCTCGAGGACGGCGCTCATCAGTTTCCCCCGGGCATCTGGCCGCCGGTGAACCCGCCGGTACCGCCCGGGACGCCGCCAGGGAAGGAGCCCGAGTCCGGGAAGCCGCCCCGCTGCTCGCTCGTCGTGGCGGTGCCGACCTCGGTGTCGACAGAGACGACGACCGTCTCGCCGGCGGTCAGCCCGGACGTGATCTCGGTGAGCGAGTCACCCTGCACGCCGACCTCGACGGTGCGCACGGAGGTGCTGCCGTCGGTCGCCTGCACGGTGACGCTGCCGGTCGTGACGCCGTCGGTGGTGGTCGAGACCTCGACGGCCTGGCTCGAGACCGCGACGACGTCGGTCGCGCTCTCGGTCGTGACGGTCACGGAGGCGGTCTGCCCGAGGCGGACGCCGTCGGGGACGGCGTCGAGGGTGATCGTCGCGCCGAACGTGACGACGGACCCGGACGTGGTGCCGACGGGGTCGAGCGCCGTGACCGTGGCCTCGGCGGTGACGTCGTCGACCGCGGGGAACGTGACGGTCGCTGCCTGGCCGACCTCGAGGCGTGCTGCGTCGGCCTCGTCGAAAGTCGCAGCGACCTGCATCCTCGCGAGCGAGGAGATCGTGACGAACGCGCTCGAGGTGCCGGCGGCGGAGACAGCGCCCGACCCGCCCGACGCTGCGGACGTGGCAGCGCCCGTCGACTGCCCGACGGCGCCCGTGACCGCGGTGACGACGCCCGTGACAGGTGACGTGAGCGTGAGGTCGTCGAGCGCGGCCTTCGCGTCGGTGAGGTTCTCCTGCGCGTCGGCGAGCGTCGCGAGGGCCTTGGTGAGGTTGGACTGGGCGGAGGAGCGCTGGGCCTTGGCGGACGTCACCTGGGACTGTGTCCCGGTCGGCGCCGCGCTGCTGGTGCCCGTACCGGACGAGGTGACGGTCGGGCTCGCCTTCGCCTCCTTCTCGGCTGCCGCGGCCGCTTCCTTCGCGGCGGACAGCGCGTCCTGCGCCTCGGCCACCGCCTCGTTCGCGGACGTGACGTTGAGCCTTGCGGTCGCGACCTGCGCCTTGGCCTCGGTCACGGCGTCCTGCGCGGCATCGATCGTGTCCTGCACCGAGTCGTCCTCGAGGGTGCCGAGCAGGTCGCCCTTCGTGACGGTGTCGCCGAGGGCGACGTCGATCGACGCGATCGTGCCCGACGTCGCGAACGAGACGTCCGTGACCTTCGCCGAGCCGAGGTTGCCCTGCGCGGCGATCGTCGCCGTGACATCGGCGCGCTGCGCGGTCACGGTGCGCACCGCCCCCGTCGCAGCGTCGGCGCTCTGACCATCGCCTGGTCGCAGCAACCACCATGTCCCGGTGCCGACGAGGACGAGGGCCACCACGAGGGCGGCGTTGATCAACAGGCGTCTGCGTGAGGTCATGGCACGAGCGTCACGCCCGCACCTGGGACGCCTGTAGGTCGAGCCTGTGCCTGGCCTGTGACCACCGTGGGCCAGATGTCGGAGGTACGCCGTCGCGCGTGCGGCGTCACCGTGGTGGACTGGACGGGTGAACATCCTCCTCGTCCACAAGAGCCTCGACACGGCCGACGCCACCGCGGTGCGCTCCCTCGCCGGGCGCGCCGAGGAGCAGGACGGCACCGCGCCGCTGTCCGGTCAGACGCTCCTCTGGCTGTCCGCGCAGGCGCCGGTCGTCCACGTCCTCGCTCACGACGGCGCAGGCGCGCTGGTGGGGTACGCGCAGGTCGACGTCGGCGGCGACGAGCCGTCAGCCGAGCTCGTCGTCGCGCCCGAGCTGCGCCGTCGCGGCATCGGCACCGCGCTGCTCGACGCCGTCGCGGGGGTCGCACGCGACGTCCCCGCAGCGACGGGGAGGCACGCCGCGGCGTCGACCCCCGGCGTGTTCTCGGTGTGGGCGCACGGCAACCTGCCCGAGGCTCTCGAGTTCGCGGCTGCGCGCGGCCTCGAGCCTGCCCGAGAGCTGTGGGTGATGTCGCGCGACGTCGAGCCCGCCGTCGGCACGGTCCTCCCGGGCGGCGGTGCACCGGTCGAGCCCGCGACGGAGGCCGAGGTCGAGTACCCCGCCCTGCCGACGGGGACCCGGCTGCGCTCGTTCGAGGTCGGGCGCGACGAGGACGCGTGGCTCGCGGTCAACGCGCGGTCCTTCGCCACGCATCCTGAGCAGGGCCGCCTCACGCGCGACGACCTGCAGGCCCGCCTCGAGGAACCCTGGTTCCGCGCCGAGGACCTCCTGCTGCTCGAGGACGCCGGCTCAGGCGCCCTCGCGGGCTTCGTGTGGGTCAAGGTCGTCGACGAGACCGGCGGCGAGCTGTACGTCGTCGGGGTCGACCCTGACTCGCAGGGGCGGGGCTACGGGCACCTGCTGACCGCCGTCGGGCTCGCGCACGTCGCGGCGCGCGGCCTCCCGCGCGCCTTCCTCTACGTCGATGCGGACAACGTCCCCGCCGTCGCGACCTACCTGCGGGCCGGCTTCGAGACGACGGCCCGCAGCGTCCGCATGCGGTCGACGCGCGCCTGAGCGCCCTCAGGCGGTCGCGCGGCGTCACCACGAGGTGCCACGATGAGCAGCATGAACGACGCGACCGGACCAGCCGCCCCCGCCAGCGCTCCCGCTCCGGGCGAGGCCCGCGCCCCCGGCGTGCCGACGATCCCCCTCGACCCTGAGCTCGCCGCGCACATCGCCGAGCACATCGCGGAGCCCGAGCAGCCGGGCAGTGACCGTACGCCGGAGCTCGTCCCGCTCCCCGACGACCGCTTCGCGGACCGCGAGCTGTCCTGGCTCGCGTTCAACCAGCGCGTCCTCGAGCTCGCCGAGAACCCCGGCCTGCCCCTCCTCGAGCGCGTGCGGTTCCTCGCGATCTTCGCGTCCAACCTGGACGAGTTCTTCATGGTCCGCGTCGCCGGCCTCAAGCGCCGCATCGCGACCGGCATCGCGGTCAACTCCGCGTCCGGGCAGACGCCGCGCCAGGTGCTCGAGGGCATCGCCGAGCACGCGCACATCCTCGCGACGCGGCACGCTCGCGTGTTCGACGACCTCAAGCCCGCCCTCGCCGAGGAGGGCATCACGATCGTGCGCTGGGAGGACCTGGCCGCCCAGGAGCAGGACCGCCTGCACAAGTACTTCCGCAAGCAGATCTTCCCGGTGCTCACCCCGCTCGCCGTCGACCCCGCGCACCCGTTCCCGTACATCTCGGGGCTGTCGCTCAACCTTGCGGTCATCGTCCGCAACCCGAGCACCGGCAAGGAGCACTTCGCGCGCGTCAAGGTGCCGCCGCTGCTCCCCCGGTTCATCGCCGTCGACTCCCGCGGCCGCCCGTCGGCGCCCGGCGCGCAGACCGGCGCGGAGGGCAGCGAGCGCACGTCGTTCGTGCCGCTCGAGGACGTCATCTCGCAGCACCTCGACCACCTCTTCCCGGGGATGGAGATCCTCGAGTTCCACAGCTTCCGCGTCACCCGCAACGAGGACGTGGAGGTCGAGGAGGACGACGCCGAGAACCTCCTGCAGGCGATGGAGAAGGAGCTGCTGCGGCGCCGCTTCGGCCCGCCCGTGCGCCTCGAGCTGACCGAGTCGATCACGCCGCGCATCCGCAAGCTCCTCGTGCGGGAGCTCGGCGTCGAGCCCGACGAGGTCTACGAGCTCACCGCGCCGCTCGACCTCACGGGCCTGCACCTCATCGCCGACATCGACCGACCTGACCTCCAGTACCCGCGCTTCGTCCCGACGACGCACCGATACCTCGCGGAGGTCGAGTCGGCGAAGCCGACGGACGTGTTCGCGGCGATCAAGCGCCGCGACATCCTGCTGCACCACCCGTACGACTCGTTCTCGACGTCCGTGCAGACGTTCCTCGAGCAGGCCGCGGCGGACCCGTCGGTCCTCGCGATCAAGCAGACGCTCTACCGGACGTCAGGTGACTCGCCGATCGTCGACGCCCTGATCGACGCCGCCGAGGCCGGCAAGCAGGTGCTCGCGCTCGTCGAGATCAAGGCACGCTTCGACGAGCAGAACAACATCTCCTGGGCGCGCAAGCTCGAGCAGGCGGGCGTGCACGTCGTCTACGGCATCGTCGGGCTCAAGACGCACTGCAAGCTGTCGCTCGTCGTGCGGCAGGAGGCCGACGGGCTGCGCCGCTACTGCCACGTCGGCACCGGCAACTACAACCCGAAGACCGCCCGCCAGTACACCGACCTCGGCCTGCTCACGTGCGACCCGGACGTGGGCCAGGACCTCACCCGGCTGTTCAACCAGCTCTCCGGGTATGCGCCCAAGTCCGAGTTCCACCGTCTGCTCGTCGCGCCGCGCTCCGTGCGGACCGGCCTGATCGAGCGCATCGACCGCGAGGCGGAGCACGCGCGCCTCGGACGGCCCGCGTGGATCAAGATCAAGGTGAACTCGATCGTCGACGAGGCCACCATCGACGCGCTCTACCGTGCCTCGCAGGCGGGCGCCCAGGTCGACCTCGTCGTCCGCGGCATCTGCGCGGTGCGTCCCGGCGTGCCCGGGCTCAGCGAGACCATCCGGGTCCGGTCGATCCTCGGCCGCTACCTCGAGCACTCACGCATCTTCGCGTTCGCGAACGACGGCGTCCCGGACATCTTCATCGGCTCCGCCGACCTCATGCACCGCAACCTCGACCGCCGCGTCGAGGCGCTCGTGTCCATCGCCGACCCCGAGCAGGTGCAGAACCTCATCGCGCTGCTCGACGCCTCGATGGACGACTCGACCGCGTCCTGGGTCCTCGACGCCGCAGGCACCTGGGAGCACCGCCACACCGGCCCCGACGGTGAGCCGCTCCAGGACATCCAGGCCGTGCTCATCCAGCGCCAGCGGCGCCGCCTCGGGCTCGGGCGGTGAGCCGACTGTCGACGCAGGGACACGTCCCTAGCGGCAGCAGCCTCGTCGACACGGGCGAGAGCTCGCACCGGCACGCGATCGAGGCCGCCGGTGCGCTCGTGTGGCGCGTCCGCAAGGGCGAGCTCCAGGTCCAGCTCATCCACCGCCCCCGTTATGACGACTGGTCGTGGCCCAAGGGCAAGCTCGACCCGGGCGAGACGCTGCGGGAGTGCGCGGTCCGCGAGGTCGCGGAGGAGACCGGCAAGCCGATCATCCTCGGGATCCCGCTGCCGATGCTGCGGTACAAGACGCCCGAGGGACGCTTCAAGCGCGTGCACTACTGGGCAGCACGACGCGCGACGGACTCGGACGCGCCTGCGCTGCGCGCGCGCACGCCCGTGCCGGCCGTGGACCCCGCCGAGATCGACGAGGCGTGCTGGCTCGGCGTCGACGATGCCCGACGCCGCCTCACCCGCCCCGCAGACCGCGAGCCTCTCGACGCGCTCGTGCACGCGCACGCGAAGGGCCGTCTCGACACGCGCGCGCTCGTCGTCGCGCGGCACGCCCGGGCACGCAAGCGCGCAGCGTGGGCGGGCACCGAGGAGGACCGGCCACTCACCCCGGCGGGATACCTGCAAGCAGCGACGCTCGTCCCGATCCTCGCCGCGTACGGCGCGGTGTCGATCACGACGTCGCACTGGCTGCGCTGCGCCGACTCGATGGCGCCCTACGCCCGCGCCACGGGCCTCGCGTCGGGCCTGAGCTTCGACCTGACGGAGCTCGCTCACGAGACCTCCCCGCGGAAGGTCGCGGCCGTCGTCGACCGGCTCCTCCAGGAGCCCCGCTCGGCAGTGATGTGCACGCACCGTCCCGTGCTGCCGACGGTCGTGCGAGCCCTCTCCGCGCGTACCCGGGAGGGGGTCCGTGCCGACCTCCCGTCGCAGGACCCGTACCTCAAGCCCGGCGAGCTGCTCATCGCCCACGTCGCCGACCACCGCGACGGCCCGCGCGTCGTCGCGGTCGAGCGCTCGCAGAGCCACCTGCACCAGGCGATCCTCACGGCGAAGGCCGGGGTCTCCTGAGCGTCACCAGCCCTTGACGACGACGGCTCCCGTGCTGAGCACGGGAGCCGTCGCTGCGTCTGGCCGCCTCAGGCGGCGGGCGACCTCAGCCGAGGATCGGGTGCAGGAGCCAGAACACGATCGCGGCGACGCCTGCGGCGGCCGGGATCGTGAGGACCCACGCCATGCCGATGGACTTGGCGACGCCCCAGCGGACGGCCGACAACCGCTTGGTCGCGCCGACGCCCATGATCGCGGTCGTGATCGTGTGCGTCGTCGACACGGGGGCGTGCAGCCAGAACGCGTTCACGTACAGGACGACCGCGGAGACCGACTCGGCGACGAAGCCGCGCGCCGGGTCGAGCTCGATGATGCGGCGGCCGAGCGTGCGCATGATGCGCTTGCCGCCCGTGGCCGTCCCCGCCGAGATCGCAGCCGCAGCCAGGATCTTGATCTCCCACGGGATGGCGTCACCCTTCGTGGTCCATCCGATCGCGGTCGTCGCGAGGAACATGACGCCCATGGTCTTCTGCGCGTCCTGGAGCCCGTGGCCGAGCGCCATGGCCGCAGCCGACGCCGTCTGCGCGATGCGGAAGCGGCGCGACGCCTTCGCCGGTGCGACGTTCTTGAAGACCCACAGGACCCCGACCATGACGAGGAACGCGAGACCGAAGCCGACCGTCGGCGAGATGACCATCGGAAGGACGACCTTCTCGACGATCGACGCCCAGTAGACGGCGATCCCGCCAGCGAGCCCCGCGCCGACGAGCCCACCGATGAGCGCGTGCGTCGAGGAGGACGGCAGGCCGAACCACCAGGTGATGAGGTTCCACACGATCGCGCCGACGAGCGCGGCGAGCACCGCGACGAGCGTGAGCCGCGTGCCGACGTCGTCGATGTGGATGATCTCGTGAGCGATCGTCTCGGCGACCGCGGTACCCATGAGGGCGCCCGCGAAGTTCATGACCGCGGCCATGGCGAGAGCCGCACGCGGCGTGAGAGCGCGCGTCGACACCGAGGTGGCGATCGCGTTGGCCGCGTCGTGGAAGCCGTTGGTGAAGTCGAACGTCAGCGCGAGCGCGGCGACGACCAGAACGAGTGCGACGTCCACGAGGGGTCAGGACTCCTTGACCGCGATGGTCTCGACGGTGTTCGCCACCTTCTCGAACGCGTCGGCAGCCTCCTCGAGGATCTCGACGACCTCCTTGAGCTTCATGAGCTCGATCGGGTCGGTCACGTCGTCGAACATCTGCGCGAGGAGCTTGCGGTGCAGCTTGTCGGCCTGGTTCTCGAGGCGGTTGATCTCGACCCAGTAGTCCGAGAGGTCCTGCATGGAGCGCAGGCGGGGCATCGCCTCGGCGGTGATCTCCGCGCAGCGCTGCAGGATCTGGATCTGGTCGGCGACGCGGCGCGGGAGGTCGTCGAGCTTGTAGAGCACGATCAGGTCGCTCGCCTCCTCCATGAAGTCCATGCAGTCGTCGAGCGCGGAGGCGAGCGCGTAGATGTCGTCACGGTCGAACGGCGTGACGAACGTCGAGTTGATGCGTCGCAGGATCGAGTGCGTCGCCTCGTCGGCGAGGTGCTCCACCTCGTTCATCTGCTTCGCGATCGCCTTGCGGCCCTGCCTGTCGGCACCGAGGAGCTCGCTGAGGAGCTTCGAACCGGTGACCAGGTGCTCCGCCGAGGCGGTGAAGAGGTCGAAGAAAGATGTATCGCGCGGGGTGATACGGAAGCGCACGGGAAGCTCCGATGACGAGGGGAGGTGTCGCGTACAGCGTAGAACCTCGTTTGGGTGAACACGCAACTTCACGGGCGTCCGGCAGGCATCCACCGGATGAGGGTTCGGGTGCTGCACCATCCCGGCCGGGGACCGTGCGGGACCTATGCCCCGGAGCGGGAGTGAGATGAACGACGCCGGGCCGGGAGCGCCTCTCGGCGCGGGGCCGCTCGTAGCGGCTGATGATGGAGCCCGGGGCTACCGCAGCCCGGCGTCGCACGTCCACTCTAACGCTGCGGCCCGCCGTGCACTTCCTGAACGGCGAGCCCCGGGTCAGGTCAGTCGAGCATGCCCGCGCGCCACAGGTGGGCGCAGCTCTCGAGCTCCTCGGCGGTGCGTACGAGCGACGAGGCCCGTCGCGTCATGTGGGTGGCCCGGGGGCCGTCGGTGACGTCGACCGAGTCGGCGTCGAACGCCGCGCCGACGGCGAGGATGCGGCAGAACGCGCTCGCACGTTCGAGCGCGACGGCGAGGTCCCCTGCGAAGACGCCGGAGAGGACGGCGTCGGCCAGGCGGAGCATGTCCTCGGGCGAGGGGCCCGACGCTCCGGCGACGGCCTCGTGGACGGGCGCGTGCACGACGCCGAGGCGGAAGCGGAGCGTGACCGTCGCGGGGTCGCGGCGCACCCACTCGCGCAGCACGTAGAGGCGCCACAGCGCGCCGGGCAGGGTCTCGGGCGCGGAGTCCGCCCACAGCCCGGCGACGACGTCGAGGCCTTCGGTCTCGACGAGGCGGACGAGACGTTCGACGACGTCGGGGTCCTCGTGCGCGTGGGCCTCGCGGACGAGCGCGCACGCGGTGGTGTGCGCGATCTCGGCGCGCAGGGTGGGGTCGTTGACGCCGGGGATCTCGTCGGCCTGCTGCGGATCGAGCATCGCAGGCCGACGGTGCGGCCGGCGTGGTCCGGTGGCGTCAGTCATCCGTCCAGTGTTGGGCACGAGGGGTCGCGGCGGCCAGTCGGGGCGTGGGCTGTCTTGCTCGTCACGTCCGACCCAATTTGCTTGCATGCTGCAAGCAACGGCACCTATCGTGGTCCGGCACCCGAAGGAGCACCATGACCACCCCATCCGGGATCCCCCCGCACATCATCGGCCTCGCCCGCGCCCTCGAGGTGCTCACCTCCGCGCAGCGGACCCTCGGCGCGCGCATGTCGCACGACCTCGACCTGCCACGCGCGACGATCGGGCTCCTGCTGCACCTCTCGCGCGCCGGCTCGACCCAGGTCGGCTGCCTCGCGCAGCACCTCAAGGTCGACACGTCCGTCGCGTCCCGGCACGTCTCCGCACTCGTCGCCGCAGGCCTCGTCGAGCGCACGGTCGCCGACGACGACCGCCGCGGCCGCTCCGTCGGCCTCACCGACGCAGGACGCGCCAAGGTCACGCAGCTCTTCGCACGCCTCACGACCGACCTCTCCGCCGCGTTCGCCGGCTGGGACCCCGCAGACCTCGACACCGCGGCGGCCTCCGTCATCGCGGTCGCCGACGCCATCAACCGGATCGACGCCCCCGCGGCGGCGTCCGCCCTCCCCGGCGCCGACGGTGCCGCCGGTCCTCTCCCCACGCCCGACCAGAAGGACCACGCATGAGCAAGTCCCCAGCGCCCCACGCACCCCAGACCGGTGCGGCCCAGAGCCCCGACCACCTCCCCGGCGAACCCTCGACCATGTCGCACACCGACATCCTCCGGTCGATCTCGGGCATCTTCATGGGCCTGTTCGTGTCGATCCTGTCGACGTCGATCGTCAGCTCGTCGCTGCCTCGCATAGTCGCGGACCTGGGCGGCAACCAGTCCGCCTACACGTGGGTCGTCACCGCCACGCTGCTGACGACGACGATCAGCACCCCCATCTGGGGCAAGGTCGCCGACCTGTTCGACCGCAAGGTCATCGTCCAGCTCTCGCTCGTCCTCACCGTCGTCTCCGCAGGCCTCGCCGGTCTCGCGCAGAGCAGCGGCACCCTCATCGCGTGGCGCGCCCTCCAGGGCGTCGGCGCAGGCGGCCTCACCGCCGTGAGCATGGTGCTCATCGCCGACATCGTCGCGCCCCGCCAGCGCGGCAAGTACATGGGCTACATGGGCGGCATCATGGCCGTCGCCACGATCGGCGGCCCGCTCCTCGGCGGCTTCCTCACCGACGCCGTGAGCTGGCGTGCGAACTTCTTCATCGCCGTGCCGTTCGCCGTCGTCGCGATCGTCCTGCTGCAGAAGACGCTGCACCTCCCGCCGTTCACCCGCCCCGACAAGGTCGACATCGACTACTGGGGGGCGCTGCTCATGTCCGCCGGCATCTCGACGCTCCTCCTCTGGGTCACGTTCGCCGGGAACTCGTTCGACTGGGCCTCCTGGCAGACCGCCGCGATGGTCGGCGGCTCCGTCGTCGTCCTCGCGATCGCCGTCTGGGTCGAGTCCCGCGTCGCCGCGCCGATCATCCCGCTCGACCTGTTCCGCAACCGCACGGTCACCCTCGCGATCATCGCGAGCGCCTCCGTCGGCGTCGTGCTGTTCGGCACGACCGTGTTCCTCAGCCAGTACATGCAGATCGCCCGCGGCTACTCCCCGACCGTCTCCGGCCTGCTGACCATCCCGCTGATCCTCGGCCAGCTCACGTCCTCGATCGCGACCGGCCAGGCCATCTCACGCCGCGGCCGCTACAAGGTCTTCCTCATCGTCGGCGGCGTCCTCATGCCGGTCGGCCTCGGGCTCATGGGCACGATCGACTACCAGACGAACCTCGGCCTCATCTGCCTCTACATGGCGATCATCGGCGTCGGCATGGGCATGCTCATGCAGAACATGATGCTCGCGGCCCAGAACACGCTGTCGCCCGCCGAGCTCTCGACGGGCTCCGCGACGATCGCGTTCTTCCGCTCGCTCGGCGGCGCGCTCGGCGTCTCCGTGCTCGGCGCCATCCTCGGCTCGCGCATCACGTCGGACATCGCGTCCGGGCTGAAGTCCCTCGGGGTCGACGGCGGGCCGCTCTCCGGCGGCACCCTGCCCAACGTCCACGAGCTGCCCGCGCCGATCGCCAAGATCGTCGAGTCCGCCTACGGTGCCGGCGTGGCCGAGGTGTTCCTCGTCGCTGCGCCGATCGCGCTCGTCACGCTCGTCGCGATCCTCTTCATCAAGGAGGTGCCGCTCGGCACCAAGTCCAACCTCGAGCTGCGCATGGAGGAGCTCGCTCGCGAGGACGCCGAGCAGTCCTGACCCGCGCTCTCGCCCTGGTCCCGAGCCCTGCGAGCCCGGGCCCTGGCCAGCCCCCGGACGACAGATCGCCCCTGTGCACACGTGAGGTGTGCACCGGGGCGATCTGTTGCGCTGGGTCGGCTGCTCAGGCGTCCGGGTCGAACGTGAGCGACACCGAGTTCATGCAGTAGCGGTTGCCCGTGGGCGTCTGGGGCGCGTCGTCGAAGACGTGGCCCAGGTGCGAGCCGCAGCTCTTGCAGCGCACCTCGGTGCGGACCATCCCGAGCGAGTGGTCCTCGAGCAGCTCGACGGCGTCGGAGCTCGTGGCCTCGTAGAAGCTCGGCCAGCCGCAGTGCGCGTCGAACTTCGTCGTCGACCGGAACAGCTCGGCGCTGCAGGCGCGGCAGCGGTAGATGCCCTCGCGGTTCTCGTCGAGCAGCTCCCCCGTGAACGGGCGCTCCGTCCCGGCCTCGCGCAGGATGTGGAACTCCTGCGGGGTCAGCACGACCTTCCACTCGTCGTCGGTCTTGTTCACCTGGTACGTCATGTCTCTCCTCCTCAGGGGGCGCAACACCGTCGCGCCCTCACATCTTCCCTCGCCTCGGCACCACGCGCCGAGGAGGGGCGACGGCGCGGGCTCCGGCCGCGCGATTCTTCCGTCGCGCGCGGCCGGGCCCGCCGGGCACAACGACGCCGAGATAGGGGGCCGCACGCGAGACAGGCCCCTAGAGGGCCCTACCTCGAGCGCAACCCCCTACCTCGGCGAAGGGGAAGAAGACCCCGTGGGTCAGCGGCCGCGGCCGCGGGAGAAGTCGGCAGCAGTACGCGTGCGACCCGACGTCGCGCCCTGGCGCGAGCCCCCGGAGCGGCCCTGACCCGAACGGCCGGAACCCCCGGACGACGGCGTGGACGTCGAGTACGTCGTCGGCGCCGAACCAGCACCGCGGCGCCCGCGACCACCCTCGGCGGACTGACCCGACCGGCGGCCACCACCCTGGCCAGCCTGCTCGCTGCGCTGGCCGCGCTGCGCGCCACCGCGCTGCCCGCCGCCCTGCTGCGCGCCACGACCAGCGCCGCGCGCAGTCTCGCCCGCGGGCTTCTTCTTCCGCGGCTGCTTGGGCGCGGGCTGCGCGGCGGCCGGGGCGGCCGACGGCGCCACGAGCTCCGCGACGTCACCGACCAGCTCGGCGATGCGCGCGTCACCCGCACGCACACGCTCGGGCGTCGCGGCGATCTTCGCCTTGCGGGTCAGGTCCTTCACGTCGCCGCGCTGCTCGGGAAGCATGACGGTGACGACGTCGCCGCCGTGCCCGGCGCGAGCCGTGCGGCCCGAGCGGTGCAGGTACGCCTTGTGCTCGGCCGGCGGGTCGACGTGCACGACCAGCTCGACCTCGTCGACGTGGATGCCGCGCGCCGCGATGTCGGTCGCGCACAGCACCTTGACCGCGCCCGTCGAGAACGCCTCGAGGTTGCGCTCGCGCGCACCCTGCGACAGGTTGCCGTGGAGGTCGACGGCCGGGATGCCGTCAGCGGTGAGCGTCTTCGCGAGCTTCTTCGCCTGGTGCTTCGTGCGGGTGAAGAGGATGCGGCGGTTGGTGCCGCTCGCGAGCTGCGTGACGACGTCACGCTTCACGCCCGCGTCCGCGACCTCGAAGATGTGGTGCGTCATCGCGGCGACCGGCGACTGCGCCGAGTCGACCGCGTGGTGCAGCGGGTCGCTCAGGTAGCGCTTGACGAGGACGTCCACGCCGTTGTCGAGCGTCGCCGAGAAGAGCATGCGCTGACCGCGCTTGGGCGTGCGGTCCATGATGCGCTTCACACCGGGCAGGAAGCCGAGGTCGGCCATGTGGTCGGCCTCGTCGAGCACGGTGATCTCGACGTCGTCGAGCGTCAGGTGGCCCTGACTGAGGAGGTCCTCGAGGCGCCCCGGGCAGGCGACGACGATGTCGATGCCCGCCGCGAGCGCGTTGACCTGGCGCGACTGGGCGACACCACCGAAGATGACCGTCGTCGTCAGCCCGAGGGACGTGGCGAGCGGGGCGAGCGTCGCGTCGATCTGCGACGCGAGCTCGCGCGTCGGGGCGAGCACGAGACCGCGCGGACGGGCAGCCCGACGGCGTCCCTCGGGGCGGGTCGCGTCGAGGCGCGTGACCATCGGCAGGGAGAAGGCGAGGGTCTTGCCGGAGCCGGTGCGGCCGCGCCCGAGGACGTCGCGTCCTGCGAGGGTGTCGGGCAGCGTCGCCGTCTGGATGGGGAACGGGGTCGTCTTGCCGTCCTTGGCGAGGGCGTTGACGACGGCGGTGGGCAGATCGAAGTCCGCGAAGGACTGAGGCGTGGAAGGCATGGTGCTCTCTGGGTAGGTCTCCCGCGCACACGGGCGGGGACGAGGCTGCGACGAGCCTGATTGCTGGCTGCTTCCTGGCAGCCTTCGGCACCGACCGGCTGTCCGGTCTCGACCGAGGGTTCGGGGTCCGCCGCGAGAGAACTCAGGCTCGCACGCGCCCGCGATCTCGCTGGGACGTGCTGACTCCACGACGCTGGGCCGGCAGATCGCGCGGCCCGAGTAGGTCCCATCATGTCAGACGACGCGGCGAAGCACCTCCCCCGTCCGCGTGACGTTCGCCTCCCGCCCCCTCCCGACCAGGCCTGTCACAGGCGGGGCAGGCAGGATGGCACCGTGCAGACAGTCCTCGACGTCCTCGACCAGATCTGGTCCGCGGCGACCACCCCGTCCGACCTTCCCGACCTGCGGCTCGTCCTCGTGACCGCCGCGGCCGCGCTCGTCGTCGTGGCCTGGCGGCCGCCGTGGTCGGTCGTGCGGCACGGCGTGACGACCGTGCACGAGGCGGGTCACGCCGTCGTCGCGCTCCTCACGGGAAGGCAGCTGCAGGGCATCCGCGTGCACTCGGACACGTCTGGGCTCACGGTGTCGAAGGGTCGGCCACGCGGGCCCGGCATGGTCGCGACGACGTTCGCCGGCTACACCGCGCCCGCGGTCCTCGGGCTCGCGGCGGCGTACGGGCTGAACCGCGGCTACGCCGTCGGCGTCCTGTGGGCGCTCGTGCTCGTGGCGGTGTTCGTCCTGGTCATGATCCGCAACTGGTACGGGCTGTGGACGGTGCTCGTGACGCTCGTCGCCCTCGTCGGCGTGACCTGGTGGGGCAGCGACGGTCTGCGCCTCGGTGCCGCGTACGCCGTCGTGTGGCTCCTGCTGCTCGGCGCGCCGCGGGCGGTCGTCGAGCTGCAGGTGCAGCGTCGTCGCCGGGGCGCGACCGGCTCCGACGCGGACGTGCTCGGCCGGCTCACACGGACGCCGGGCGGGCTCTGGGTCGCGATCTTCGCGCTCGTGACGCTCGCCGCGCTCGCACAGGGCGCGCGATGGATCGCGCCCACCCTCCTGCCCTGACGCGGCCCCCGCGGCCCGCGGACCTCAGCCCACCGGCACCGCGACGTCGGTCCGCTGCTCCTCGTGCGGCGGGTACGTGATCTCGCGGTTCGCACCGCACGGCTCGGCGCCGGCCCCGCCGTCGAGCGTGAAGCGACCTGACGACAGCGCGTCGTGGACCTCGACCATGCGAGCGAAGCCGACGGCGTCGGGCGGGCCCGGGACCGTGACGACGGCGAGTGTCGCCGCAGGCTCGACGCGCAGCACGCTGCCGCGCGCGGGTCGCAGCGGCGCGACGACGGGGACGCACGTCTCGACCTCGCCGTCGCCGTCGGGCGTCACACGTCCGCGGTACACGGTGAACACGGGGCCGGCGACGTCGTCGGGCGTGAGCTGCTCGAAGAGCGTGCCCGCGCTGCGCCGCAGCGCGTCCGGGAGCCCGGCCGCGTCCGTCCGGCACGTGACGGTCAGGACGAGCTGCTCGGGGACCTCCCTGCGCGCCGCTGCGAGCGCGGGCAGGTCTTCGCCCGCAAGACGGCGGCGCACGAGCTCGGCGAGAGGCGCACGGCCTGCGTGCGTGGACTGTTCCTGCGCCCACCACCGGTCGAACGCCCCGACGGCGCTGCCCGGGCCCTTCGAGTCCGAGGTGCCGCCCGCCTCGAGGAGCCCGGCGACGACGCCGAGCGGCGCGCCGAGCGACCGGAGCAGCGCGATCAGCCGCGCGCGGTCCACCTGCGTGCGGTCGAACAGCCGCCACCCCTCGGACGTGCGTGCGGGGTGCAGGAGCCCGCGCTCGTCGTAGAGCCGGACGGCCTTGGTCGTGAGCCCGGCAGCCCGGGCGAGGTCTCCGGTCGTGAGCTGGCCGGCAGATGCGTCGTTCGTCATGCCGTGGACGCTAGGCCCTGCCCCAGGGGCAGGAGCAACACGGTGGTCACGCAGGGCTCGGCAGGAGGGATGCGAGGCGCTTCTTGCCCGTGTTGGTCCTGACGATCCAGGCGACGTCCGGGTCGGCGACGTCGAGGGCACCGAACGTGGGCAGGCCCGCGGCCGGGTCGGCGGCGACGGCCACGCTCCAGCAGTAGCCGAGGGCTTGGCGCAGCGTGCGCACGTCGGCGCCCCGACGCTGCCCGGGCGGCAGCGCGGCGAGGCGCGCGGTCAGGCGCTCGCACGCTGCGAGCGCGGCGGCCGTCGCCTGGGGGTCGCGGAGCAGTCGTGGCTCGCAGACGGCGGCGACGGCGGCACGCCCGACGAGCGGGTCGGGGTCGTCTGCCCACTCCTCCGCGAGCACGAGCAGCGCGGGCAGGTCCCGGTCGCCAAGGAGCTGCAGGCCGATCGCGACACCCTCCCGGACGCGCCAGCGCTCGTCCGAGGCGAGGGCTCGCGCGCGGGCCGCGACGGCCGGGTCGTCGGCCCGCCGCCCGAGCGCGGCTGCGGCGCACATGACGAGGTACTCGTCGCCCGACTCCAGGAGCGCGTCGATCGTGGCCTGCGAGGCGAGCGCCGCCACAGCGTCGACGAGGGCGAGGTTCGCTCGCGGGCCGGGCAGCCCTGAGTGCTCGCTCAGGAAGGCTGGCCAGTCTCCCGGTGCTCGTCCCTGCAGCTCGTCGTGCCATCCGGCAGCTCGTGACATGCCTCGACCGTACGCCGTGCCGGGCCGCGGCGGGTGAGGCGGTCGGTGAGGGCCGCGAGCGTGGCGCCTGCGACGGCGACCGCGAGGTCGCGGGGGACGAACGTCGAGCCGAGCACGAGGCGGGCGGGCGCCCACAGCTCGCCGACGCGTGCGGGCAGTCCCGTGAGCTGGGCGAGCTCAACCGTGACGCCGAGCGCGGCAGCGGCCACGACGAGCGTCGCGGCCCGGGCCCGCGGCGCGAAGAGCGCGAGCAGGAGGTAGAGCAGGACGGCGTAGAGCAGGCCGCCGACGACGTCGCCCACGAGCCCCGGCAGCGACCGTCCGAGCAGCCCCGCGACGACGACCACCGCCATGACGGCGGCGAGGCGCGGACGGGAACGAGGCTGGCGGCTCTGCATCCGCGCAAGGTACCAGGGCGTTTGCGACCGTTGCCGACGTCAGGCAGGCGCAGTACCGTCAGGCAGGCCGTGCCCGGGAGGGGCGCGGGCGGCTGGGGCGGGGACGCTCCGCCTGACCGGAGGGAACGCTGATGGCGTCGATATCCTTTTTCGCCCTGATCGCGGGTGTCGTGGCGGTCGCCGCGGTCGTCGCGGTGATCGTCGCTGTCGTCGTGACGTCGAGCCGCAACAATCCGTGATCGTTGCTCGTCCCGTGCGCCGCGACGCGGTGCGCGCTGCCGTCTGCTTGTGCGTCGCGCTCGTCGGCCTGCTGGCGGCTCCGTTCCTTCCTGATCCAGAGGCTGCTCCCTCCGACGTGGCGCCCGGCTTCGGCGACGCAGCGTGGTGGGTGGTCCTCGCCACGGTGACCGTTCAGGCGGTCGCACTCGCGTGGGCGAGCTCCGCCCAGGCGCGTGTGCTCGTGGGGGTCGCGGGTGTGCCGCTCCTCGCAGCGGTCGCCGGGACGGGCGGCCTCGCCGGGATGACGACGCTCGCGGTGATGGTCGCGGTGTACGTCGCGGTGGTCTCGAGACCGTGGGCGGAGATGCGGCCCGCGGTCGTCGCGGCCGTCGTGCTGACCGTCGTGACGCACGCCGTCGCCGGGCTGCGGGACGGCATGTTCGAGCCGCTGCTCGCGGTGACCGCGGCAGTGGGCCAGGGAGTGGTCGTCGTGGGCGGGCCCGCGCTCGTCGCCGTGCTCGTCGCGTCCCGGCGGGCGGTCGCCCGGTCGCGCGAGCAGGAGCTCGCAGCGCTGGCCCGCGAGCGCGACGCGCTCGTGCGGGAGGCTCGCGCGCAGGAGCGCACGGCCATGGCACGCGAGCTGCACGACATCGCGGCGCACCACCTGTCCGGCATCGCCGTCATGTCGGCGGCGATCGAGCGGCAGGTCACGACCGACCCGGCTGCGGCGCAGGAGGGGGTGCGGCAGGTGCGCAGCCAGAGCACGGCGGTCCTGCGGGACCTGCGTCGGCTCGTCGGGCTGCTGCGGGAGGACGACGCCGCGGAGCTGGGTGTCGAGGCGCTCGCGGGAGTCGCGGAGCTCGTCGCTCACGCGTCGGCGCGCGGTGTCACGGTCGAGCTCGTCACGCTGCCTGCTGGCGGTGGTCCGACCCTCGCGGCGGGCATCGGCCCGCTCGCGCAGCTCACGGCGTACCGGCTCGTCCAGGAGTCGCTCGCGAACGCGTCACGGCACGCGCCCGGGGCGCCGTGCGTCGTGACGCTCGACGGCCGTGACCCGGCCGCCGTCGTCGTGTCCGTGCGGAACGACTCCGCGGCCACCCCGCCCGAGCGCGACACCTCCGGGGGATTCGGGCTCGTCGGCATGCGTGAGCGCGCGGCGCTCACGGGGGCGGAGCTGAGCTACGGTCCGGAGGTCGACGGCGGCTGGGACGTGACGCTGCGCCTGCCCCGCGACCCTGACACCGAGCTCGACACGACCGACGGGGGGACCGCGTGATCCGCATCATCGTCGCTGACGACCAGCCGCTCGTCCGGGCTGGCCTGGCCGCCCTCCTCGGCTCGGAGCCTGACATCGAGGTCGTGGGCGTCGCGTCCGACGGCGACGAGGCGGTCACGCTCGCGCACGAGCTGCGGCCCGACGTCGCGTGCCTCGACATCCGCATGCCCGGCCGGGACGGGATCAGCGCGACGCGTGCACTGTGCGGGCCCGACGTCGTCGACCCGGTGCCCGTGCTCGTGCTGACGACGTTCGACCTCGACGACTACGTGTTCGGCGCGCTCGAGGCGGGGGCGTCGGGGTTCCTGCTCAAGGACGCCGAGCCGCACGAGATGGTCGCGGCGGTGCGTTCGATCGCGGCAGGGCACGGCACGCTCGACCAGAGCCTGACGCGTCGAGTGCTGCGGGAGTTCGCCGAGCGGCGTCGCACGCAGCCGGTCTCCGCGCAGCGCGGTTCGGAGCTGCTCACGGCGCGCGAGACGGAGATCCTGCTGCTGCTCGCGCAAGGCATGTCGAACGAGGAGATCGCTCGTGAGCTCGTCGTCGAGGTGTCGACCGTCAAGTCGCACCTCGCCCGGATGCTGCCGAAGATCGGCGTCCGGTCGCGGCTGCAGGCGGTCGTGTGGGCGTACCAGAACCGCGTGGTGACGGTCCCCGACGAGGGGTGACCGGGCCGCTTGCATCGAAAGGTGCAAGCCGCAGGGTTGCGTCCTGAGCGGCTCGAACGCGCCCCCGCCCCGCTCATAGCGTCGAGAACGACGGAGAGCACGTCCCCTCGACCTCTCGGAGCACCCCATGTCCTACATCACCGCCCCCGCCCCGCCGGACACCCGCACGGCCGTCCGCCTCGTCCAGGTCCGCAAGACGTACCCCAACGGCCTCGACGAGACCGAGGCCCTCGCGTCCGTGTCCGTCGCCCTGCGGCCCGGATCGTTCACCGCGATCATGGGCCCGTCCGGGTCCGGCAAGTCGACGTTCCTCAACTGCGCGGCCGGGCTGGACCGCCCGATGAGCGGGCACGTCGTCGTCGGCGACGTCGACCTCACCACGCTCAAGCCGGACGCGCTCACGCAGTTCCGCCGCCGCCACATCGGCTTCGTCTTCCAGGCGTACAACCTCGTCGGGCACCTGACGGTCGCGCAGAACGTCCAGCTGCCGCTGCTGCTCGACGGGCGCCGCCCCGACCAGGCGTGGCAGGACCACCTGATGCACGCCGTCGGGCTCGACGGCATGGCGGACCGCCTTCCGGGCCAGCTCTCGGGCGGGCAGGCGCAGCGCGTCGCGATCGCGCGGGCGCTCATCACGCGGCCGACGGTCGTGTTCGCCGACGAGCCGACGGGCGCGCTCGACTCGCACACGGGCCAGCAGGTGCTCGACGTGCTGCAGGGCGCGGTCCGGGACCTGGGCCAGACGCTCGTCCTCGTGACGCACGACCCGCGCGTCGCGGCGGTCGCCGACCAGGTGCTGTTCCTCGCGGACGGGCGCGTCGTCGGGCACCTCGAGCAGCCGACGACCGAGCTGGTCGCGGAGCACCTCCTCGCAGCGGCGGGGCGGTGACGACCATGTGGTTCTTCTCCCGCTCCTCCGCCCGCGCGAACCGCGCGAGCCTCACCGGGTCCGCGATCATCGTCGCGCTCGCCTCCGCGCTGCTGACCGCGACGGGCGTCCTCCTCGAGTCGGGGCTCCGCACGGGCCTCGCCTCGGACACGGTCGGCGGCAGCGCGATGCTGCTCGCGATGGTCGCGAGCTCTTTCGCGGGCACGACGATCCTCATCGTGGTCTTCATGCTGTCGTCGACGATCGCGGGTGCGCTGCGCCAGCGCCGTCGCGAGCTCGCGCTGCTGCGCGCGATCGGCGCGACGGGCAGCCAGGTCCGCTCGCTCGTCACCCGTGAGGTGCTGATGGTCCTCGCGGTCGCGGCGCCGCTGGGTGCGGTGCCGGGCCTGTTCGGGTCGCGGCTGTTGACGCCGGCGCTCGAGTCGAGCGGGATCGTGCCCGCCGGGTACGCGCTGACGCTCTCCCCGGTCCCCGTCGTCGCGACGCTGCTGCTGCTCGTCCCGACGTGCCTGCTCGCCGCGCGCCTCGCCAGCCGCGAGGCGGTCCGCACGAGCCCCACGGCGGCGGTCCAGCAGAGCCAGGCGGAGCCGACGCGGCTCGGCAAGGCGCGCATCGCCACGGCGGTCTACCTGACGGCGGGTGGCGTCGTCCTCGCGCTCACGCCGTTCTTCCTCCCCGGGATCGGGGGCACGATGGCGGGCGTCATGTCGGCGTTCCTGCTCATCACGGCGGGCGCGCTCGCGGGCCCGGCGATCGTGGCGTGGCTCGCGGAGCGGGGGCTGCGCGCCACGGCGCCGCTCGGTTGGGCGAGCGGGCACCTCGCCCTCGCGAACGCGCGGGGCTTCTCGCGCCGTCTGACGACGGCGGTCGTGCCGCTCGCTCTCCTGATCGCGCTCGGCACGGTGCAGTCGGCGTTCGACCGCACGACGGTCGCTGCGGCGGGCGAGCAGCTCACGGCCGGCCTGCACGCGGACCTCGTGGTCGACGCGTCGGCGGGCACGACGGCGGCGCAGGTCGCCGCCGTCCCGGGAGTCGCTGCCACCTTCGCGACGGCCGCGATCCCGGCGGACGTGAAGATCGAGGACGACGACGAGGAGATGCCGCTGTTCGACTCGCTGTCCTGGGAGGCGGGCTCGCTCGCCGTGCTGCCGCGCGGCGCGAGCTCGGACATCCTCGACCTCGACGTGCGCGAGGGTTCGGTCGCGGCGCTCGACGGCGTCGACACGGTCGCGGTGGGCCGCGACGCGCTGTTCGGCACGGGCAAGGGCTACGGCGACTCGATCGAGGTGCGGTGGCCCGACGGCGAGGAGCGCACGGCGACGATCGTCGTGGTGTACGGGCGGTCGCTCGGGTTCGGCGACCTCGTCGTCGGCGAGGCGACGCTCGCCGCGCACGGCCTCGCCGCCCAGCCCGACTCGATCCTGGTGCAGACCGCGCCGGGCGCGGCGGACGACGTCGAGCAGCGCCTGACGACGCTCGGCGCACCCGTGCGTGACGTCGCCGCGCACGTCGAGGCTGTCAAGGGCTCGGGCGGGTCGATGCAGGACCTGTCGATGATCCTCCTGCTCGCGCTGCTGGGGTTCGTGACGCTCGCGGGCGCGAACACGCTCGCGATGCTCTCGGGTCAGCGTGGCGGCGAGCTGGCGCTCTTGCGGCGCACGGGCGCGACGGGTCGCCAGCTCACGGCGATGGTCCTCGTCGAGGCGGTGTTCGTCATCGGTGCGGCCGTGCTGCTCGGGACGGTCGCCGTCCTGCCTGCGCTCGTGGGCGCGGGCTACGGGATGCTCGGCACGCCCCTGCCGGTGGTCGACTGGGCGATGTTCGGCGGGCTGGCCGCGGTCGTGGCTGTGGTCGCGCTCGTGACGACCGTCCCGATCACTCTGCGGCGGCGAGCCGCGAGCTGAGCGTGTCGCGCGCCTGCTGCGCGACCGGACGGACGGTCTTGTCACGGTCGGAGAAGTGCCGGGCGATGACCGCGTGGTGCTCAGCGCCGCCCTGCTGTGCGAGAGCGCGCAGGGCGGCGCTGCGCACGCGCGCGTTGTCGTCGTCCGTCAGACGCACGAGCTGGTCGAGCGCGGGGATGCCCCGCTCGAGCACCACGCGCAGGCACATCTCGCGCACACGCCACGCCTGGTTGCTCAGGCCCTTGAGGACGAACGGTGCTGCGGAGTCGTCCCACACGTGGAGCAGGGCGCGGGCGCCCCACAGCTCAGGCCAGTACAGGGGCGGGGCGCCGTCGAGGATGCCGAGGCCGTGCCGGCCACCCGCGTACAGGAGGAAGTCCTTGCCGGCGTTCTCCCCGCGCAGGAGGGCGATCGCGCTGGCCACCACCTTGTCCTCGCCGTAGTGGTCGACGGCGGCGCGCAGGCGCTCCCCCGTCGGCAGGTCGAGGGGGATGTGGGGGTTGGGGTTCAGCTTCTTCTCCATGATGGGTCCAGCCTAGGCGCGTTCTGCTGCCGCCGGGCCTTCGCCCGCCAGTGGCAAGGCGTAGGCCCGCGGGATGAGGTGCGGCGGTGACGGATGATCCCTGCGGCCGACGCGCCGGAGCGGTTGCGCTTGGTGGGATGAGGTCATGACCGCGACTCTCCTCTCGCCCGCCCCGACCGTGCGCCGCGCTGCGCTCCCGGTCGTGTTCGTCCTTGCCGCGAGCTGGTCGCTCGGGTTTGCGACGTTTCACGCGCAGGGCTGGCTGCCGGACGCCTTGGCTCCGTTCGCGAACTCGGCGAGCGGGTGGACGCTGCTGACCGCGTGCCTCGTGGCGATCGCCCGCCCTGGGTGGCGGCTGGGCGCGGTGCTGGGTGCGGCGAGCTTCATCCTGCTCGTGCTCGGGTACGCGGCGGCGGCCGACGTGGCCGACCTGTTCTACAGCCCGGTGCGGTTCGGGGTCATCGGCCTCGTGGTCGGGCCGTTCGTCGGGGCTGCGGCCGCGTCGCTGCGGGACGGCGGCCGCGCTGCGGCCGCGGGGACCGCCCTGCTGGGCGGGATCGGGTTGGGTGAGTCGGTCTACGGCATCACCGTGGTGAGCGGGACGACGGGCCTGACGTACTGGGTCGCGGCGGGGGTGTGTGCGCTCGTGCTTGTCGGCGGGATGGTGCTGGGTCGCCTGCGGAGCCGCGACGACCGGATCGTCGCGGTCGTCGGGGCGGCGGTCGTCGCGGTGGCGTTCGGTGTGGCCTACCGGGCGCTCGGCGGCGTGTGAGTCACCCGTCGAGGTCCCCGACGGTGCCGGTCTCGGGGTCCGTACCGGTCGGGGCGTAGCGGAGCTGGACGGTGCCGGAGGAGCCTGCGACGGGCGGCTCGAGGAGCCGGAGCCCGGAGGCGCGCACCCCGTCGGGAAACACCTTCTTCCCCTGGCCGAGCACGACCGGGTACACCCACAGCGTCAGGACGTCGAAGAGCCGCTCGGCGAGCAGCGTCTGCACGAGGTTGACGCTGCCGATCACGTGCGTGCTCTCGTGCCGGTCTCGAACCGCCTGCACTGCTGCGGCGAGGTCGGCGCCGAGGAGAGTCGAACCTTCCCAGGTGAGGTCGGGGTTGCCGCGGCTCGCGACGTACTTGGGGACGGCGTTGAGCTGCGCGCCGATGTCGTCACGGTGATGCGGCCAGTACGCCGCGAAGATCTCGTACGTCCGGCGACCGAGGAGGAGCGCGTCCATCGCCTCGATCCCGGCGGTCACGGACTCCCCGACCAGCTCGTCCATGTGCGGCGCCTGCCAGCCGCCGAACGGAAACCCGCCGTCGCGGTCCTCGTCCGGGCCGCCGGGCGCCTGCGCGACGCCGTCGAGCGTGGTGAACAGGTCGATGTACAGCTTGCCCATGGGTGCTCCTCGTCGAACGGCCGGGCGACCCTCCGAGCGTACGTCCGGCCCTCACGTGGCACGACCGGTCGCCCGGTCCGCGTAGCATGTCCACGGCGGCACGGCCCCCGCGAGCACCTCGGTCCTCCGGCCCGCGCCCCGGGCCTCTAGCTCAGTTGGTAGAGCATCGGACTTTTAATCCGCGGGTCGTGGGTTCGAGCCCCACGGGGCCCACGCCGCGCACAAGGCTCGGACCCTTGCCCGGAGAATCTTCGGGGCTGGGTTCGGGCCTCGCCGCTCGGCCCGCCTTGCTGACGTGGGCAAGCAGGTCGTCCGCCGGATAGCGCGGACGACCAAGAGTCGGCCACCCCGGGCCAGGGCTCAGCGGTCGCGGACGTCGTCGGTGGTGAAGCCCTCGCGCGCTCCCCGCTCCTCTAGCGTCTCCAGTTCCTGGAAGAACGTGACCTGCCAGCCTGCCGGCCCCTGGATACGGGCGTTGAGACTTTGGAAGGGCGTCTTCACCGGCGGGGCGACCAGGTCGGCGCCGCCGTCGAGTGCTGCCGCGACAGCCTGCTCGGTGTCATCGACCTCCAGTGCGATCCGGAGCACTCCGGGCGTGTGCGGCGCCCCCTCGACAACGTCGATGTTCTTGGCGTGCGTCGGGGTGGCCAACTCGATCGTCGCGATGCCAGCGTGCAGGATCGCCACGCGGTCGTCGCCCTCAGTTGCGAAGGCCAGCTGCTCCGGCATCCCGAGCACATCGCGGTAGAACCGCACGGCGTTGTCGAAGTCGTCGGTCTCGATGATCAGACGTAGCTGTCTCGGGGAGGGGATGTTCGATGTCATGTCCCTCATCTTGCAGGCACACCCACGTGCCAGGACCTGTCCCGTGTGGACGTGCGACGTTCACGGCCGTGTGGTGCGGCGCGCCCCAGCTGATCCGCCGCCCCGGGCTGCGCCCCCGAGCGCGACCGACACGCCGAGCATGAACCCGGCGTCGTACCAGCTGCCGGAGTTGCTGACCTCGTAGATGCCGACCTTGTCGTTGAAGAGGGACACGATGAAGGTCACCGGCGAGATCAGCCCGTGCCACAGCCCTTGCCAGACCCCGGGCGCGCCGGCCGCCTCGCTGGCCTCGGGAGCCGTGGGCGCGCACGCCGCCAGGGCGAGGACCAGGAGCAGCCCGACGGCGGGAAGGACGCGCTTCGTCACGGAGTGCTTGGTCATGGGTTCGCTCACCCCTCACGGCGCCGGGGGTCCTCGGCGAGGAACGGTCCCTGGCGACTCTTCATCGAAGCACCGTCGGCAGGGCCGGTCAACGGTGGTCCCGTCGGCGAGACTGCACGTTTCGCTCTCGCCGAACGAGGCTGGCACTCACCATGCACGAGTGCTAGAACAGGAGATGTAGCCAACCCGTCCGCGGGCAGCCGCTGACGGCGTTCGACGACTTCGACGGTCGAGGTCGTGCTTCGAGGAGGTGGTGACGATGGCTACACGTTGGGACCCGTTCCGGGAGATGGATCGCCTGATGTCGTCCGTCCTGACGACCCCGCGCGGCTCCGCGGCGATGCCGATGGACCTGCTGCGCGAGGAGGACCACTACGTGCTGGCGGTCGACCTGCCGGGTGCAGACCCGGGCACGATCGACATCTCTGTCGAGGACAGCACCCTGACGATCCGCGCTGAGCGGACCGCACGCTCGAGCGACTCGGACTGGCTGGTCCGCGAGCGCCCGTCGGGCACGTTCGCCCGCCAGCTCACGGTGGGTCGCGGCCTCGCGCTCGACCAGATCACGGCGAGCTACGCCGACGGCGTGCTGTCGCTGACCATCCCGGTGAGCGAGCAGGCCAAGCCGCGGAAGATCGAGGTGCAGCACCAGGGCACGCCCGCTCAGATCACGCAGGACGCCCCCGCGTCCTGACCACGACCACCGCGCCCCGTCCGGCACTGCGCAGCCGGGCGGGGCGCGGCGTCGTCTCGACACCGCGCCCCGCGAGGGATGCTCAGGCGTCCGGGCTGACGCGGACGAGCATCTTGCCGACGTTGCCGCCGCGCATCATGTCGAGGAACGCGTCGACGGCGTTCTCGACGCCGTCGACGATCGTCTCGTCGTAGGCGATCTTGCCGTCGGCGAACCAGCCGGCCATCTTCTGGGTGAACTCGGGCGCGAGGTGGACGTAGCTGCCGAGGGTGAAGCCCTTGAGCGTGAGGCCACGCGTGATGATGTTCGCCATGTTGTCCGGGCCGGGCGTCCGCTCGGTCGTGTTGTAGCCGGTGATCGCGCCGCACAGGGCGATGCGCCCGCCGGTGTTCATGACGTCGAGCGCAGCCTCGAGGTGGTCGCCGCCGACGTTGTCGAAGAACACGTCGACGCCGTCGGGCGCGAGGGCGGGGAGCTGCTCGCGGACGGGCGCGTCCTTGTAGTTGAGCGCGGCGTCGTACCCGTACTTCTCGGTGAGGAGCGCGACCTTCTCGGCCGAGCCGGCCGAGCCGATGACCCGCTTCGCGCCGAGGAGGCGGGCGATCTGCCCGGCAGCGGTGCCGACGGCGCCCGCGGCGCCGGAGACGAACACCGTGTCGCCCTCCTTGATGCTGGCGATCGCGGTGAGGCCGACGTATCCGGTGAGGCCGGTCATGCCGAGCATGCCGAGGCGCGCGGAGAGCGGGACGCCGGGGAGCTCGGGGACGGCGCGGAACGCGGTTGCGTCTGCCTGGGCGACGTCGCGCCAGCCGAGGTCGTGCTGGACGAGCGTCCCGACGGGCAAGGAGTCGGCGGCGGACTCGACGACGCGGCCGATCGCACCGCCCGTCATGGTCTCGCCGAGGGCGAACGGCGGGACGTAGCTCTTGACGTCGTTCATGCGGCCGCGCATGTACGGGTCGACGGAGAGGAACGCGTTCGCGACGCGCACCTCGCCGGGGGCGAGGTCGCCGAGCTCGACGGTGACCGTGCGGAAGTTCTCGGGGGTGGGCCACCCGTGGGGACGGGAGACGAGCTGGACCTGGGTGCTGGCTGCGTGGGTCATGTTCTGCTTTCGTTCGGTTTCAGAGTGCGAGGCCGAGGGCGAGGGCGATCACGCCGAGCGCGGGTGCGAGGCCCTGCTTGAGCGCTGCCGAGGCCTTGTCGGGGCTCGAGAGGAGGAGGACGAGGGCGGCGGCGGCCATCGAGCCGGCGCCGGTGAGGACGAGGGTTGCGCCGACGGCGGTGTGCCCGGCTGCGTAGAGGCCGATGCCGAGGGCGACGGCGATCGCGAGGAAGAGGTTGTAGAACCCCTGGTTGAACGCGAGCTGCTGCTGCGCGGCGGCCTGCTCGACGGTGCCGGTGCCGAAGACGGCGCGGGCGCGGGCGCTCGTCCAGGCGATCGACTCGAGATAGAAGATGAAGACGTGCACGAGGGCGGCGACGCCTGCGAGCACGAGGCCTGCGATGACCATGGGGACTCCTCGGTTGAGCGCGCCCTGCGCGCCGTTAGTGGACTGATCGATCTAGAATATACTGGATCGATCAGTTCACCACCAGGAGGGTCACATGGGCCGCACCCAGACGTTCGACACGAACGAGGTCGTCCGCGCCGCCCGCGCCGTCTTCTGGGAGCACGGCTACGAGAGCGCCGCGCTCCCCGACCTCGAGAAGGCCACCGGCCTCTCACGCTCGAGCATCTACCACGCGTTCGGCTCGAAGCGCGGCCTTTTCGACGCCGCGGTCGCGAGCTACCTCGACGAGGTCGTCCGCCCGCCGCTACGCCAGCTCGCGCGCGACGACGCCACCCCCGACGCCCTCGACCGCTACCTTCTCGGGCTGCGCGACGCGCTCCAGCACGCCGGTTCCGGCGCCGCCATGAACGGCTGCCTCCTCATCTCCGCCGCCAACGCCCCGATCGCCCGCGACGACACCGTCGCGCGCACGATCGACGCCTACGCAGCCGAGCTGCGCACCGCCGTCGTCTCCGGCATCGCCCGCCAGCTCCCCGACCTTCCCGCCAGCCAGCGCGACACCCTCGCGACCGCCTGCGCCGGCCTCGTCATTGCGGCCCTGTCGCTCGTGCGGGTGAACCTCACGGCCGCCGTCGCGTCGCTCGACGCCGCCCGCGACCTCGTGCGCAGCCACGAACGAGCCGCTCAGCCCCGGGAGCCCGCGCCCCTGGGGTGACCGGCCCCACACCGGTGCGCGTCCGTCCCACACGAACCGATCACAGACACCCCTCACCCAGGCATGTACGGTATTTCGGGCCGTGCACTCGGCCGTGACCCGGCGCGGTGCTGTCAGCGACGTCGAGCACCGTGACAGGAGGATCCTTGCGAAGCAGTGTGGAACCGCGCCGCCCCGCGACGCAGAGTCGCGGCGTGGGACGCAGCCACGGCAAGGCGATCCTCTTCGGCGAGCACGCCGTCGTCCACGGCGCCCCCGCGATCGTGGTGCCTGTCCCGGCCCTGACGCTCACCGCGCACGTGACCGTCACCGACGGCCCCAGCCGCATCGTGTCCTCCCTCTACTCCGGCCCTGTCACGGATGCGCCGGACCGCCTCAGCCCCACCGTCGCGGCTCTGCAGGCCGCGCTCGGCTGGTTCGACCTCGCCGACGTGAACGTCGCGCTGCGCATCAGCAGCGACATCCCCGCCTCGCGCGGGCTCGGCTCGAGCGCCGCGACCGGCGCCGCCGTCGTCGCCGCGATCGCCGACCTCGCCGGCCGGGAGCTCACCTCCGGCGAGCGTCACGACCTCATCCAGACGTCCGAGCGCGTCGCCCACGGCGCCCCGAGCGGCATCGACGCGCACGGCGTCGTCTCGACGTCTCCCCTGTGGTTCCACGGCGGCACCGTCGAGGCCCTGCCGACGGGCGCGGAGCTCACGTTCGTCCTCGCTGACACGGGCGTCGCGGGCAGCACCCGCACCGCGGTCGACGCGGTCCGCCGCGTCCGCGAGACCGAGCCCGACCGGTTCGGCGGCATCCTCGCCCGCCTCACGGCGATCGCGCACGCCGCCCGCACCGCCCTCGCGACCGGCGACCGCGCGACGGTCGGCGCGCTCATGGACGAGTCGCACGAGCACCTCTCCGCGCTCGGCGTGAGCGGCCCCGAGCTCGACACGCTCGCCGCTGCGGCCCGCGCCGCGGGCGCGCTCGGCGCCAAGCTCACCGGGGGCGGCCTCGGCGGCTGCCTGCTCGCCCTCGCCCCCGACCTTCCGACGGCGGAGCATGTCGCCGCCGAGCTGCGCGCCGCCGGCGCGACCGCAGTCCACCCGTCGACCACGGAGGCGTTCGCATGACGACGGCCACGGCCCAGGCGCACCCCAACATCGCCCTCATCAAGTACTGGGGCAAGAGCGACGAGTCGATGTCGCTGCCCGCGACCGGCAGCCTCTCCCTCACGCTCGACATCTTCCCGACGACGACGACGGTCGAGGTCGACGAGACCCTGACCGCGGACGTCTTCGAGCTGAACGGCACCGTCCGGGACGACGACGCCGCACGCCGCGTGAGCACGTTCCTCGACCTCGTGCGGGCGCAGGCCGGCACGGACGCGCACGCGCGCGTGCGCTCGACCAACACGGTCCCGACGGGCGCGGGCCTCGCGTCGTCGGCGTCAGGCTTCGCGGCGCTCGCCGTCGCCGCCTCGGCCGCGTACGGCCTCGACCTCGACGAGCCCGGCCTGAGCCGCCTCGCCCGGCGCGGCTCCGGCTCGGCGTCACGCTCGATCATCCCGAACGTCGCGCTGTGGACGGAAGGCGACGACGCGTCGTCGTACGCGCGCGAGGTGCCCGCCCCGACGATCGCGATGGTCGTCGTCACGCTCGACGCGGGCGTCAAGCACGTCTCCAGCCGCGTCGCGATGCGCCGCACGATCGAGACGTCGCCGTTCTTCCCCGCGTGGGTCACGTCGACACGCGTGAGCCTCGACGAGATGGTCGCCGCCTGCGCGGCGGGCGACTTCACGCGCATCGGTGAGCTGACCGAGGCGAACGCCCTGCGCATGCACGCCACGATGCAGGGCGCCGAGCCCGCGATCCGCTACCTGAGCCCCGCGAGCATCGCCCTGTTCGACCGCGTGGTCGCCCTGCGCGCCGAGGGCATCGAGGCGTACGCGACCGCGGACGCCGGCCCGAACGTCGCAGTCATCTGCCCGCCCGCCGACGCGGGACGCGTCGCTGCCGCCCTGCGTGAGACCACCGCCGCGATCCCGGGCCTGAGCGCCGAGGTCCTCGTCGCCGGGCCTGGCCCGGGCGCCCACCTCGTCGACCCGGCCGGCGGCGCCGCATGATCACCGTCCGCGCACCGGGCAAGCTCTTCGTCGCTGGCGAGTACGCCGTCGTCGAGCCGGGACAGCCCGCGGTCATCATCGCGATCGACCGCTACCTCGCCGTCACGCTCACCGAGAGCGTCGACGTCGGCACCGTGCACTCCCCCGAGTACGGCCAGCTGCCGCTCGTGTGGCGCCGGTCGGGCGACGACGTCACGATCGACCGCGACCACCACCCGTACGACTACGTCATGTCCGCGATCACGACCGTCGAGCGGGTACGCGCCCGCCGCAGCGTCGCCCCGAAGTTCTTCGACACGCGCATCGACAGCCAGCTCGACGACGTCTCGGGCCGCAAGTTCGGCATCGGATCCTCGGCCGCCGTCACGGTCGCGACGGTGCGCGCCATGTCCGAGCTGTACGGCCTCGGCCTGAGCAACCTCGAGGTGTTCAAGCTCGCCCTGCTCGCGACCGTGCAGATCGCGCCCGCCGCCTCGGGCGGCGACCTCGCGGCGAGCTGCTTCGGCGGCTGGATCCGCTACAGCGCTCCTGACCGCGCCGTGCTGATCGACGAGCTGAGCCGCCGCGACCCCGCCGACCTGCTCGACGCCGACTGCTGGGACGGCCTGTCCGTCACCCGGCTCACGCCGCCCGACCACCTCCAGCTGCTCGTCGGCTGGACCGGGTCGCCTGCGTCGACGACGCGCTTCGTCGACGTCGTGCAGGCCAAGCAGGCGACCGGCGAGGTCGACATGCCCGCGTTCGTCGCGGCCAGCCGCGACCACGTCGACCGGCTCGTCCGCGGACTCCAGGAGCACGACGACGCGGCCGTCCTCGACGCGATCCACGGCGCCCGCACCCTCCTGCAGGGCCTCGGCGCGCAGGCTGGC
The DNA here is from genome assembly GCF_058313055.1 of Flavimobilis sp. BM9. Lineage (NCBI taxonomy): Bacteria > Bacillati > Actinomycetota > Actinomycetes > Micrococcales > Jonesiaceae > Flavimobilis > Flavimobilis sp. BM9. The sequence goes on along the minus strand of NZ_JBZEMO010000004.1, from coordinate 158,412 downwards.
CTCGACCTCGAGACGGCGCGGCTCGCCGCGCTGTGCGACGCCGCCGACGAGGCGGGCGCCGCCGGAAAGCCGTCGGGCGCCGGCGGGGGCGACTGCGGGATCGTGCTCGCGCCGCCGTCAGCCGACGTCGCCCGCATGCTCGTCGCCTGGGAGCGCGACGACGTGCGCCACCTGACCATCTCGGTGCACCCACCCGAAGGAGCCGTCGATGACGAGTGAACGCAAGGACAACCACGTCGCCCTCGCGATGGACCAGAACCGAGGCGTGCGCGGCCGCAACGACTTCGACGACGTCGAGCTCCTCCACCACGCCCTCGCCGGGATCGACCCGGCGACCGTCAGCCTCGGCACGACGGTCGGCGGCGTCGCCTGGGACGTGCCCTTCTACATCAACGGCATGACCGGCGGCAGCGCCTCGACCGGCGAGATCAACCGCACCCTCGCGATCGCAGCGCGCGAGACGGGCATCCCGATGGCGTCCGGCTCGATGAGCATCGCGCTCAAGGACCCGTCACAGACGCCGACGTTCCAGGTGATCCGCGAGGAGAACCCCGACGGGTTCGTCATGGCGAACCTCGGCGCGGACCACGGCGTCGACAACGCGCTGCGCGTGATCGACCTGCTCCAGGCCGACGCGCTGCAGATCCATGTCAACGCCATGCAGGAGACGGTCATGCCGGAGGGGTCGCGCGACTTCTCCGCGTGGCCCGCCACGATCGAGGCCGTCGTCGCGGCCGTGCCGGTCCCTGTGGTCGTCAAGGAGGTCGGCTTCGGGCTGAGCCGCCGCACGATCGAGACCCTCGCAGGCCTCGGCGTCACGGTCGCCGACGTCTCCGGCCGCGGCGGCACCAACTTCGCGCGGATCGAGAACTCCCGCCGCGCGGGCGGCGACTACGCGTACCTCGAGGGCTGGGGCCAGTCGACCGTGAGCTGTCTGCTCGACGCGCCGGGCGACTTCCCGACGCTCCTCGCCTCCGGCGGTGTGCGCAACCCGCTCGACGTCCTCAAGGCGCTCGCGCTCGGCGCGAAGGGCGTCGGGGTCGCGGGCACGTTCCTCGCGCTTGCCGTCGACGGCGGCGTCGACGCGCTCGTCACCGAGATCAACCGGTGGAAGGAGCACCTCACGCAGCTCATGGCGACGGTCGGCGCTCCGACCGTTCCCGCGCTCACGGGCACCGACCTGCTCGTGCGGGGTTCCGTGCGAGAGTTCTGCGAGCTGCGCGGGATCGACGCCGCCGCACTCAGCGCCCGCTCCGCGGCCGCGAACGACAACACCCGAGGAGGCCGCCATGGCCGCTGACGCCACCGACGCCGAGCTGACCCGCACGGTCACCGCCGTCCCCACGCGCTGGGTGGGCCCGATCAAGCTCTCCGGCAACGTCATGACCGGCGAGCAGTCGGTCCCGCTCGCGACGTACGAGATCCCGCTGTGGCCCTCGGTCGGCCGCGGCGCGCGCATCTCACGCCTCGTCCCGGACGGGATCGTCACGACGCTGATCGACGAGCGCATGACCCGCTCGACGCTGTTCGTCGCGGAGAACGGTGCCGCAGCATTCGCGGCCTGGCAGCGCATCCGCACGCGCCTGCCCGAGCTGCAGGCCGTCGTCGCCGCGCAGAGCGCGTTCGCGAAGCTCATCGACCTCGACGAGCAGATCGTCGGCAACCTGCTGTTCGTCCGCTGGGAGTTCACGACCGGCGACGCGTCGGGCCACAACATGGTGACCAAGGCGTCCGAGGCGCTCATGTCGTTCGTCCTCGACGCCGAGCCGACGCTCTCCTACGGCTCGATCTCAGGGAACTTCTGCTCGGACAAGAAGGCCACCGCGGTCAACGGCATCCGTGGCCGCGGCAAGAATGTCGTGGCGGAGATCCTCATCCCCGAGGAGCTCGTCCACAAGCAGCTCCGCTCGACGGCGAAGCAGATCGCCGAGCTGAACCTGCGCAAGAATTTCGTCGGCTCGACGGTCGCGGGCGCGCTGCGCTCCGCGAACGCCCACTACGCGAACATGCTGCTCGCGTTCTACCTCGCGACCGGCCAGGACGCCGCGAACATCGTCGAGGGCTCGCAGGGCATGACCCATGCCGAGGACCGCGACGGGGACCTGTACTTCTCGTGCACGATCCCGAACCTGATCGTCGGCACGGTCGGCAACGGCAAGGACGTGCCCGGCGTCGGCGAGGCGCTCGTCCGGCTCGGCTGTGAGCGAACCGACGTCCCCGGAGCCAGCTCCCGGAGGCTCGCGGTACTGGCAGCGGCTACCGTTCTGTGCGGGGAGCTGTCGCTCATGGCCGCGCAGACGAACCCTGGCGAGCTCATGGCTGCGCACATCACCCTCGAACGGAACGCAAGGAGGTCGTCGTGACGGCGGCTGCACCCCTGATCGGCCTGATCGACCTCTCGGTCGCGACCGGTCACCACGTCGTGTCCCTCACCGACCTTGCCGTCGCGACGGGTGTCGACCCGGCGAAGTACCACGTGGGCATCGGGCAGGACGAGATGAGCCTGCTCGCACCCGACGAGGACATCGTCACGATGGCTGCGACGGCGGCCGCGCCGATCATCGAGCGGCACGGCACCGCGAAGATCCGCACGGTCCTGTTCGCGACCGAGTCGGGAATCGACCAGTCGAAGGCTGCGGGCGTCTATGTCCACCAGCTGCTCGGCCTGCCGTCGGGGTGCCGCGTCGTCGAGATGAAGCAGGCCTGCTACTCCGCGACCGCTGGTCTCCAGGCGGCGCTCGGCATGGTCGCGCGCAATCCCGAGGAGCAGGTGCTGCTCATCGCGAGCGACAACGCACGCTACGACGTCGACTCGGCGGCTGAGGCGACGCAGGGCGCGGGTGCGGTCGCGATGCTGATCGGTGCCGACCCGACGCTCCTCGCGATCGAGCCGGCGAGCGGCGTGCACACGGCCGACGTCGACGACTTCTGGCGTCCGAACGACCGCTCGACGGCAGTCGTGGACGGGCGCCTGTCCGTCACCGCGTACGTGGACTCGCTCCTCGGCGCGTGGGACGACTACCAGGCGCATGGGGGCGTCGCGGCCGAGGAGATCGACCGCTTCTGCCTGCACCAGCCGTTCACGCGCATGGCCGCGAAGGCGTTCGCCCAGCTGAGCAACCACACGGGCGTCACGCGCGACGACACGGTCCTCGCGTCGACGTTCACGTACAACCGCCGCATCGGCAACTCGTACACGGCGTCGCTGTACTTCGCCCTCGCGTCCGTCCTGGACAACGAGGCTGACGTCGCGGGCCGCCGCATCGGATTCTTCTCGTACGGGTCCGGCAGCGTCGGCGAGCTGTTCACGGCGGTCGTGCAGCCCGGCTACCGGAGCGCCCTGCGCCCCGGCTCGGTCGCAGCGCAGCTCGACGCTCGCGTGCCTGTCGACGTCCCGGAGTACCGCAAGATCCACGCGGCAGCGGAGCTCGCCTCCGACGTCGACGTGAAGACGCCGCACGTGACGGCCGCGCCGTTCCGTTTCGCGGGCATCGTCGGGCGCGCCCGCCGGTACGAGCGCCGCGGCTAGCCCCGAGCGGCCCCAGCCCAGCCCAGCCCGAGAATCAGCAGTTTTTGTCGTTGTGAGCAACCAAAACTGCTGATTCTCGGTGGGAGGCGCTGGCGCGTGCCTCGCGTCACGTCGTGGAATGCGCGCGGCGAGGGTCGTGTTCCCCCCAGCAGACGGAGATCTCTGGAGGAGGCCCCATGACGTACCGCTCAGCCGGGCAGAGCATGGTCGCGCCCCACGCTGTCCAGCGCCCCTCCATCACCGGCGGCGCTACCGTCATCGACGCCCTCGTGGTCGGCGCCGGTCAGGCTGGGCTCTCCGCGTCGTACCACCTGCGGCGGCTCGGCGTGCAGCACATCGTGCTCGACGCCAACGAGGGCCCCGGCGGGGCGTGGCGGCACCGGTGGCCGTCGCTCACCTTCGGTGGGGCGCACGGCATCCACGACCTTCCCGGCCTTCCGCTCGGCACACCCGACCCGGCGGAGCCGTCGTCCCAGGTCGTGGAGCGGTACTACGGCGAGTACGAGCGGCGCTTCGACCTACCGGTCGTGCGCCCGGCGCGCGTGACGGCGGTGACGTCCGACGACGGGCCCGACGGGCCGCTCACCGTCACCTCGGACGCGGGAACGTGGCGGGCGCGTCGCGTCGTCACCGCGACCGGCACGTGGGACCGCCCGTACTGGCCGTACGTGCGCGGCCGCGAGACGTTCCGCGGTCGGCAGCTCCACACGCGTGACTTCTGGTCGGTCGAGGAAATGCGCGGCCTCGACGTCGTCGTCGTTGGCGCGGGTGCGTCGGCGACGCAGTTCCTGCTGCAGCTCGACGGCGTCGCACGGTCGACGACGTGGGCGACGCGTCGCGAACCCGAGTGGGTCGACCGTCCGTTCGACACGGAGTGGGGCATCGACGTCGAGAAGCGCGTGCAGGCGCGCACGCTCGCGGGGCTGCCGACGCTGAGCGTCGTCGCAGCGACGGGTCTCGCGCTGACGCCCGAGTACGAGCGGGCGATCGACTCGGGCCTGCTGGTCTCGCGCGGGATGTTCACGCGGATCGTGCCGGACGGCGTCGTCTTCCCCGGGCGCGACGGCGGCCCCGAGGAGAACGTCCACGCCGACGTCATCCTGTGGGCGACCGGCTTCCGGCCGGCGCTCGACCACCTCGCACCGCTACGGCTGCGCGAGCCCGGCGGCGGCATCAAGACGGACGGGACGGTCGTCGACCGCGACCCCCGGGTGCTGCTCGTCGGCTACGGCGCGTCCGCGTCGACGCTCGGCGCGACACGCGCCGGACGCAAGGCTGCGATCGCTGCGGCTCGCGGTCTCGACCAGGCCGCGCCCGCGCTCAGCGCGGCAGCTGCGCGAGGATCGCGAGCGCCGCGAAGCCCAGCCCACCAAGCGTGACCGCGATGAACAGCAGCACGATGCCGACGAACATCATCCGCGAGTTGCCGTTCTTCTCCGGGTCCACGACGGCGTCGTGCGGGTTGGACGGGTCGACGTACACGGTGATCGGCTGACCGTCCGCGTACGGCTTGAAGAACATCGGCAGGCGCCCGCTCCCGCGTCGCCACGCGCCGTCGGGCAGCGGGTAGTCGAACTCGATCGTGTGGGCGTTGCCGCCGAGCTGCCACCGCTGCACGACGCGCCCCTCGACTGCGACGCGCGGCACCTTCTTGCGTCCCTGTGCACCTTTGACGATCAGGACGATCGCCGCGACGAGCAGCCCGATCCATACGAGCAACCCGAGCACGACCCCGACTCCGGCCGATCCGACCATGTCTACCCCTCCTGCGTCTGCCGCCCTGGCGGCGGCCGCCCCATCCTTCCGTGCACGCCGTCGGCCCGCCACCGCTACCGGCGCGCGCCGTCGAGGATGTCCGCACGGTCCCGCTACGGTCGAGGCATGACGACGTTCATCGCGCACCGCGGTGCGAGCGCCGCTTTCGCCGAGCACACGCGCGCGGCCTACGTGCAGGCCCTCGCCGACGGCGCGGACGGACTCGAGTGCGACGTGCAGCTCACGGCTGACGGCGAGGTCGTGCTGTGGCACGACGCGACCCTCGACCGGACGAGCGACGCGACGGGCGACCTGCATCGCCTCACGCTCGCCGAGCTGCGAGCTCTCGACACGTTCTCGTGGCGCACGCCCGCCGTACCTGACTCGCACGGCGAGGCGGGCACGCAGGTCCTCACGCTCGGCGAGCTCGCCCTGCTCGCGATCGCGGCCGGCCGGCCGGTCGTGCTCGTCGTCGAGCTCAAGCACCCGAGCCCGTTCGGGCACGCTCTCGAGGACGCGGCGCTCGACGTGCTGCGCGGGCACGGCTGGGACCCCGAGTCCGCTCGTCTCGGTGACTCCGAGGTGACGGTGTGCTTCATGAGCTTCTTCCCGTCGTCGCTCGAGCACCTCGCGCCCCACGTGCCGGCTGGGGCGCTCATGTTCCTCGTCGACGAGCTCTCCGACGCGGAGCTCGTCGCGGACCTCGACCCCGGCGCGGAGCCGACGCCCGCAGCGGTCGCGGCCGCCCGCGCGCTCGTCGCGCACGGCATGGCCCTCGTGATCGACGGCGCGGTAGGCGGCTTCGGCCCGTCCGTCGCCTGGTGCCGCGCGCACCCGGACGACGTGCGCGCCCTCGTCGCGCAGGACCGTACCCTGCGCGTCTGGACGGTCGACGACGTCACGGACGCGGAGCTCCTCGTCGGCCTCGGCGTCGCGGAGCTCACGACGAACACCCCGCGCGAGCTCCGCGCCGCGCTCGCCGCGTCAGATCCCGCGCCGCCCGACGCCGACATCACCCCCTGACCCCGACGGTCCTGTTCGGCGCGATCTGGGCGGTGGCCCCGCGGGTCAGAGCTTCTGCGACAGCCAGTCGAACACGGTAGCGAAGTACTGCTCACGCGCCGGCTCGGGGGACAGCGCGAGGTCGTGGACACCGCCAGGGATCTTCGCGAGGGTCACGTCGGCGCCGACCTGCTTGGCCCGCGCCTCGATCTGCTCGACGTCGAGCACGACGTCGCCGTCAGGTCCTGAGCGGTCGCTCGTGCACACGAGCACGGGGCAGCGCACCGCGAGCCCGCGCGCGAGGCGACGGTGCCCGCGTCGCACGGCGCGCAGCCAGGCTGCACGCACCGGTACACCGTCGGGGTTCTTGAGCGCGACGTCGTAGTCCCATTCGCCGCCGCCAGCGACGTGGAGCCGCTGCGCGTACGTGGACGGTGCGGCATCGAGGACGTACGTGGGCCCGAGCGGCCCGACGACGTCGAGCACGCGCGTCGCCACCTCCCGGTCGAACCACGGCGCCGCGAGATCGAACCACGGGGAGTTCAGGACGAGCCCGTCGACCGCGACCTTCCGCCGCAAGGAGTGTGCCCACAGGCTCGCGGTCAGTCCGCCGGTCGAGTGCGCGTTCACGACCAGCACGTCGTGCGAGCGGCGGATCCACGCCGCCGCCTCGGTCAGCTCGGGCCGGTAGTCACGCAGGTCGTCGACGAAGTGCGCGAGCTGCCACGGTCGCCACGACCGGCCGCACCGGCGCAGGTCGATCGCGTAGAAGTCGTAGCCCTCGTCCTCCCAGCGCTGCGCGAGGTGCGTCTGGAAGAAGTAGTCGTTGTAGCCGTGCACGTAGAGCACGGCACGACGCCGGGCGGGCTCCCCCTCGGGCTGGACGCGGCGCACGAGCGTCGCCACGACCGGTCCGTCGTCGTCCCCCTCGAGGTCGAACGTCGCCTTCTCGAAGCCGTCGAGCTCGTCTGCGACCCAGCGCATCTCTACCCCCGTGCGGTCGTCGGTGCTTGTCAGCAGGCTACGCCGCGACCTCGTCGCGGGCGCTGTCCGAGATGGGCGCGAGGAGGACGAGGCCCACGAGGAGGACGAGCATGATGCCCAGCACCCCCCAGTACTGCGCGCCCGAGATGGCGACGAACGTCGAGAACGCGGCTGGCGCCATGAAGCTCGCGGCACGGCCCGTCGTCGCGTACAGACCGAAGATCTCCGACTCCCGCCCAGGCGGGATGCGCCGCGCGAGCATCGTGCGGCTCGCCGACTGCGCAGGCCCGACGAACAGGCACAGGAGCAGTCCGAACACCCAGAAGGCGCCCTGACCTGCGTCGTGCAGGAAGAACACCGCGACACCCGAGATCACGAGGCCGACGAGCGACACGACGATCACGCGCTTCGGCCCGACCCAGTCCTCCACGAAGCCCGCGATGATCGTCGCGAGGCCCGCGACGACGTTCGCTGCGATCGCGAACACGATCACGCCCGACGGCGTGAATCCGAACGTCCCCGACGCGATGACCGCACCGAACGTGAACACGCCCGCGAGCCCGTCCCGGTACACCGCTGACGCGATGAGGAACTTCACGACGTCGCGGCGCTCGCGCCACAGCCTCGCGACGTCGCTGAAGAGCTTGCGGTAGGCGCCCGCGACGCTGAGCCGCGCGCGCGTCGGCGACGGCGGCACCTCCGGGACGGCAAGCAGCACGGGGACCGCGAACACCGCGAACCACACCGCGGAGAACAGGACGGCGACGCGGTAGCGCAGACCGCCGTCGTCCCCCACGCCGAACCAGCCGACCTCCGGGTTGATGAACCCGACGAACAGGATGAGCAGCAGCACGATGCCGCCGAGGTAGCCGGCACCCCAGCCGAAACCCGAGACGCGACCGACGTTCGCGGGCGTCGAGACCTGCGTGAGCGTCGCGTTGTAGTTGACCGACGCGAGCTCGAAGAAGATGTTGCCCGCCGCCAGGAGCGTGATCCCGAGCAGCAGGTTCCCCGTGAGGTTGTCCGGGTCGGGTGTGACGAAGAACATCGCAGCGCTGATAGCGACGGTGATGAACGTGTTGACCGCGAGCCAGCGGCGGCGCCTGCCGCCGTCGTCCGAGCGGGCGCCGACGACAGGCGCGCTCACCGCGATGAGCACGCCGGCGATCGCGAGGCCCCAGCCGAGCCACGCGGAGTGGTCGGCGAGGACGCCGTCGAGCAGGAGCTTTGCGGGGCCCTTCGCCACGCCGGCGACCTTCTCGGCCTCGGCGGCGTCGACGACGTCGCGCGCGACGAAGTCGCTCGACGTGATCCACCGTGTGAACACGAACGTGGTGATCACGGCGTTGAACGCTGCGGAGCCCCAGTCCCACAGGGCCCACGCGGTCACGACGCGAAGCCGGACAGGCGCCGCGGGAGACGGAGACGTCGGGCGGTCAGAGAGGGCGGTCTCGTCGTCGAGCCGCGCGTCGTCGGCGCTCATGCTCGGATCGTAGCCCGGTGAGACGACGCAGATCGGAAGCCGAGACGAACGGCGTGTGTCCGCCGTCCGTCCCGGACCCGGTCAGGTCAGACGTCGATGCGGCGCGGACCTGCCTGCCAGGCGCTCCACGCCGACTGCACGATCTCGTCGAACGAGTGCTGCGCCGTCCAGCCGAGCACCTCGTTGATCCGATCGGACGACGCGACGAGCTGCGCAGGGTCACCCGCGCGACGCTCGCGGATCTCGGGGGTCGTGTCGAGCCCGGAAGCGACCCCGATCTGCTCGATGACCTCGCGGACCGAGGCGCCCTTGCCGGTCCCGACGTTGAAGACGTCGTGCGGCCGCTCGTCCTTGCCGAGGTATTCGATCGCAGCGATGTGCGCCTCGGCGAGGTCGCTGACGTGGATGTAGTCGCGGATGCACGTACCGTCCGGCGTCGGGTAGTCGTCACCGAAGATCAGGGGCTTCTCGCCGCGCTCCAGACGGTCGAGGACCATCGGAATGAGGTTGAGGATCGCCGGGTCGCCGAGGTCGTCCCAGCCGGCACCTGCGACGTTGAAGTAGCGCAGCGCGACGAAGCGCAGGCCCCACGCGCGGTTGGCGGCGCGTCCGAGCCACTCGCCGATGAGCTTGGTCTCGCCGTAGGGGTTGATCGGCTCCGCGTGGAGCTTCTCCTCGACGATCGCGGCGGACGGGTTGCCGTAGGTCGCAGCGGACGACGAGAACACGAGACGGTCGACGTTAGCGGCCTCCATCGCGGTCAGCACGTTGGTGAGGCCGCCGACGTTCTGCTGGTAGTAGAAGGTGGGGCGCTCGACGGACTCGCCGACCTGCTTGCGTGCGGCGAAGTGGATCACCGCGTCGACGTCGTGCTCGCGCATCGTCGCCGTGAGGACGCCGACGGCCTCCGGGGACGCGACGTCGAGCTTGACGAGGACGGCGTCCCCGATGCGGGAGGCCGAGCCGGTCGAGAGGTCGTCGACGACGACGACGCGCTCACCACGCTGCTCGAGAAGGCGGACGACGTGCGCTCCGATGTACCCGGCTCCGCCGGTGACGAGGGTGGTCATGGTCACGATCCTAGCGAGCAGGGCTCTCTCGGCGCAGCGACCGAAGGTCCGGTCGTGCTAGGCCCAGCCGAGCTCGTGCAGCCTGTCGTCGTCGATCCCGAAGTGGTGCGCGATCTCGTGGACGACCGTGATCCGCACCTCGTCGACGACGTCCTCCTCTGTCTCGCAGATCGCGAGCGTCGGGTTGCGGAAGATCGTGATGCGGTCGGGCATCGCGCCGGCGGCCCACGACGCCCCGCGCTCGGTGAGCGGGATCCCGTCGTAGACGCCGAGGAGGGTCGGGTCCTCCGGGGGCGCGTCGTCCTCGACGAAGACGACGACGTTGTCCATCTGCGCGGCCAGGTCCTGCGGGACCTCGTCGAGGGCGTCGCTCACGAGCTCCTCGAAGCGCTCCCTGGTCATCTCGATCACGGCACCATCATCCCCCGGGCCCCGGCCCGCCGACCTCCGGGCCCCGGAGCCGCGGAATCCTCTCGATTTTGCCAGGACGCCGCCGTACGCATATGCTTACCGAGGTCTCCAACGGAACCGACTAGGCCCCCATCGTCTAGCGGCCTAGGACGCCGCCCTTTCACGGCGGTAGCACGGGTTCGAATCCCGTTGGGGGTACGCAACACCTGTAGTACATGCAGTATGGTCTTGTCTCACCACAAGGCCCCGTAGCGCAGTTGGTTAGCGCGCCGCCCTGTCACGGCGGAGGTCGCGGGTTCAAGTCCCGTCGGGGTCGCTCGATATCGCCCGGTCATCTGACCGGGCGTCGTCGATTACGGCCACTTAGCTCAGTTGGTAGAGCGTTCGACTGAAAATCGAAAGGTCGGCAGTTCGACCCTGCCAGTGGCCACATCGCAGAAGCCCCGCCCGGTTCCCGGCGCGGGGCTTCGTCGTTCTCGACCGACAGCGGCCGCCCCGCGCACCCGCTCCCGCCGCCAGCGTGCGGCACCCGAGGACGTCGACGTCACTACCTGCGGCCACGTCACAGCCGCCCTACAGTTGTCTCGCGTTCCGAATCACGATTGAGTGGGAGTGTCGGCGCACCCGCGAACGGCCGGACGAAGGCAGGTATCTCATGACTGACCCGCTGCACGGCGACGGCGCCCGCACCGGCGCCGGCGCACCGAAGGAAGCCGACCCGTCGGTCGGCGAGCTCTTCGGGAGGCTGACCGAGCACACGACGCGGCTCGTCCGCGCGGAGATCGCGCTCGCAAAGGCGGAGCTCAAGGCGAAGCTCACCAAGATCGGGATCGGCGCTGGACTGCTCGTGTTCGCCGGCGTCCTCTCGTTCTACGCGCTCGGCAAGCTGCTCGACGCCGCCGCGCTGGGCCTGGCCGAGGCCGTCGCCCCGTGGCTCGCTTTCCTGATCGTCGGTGTGGTGCTGCTCATCATCGTCGGCATCCTCGCCGCACTGGGCGCGAAGGCCCTCAAAGCAGGGTCGCCCCCCACGCCCGAACGAGCCATCGACAACGTCAAGGCCGACGTCGAGGAGATCAAGAAGGGACTGCGCCGATGAGCGCCGAGAAGGAGCCCCAGCTCTCGTTGTCGGCTGCCGAGGCCGAGGTGCTCGCGGCCCGCGCGGACCTCGCCAGGACGGTCGACGCACTTGCCGGGCGGCTCGACCCACGCGTGCGTGCCACCGAGGCGGCTCAGGCAGCGAAGCAGGCCGCCGTCGACGCGCGCGGGCTGCTGACAGGAAAGGGCGCTCCGCAGCACGACCGGGAGCGCAGCCGGAACCTCAAGATCCTCATCGGTGTCGCGCTCGGGGCGACCGCGCTCGTCACGCTCGTGGTGGCGCGGCGCCGCTGAGACCGCCGGGCGCCAGTGTCCGGGTACGCCAAGGACGGGGCCGCGAGGCCCCGTCGACGTGTCTCGTCTGATCTGACGGGTGCTGTCGGCTGGGGGTCACCGCTCGGTGCCCCCAGCCGCGAAGTTCGACGATGCCGCTGCGTGCGGCTGCGTCAGCTTCCGTCGGCGAGAGCGGCCTGCGTCGCGCTCTCGTTGAGGAGCGAGAGAACCTCTGCCTCGCGGTATCGGCGGTGACCACCCAGGGTGCGGATCGCAGAGATCTTGCCCGCCTTGGCCCAGCGGGTGACCGTCTTGGGGTCAACACGGAAGAGGCTCGCCACCTCGGCCGGAGTCAGCAGTACGTCGGACTCATTGCCGTGGACTGGCATGGGTCGCTCCTTCATCGTCGTTCTTATAAGGCATCATCATGCCACCCGCAACCGGACGAAGTGACCGGACGCACGGGTGAAGATGTGAGGATCGTCGCAGTTGAACCGATGTGTCCGGATCGACCTGCAGCTCACCCCTCCCCCCTTATCGGCAGGGAACACCGAAGTGGTCGGAATACCGTCGGACCATGTACCGTTGGGGGCGAATAGACGAGTCAACATGCCGGACCGCCCGTGCATCGGAGCCCATCGACGGCATACCGACACGAGCCAGTCCTGCCTCTATGTAAGGGGGGTCACAGCCATGGGCCGCGGCCGTCAGAAGGCGAAGCAGACGAAGGTCGCTCGCGAGCTGAAGTACTACACCCCGCCTACGGACATCAGGGCGCTCGAGCAAGAGCTCTCCCGCCGCAGCGCGACTGACGTCGTCGACCACCGCAGTGCGGCGGAGGACGATGTCGACCCGTACGTGGACTGGAACGACGAGCGCGACTGACTCGCTCCCCCACAGCTCCACGGCCTCCAGTCGCCGAGCTGATCCCGAGCAAGCGAGAGCGCCGTACACCCCAGGTGTACGGCGCTCTCGTTCGTCTGTCGTCAGGGAGGCGTCGCCGCGGCCCGCGAGCCTCGGCTACCGGTAGTCGCCGACGAGGCGCACGGCGCCCGCCTGCACGCCCTTCGTCCCCGCGACGAGGCCCTCTCGGTCCTCGTCAGCCCCGAGGTGAGCAACCTCACCCAGCACCCACGCGTCGAACCCCGCCGCCTGGCAGCGCGCGATCGTCGCGTCCACGCCGTCCGCACCGACGACAGCGACCATGCCGACGCCGAGGTTGAGCGTGTTCTCGAGGTCGCCACGCGGGACGCCACCGAGCTCGCGCACGAGGCGGAACACCGCAGGCACCTCCCACGACGCGCGGTCGACCGTCGCGACCGTCCCCGCCGGCAGCACGCGCGCCAGGTTTGCCGCGAGGCCGCCCCCCGTGACGTGCGTGAACGCGTGGACCTGCGTGGCCGGGTCACCCGCGATCGCGAGGACGTCCGACGCGTAGACGCGCGTCGGCTCGAGCAGCTCCTCGCCGAGGGTGCGGCCGAGCTCGTCGACGTGGCGGTCGAGCTCCCAGCCCGCATGCTTCACGACGGCGCGCACGAGCGAGTAGCCGTTCGAGTGCAGGCCCGACGACGCCATGGCGACGAGCACGTCGCCCACCTCGACACGGTCGGGGCCGAGCAGCGCGTCTGCCTCGACCACGCCGGTCGCCGCGCCGGCGACGTCGTACTCGTCCTCACCGAGCAGGCCCGGGTGCTCGGCGGTCTCTCCGCCGACGAGCGCCGTGCCCGCGACCGCGCACGCCTCAGCGACGCCACGCACGATGTCCGCGATGCGCTCGGGGACGACCTTGCCGCACGCGATGTAGTCCGTCATGAACAGCGGCTTCGCCCCGACGACGACGATGTCGTCGACGACCATGCCGACGAGGTCGAAGCCGATCGTGTCGTGCTTGTCCATCGCCTGAGCGATCGCGACCTTCGTGCCGACACCGTCGGTCGAGGTGGCCAGCAGCGGACGGCGGTAGGACAGCACCTCGGAGAAGTCGTACAGCCCCGCGAAGCCACCGGCCCCGCCGAGGACCTGCGGCCCGTGCGTGCGCCCGAGCGCCGCCTTCATCAGCTCGACGGCCTTGTCGCCCGCCTCGGTGTCGACGCCTGCCGCGGCGTACGTGATTCCTTCGGTCATCGGTGCGCTCCTCGCGTCGTGGACCGCTCGCGGACCACGGGGATGGACGGTGTGCTTGCGGTCAGGGACGGGTGAGCGCGTCGCCGCCGCCCGTGGCGACAGCCAGCGTCGTCAGGCCGTCGGTCGGGTTGCCGAGCGGTGCGTCACCCGCCTCGAGCAGGTGCTTGCCGAGCTGCTCGGCGTCCGGCAGCTCGATCGGGTACTCGCCGGTGAAGCAGGCGGCGCACAGCTGTGACGCGGGCTGCTCGGTCGCCTCGATCATCGCCTCGAGGGAGATGTAGCCGAGCGAGTCCGCGCCGAGCGATGCCGCGATCTCGTCCTTGTTGAGGCCGTTCGCGATGAGCTCGGCGCGGGACGCGAAGTCGATCCCGTAGAAGCACGGCCACTTCACGGGCGGCGCGGAGATGCGGATGTGCACCTCGGCGGCGCCCGCCTCGCGGAGCATCCGCACGAGGGCGCGCTGCGTGTTGCCGCGCACGATCGAGTCGTCGACGACGACGAGTCGCTTGCCACGGATGACCTCGCGCAGCGGGTTGAGCTTGAGCCGGATGCCGAGCTGGCGCAGAGTGTCCGACGGCTGGATGAACGTGCGGCCGACGTAGGCGTTCTTCGTGAGGCCCTGGCCGAACGGGATGCCGGACGCCTGCGCGTAGCCGACCGCGGCCGGCGTGCCGGACTCGGGCACCGGGATCACAAGATCGGCCTCGACCGGGTGCTCCTGGGCGAGACGGCGCCCCATCTCGACGCGTGCGGCGTGCACGGAGCGCCCTGCGATCGTCGTGTCGGGGCGGGCGAGGTAGACGTACTCGAAGACGCAGCCGGCGCGCTTGACCTCGGCGAAGCGGTGGGAGCGCAGGCCTTCGTCGTCGATGATGATCATCTCGCCGGGCTCGATCTCGCGGACCACGGAGGCGCCGACGATGTCGAGGGCAGACGTCTCGGACGCGACGACCCAGCCGCGCTCGAGGCGACCGAGCACGAGCGGGCGGACGCCCTGCGGGTCGCGGGCGGCATAGAGGGTGTGCTCGTCCATGAAGACGAGGCTGAACGCGCCGCGCAGGCGCGGCAGCACCTCGAGGGCGGTCTGCTCGAGGGTGTGCCCCTCGTCGCCCGCGAAGAGGGCGGTGATGAGCGCGGTGTCAGTCGTGTTGCCGCGGGCGAGCTCACCGCGGCGCTGGGCGCCGTAGCGCTCTGCGACGAGCTCGACGAGCTCGGCGCTGTTGACGAGGTTGCCGTTGTGGCCGAGGGCGACCGTCCCCTGCGCCGTCGCGCCAAGCGTCGGCTGCGCGTTCTCCCAGGTGACACCGCCGGTGGTGGAGTAGCGGCAGTGGCCGACGGCGATGTGGCCGCCGAGCGCGTTCAGCGCGGTCTCGTCGAAGACCTGCGAGACGAGGCCCATGTCCTTGTAGACGAGGATCTGCTGCCCGTTGCTCGTCGCGATGCCAGCCGACTCCTGCCCGCGGTGCTGGAGCGCGTACAGCCCGAAGTAGGCGAGCTTGGCGACCTCCTCACCGGGAGCCCAGACGCCGAAGACACCGCACTCGTCCTGCGGTCCCTTCTCGCCAGGCATGAGGTCGTGATTGAGCAGTCCGTCTCCGCGCAAGGCCACGGCTTCAGTGTCCCACAGCACACTGAGCCCTCCCGGCGGGCCCACGATGCGGAACAGACGACGCACGACGGGTCTGTGCGCCCGCCGCCTGGAGCGCCGCGACCTCGGCTGGGACGTCGGTCCCTGGACGGACCTTTCTGACATGTGAGACGGCCCGAGCATTGTCGATCGATTCTCTCGGGTTGCCGTTACGTTCCAGTCCGACCAACACCCGTTGGCCCACCCCACGAACGAAGGCACGACCATGACCGCACGCTCGACTCGAGGGATCCTCACCCTTGCCCTGGCCGCACTCACGGCGACGGCGCTGAGCGCCTGCGGCCCGGAGCCTCTCAACGCCGCGACCAGCGGCGACGCCGCGAGCACGCAACTCAGCCTCGTCGGCTTCGCCGTCCCCAAGGCCGCGAACGACGCCGCCCAGGCCGCGTTCGCGACGACCTCCGCGGGCGCCGGCACCACGTGGACGACGTCGTACGGCGCCTCGGGCGACCAGTCCCGCGCCGTCGAGTCAGGGCTCGACGCCGACTACGTCCACTTCTCCCTCACGGGGGACGTGACGCGCCTCGTCGACGCGGGCCTCGTCGCGGACACCTGGGACGACGGCGACAACAAGGGCATCGTCAGCGACTCCGTCGTCGTGCTCGTCGTCCGGGAGGGCAACCCCAAGAACATCCAGGGCTGGGAGGACCTCGTCCGGGACGACGTCACGATCGTCTCCCCCAACCCTGGCTCGTCCGGCTCGGCACGCTGGAACATCCTCGCCGCGTACGGCTCCGTCATCGCGAAGGGCGGCACCGAGGCAGACGCCGCCGAGTACCTCACGGCGTTCTTCCAGAACGTCGCCGCCCTGCCCGGCTCGGGCCGGGACGCGACGACCGCGTTCACGTCCGGCACGGGCGACGTCCTCATCTCCTACGAGAACGAGGCGATCCTCGCGCGGCAGAACGGCGAGACGTTCGACTACGTCGTCCCCTCCGAGACCCTCCTCATCGAGAACCCCGCAGCCGTCCTCAAGGACGCCGACCCGAAGGCCCAGGCGTACCTCGACTTCGTCCTGACCGCCGACGGCCAGCGAGAGTTCGCCGCGAAGGGGTTCCGCCCCCTCGTCGACGTCGGCGCCATCGAGGTCGAGGGCGCGAACGACCCGAAGAACCCCTTCCCCGCCCCCGAGAAGCTGCTCACGATCGCCGACGACTTCGGCGGGTGGAGCGAGACCAGCACCAAGTTCTTCGGTGACACCGGCCTCGTCACCAAGATCCAGCAGGAGACGGGCAAGAAGTGAACCCGCCGCGCACCGCGCTCGAGCGGCCGGCCCCCCAGGGGCCGGCCGCCCCGGTCGCGTCCCCGGAGCCGACGGCTCCTGCGCCCATCACCCCCGGGCGCCCGCGGCGGGCACGACGCACACCTGGCGCCCGCGACCTGACGACGTCGTCACGTGTGGGGCTCGGCATCGCCGTCGTCTGGTTCTCCGTGCTCGCCCTGCTCCCGCTCGCAGCCGTCGTCGTCGCGACGTCCGACGGCGGATGGGGCGCCTTCCGCGCGACCCTCACCGACCCGCAGACCGCCGCCGCGATCAGCCTCACCCTCACGCACGCGCTGCTCGTCACGCTCGTCAACATGGTCATGGGCACCGTCATCGCCTGGGTCCTCGTACGCGACTCCTTCCCCGGCAAGCGCCTCCTCGAGGTGCTCATCGACATCCCGTTCGCGCTGCCCACGATCGTCGCCGGGCTCGTCCTGCTGTCCCTGTACGGGCCCGGCAGCCCCCTCGGCGTCAACGTCGCCAACACCGAGCTGTCCGTGACGCTCGCGCTGCTGTTCGTCACGCTGCCGTTCGTCGTCCGCACCGTCCAGCCCGTCCTCGCCGAGCTCGACCAGGACGTCGAAGAGGCGGCCGCCTCCCTCGGCGCGAGCCGCACGACCACCCTGCGGCGCGTGATCCTCCCGTCGCTCGTCCCCGCGATCGCCTCCGGCGCCGCACTGTCCTTCGCCCGCGGGATCAGCGAGTACGGCTCGCTCGTGCTGCTCTCCGGCAACCTGCCCATGCGCACCGAGGTCGCGTCCGTGCGCATCCTGTCCTACCTCGAGAACGGCGACCAGGCGGCAGCCGCCGCCGTCGCGACGCTGCTGCTCGCCGTCTCGCTCCTCGCGATCGTCACCCTCGACCTCATCCAGCGGAAGGTGGCGTCCCGTGGCTAGGAGCAAGACCACCACCTGGGTGCTGCGCGCCGTCGTCGTCGCGTACCTGGTGCTGCTCGTCGGCTGGCCCGTCAGCCTCGTCGTGCAGAACACCTTCGCCGACGGCCTCGCCTCGCTGCGGCACACGCTGAGCGAGCCGTCGGTCGTCTTCGCGCTCAAGCTCACCGTCGCGGTCGCCCTCCAGGCGACGCTCATCAACACCGTGTTCGGCGTCGGCATCTCGCTGCTGCTCGTCCGCCAGGAGTTCCGCGGCAAGCGGCTGCTCTCCTCGCTGCTCGACCTGCCGCTGTCTGTCTCCCCCGTCGTCGTCGGCCTCGCGCTCGTCCTCGCCTACGGCGGCCGCGGCACCTGGTTCGGACCGACGCTCGAGGCCAACGGGCTGCAGATCATCTTCGCGACACCGGGCATCGTGCTCGCGACCGCGTTCGTGTCCCTGCCGCTCGTGATCCGCGAGGTCGTGCCCGTCCTCACCGAGATCGGCACCGACGAGGAGCAGGCCGCACGGTCCCTCGGCGCGGGCGGGCTCCAGACCTTCTGGCGCATCACGCTGCCTGCGATCCGCTGGGCGATCGTCTACGGCGTCGTCCTCACCCTCGCCCGGTCCCTCGGCGAGTTCGGCGCCGTCAAGATCGTCTCCGGCAATCTCGAGGGCCGCACCCAGACCGCGACGCTCCTCGTCGAGCAGAAGTACCAGGACTTCGAGCAGGCCACCGCCTACGCGACGAGCTTCCTGCTGGCCGCCGTCTCCGTCGCCTGCATCATCGTGGTCTCCTTCCTGCGGCCCGAGACGAAGGCCCGTCGATGAGCGCCCCGCACCGCCCTCTCCGCCCGTCCCACCTCCAGGAGCGACCATGAGCATCGACGTCCGCGGCGTCGGCAAGAAGTTCGGCGACTTCGTCGCGCTCGACGACGTCTCCGTGTCCATCCCCACCGGCCAGCTCACCGCGCTGCTCGGCCCGTCCGGCGGCGGCAAGTCGACGCTCCTGCGGATCATCGCCGGGCTCGAGACGGCGGACACCGGCACCGTCTCGATCGAAGGCCGCGACGCGACGAGCCTGCCCGCGCAGAAGCGCAACGTCGGGTTCGTGTTCCAGCACTACGCCGCGTTCAAGCACCTGTCCGTGCGCAAGAACGTCGCCTTCGGCCTCGAGATCCGCAAGACCCCCAAGGACGAGGTGCGCGCCCGCGTCGACGAGCTGCTCGCGCTCGTGCACCTCACCCAGTTCGCCGACCGCAAGCCCGCGCAGCTCTCCGGCGGTCAGCGGCAGCGCATGGCGCTCGCCCGCGCGCTCGCCGTCCAGCCGTCCGTGCTGCTGCTCGACGAGCCGTTCGGCGCGCTCGACGCGAAGGTCCGCAAGGAGCTGCGCGACTGGCTGCGGCGGCTGCACGACGAGATCCCCGTGACGACCGTCTTCGTGACGCACGACCAGGAGGAGGCGCTCGAGGTCGCCGACGAGATCGTCGTCATCAACGAAGGGCGCGTCGAGCAGGTCGGGTCACCTGACGACCTCTATGACACCCCGGCGAACCAGTTCGTCATGGGCTTCCTCGGGCCGGTCACCACGCTCGGTGACCGCCTCGTGCGGCCGCACGACGTGCACGTGTTCACCGAGCCGCCCGCCGGTCTCGCCACCGTCGAGGGGCGGGTCGTGCGGGCGCTGCGCGTCGGGTTCGAGGTCCGGCTCGAGGTCGAGACCGCAGGCAGCCGCACCGAGGTGACGCTCACCCGTGCGGAGCAGCGCGCGCTCGGCGCCTCCGGCGGGTCGACCGTCTGGCTGCGCCCCGCGCCCGACGCCCGCACGCTCACCCTCGTCTGACACCCGCCCACCACGCCTCGCCCACGCGGCGCTGCCTGGTTCGGCGACAGATCGCCCGTCTGCACACGTCGCGTGTGCAAGCGGGCGATCCGTCGAGGAGGGATCTCGCCCCGGGCTCAGCCGCCGGGCCCCCGGTTCAGCGGCGTGAGCGGCGGTCGGCGACGAGCGCCCAGACCACACCGACGACGAGACCCGCAAGGGTGACCTCGAGCGTGAGGATCGAGCGAGACCACCCGGGGTGCCCAGGCTCGAGGGCGAACACGTTGAGCGCCGCGCTCACGACCAGCCCCACGACGATCCCCGTCAGCGCGAACGCCTTGAACCGGGGCGCGCGGCGCACGGTGCTCGGGTCGACGACGGCGGTCACGGCGACCTCGGGCGTCGCTTCGGCGTTCGCTGCGGCCTCGGGCGCGGGCACGGTGGCGTCCGTCGGCGCGGGGTCGGGCGTCGTCGTGCTCGGCTGCTGCGGGTCGGTGGAAGTCACGTTCCGACCCTAGCCGCTCGGCGCGGTCGTCCTACGATCGAGCCATGCCCGCACGACGCCGCACCGACCCCGCCGCAGGACGCGCCGCGATCGCCGCCTGGCGCGAGGACCCGACCGACCGACGCGCCCGCGCGACCGCCGTCCGCTTCACGCTCGAGGAGATCGCCGAGATCGAGCCCGGCCACGCCGTCGAGGTCCGCATCCCGCCCGACGGCGCCGTCCAGGCGATCGAGGGCCCTCGCCACACGCGGGACACCCCGCCGAACGTCGTCGAGACAGACCCGCAGACGTGGCTCGGCATCGTCACCGGCGAGATCGCCTGGGCCGACGCCGTCGCCGACGGGCGCCTGCGCGCATCCGGCACGCGCGCAGACATATCCCGGCTGTTTCCCCTGCAGGCCGCTCGCGCACGCTGACGCGGCAGCTCCGGTGTCAGGGGCAGCCGATAGCGTCCCGACCATGATCGACACGTTCGCCCCAGCACCGCCCCTCCGCTCCGCACGCCTCCTGCTGAGCCCGCTCTCGCACGCGGACGTGGACGCGGTGCACGCGATCTTCGCGGACGAGCGCACCTGGCGGCACCTCCCGAGCGGGCGTCACACGGACGTCGAGCAGACGGTCACGATGATCGAGCGCTCGCTCGCGAGCCTTGCCGAGCACGGCTGCGGCAGCTGGTCGATGCGCCTCGCCGAGGGCGGGCCCGACGGGCCCGTGATCGGCGTCGGTGGCGTCACGTGGTCCGCGGTCGGCTGCTGGAACCTCGGCAACCGGCTCGCACCCGAAGCATGGGGCAAGGGACTCGCGACCGAGGTCGCGCGAGCGGGGATCGTGCACGCCCGCCGCGCCGAGCCCGACGCCCCCGTGACCGCACGCGTGCTCGCGACGAACCCCGCATCGATCCGCGTGCTCGACCACGTGGGCCTCACCCAGGTGTGGCGGGGCGTCCCGCGCGACCGCACGCTCGTCGCCGCCGACGCCGAACGGATCGTCTTCAGCGACCGGCGCCTGAGCGCCGAGACCCGCGACAGGCTCATCGCGCTCGGGTGACACCTCCACCCGCCGCAGCGGGCTCCTCCGCGAGCTCGAAGCCCACCTTGCCGTCGCCCACCTCAGCGTGCGCGAGCCGAACCCGCACGCGGCTGCCCAGCTCGAGATCGGCCCCCGGCGACGAGACCTTCGCGCGCACCGCCGGCTCCGCGATCATCACCGTGCCGCGACCGCGGCTGCCGTTCGTGTCGACGACCACGCCGTCGAACACCTCGCCCTCACGCCCCCTCAGCACCGCCGCCTCGACAGCGTCCACGCAACCCCGCTCGAACGCCGCCGCACGCTGCCCCGTCGACGACATGATCTCCGGCAGACCAGCGAGACCCTCGCGCACCCACGCAGGCACGGGCTCACCCGCGCTCACCGCCGCGCACACCTCGAGCCCGTAGCGGTCGACGAGCCGCCGCAACGGCGCAGTCACGTGCGCATAGGGCGCCGCGATCGCCGCGTGCTGCGCGTCCGCAGGCTCAGCGGGCAGCGGATGCCCCGCCTCGGCGTCGAGCACCCGGTAGTCCGCACCGCGGAACAGCGACGTCGCCTCGTTCATGAACGCCGCATGCGCAGGCGTGCGCGCGTCCAGGCGGTCCAGGAGGTCCGCATACGCGAGCGACGCCGGCCACTCGATACCGAGCGCTGCAGCAGCCCGCCGCAGCCGCGCGAGGTCGCGCGGGTCCGCAGGCGGGAGCGTCCGCAGGATCCCGACGCCCGCCCCGACCATCATCCGCGCGGCCGCCATCCCTGTTAGCAAGGAGATCTGCGCGTTCCACGCCTCGACCGGCAGCACCTCACGGAACTCGAGGTGCACGCCAGCGCCGTCGACCACCGCCTGCTGCTCCGGCACGTCGAGCGAGACGCCGCCGCGGTCCCGCTCGCGGTCCAGCCGCAGCACTCCGACCTCTCGCAGGAGGAGAAGCACGTCAGTCGCGCTCCCGTCGTCGATCGCGGCCTGCGCGCCCGCGTAGCTGAGCCGTGCGCGCGAGCGCACCACCGCCCGACGCACCTGCGCGTCCACCTGCTCGCCACGCGCGTCGAGCCGCACGTCCCACAGGTACGCGAACCGGTCGACGTCGGGCAGGAGGCTCAGCACGCCCTCGCTCAGGACGGGCGGATGCAGGGGCAGGCGCGTCGCCGGCCCGTAGACGGTCGTGCCACGCTCGCGCGTCACCCGGTCGAGCGCGCCACCCGGCGTGACGGCCTGCGCGACGTCCGCGATCGCGTAGCGCACGCGGAAGCCCGACCCGTCGCGCTCGATGTGCACCGCCTGGTCGAGGTCCATCGAGCCCGGCGGGTCGATCGTCACGAGCGCGACGTCACGGGCGTCGAGCACGTCCGCAGGCGGTGCCGCGAGCTCCGCAACGACACGCGCAGCCGCGGCCTCCGCCTCGGCGAGCGCGTCCGCGGGGAAGTGCACCTCGAGCCCCAGGTCGATGCGCAGCTGCTCGAACCGGTCC
The DNA here is from genome assembly GCF_058313055.1 of Flavimobilis sp. BM9. Classification (NCBI taxonomy): domain Bacteria; kingdom Bacillati; phylum Actinomycetota; class Actinomycetes; order Micrococcales; family Jonesiaceae; genus Flavimobilis; species Flavimobilis sp. BM9. The sequence goes on along the minus strand of NZ_JBZEMO010000004.1, from coordinate 136,079 downwards.
GCCAGGGTAGGAGACGGCGACGGCTCGAGCCGCATCGTGTGACGCGTCAACGCGCCCTCCGGTCCACGAGACCGAGCGCGTACTCGGTCCACCAGGTACCGGCGGCGGGACCACCGTTGCAGGTGCCGTCGCTCTCGCCCGGGCGCTTGACCCACAGGTAGGCGTCGAGCCGCGAGCCCCCGACCCAGCGGGGCTTCACGCCGAGCCCCTGCCCGGGCGGGTTGCACCACTGGGCTCCCGCGGTTGCCCGACCGTTGCGCGCGGTGTCGATCACGTAGTGCCGGTTCTTCGGCTTCACCCCGAGCTTGCCGAGCGCCTTCGACACCTTCGCGGCGTACGCGCGCTCGTTCTTGGTCGACTGGAAGTTCGAGACGTTCGTCGCGAAGCCGCGCGCCTTCGCGACCCCGGCAGCCTTGAGCCGCTTCGCCATGTCCGCAGGCGTGCGCCAGTTCGAGTGGCCCGCGTCGATGTAGACGAGGGCACCTGCGGCGGAGAGCTTGCCGACGGCGTACCTGAGCAGTTTTGCGCGCTGCGTACCGCCGCAGTCGAGGCCGAGCGCGTCGGGCTCCAGCACGACGATCGCCTTGCTGCCTCGTAGGCCGGCGGCCACCTCGCGGACCCATCGCTTGTACGTCGCGGCGTCGAACCCGCCGGACGAGTAGCCGCCGCAGTCGCGGCCCGGGATCGCGTAGAGGACGAGCTGCGGCATGGCCTTGGCCTTGGTGGCCTTGCGCGTGTAGGTCCGTACGTCCTTGCGGACGGACGACGTCGGGTTCCAGGTGCCGAACCACTTCGCCTGGGCGGTGCTGGAGATGACCTTGAGCTTCTTCGCCTCGCTCGTCCGGCCCGCGCTCACGGCTGCCCTGCGGGCCGTCTCGGCCTGGCTGTCCTTGTCGACGTAGAGCTTGCGCACCTTCGACGCGGTCGCGACGACGTGCGCGACGGACACGTGGGCGCCTGCGGCAGCCGCGGCGTCGGGCGTCGAGGGCAGGCGGTCCGTCCCGGCGGCGGCCGTCGCGCCAGGGACGGCGAGGACCAGGGCCAGGGCGAGGGCGACGGAGGTGCGGCGGCGGCGTCGAGCGGTGCGAGGCATGAGACGAACGTAGCGCGGATCCGCCGGGCGGGTAGGGCGAGCGCGGCGGCATGACAGCGGGCGGGCCCCCTCATGAGGAGCCCGCCCGCTGGTGCGCCGCGCTCCCGGGTGAGGGGGCGACGCAACCTCACGCGGCGTGCCGCGTGAGGAGGTGGTGACCGGTCAGATGACGCCGAGCGCGAGCATCGCGTCGGCGACCTTCGTGAAGCCGGCGATGTTGGCGCCCGCGACGTAGTTGCCCGGCTGGCCGTACTCGTCCGCCGTGGCGGCGCAGCGGTCGTGGATCGCGCTCATGATGCGGGCGAGGCGCTCCTCGGTGTGCTCGAAGGACCACGCGTCGCGGCTCGCGTTCTGCTGCATCTCGAGGGCCGACGTCGCGACGCCGCCCGCGTTCGCGGCCTTGCCCGGGGCGAAGAGCACCCCGGCGTCCTGGAGCATCGAGATCGCGGCCGGGGTCGTGGGCATGTTCGCGCCCTCGGCGACGGCGAGGACGCCTGAGGCGATGAGCGCCTTGGCGTCCTGCTCGTCGAGCTCGTTCTGCGTCGCGCACGGCAGCGCGACGTCGGCGCCGAGCTCCCACACGCGGGCTCCCTCGACGAACTTCGCCGACGGGCGGCGGGCGGCGTACTCGGCGATGCGGGCGCGCTCGACCTCCTTCACCTGGCGGACGAGGTCGACGTCGATGCCGGCCTCGTCGACGACGTAGCCGGACGAGTCGGAGCACGCGACGACGTGGCCGCCGAGCTGCTGCGCCTTCTGCATCGCGTAGATCGCGACGTTGCCGGAGCCGGAGACGACGACGCGCTTGCCCTCGAAGGACGTGCCCTTGGTCTCGAGCATGTGCTGCGCGAAGAACACGGTGCCGTAGCCGGTCGCCTCCGTGCGGACGAGCGAGCCGCCCCACGTGATGCCCTTGCCGGTGAGGACGCCGGACTCGTAGCGGTTGGTGATGCGCTTGTACTGGCCGAAGAGGTAGCCGATCTCACGGCCGCCGACGCCGATGTCACCTGCGGGGACGTCGGTGTACTCGCCGATGTGGCGGTAGAGCTCGGTCATGAAGGACTGGCAGAAGCGCATGACCTCGGCGTCGGACTTGCCGCGCGGGTCGAAGTCCGAGCCGCCCTTGCCGCCGCCGATCGGCATGCCGGTCAGAGAGTTCTTGAAGACCTGCTCGAAGCCGAGGAACTTCACGATGCCGAGGTAGACGGACGGATGGAACCGCAGGCCGCCCTTGTACGGGCCGAGCGCGGAGTTGAACTCGACGCGGAATCCTCGGTTGATCTGGATCTGGCCATGGTCGTCGACCCACGGGACGCGGAAGATGATCTGGCGCTCGGGCTCGCAGATGCGCTGGAGCACAGCGGCGTCCGCGTACTGGGGGTTCTTCTCGAGGACGGGACCCAGCGAGTCGAAGACCTCGCGTACTGCCTGGTGGAACTCCTCCTCACCGGGGTTGCGCCGGAGCACCTGCTCGAAGACGGGCGCGAGTGAGCTCTGCATGGGTTCTCCTCGGACGACGTGATGCGTGCCGATCACTGTCTCACCCGACAAACCTGGACGGGCGTGCCGTCTCATGATGCGACCCCCCTTCAGCATCGCTAAACCCTCGTGGCGACGCCGTTTCTCTGACCTCGACTCTCAGGATGTGAGACTTTGGTCCTAGCCGAACGGTGGCGCCGCGGCACGGTCGGCCGTCAGGCCCGATCCTGACCAGCCACCCAGCCTGGAGAGTCGAGGTTGATCGGCGCATCGCCGACGAGCTGGGCGAGCTGCACCTCGAGCCGCGCGAGCTCGGCAGCACCCAGACGCCCCTCCCAGCGCGCCCGCACCTCGTCGAAGATCGCGGCCCCCTCGGCGATCAGACCGTCCCCGCGATCCGTGATGCGGATCTTCTTGCGGCGGACATCGGCAGGGTCCACCTCGGTGGTCACGTAGCCGCGCTCCACGAGCGCGGCGATCGTCTTCGCGGCTGCCTGCTTGCTGACGGCGAGCCTGCGGGCCAGATCCGAGGCGCTGTCGGCGCCCGCACGGATGGCCTGGATCGCATGCTCGTGCGAGGGCCGGGCGTCGGGGTAGCCCCGCTTCGCCAGCTCGCGGACCACCTCGTCGACGAGGTTGCGATAGCTGCCGAGCAGCAGGAGAGCGAGATCGGCGCCGGATCGCGAGGACACAGAGGAAGTCTAGGCCCCCCTTGACATCGACAACTAGGTTGACCAAATACTTGGTCAACCTAGTTGTCGATCTGAGGAGCCGTCCCATGTCCAGCCCCGTCACGACCACGTCGCCCACGCTGCCGGGTGTCACCCACCACGTCGCGCAGGTCCACGGCACCCAGCTCCATTACGTCGCAGCAGGCGACACCGGCTCGCCGGTCCTGCTCGTGCACGGATGGCCCGAGTCCTGGTGGGCATTCCGCGACGTCATCCCCCTGCTCGCCTCCGACCACCGCGTATTCGCCGTCGACCTCCGCGGCTTCGGCGACTCCAGCTCCGACCCTGGTGACCTCGCCACGACTGCCGAGGACCTGCACCACCTCGTCGACCACCTGGACGTCGGCCCCGTCCACGTCACCGGTCAAGACATCAGCGGCGGCGTCGTATTCACGTTCGCTGCCACGCACCCCGACGACGTCCTCAGCGTCACCGCCGTCGAGACTGCCCTTCCAGGCCACGGCTGGGAGATGCTCGCCGACGTCCAGAACGGCGGGTCCTGGCACGTCGGCTTCCTCGCCGCGCCCGGGGTCGCCGAGCAGTTCCTCACCGGACGCGAGCGCATGATGCTCGACTGGGCTCTATCGGCGATGACGAAGAACCCGGACGTGATCACCGAGGCCGACGTCGACGAGCTCACCCGCACCTATGCGCGCCCCGGGGGCTGGCGCGGCACCGAGGCGCTCTACCGTTCCTCCCTCACCGGCGGGGATCAGATGAAGGCACTCGCCCGGTCGCGACCCCTCACCGTTCCGGTGCTCGCCGTCGACGGCGTGAACGCCCCGTTCACCGAGCAGACGATGCGCCAGGTCGCAGGCGACGTGACCGCGGTCGTGATCCCCGACGTCGGGCACCTCGTCGCACAGGAAGCACCTGCCTCGTTCGCCGCCGCCGTCAGTGACTTCCTCGCGCGCATCGACCGGACTCGCTGATCGACCCGGGCCTGGTGCCGTCCACGACCGGCGTCTGGCGAACGGGGTGGGCGAACACGCGCATCCGGGCGATCTGCGGTCCTTCAGTCCAGGTCCTCGCCCGCGAGCGCACGAGCGGCCAGGTGCTCCTCGTGAGCGAGCTCCCACACCTCGCGCGCGGCCCGCACGTTGAGCACGACGATCCCGACGCCCAGCACGATGTCCGGCCACCCCGACATCGTCAGCGCGGTCAGCACCCCGACGACGATGATCGCGACGTTCACCAGCACGTCGTTGCGCGCCGACAAGAACGCGCCCGTCACCATCGACCCGCCCGCGCCACGGAACCTCGCCAGGACGATCGCGCACACGAGGTTGACGACCGCCGCGCCGCCCGCCGTGAGCCCCAGCGCGAGCGGGTCCGGCGGCTCCGGCGCCCCCGCCTTCGCGAACGCCCGGCAGGCCGCCGCGAGCGCCGGCACCAGGATGAGCAGCGCGAGGACCTTGCCCGCGACCGCCTGCCGTCGCAGCGACCACCCGAGCGCCACGAGCACGAGCACGTTGATCGCGGTGTCCTCCAGGAAGTCGACCGCGTCCGCGAACAGCGACACGGAACCGATCGAGAGCGCTACCGCGCCCTCGACGCCCGCGTACGCCAGGTTGAGCAGCGCGACGAGCGCGACCGCGCGCCGCAGGGCGGCGACACGTCCGGCGTCCGGGGATGTCATCGCGCCGTGAGCCGTGCGAGGGCGAACCGCTCCGCGCGCGCACGGACCGGAGCGTCCGGTGCCGACGCCTCGTCCGCGAGGTCCGCGAGGACACGCCCGAGGGCGGGCGCGAACTTGAACCCGTGCCCCGAGAAGCCTGCCGCGACGACCACGCGCCCGACGCGGTCCAGCACGAAGTCGTGGTCCGGCGTCGTCGTGTACGTGCACGAGACCGCCGCGAACGCGTCCGGGTCGACGCCCGGGACGCGAGTCGCCACATAGTCGCGCAGCTGCGCGAGCTGACGCTCGTCCGGCTGGAACGTCCGCCGGTCCGGGTGCACCACAGGCCCGACGCCGTGGAAGCCCACCTTGACACCCTCCCCCGGCGTCTCGAGCCCGTACGCGCCCGACGGCCAGCGCCTGCCCGGACCGACGGCGTCGGCGCCCGGGTCGTGCGTGAACGATGGCCACGGCACGGCCGGGTCGCGCGGCGCGAAGTGCGCCGGCTGCTCCTGCGTCACGACGAGCCGCGACAGCCCGGCGAGCTCCGGCCGCCGGGCCTCGCCGCCGCGCACGTCAGCAAGGAGGTCCGTGCTCCACGCCCCCGCCGCGACGACGACGCGCTGCGCGACGAGCTCGGCGACGTCGTCGTCCGTCGACGCCGCGAACGGCTCCGGCTCCGTGCGCACCAGCACGCCACCCGGCACGTCCTCGAGCGCCGTCACGCGGCGACCGTGGACGACACGCGCACCGTGCGCGACGGCGTCGGCCTGGAACGCCGCGACCGCGCGGTCCGCGTGCAGCCGGCCCGCAGTCTCAGGCTCGACGAGGACCTGCCCCTCGAACGCGAGACCAGGCCAACGCTCGGCAGCCTCCGCCGCGCTCACGAGCGCGTGCGGCACACCGCGCGAACCGAGGGCCGCCGCGAGGGCGGCGAGGTGCCCCTGCAGCGACGGCCCGCCGGACGCGACACCGCCCGTGATCGTCAGGATGTCCTCGCCCGTCACAGCCTCGAGCTCGCGCCACAGGCCGTGCGCCTCGAGCGTGAGGTCGAGGTACTCGGGCTCCGTGTATGTCGTGCGGTAGATGCGCGACGCGCCGTGCGACGCACCCCGCACGTGCCCGGCGCCGAATCGCTCCAGGAGGACGACGTCGGCCCCGCGCCGCGCGAGCGCCCAGGCCGCCGCGGACCCGACCACTCCTCCGCCGACGACGATCGTCTGGACTCGCTGGCTCATTCTTGCTCCTCGGAACGCCGACGTGTCAGGCGCCGCACGGTGCCGACCACGGCATCGTTCCACCTGCCCGCCGCGCCCGGCAGGGCGGTCCACCTGCCGTCGCGGCTCCGCGCACGCCGGCTCGCGCCCCACCCCGGCCCCGTCCGCGAGGGAGGGAGTTGCATGCGACGTCGGGGGCTGCGCTCGAGGTAGGCAGTTGCGTGCGACGTCGGGGGCTGCGCTCGAGGTAGGGCCTTGCGCGCGAAGTAGGGGCTTGCAAGGCCCCACCTCACACCGGAACCCCTACCTCGCGAGGGAGGCCCTACCTCGCGAGGGCAGCGCGGGCGGCCGTCCGCGCGGACGGACCTACGCGGCGGTCGGACCTACGCGACGGTCGGCCCGCCCGCAGCGGACGCCCGCTCGTGGGCGAGCAGCGCGTACTGGAACGTGTCGTGCCACACGCGGCTGCCGTCGTCGGCCACCGCGAAGCTCGCGGCGGCGAGCATGTGCGCCTCTCGCCGCATGCCGAGCCGCTCGAGCAGCTCCCACGACCGCGTGTTCAGCGGGTTGCAGCGCGCGACGACGCGGTGCGCACGCCGCTCGACGAACAGCTCCTCGAGCAGCGCCCGGCACGCCTCGGTCGCGTACCCGTGCCCCCATTCACGAGGGTCGAACACGTAGCCGATCTCCCAGGTCGCCCAGTCCGGGTGCGCGTGCGGCGCGACGTAGAGGTTGCCGATCAGCCGGTCGTCGTCTCGCAGGCACACCCCCAGGAACGCCGGGTCCTGCGCTCGTGCGGCCGCCGCCGTGACCGCGTCCTCGAGGGTGAAGACGCCGTACGGCTCGAACTCGACCGCGCGTGGCTGGGAGAGATAGCCGTGCAGCGCAGGCCCGTCGTGCGGGGTGAACGAGCGCAAGGTGAGGCGGGCGGTATGCCGCGGGGCTGTCATCGCTCGAGTCTTCCGAGGCGCGTTCGTGCACGTCAACGACATTGAAGCCAGCGGGCCGCGGACGGCCTCGCCACCCCGGCCCGGTCCTGGGACGATGACGCCGTGCAGGTCTGCACCACGACGCCCCCTCCAGGAGGACCCATGCCCGTCACGCTGCCGCCGTCCGTCCACGTGGAGCCGGGCGTGGGCGACGCCGAGCTGCTCGTCGTCGAGACGCCGTCGGGCACCGCGCGCCTGCACACGTACGGCGCGCACCTCGTCTCGTGGGTGCCGACAGGCGGCGCGGACGCGCTGTGGGTATCCCCGCGCTCCGCGTACACGCCTGGCGCTGCGATCCGCGGCGGTGTGCCGCTGTGCTTCCCGTGGTTCGGCCCGCACCCGTCGGGGACGGGGCCCGCGCACGGCTTCGCGCGCACGTCCGTGTGGCGCCTCGTCGAGGCGACGGACCTGCCCGACGACGCCGCTCACCCCGGCGGCGGCGTCGCCGTGACGCTCGCGCTCACCGAGCAGGACGTCGACCCCGCGCTCACGAGCGTGTGGCCGCACCCGTTCGAGGCACGCGTGCGCCTCGTCGTCGGGCGCGAGCTGTCGCTGTCGCTCGCCGTGACGAACACGGGCGGGACGACGTTCACCGTCTCGGAGGCGCTGCACACCTACCTCGCGGTAGGCGACGTGCGCCGCGCGATCGTCACAGGGCTCGACGGCGCGACGTACGTGGACAAGGTCGCCGACGACGTCCGCGTGCAGGTCGGCCCCGTGACGCTCGACGGCGAGACCGACCGCGTCTACACCGGCACCGGCGCGACGACGCAGGTCGTCGAGCCCGGCCGGCCCACCGTGACGGTCGCGAAGTCCGGGTCACGGTCGACCGTCGTGTGGAACCCGTGGGCTGAGAAGGCCGCCGCGATGGCGGACGTGCCCGACGACGCATGGCCCGGCTTCCTCTGCGTCGAGACGGCGAACGCTCTCGACGACACGCTCACGGTCGAGCCCGGCGAGACACGCACGATCACCGCCCGCCTTTCGGTCGGCTGAGCACCCCGGCGCTCCCCTCCCCACCCCCGCGCCCCGCGCCCCGCGCCCCGCGCCCCGCGCCCTCGCCGAAGTAGGTGCTTTCACGCGAGACAGGGCCCTGCACGGGCCTACCTCGCGTGGGAGGGCCTACCTCGCGTGGGAGGGCCTACCTCGCGGGCGGGGGCCGGACTCGCAGGGGAGCCACTACCTCGCGGGCGAGGGCCTACCTCGCGGGCGAGGGCCGAACTCGCGGGCGAGGGCCGAACCCGCGGGAGTGCCTACGCCGTCACCGGACAGCGAGCCGGTACCCGCGCTTGACGACCGTCTGGACGAGCGCGCGGGCGTCGGGCGCGTGCTGCGCGACGGCGTCCCGCAGGCGCGCGACCGCGACCTCCGCCGTGTGCGGGTCCTCGGAGAGACCGGGAAGCACCTGGAGCAGCTCGGCGCGCGTGACGACGTCGCCCGCCCGGGCGGCGAGGACGCGAAGCACCTCGAGGGTCGCGGGCGACAGCGGCAGCACATGACCGTCGAGCAGCGCGGCGCGCGACCTGACCTGCAGGCAGCCCGCGACGGTCCCGACCTGCGTCGTGCGGTCCTCCTCGTAGTGGCTCACGAGAGCGCGGACGAGCGCGCCGAGGCGAGCGCGCTCCGGCACGATCGGGACGATGCCGCGCGCCTCGAGCGGAGCCGCCGTGACCGGCCCGACAGCGGCCGCCACGAGCGAACGGTCGGCGAAGCGTGCCGCGAGCGCCTGCCCGACCCCCTCACGGTCGACCACCTCGAGCCACGCGAACGCGCCGGGCGCCGACGTGAAGACGACGGCGTCGACCTCACCGAGTGCCGCCGCACGCACGGACTCGACCACAGCCTGCGGGTCCGCGGGCGGGCCCCATCGGTAGACGACGAGGTTGCGCACGTCAGCGCCCGCCGCGGCCAGCTCGACGTCGAGCTGGTCCGCGCCCGAGCCGTGCTGCTGGATCGCGATCCGCTCCCCCGCGACGCCCTCCGTCAGCAGCAGGTCGAGGATCTCGGCGCTCGTCTCGGACTCGGCCACCCAGTCGGCCGTGAGGCCAGCGGCCTGGATCGCTCCGCGAGCCTTCGGGCCGCGCGCGATCAGTCGGGCTCGGTCGAGCAGCGCGTGCAGGTCGTCGGCCAGCCCGGCTGCGTCGGCCGCCTCGATCCACGCCCGGAAGCCGATGCCCGTCGTCGCGACGACCGTGCTCGGCGGCTCGGCGAGGAGGGCGCGCGTCGCTGCGACGAGCTCCGTGTCGTACTCGTGCGGGATGATCCGCATCGCCGGAGCGTGTCGGATGATCGCGCCACGCCGCTCGAGCGCCGCCCGCAGCTCGGTCGAGCGGCGGTCTGCCGTGATCAGGACCGTCAGGCCTGCGAGCACCGGGTCGAGCGCAGGCTGCGCCGCAAGGGCTCGGGCGGGTGCGGCGCCGCCCACGGCGGCACCGGTGTCCGGCGCGGCCTCGGGGGCCGTGTTCGGCGTCGTCATGCGTAGGCCACCTCGGCCTCGCGGGCTGCAGCGTCCACGTGAGGAGCGTACGCGGGTGCGTCGGTCGGTGCTGGGGTGTCCGCACCCGCGGCGTCGGTCACGTCCGCGGACGTGAGCGGCACGTCGATCGCGTGCAGGTCGAGCCCCAGCAGCGCCGGGTCCGCGACGTCGCCGAGCACGACGACGGCAGGCGAGCGCACCCCGGCCTCCGCGCACGCCCGCACGACCCGCTCGAGCGTCATGAAGGTCGTGCGCTCGTCGTCGGTCGTCGCCTGCTCGACGACGGCGACCGGCGTCGTCGGGCTCGCCCCGGCGGCGAGCAGGACCGCCACGTGCTCTGCGAGCCGCGCGACACCCATGAGGATCGCGACCGTCGCGGCACGCGTCACGACCGACTGGACCGCGAGCCCAGGCAGCGAGTCGTGACCCTGCACGACGAGCAGCGCCGACGCCGTCCCGCGATGGGTGACCGGCACGCACGCCGCCGCGGGAGCCGCGAGCGCGCTCGACACGCCCGGCACGACCTCGACCGCGATCCCGCGAGCGCGGCACGCCGCCACCTCCTCGCCCCCACGGCCGAACAGGAACGGGTCGCCGCCCTTGAGCCGCACGACGCGGTTCCCCGCGATCGCCTCCGCGACGAGGATCTCGTTGATGCGCGCCTGCGGCACCGGGTGCGCACCCGGGCGCTTGCCGACGTCGATCACGCGCACGCGCGACGGCAGGTCCGCGAGCACCGACGTCGGGCCCAGCCGGTCCGCCACGACCACGTCCGCCGAGAACAGCGCGCGCCGCGCGCGCACCGTCAACAGGTCGGCCGCCCCGGGGCCGCCACCGACGAGCACGACCGTCCCCGGCACGCTCACGCCGCAGCCCCCGCCGCGGGGGCGTGCGTCGCCCCGAGGTGCACGACGTCGTCACGCACCTCGACCTGCCACGTCACGAGCGCGACACGCTCGCCCTTCGTCGTGTCCAGGCACTCCCCCGACCTCAGGTCGAAGACCTGCTTGTACAGGGGGGACGTCACGACCGCACGACCGCCGCGCGTCCCGACGATGCCCCGCGACATGACCATGGCCTGCGTGTGGGGCTCGTGCTGCTGCACGGCGAGGACCGTGTCGTCGAGCAGCCGGAAGAGCGCGACCTGCTCCCCCGCCACGAGCGCCACCGCGCCGCGCTCGACCGCAAGGTCCCCGAGCGCGCAGACCGGGAGCCACGCGTCGGGGATCGCAGCGGACGTCGCGTCGTCGGGGGTTGCGGCGTCGGGGAGCGCGGCGGTGAGAGCCGGGCTGCGGGTCATGAGCGGACCTCCAAGGTGGTTCCGGCAACAAGGACGGGGCCTGCACCCGCGCGCTCGGCCGCCGTCGCCGGGCGCGCCTGCCCCCGCTCCGCGACGTACGCGAGCGTGCGGTCGTGCTCGTCAGGAGCGTTGACGAAGCTGCGGAAGTGCTGCAGCTTGTCCGGGTCCGCGAGGGTCGCCGCCCACTCGTCCTCGTACGTATCGAGGTGCAACGCCATCGCGGCGTCCAGGTCGGCACAGATGCCGAGCGAGTCCTCCAGGACCACGGCGCGGATCGCGTCGACGCCACCCTCGTAGTCGGCCACCCACGCGGCCGTGCGCTGCAACCGGTCCGCGGTGCGGATGTAGTACATGAGGAACCGGTCGATCGTGCGCACCAGATCCTCGGTCGACAGGTCCTCCGCGAGGAGCACCGCATGCTTCGGCGTGAACCCACCGTTGCCGCCGACGTACACGTTCCAGCCGTTGTCCGTCGCGATCACCCCGACGTCCTTGCCACGCGCCTCGGCGCACTCCCGCGCACAGCCCGACACTCCGAGCTTGATCTTGTGCGGCGACCGCAGGCCCCGGTACCGCAGCTCGAGATCGACCGCGAGCCCGACCGAGTCCTGCACGCCGAACCGGCACCACGTCGACCCGACGCACGACTTCACCGTGCGCAACGACTTGCCGTACGCGTGGCCCGACTCGAAGCCCGCGTCGACGAGCCGCCGCCAGATCCCCGGCAGCTGGTCGATCCGCGCCCCGAACATGTCGATCCGCTGACCGCCCGTGATCTTCGTGTACAGCCCGAAGTCCTTCGCGACCTGCCCGATCACGAGCAGCCCCTCCGGCGTGATCTCCCCGCCCGGGATGCGCGGGACCACCGAGTACGTGCCGTCCTTCTGCATGTTCGCCATGACGTGGTCGTTCGTGTCCTGGAGCGTCGCACGCTCACCGTCGAGCACGTGCGCCGGAGCGACCGTCGACAGGATCGACGCGACGACCGGCTTGCAGATGTCGCAGCCACGACCCGCCCCGGCCGTCCCGAACCGCGCGACCACCTCGCTGAACGACGTCAGGCCCGCGACACGGACGGCGTCGTACAGCTGCGCGCGGGACAGGTCGAAGTGCTCGCAGAGCGCGTTCGACACCTCCACGCCGGACTTCGCGAGCTCCGCCGTCATGAGCTTCTTCACGAGCGGAAGGCACGAGCCGCAGCTCGTGCCAGCGCGCGTGCACGCCTTCACGCCAGCGAGGTCCGTGCAGCCGTGCTCCGTCACCGCAGCGCGCACCGTGCCCGCCGAGACGTTGTTGCACGAGCAGACGCCCGCGTCGTCGGGCAGCTCGAGGTCGGGCGCGCCCGCGCCGCCCTCCGGCAGGAGGAACGCCGCCGGGTCGCCCGGCAAGGCACGGCCGAGCATCGGCCGCAGGCTCGCGTACGCCGAGGCGTCGCCGACGAGCACGCCGCCGAGGAGGGTGCGCGCGTCGTCCGCGAGCACGAGCTTCTTGTAGACGCCGCCGACCGGGTCCGCCCACACGACCTCCATCGAGCCCGGCGTCGAGCCGAACGCGTCGCCCCACGACGCGACGTCGACCCCCGCCAGCTTGAGCTTCGTCGCCGTGTCTGCACCCGGGAACGTCGCCGCGCCGCCCAGCAGGCGGTCGACGACGACCTCCGCCATCGCGTACCCCGGCGCCACCAGGCCGATGCACGCTCCCTGGATGCACGCGACCTCGCCGATCGCCCACACGTTCGGCGCCGCGGTGCGGCACGCGTCATCGACGACGACACCGCCCCGCGCGCCGATCTCCAACCCCATCGCGCGCCCCAGCTCGTCACGCGGCCGCACGCCCGTCGCGAGGACGACGACGTCGACGTCGAGCCGGCCGCCGTCCGCGAAGTCGAGGCGACCGACGGCGCCCGTCCGCCGCGACGGACGCATCCGCTGCGTCGCCGTGTTGACCCGCACCGCCACCCCGAGGCTGTTGATGAGGCGGCGCAACGCCTCACCACCACCGAGGTCGACCTGCGCGCTCATGAGATGGCTGCCGAACTGGACGACCGTCGCCTGCGCGCCGAGCGCCTTGAGCGCGCCCGCCGCCTCGAGGCCGAGCAGGCCGCCGCCGATCACCGCGCCCCGCACGGGCCGGCTCGCCGCCGCCGCACGCGCCTCGACCCAGCCGCGCAGCGCCGCGACGTCGTCGATCGTGCGGTACACGAACACGCCCGGCAGGTCGTTGCCCTCGATCGGCGGGACCGCGGCGTCGGAGCCGGTCGCGAGGACCAGCTCGTCATACGGGAACGTGCGGCCCGTGGCCGTCGTGACCGTCCTCGCGTCGCGGTCCACCTGCGTCACCGCGTCCCCGCGCACGAGCCGGACGAGCCGGTCCTGCCACAACGCGGGGTCGCCGAGCGCAAGGTCCTCAGGGTCACGGCCCGAGAAGTACGACGTCAGCGCGACACGGTCGTAGGGCGCGCGCGGCTCCTCGGCGAGGACCGTGACGTGGTGACGCCCGGCGTCGTCCCGGTCGCGGAGAGCCTCGACGAACCGCTGCGCGACCATCCCACCGCCGACCACCACGACCCGCCGCAGGGCGCGGGCCTGGGCGGCCGCAGGGGCGGCAACCTCCGCAGGCAGCGCGGCCGCGGTCGAGCCGGCGAGCGGACGTGCGGCGACGTCGGGCTCGGCCGAGCCGCCGTCGGGCTGGGGCTGGGAGGGTGAAGTGTCCATGTCTGCGACGCTATGGCCGCGCGATTTCCACGCCATACCCCGGCGGTTACCCGGCAGTAAACCTCTCCTCACACCCCCCGCTCCCCCACTGTGAGCCCCGCCCGGCGCCGTCCCTCCCCCGCCCTCCCCCTCCCAGCCGGACCCGGGCCGGGGCCGTCGCCCCCGCGCACGCCTCGCGAGTCCGTCAGTTCCAGCCGAGTCCGTCAGCTGCAGCTGACGGACTCGTGCCGGAAGTGACGGACTCGACTGGAAGAGTGCCGCGGGCTGGCCCGGCGCTGCCCAGCTCGGCGAGCACCGCGGGTCACCGGAGCAGGAGGTGTGGGCGTGGGATCAGCGACGTCGCTTCGCGCGGAGGGACGAGGGCTCGGAGCCGGCGATGAAGGTGGTCGATGTCGTGGAAGTCGTCGCTCGTCAGACGCAGAATGCGCCACCCCACCTCCGTCATCGCGTCCTGCCGCCGCTTCTCTGCGAGCAGCACGGAGTCCGGATCACCGTTCGCGAGCTCCCGGTACTTGACCTTTCCGTCGAACTCGATCAGCTGCCGCCACGCTTCCCAACCCATGTCCGCTCGATAGTTCCCCTGGCGGGTCGACACGTCGACCTGCAGCCGTGGTGCCGGGAGTCCGGCGGCCAGAACATGAAGCCGAGTGAACGACTCCCCCGGAGACTCGGCCCCAGCATCGGCGAGGCTGAGCGTCTCTCGTGCTCGAGCGATGCCGCGGCGTCCCGCGAACTTCGACGCGAGCTCGAGCACACCACTTCGATCCGCCCCGCGACGCAATCCAGCATCAGCGACGACGAGCGCATCGGCGACCGGCTCCGTCCGCGCGACGTCGAGCATGGTCCGGTCCACGCTGGTGACGAGCAGACCTCGAAGCCGGACGACGTGCTCCGGGGCGAGCGAGATGACGTGCGAGGTCGTCAGGTGCGACGCGTCGCGTCCACGGCTGTGCTGCCCGAGGACATGCACGGACGACGGGAGGCGCCACAGCGGAAGACCCTAGAGCAGCGCGGCCGACACGTGCGTGAACACCGGTTCCTCGGCGCGGGCCGACGTCGCGGCTACTGCGGCCACCTGCGCGACGGCGAGCCTGCGTCGGTACGCCGGCGTCGTCGGCGGTCGCCCAGAGTGCTCGCGCACGGCCCTGGACCGGGACCCGGTCACGCTCTGACGCTCGGGGCCGCTGAGCGCCTCGCCCCCGCCTTCCGGTCCGGCCAACCAGCTCGCATCGACGTAGCAGCCGCGACGCACACGGACCCACCGCCCTGCCCTCACCATGTCGCGGACGACTCGGTCGGGGTGGCTCGCGGCTCGGTAGATCGACGGGAGGTCGGTCTGTGTTCGCTCGCGAAGCGTCTCGGTCATGCTCCTTCAGTAGCTGGTGACCGGTCGTCCGCATCGCTCGTCCAGACCTGTCGACGGGGAACGCGCCCCAGGGACGCCCCTGTGGTCACCCGCTCGCCAGCGCTCCAGCTCGGCGGCGGCACCTCATCAGTCCGTCAGTTCCAGCGTGAGTCCGTCCGACGCAACCGACGGTCTCACGCTGGAACTGACGGACTCGGGGCAGGGGCCGGGGCAGCGGCGGGCGGGGTCGGTGCAGCGGCCGCGGCCGCGGCAAGGGCGGGCGGGGCCGCGGCCGGGGGCGGGGGCGGCGATGCCGGTTCTGCTGCGCGGAGCCAGTCGAGGATGCCGCAGACCGGGGACGTGCATCCGCCGCAGCCGGTGGTCGCGCGCGTCGTCCGGGCGACGTCCTCGACCGTGCGGCTCCCGCCGGCCCACGCCTGCACCAGGTCGCCCTTCGTGACGCCGTTGCACCGGCAGATGGTCGCGCGGTCCGGGATGCGCACGGGCGTCTCGGCGCTGCCGCCGACCGGGCCGACGGCGCGCACCAGGAGCTGCGCGGGGTCGCGCGGTGCCGGCGTGCCGCGCGTGAACGCGGCGACGAGGTCGGCGGCGACGGCGCCGCCACCGATGCACGTCGCGCCGACGACCCGGCCACCCTGGACGACGACCTCGAGGTGCCGCACGGCGTCGGGGTCGCTGAGGCGGACGGTGCGGCGCGGGTGCGTCCCGCACGCTGGCGGCCGCGCGCTGCCGGACACGCCCATCGCGACGATGTCGACGCCGCGTCCCTTGACCTTGACGACCGTGCTGTCGTCGACGGGACCGCACGAGCACGCCTCGCGCGGCACGCCGTCGGGGGTGCCGGGATGTTGGCCGGCAGGCGTCGCGGGGCACGCTCCGGCACGTTCGGCGAGGGTTCGCGCGAGGCGTCGTGCCTGGTCCCAGCCCTGCCCTACGAGCCCAGACCCGCCTTCCGGCGGCTGCGCGCAGTCGCCGACCGCGTAGACGCGGTGGTCACGCAGCGTCGCGAGGTCGGGCCCGACGACGACGCCGCGGTCCACGTCGAGTCCCGCGCGCCGCGCGAGGGTCGTCTCGGGCAGCGTTCCGACGGTGACGACGAGCAGGTCGGCGGGGAGCTGGGTGCCGTCGTCGAGGACGACGCCCGCGACGCGCCCGTCGCGCAGCGCGACCGCGACCGCGCCGACGCCGGTGCGCACGTGCACGCCCAGGCGCGCGACGGCGTCGGCCGCCACCTCGCCGGCGGCGGCGTCGAGCTGGGCGTTCATGAGGCCGCGCGGGTGCACGAGGTGCACGACCGCGCCCGGCCCGACGCGGCCCGCGATCCCGACGGCGGCCTCGACCCCGAGGACGCCCGCACCGAGCACGACGACGTGGCGTGCGTTGACGCTCGCGGCGACGATCTCGCGGGCGTCGTCGATCGTGCGCAGGACGTGCGCGCCGGGCACAAGACCGGCGTTGTCACTCTGTGGGGCGAGCAAGCCCGGCAGCGGGCTGGCGGCCGCCCGGGCAGCGTCACAGCCTGGGCTGGTCGGGGCGAGGGCCGGAGGTGGCGTGAGAGCAGCGTCGTCGCGACGCAGGCCCGGCAGCTCGGGGACGCGCGCTGTGGCACCGGTGGCGAGCACGAGCGCGTCGTAGCGGTGCCGCCCACCGGTCGAGTCGACGACGACCTGGGCTCTGCGGTCGACGGCGACCGCGCACACCCCGGTCCACACACCGACCCGGGGGTCGACGACGCCGGGCAGGTCGATCGCCGCGACGTCGTACGCCCCGGCGACGACCTCGCTGAGCAGGACGCGGTTGTAGGGCGCGTGGTCCTCGGCGCCGAGGACGGTGATGTCGAGCGCGGCGGCGCCCGGCTCGGCGCTCGCGCACAGCTCCGTCACGAGCCGCGACCCGACCATGCCGTTCCCGACGACGACGACCTTCATCGCGCGCCTCCCGTCGTGACCGCGACCGTCGTGACCGCGACCGGCGCAGCTCCGACCCGGTCCCCGGTGACGACCTCGAGCCGGACGGTCGCAACCTTGAACTCCGGCATCCCGGAGACGGGGTCGGTGACCGGGTTGGTGAGCCTGTTGACGCTGTTCTCGCCGGGCCAGTGGAACGGCATGAACAGCGTGTCGGGCCGCACGCTGCGGGTCAGCCGCACGACAGCGACCGCGGTGCCGCGACGTGAGGTGAGGCGGACCGTGTCGCCTTCCGCGACGTCGTACAGCTCGGCGAGCAGCGGGTGGATCTCGACGTACGCGTCGCTCACGGCACGGGCGAGCTCCGGGACGCGGCGCGTCTGCGCGCCGGACTGGTAGTGCTGGAGGACCCGGCCGGTGACGAGGTGGACGGGGTGCGCGGTGTCGAGGACGTCGTCGGGCCCGCGGTGCTGCACGGGCAGGAGGCGGGCGCGGCCGCCGGGCAGGGGGAACGTGTCGAGGAAGGCGCGTGGTGTGCCGGGATGGTCGGGGCTGGGGACGGGCCAGTAGAGGCCGCCGCCGTCGGCGCCGTTGGTCGCGGTCTCGTGCGCGTCGAGGCGTGCGTGCGAGAGGCCGGAGTAGTCGGCACGGCCGCCTGAGCTCGCGCGGGCGAGCTCGTCGAAGACGACGGACGGGTCGGTGGACCAGCGGCCGGGCGCGTCGAGACGTCGTGCGAGCTCGGACCAGATCCACAGCTCGCTGCGCGCGCCTTCGGGCGCAGGCAGCGCGGCTCGACGGCGCAGCACGCGGCCTTCGAGGTTCGTCATCGTGCCGTCCTCCTCGGCCCACTGCAGGACGGGGAGCACGATGTCGGCGCTCAGCGCGGTCTCGGACGGCACGAAGTCGCACACGACGAGCAGGTCGAGAGCGGTGAGACGCTCGCGCACGCGCGCGGCGTCGGGCGCGGAGACGAGCAGGTTGGACCCGTGCACGAGGAGGGCGCGCGGTCCGCCGGGGGTGCCGAGCGCACGCAGCAGCTCGGCTGCGGGCAGTCCGGGCCCCGGGATCTCCGCGGGGTCGACTCCCCACACGCGCGCGACGTGCTCGCGCGCGGCAGGGTCGGTGATCGAGCGGTAGCCGGGGAGCTGGTCGGCCTTCTGGCCGTGCTCGCGGCCGCCCTGCCCGTTGCCCTGGCCGGTGAGGGTGCCGAATCCCGACCCGGGCCGGCCGACGAGCCCGAGGAGCAGCGCGAGGTTGATCGCCGCGGTGACGCCGTCGGTCCCTTGGCGGGACTGCTCGAGCCCGCGGCCCGTGAGGACGTAGGCGCCTGCGCCGCCGTGGTGCGGGCTCGCGTGGGCGAGCAGGCGAGCCGCACGGCGCAGATCGTCGGCTGGCACTCCGGTGATCTGCTCGGTGCGTTCGGGCCACCACTGCGCGAGGTCCGGCCGCAGGTCGTCGAGCCCGGTCGTGCGGGCGTCGAGGTAGTCCGTGTCGGCGAGCTGCTCGAGCAGCACGACGTGCGCGAGCCCGAGCAGCACCGCGAGGTCGGTCCCGGGGACGGGCTGCAGGTGCATCCCGGCGCCGTCGTCGGTGAGCTCGGCTGTGGCGGAGCGTCGCGGGTCGACGACGACGAGCCCGCCGTGCTCGCGCGCGCCGGCGAGGTGCGCGACGAGCGGGGGCATCGTCTCGGCGGGGTTGGATCCGACGAGGAGGATCGCCTGCCCGCCGTCGAGGTCGGTGACGGGGAACGGCAGGCCGCGGTCGAGCCCGAGGGAGCGGTTCGCGGCCGCGGCTGCGGAGGCCATGCAGAAGCGTCCGTTGTAGTCGATGTTGCGGGTGCGCAGGGCGGTGCGCGCGAACTTGCCGAGCTGGTAGGCCTTCTCGTTCGTGAGCCCGCCTCCGCCGAAGACGGCGACGGCGTCGGGGCCGTGGAGCGCGCGGACCGCGCGGAACTGGTCGGCGACGACGTCGAGCGCGTCGACCCACGTCGCCGGGACGAGTGTGCCGCTGGCGTCCCGGACGAGCGGCGTCGTCAGGCGGTCCGGGGTCGCGAGGACGCTCGCGGACGTCCAGCCCTTCTGGCACAGCCCGCCCCGGTTCGTGGGGAACTGCCGCCCCGCGACGGTGACGGGGAGCCGACGGCGCTCCCCGCCGTCGAGCGGTGCCGTGCGGTCCTCCGCGCTCGGCGGGGCGAGGCGCATGCCGCACTGCAGCGCGCAGTACGGGCAGTGCGTGTCCGTGGCTGGCACAGGCTCACACACCCTCGGCGGCGAACGCCGAGCCTCGGCGGACGTAGAGCGCCCACGTGAGCGCGGCCATGGCGACGTACACGGCGATGAAGATCGTCAGGGCGGGCACGAGCGTCCCGGCGAGGGACGTCGACATCGCGAAGCCGCGCGGGATGAGGAAGCCGCCGACGGCGCCGACGGCGCCCGCGATGCCGAGGCAGCCGGCGGCGGCCTGGCGTGCACGCCCCAGGTCGGCTGGCGCGACGCCCGTGCGGAAGACGGCGGGGATCATGCGGTACGTCGAGCCGTTGCCGACGCCGGACGACGCGAAGAGCAGCAGGAACGCGCCGAAGAACAGCGGGAACGAGTGCTGCTGCAGCCCGAGGATCGCGCCACCCGCACCGACGGCGAGCCCGCCGAAGCAGATGATCGTCAGGCGGGCACCGCCCACGCGGTCGGCGAGCGCGCCGCCGAGCGGACGCATGAGCGCCCCGACGAGCGCGCCCAGGAAGGCGAGCGACGTCGTCACCTCGGGGAACTGCGTCTTGAGGAGCGTCGGGAACGCGCCCGAGTAGCCGATGAACGAGCCGAACGTGCCGATGTACAGGAACGAGATGAGCCACGTGTGCGGGTGGCGGCCGGCTGCGGCGAAGCTGCGGGGGTCGCTCGCGACGCCGCTCAGGTTGTCCATGAACCGCCACGCGACCACGGCTGCGACGAGGACGAGGGGGACGAAGATCAGCCCGGCCCGCTCGAGGCTCAGGCCCGCACCGGTGATGACGACGAGCGGCACGACGAGCTGCACGAGTCCGGTGCCGAGGTTGCCGCCCGCCGCGTTGAGGCCGAGCGCCTTGCCCTTCTCCCGCTCGGGGTAGAAGAAGGTGATGTTGGTCATCGACGACGCGAAGTTGCCGCCGCCGAAGCCCGCGAGCGCGGCGACCGCGAGGAGCGTGCCGAAGCCGGTCTCGGGCCGCTGGACGACCCACACGAGCGTGAGGACGGGCAGGAGCAGCAGGAGCGACGAGATGATCGTCCAGTTCCGGCCGCCGAACAGCGGGACCGTGAACGTGTAGGGGATGCGCATCGCGGCGCCGACGAGGCTCGGGACGGCGATGAGCCAGAACTGCTGGTCGACCGTGAGGTCGAACCCGGCCGCGGGCAGGTGCGGCACGACGACGCTCCACAGCGCCCAGACACAGAAGCCCAGGAACTCGGCGTAGATCGAGCCGGCGAGGTTGCGGCGGGCGACCTTGCGGCCGACGGCGGTCCAGAACCCTTCGTCCTCGGGGTTCCAGCCGTCGATCCAGCGGCCGGGACGGGTGGCGAGCGTGGGCGCCGCCGCGGGGGTGGCTGCGGTCGCTCGCGCGGTCGCGGCGGGCTCGGTCGCGGCGGACTCGGTCGTGACGGGTGCGGTCATGGCGGGCTCCTTCCAGGGGCGTGGAAGAAGTCTTTCGGTGCGTTGTTTCGCCCCCGCAGGGTCGGGGTAAATCGCCCGTAACGATGTCCGCACAGAGCGGCTGTGCTCGCTGTGAGGTCGTCGCCGACCGGGACCCGCCGTCCCGCGGTCAGGCTTGGCCTGCGGCCAGGCCCTTCAGCAGGTCACGGCCGGCGGGCGTCAGGTCAGGCATGACTGCGAGCAGGACCTGAGCCATGTGCTGGACCAGGAACCTCTCCTTCTGTCCGGACGCGGCGTCGACGTCTGCAGTGCTCACCTGGAAGACGACACGCAGCTCACCGTCGGTCAGGTCTGTCTCCGGGGCCTGGGCGGCGGTCTCGTCGGAGACCCATGAGTCCAGGTACACCTTCTCGACCGAGGGGGACCCGAGCGTCGGCGGCACGGCTCCGATCCGGTCCGGCGCCCCGGGTCCGCACCGGGCGACGATGTAGGCGGTGGCTTCCGGTACAGCTGCACGCCAGGCATCTGCCTCTGCCCTGCGGCCCGGAATCTCGGAGTCGTCGAAGAGCTTGGCGCCGTCCGCACCGATGTTCTCGACCTGGACGTAGTCGACATCGAGCTCCAGCCAGACACCCTCCGGGTCGTACGCCTCGAAGTCGTAGTAGGACTGCGAGCGGAGGATCCGGCGCAGAGACTTCCAGCCGCGCTCTTCGATCAGCTCGCGGCTGGCGAGGTCGTCCGCGATGTCGGAGATGAACATCTCCTCACGGTCCGCCAACGCGTTCGCGATCGTCTCGCCCAGCGCGTCCTTGCGGGCACGCTCTGGCAGCCCGGGCACGAGCGCAGAGTCGAAGCCTCGGATCTGCGCGGGATCTGCAGCGACTCGCCCGACCCACTCCGGGCCGGCAGCGATCACTGCGGTGACAGCCCGGACGAACCGCCGCCGCCCGAACACCTCCCGCGGGCCCTTCCAGGCGTCGCGGGCAAGGTGGCGGGCGTGCTCCTCGGTGTCGAGCACTGCCAGCGCCTCGCCGAGCTGGCGCTCGAACCGCGTCGCCTCGTCCTCGGTCATCCCCAGGATCCGCTCACGCACGAGCTGCAGCCCGCTTGGCTCCAGACGCCCGCGGAGCGGAGCGAGAGCAGCCCACAGCTCGTGCCACTCCGCGTGGTCGGCAGCAGGTCGCCGGCGTCCGAAGAGCCCCATGATCGCGTGCCCTCAGCCGAAGATCGCGGGGAGCGCACCCTCGAAGACCTCGCGGGCCTGCTCGAGCGGGAGCGTGAAGACGCCGTCGATCACGAGCGCCTCGGCGTCGTCCTCCGACGTCGCGCCGGTCTCGCCGAGGCGCAGGTGCGGCACGCCGCGGGCGACGCACGCGTCGACGAGGCGCACCTCCTCGCCGCGCGGGACGGACACGATCGCGCGGGCCGTCGTCTCGGAGAACAGTGCCTCGAACGCGGTGATGCCGTCACGCTCGAGGAGCGCGCCGAGCGACACGGTCGCGCCGACGCCGTAGCGCAGGCTCGCCTCGACGAGCGCCTGGACGAGGCCGCCCTCGGAGAGGTCGTGCGCCGCGTCGACGAGGCCGTCGCGGCTCGCGTTGATGAGCACGTCGGCGAGCGCCTTCTCGGCGGCGAGGTCGAGGCGCGGCGGCAGGCCGCCGAGGTGCTGGTGCACGACGTCGGCCCACGCGGAGCCGTCGAGCTCGGCGCGCGTGGTGCCGAGGAGGTAGATGGACTCGCCCGGGTTGCGCCAGCCGGAGCCGGTCGCGCGGGTGACGTCGTCGATCACACCGAGCACGCCGACGACGGGCGTCGGGTGGATCGACGAGTCGATCTGGCCGGGCTCACCCGTGCCGTTGTAGAGGGAGACGTTGCCGCCGGTGACGGGCGTGCCGAGCTCGGCACAGCCGTCGGCGAGGCCTTCGATCGCCTCGACGAGCTGCCACATCGAGTCGGGGTCCTCGGGGGAACCGAAGTTGAGGCAGTCGGTGATCGCGAGGGGGCGGGCGCCCGTCGTCGCGACGTTGCGGTACGCCTCGGCGAGGGCGAGCTGGGCGCCGGTGCGCGGGTCGAGC
This sequence comes from Flavimobilis sp. BM9, assembly GCF_058313055.1. Classification (NCBI taxonomy): domain Bacteria; kingdom Bacillati; phylum Actinomycetota; class Actinomycetes; order Micrococcales; family Jonesiaceae; genus Flavimobilis; species Flavimobilis sp. BM9. The sequence continues at coordinate 113,490 of NZ_JBZEMO010000004.1, read as the reverse complement.
TTCGCGTAGCGGCCGTTCGCGTCGGTCGCGAGCGCGACACCGAGGCCCGTCGACTCGTCGACGCGGATGACGCCGGAGTCGTCGGGCTGCGCGAGCGCGGTGTTGCCCTGCACGAAGCGGTCGTACTGGTTGGTCACCCACGCCTTGGACGCGTGGTTGGGCGAGCCGAGGATCTGCAGGGCGGTCGCGAGCAGCTCGTCGCCCGTCTCGGGGCGGGCGAGGCCCGCAGCGACGGTCGTGTCGGCGTTGAGGCCGTCCTGCCAGGCCGGGCGCGCGTACGGGCGGTTGTAGACCGGGCCCTCGTGCGCGACGGTACGCGGGTCGACGTCGACGATGCGCTGCCCGTGGTGGTCGATCGTGAGGCGGCCCGAGTCGTTGACCTCGCCGACGACGGCCGTCTCGACGTCCCACTTCTTCGTGATCGCGAGGAACTCGTCGAGCTTCTCGGGCGTGACGACCGCCATCATGCGTTCCTGCGACTCCGACATGAGGATCTCGCCGGCGTTGAGCGACGGGTCGCGCAGCAGGACGTCGTCGAGCCACACGTGCATGCCGCCGTCACCGTTCGAGGCGAGCTCCGACGTCGCGCACGAGATGCCGGCCGCGCCGAGGTCCTGGATGCCCTCGACGACGTCGGCCGCGTACAGCTCGAGGCAGCACTCGATGAGCACCTTCTCCATGAACGGGTCGCCGACCTGGACGGAGGGGCGCTTCGCGGGGACGCCGTCCTCGAACGTCTCCGACGCGAGGATCGAGGCGCCGCCGATGCCGTCGCCGCCCGTGCGGGCGCCGAACAGCACGACCTTGTTGCCGACGCCGGAGGCGTTGGCGAGGTGGATGTCCTCGTGGCGCAGCACGCCGAGGCAGAGGGCGTTGACGAGGGGGTTGCCCTGGTAGGACGCGTCGAACACGAGCTCGCCACCGATGTTCGGCAGGCCGAGCGAGTTGCCGTAGCCGCCGACGCCGGACACGACGCCGTGCACGACGCGCGCCGTGTCGGGGTGGTCGACGGCGCCGAAGCGCAGCTGGTCCATGACGGCGACGGGGCGCGCACCCATGGAGATGATGTCGCGGACGATGCCGCCGACGCCGGTCGCGGCGCCCTGGTAGGGCTCGACGAACGACGGGTGGTTGTGCGACTCGACCTTGAAGGTGACGGCCCAGCCGTCGCCGATGTCGACGACGCCCGCGTTCTCACCGATGCCGACGAGGAGGTGCTTCTTCATCTCGTCGGTGGTCTTCTTGCCGAACTTCGACAGGTGCACCTTGGACGACTTGTACGAGCAGTGCTCGGACCACATGACCGAGTACATCGCGAGCTCGGCGGCCGTGGGGCGGCGCCCGAGGATGTCGCGGATCCGCTGGTACTCGTCGGGCTTGAGCCCGAGCTCGGCGAACGGCTGCTGCTCGTCGGGGGTGGCCGCTGCGTTCTCGACGGTGTCCAGGGTGGGCTTGGGCGCGGTCATCGATTCCCTCAGGTGTGGTGGGCGAGCGTACGGCGAGCCGGCATCGTCCGCGCGGAGCCGGGCGACGCCGTGCGGGCGCCGGGCGGCAGGTGCGTCCGGGTGCTCATCCGTGCGGGCGAGACGGCGTCAGTCTATCCAGGCCCGCACGCGGGCTGCGGCGCGTCTCACGTCGGGCGGGAGGTGCGGCCGAGGCGTGGCGGGAGGGCCGACGTCGGCCCTCGCGCGGGTACCGGCCGCTCAGTGCCGGATGAGCGCGAGCAGGAGGGCGGCGAGCGCGAACGCGCACGCGAAGCCGCGGTTGACGGCGCGCTGCTGGCGCGGGGAGCGCAGCGCGCGCAGCACCTTGGCGGCGAACCCGGTGTAGCCGGTCATGACGAGGACGTCGACCGTGACCATGGTGGCGGTGATCGCGAGGTACTGCGGCACGAGCGGCCGCGCCGGGTCGAGGAACTGCGGCAGCACGGCGAGCATGAAGACGACTGCCTTGGGGTTGGACGCGTTGACGAGGAAGCCGCGCGTGACGAGGGCGCGCGGGCTGAGCTCGGTGACCTCGACGGTCACGTCCGCCTCGGCGGGGACCGCGCGCCACTGCGCGACCGCGAGGTAGGCGAGGTAGGCGACGCCGAACCACTTGATGACCTCGAATGCGACGTCGGACCCCGCGATCAGCGCTCCGACGCCCGCGGCGACGACGCCGATCTGGAGGACGACGCCGATCTGCAGGCCCAGGATGTTCCAGTACCCGCGCCGCAGCCCGACCGCGAGCCCCGTCGACATGGACGTCACGGCGCCCGCTCCGGGCGACAGGCTGATCGCGAGCGACGCACCGAGGAACGCCGCCCACACCTGCCATGTCATGCCCGGATGCTATGCCCGCGGCGACACCCGGCGCCTCGTGTTTCGCGCGACGGCTAGCCTCGATGCGTGCAGCCCACTCGACTCCGCCCGCTCGGTCGCGCCCAGCGCGGCGCGCGCCTGGCGTGCGCGGTCGCGGTCGGCGCGGCGCTGCTCGCGGGCTGCTCGGGCTCGCCGTCGCCCGCCCCGGCGACCTCCACGACCACGGTGGGCACGACGTCGTCCCCGACCGCCGTGCCGACTCCCGCGGAGCTCGCGGTGCCGGACGGCCTCGGGCGGACCGTGACGGCCGTCCTGTCCGACGGCGCGCTGACGACCGGGGAGAGCACGTTCGGCGAGGGCGCGGTCCAGGTCGTGGCGACGTTCGCGACCCGCGACGCGGTCCTCGCGCTGCCCGCGCCCGAGGGCGCGCGCTGGGAGGTGCAGACGGACCGGTCGGCCGTGCTCGTCGACGACGCGCGCCCGGAGGTGGGTGGCCTGGCGCCGCCGGCGGCGAAGGACGCGGCGGGCACGCCGGTCGGCACGCTCGTGGAGGGCGACGGCGAGCGGCTCGAGGTGCGGCTCCGTGCCCGCGGCACGGCACAGCTCCCTGTGACGGTGACGCTCGACGTCGCGCCGTCGGCTCTCGAGCGTGCCGTGTGGGCGGACCGCCTCGAGGGTGGCCGGTCGCTGCAGGTCTTCCCGACGGCGTTCGGTCGCTCCGGCTCGGTCGCCGCGCTCGAGGCGGTGCGGCAGGCGCTCGCCGCCGCGGAACCGAAGGCTGCGACGTCGGTCATGGACAAGCAGCTGCGCTGCCACGCCCTCGGCGCCCCGACGAAGGAGAGCTGGAACCTCGAGCCGTGGCGCCCCGACGTCGACTATCTCGACTACCTGCTCGCGCGCTGCAACCCCGTCGACTGAAGCCGCGTCTCAGGACGCGGTCCGGCCGTGCCAGTCCGCGAGCGCCCGCGGCTACGGTCGGTGACATGACCGCGCAGCGCACCTCGGCCCCGACCGGGCTGATCGCCTACCTCCCGACCCCTGTGCGGGACGACCGCGTGGACCTCGCCGCGTTCGGTCGTCTGGTCGAACGGGCAGCTGCTGCGGGGGTCGACGGGCTCGGCGTCCTCGGCTCGACGGGGGCCGCGATGCACCTGGACCGCGACGAGCGGCGCGACGTCGTGCGCACCGCCGTCGCACACACGGGCCTGCCCGTGGTCGCGGGGATCTCGGGGCTGCGCACGTCGGTCGTGCGCGCGCACGCGGACGACGCGCAGGCGGCGGGAGCGGCGGCCGTCCTGCTCGCGCCGGTCGGGTACGTGCCGCTCGTCGACGCCGAGGTCGTCGCCCTGTTCACGGACGTGGTCGCCGGGTTGGACGTGCCGCTCGTCGTGTACGACAACCCGCGCACGACGCGCGTCGACATGTCGCACGGTCTCCTCGCGGAGCTCGCCGCGCTGCCCGGCGTCGGCGCCATCAAGACGCCTGGCCCGACGGGCGGCCCCGACGACGCACGCCGTCGCGTCGCGGAGCTGCGCGCCTCTCTGCCCGACGGCGTGACGCTCGGCTTCTCGGGCGACCCGTCCGGTCCCGCAGGACTGCTCGCGGGCGCCGACACGTGGCACTCGACGATCGGCGGCGCGCTGCCCGACGCCGTCGTGCCGCTCGCCCGCGCCGCGCGCGCAGGCGACGAGACGGTGCACGACGCCGTCGAGAACCTCGCGCCGCTGTGGGACCTGGTCCGTGCGCACGCTGGCGTGCGCGTCGCTGCGACGATCGTCGAGCTGCTCGGCCTCGTCGGCGCGCCGTCCCTGCCGCGGCCGCTCCTCCCGCTGTCCGGTGATGCGCGGGTCGAGGCGGCGCGGGTTCTCGGGACGCTCATTCACTAGGTCCGGACTCCGTCACGCAACGCCCGCCGTCAGCCCGACTTCTCTCGCGGCGCCCTCGTATCGCTCGAGCCCCACTTGTCGGTCACGGTGACGCTTCCATCCTCGTGCACCTCAAGCGTCGTCTCCTCGCAGGCGGCACCGTCGAAGGAAGCGAGCTCCTCGCCACCAGCGGTTGTGACGACGAGGCCCGTTCCCAGGCAGTCGGTCTCAGGGATTCCATGATGCCCAGGCTTCACGACCGTCGTCCGATCCGTCCCTTCAAAGTGGACGAGCACCGCTTCGTCGGTCCGGTTGATGAACACCGCCCCTTTCACGGGGAAGTCGATAGCGATGCAGCCAGACAACAGAGCCGCCATCGCAAGGGCCGTGCCGAGCCCGGCACCTCTCGACCTGAACACGGAGCTCACCGCAATCATCGGCACGCGCGGAGCCACCGGGCGGGCGCTCATCGTGAACGCGACAGGTCGGAGAGACCCTCTCAAGCAGCGCATCGTCGAGGCAGAGCCGGGCTCGCGCGCATGTGTTCCCCCTGGTCAACACCGAGGCCATTCTCGGCGGATGATGCGAACCTAGCGGAACAGACCGAACCGCAGCCATAGGACTCGAGCCCCGGACGCCTTCTGCGACATCAGTTCGGCGCAAGTAGGCAACGAACCGGCGGACGGTGTATGTCATGGCGGCCTCCGGAATCAAGAGCGACAGTGGCGTCGAGTTCTCTGTTGACCGGTCCTCCGAGACGGTGAATGTCACGGAGCCGTGTCCCGCTGACTTGCCACGGAGCCGTCACATCGCCCCCGTCGTGGCTCAGCGCCGCCGACGTCGGGAGCGACGTCTACGAGCGCGACGCGGAAGTGGCGGGCGGGCGACGAAGTGGTCCAAATGGCGCCCGAGAGCCTCGCGCCGCTGCGCCAACTCATCCGAGCACGTGCTGGCGCGCTCGTCGCCAGGACTTCGCGAGCGCTCCCGGCTACGGTCGCGGAGCGCGCATCTCGTTCGAGCCCCACTTGTCGGTCACGGTGACGCTTCCGTCTTCGTGCACCTCAAGCGTCGTCTCCTCGCAGGCGGCACCGTCGAAGGAAGCGAGCTCCTCGCCACCAGCAGTTGTGACGACGATCCCCGTGCCCACGCACCCCGTCTCAGTTCCCGGAATGCGATACTCGCCACGCTGCACGACGGCGCTCAGGTCCGTTCCCTCAACATGGAAGACCACCGCTTCGTCGGTCCGATTGATGAACACCGCCCCTTTCACGGGGAAGTCGATAGCGATGCAGCCAGACAACAGAGCCGCCAGCGCTAGGCCCGAGCCAAGCCCGGCACCTCTCGACCTGAACACGGAGCTCACCGCAATCATCGGCACGCGCGGAGCCACCGGGCGGGCGCTCATCGTGAACGCGGCAGGTCGGAGAGACGCTCGCAAGCCGAGCATCGTCGAGGCAGAGGCGGGCTCGCGCGCATGTGTTCTCCCTGGGCGACGTCGAGACCGTTCTCGGCGGATGACGCGAACCTAGCGGAACCGACAGAACCACAGCCATAGGACTCACGCCCCTGACGCCCTCTGCGACATCAGGTCGGCGCAAGGACGCAACGAACCGGCACCCCCCCGGACGGTCCTGCCTGGCTGCACCCCGGAGGGGCCACAATGGTGCCCATGGTTGATTTCGCACTAGTCGTGGCAGGGTCTGAGGCTTCCGGCGGCGCCGGCATCCAGGCCGATCTCAAGACGTTCCAGCAGCTGGGCGTGCACGGTTCGGGAGCGCTGACGTGCATCGTCTCGTTCGACCCGAAGAACGACTGGGGGCACCGCTTCGTGCCGGTCGACGCTCCAGTGATCGCGGACCAGATCGAGGCTGCGACGGCGGTGCACGACATCGACGTGGTCAAGATCGGCATGCTCGGCACGCCCGTGACGATCGAGACGGTCGCCCGCGAGGTCTCCGCCCGTTCGTTCAAGCACGTCGTGCTGGACCCGGTCCTGATCTGCAAGGGCCAGGAGCCGGGCGCCGCGCTCGACACGGACACGGCGCTGCGTGAGAAGGTGCTGCCGCTCGCGACGGTCGTCACGCCGAACCTCTTCGAGACGAAGACGCTCGCGGGCGTCGACGACATCGCGACGGTCGACGAGCTGATCGCCGCGGCGAAGCGCATCCACGAGCTGGGAGTCCCGTTCGTCGTCGCGAAGGGCGGTGTCGAGCTGCCCGGTCCGGACGCGGTCGACGTGCTCGTCTCCGACGACGGCATCGAGGTGTTCTCCCGTCCGAAGATCGGCGAGGAGCGCGTCTCCGGCGCCGGCTGCACGTTCGCGGCCGCGATCACGGCGGAGCTCGCGAAGGGCGCGTCGGTGCGTGACGCCGTCGCCGTCGCGAAGGACTTCGTGACCGCTGCCGTCGAGTCGCGTCTGCCGTCCAACGCGCCCTTCACGTCGGCTTGGCAGGGTGCTTACGCAGGCTGACCCGCACGCTCCCGAGCCGGCGCCGCGGCGCCGGCTCGGGAGGCCGTGGGGGCGCAGGGGGAAGCTGGGCGTGCGTGGGCTGAAGGACTTCGGGCGCCCGCCACGCGTGATGGGGGTCGACGTCGCGCGCGCGGTCGCCGTCGTCGGCATGATCGCCGCACACGTCGGCGGGGCGCCGGATCTGGTGTGGAGCGACCCCTCGACGTGGGCGGGGCTCGCGCACGGGCGGTCGTCGCTGCTGTTCGCGCTCGTCGCGGGCGTGTCGGTCGCGCTCATGACGCGCAACCTCGACCCGTCCGACGACGACGCGATGCGCCGGACGCGCCTCGCTCTCGTCGGGAGAGGCCTCGCGGTCTTCGTCATCGGGTTGGTGCTCGAGTCGCTCGGCACTCCTGTCGCGATCATCCTGTGCGTGTACGGCGCGCTGTTCGTCGCCGTCGCGCCGTTCGTGGGCTGGTCGAGGCGGCGGCTCCTCGTCGCCTCGGGGCTTCTCGGCGTGCTCGGCCCGGTCCTGGGCGCGACTCTCGCCGCGACCAACCGATACGGCGGTATCGGAGCGACCTTCACGTTCTTCTCCACGTACTCCGTGCCGGTGTGGCTCGCCCTGATGTTCGCGGGGATGGCGGTCGGCCGATCGCAGCTCCGTTCGCTCGGGGTAGCCGCACGTCTGCTTGCGATCGGGCTCGCTCTCGCGATCACCGGCGCGATCGGCGGCATGCTCGGCACGCAGCTCGACGAGCCGGTCGCCGCGTTGCCCTCATCCCCGACGGGGTCCGCGTCCGCTACCCCAACCTCGTCAGCCGACACGGCTCCACCTGGTTCCGACAAGGTTGCCGGGCCGGAGACGCTCCCGGGCGAGGACGTCGACCTCACCGGGATGACGTGCGAGCGCTACCCAGGGCCGGGCAACTACGTCTCGTGCTACGACGCCACGGACGTTCCCGACGACGAGCCGATCATCGACAACCCTGACGAGCCCTCGGTCCTCGACTCGATCCGTTCGTCGGTTCTCGCGGACTACCCGCACTCAGGTGGGGTCTCCGAGGTCGTCGGCTCGGGCGGCGTCGCGCTGATGGTCCTCGCTCTCTGCCTGGTCCTCGCGCGGTTCCTGCGGGTGCTGCTGATCCCGCTGGCCGCGCTCGGCAGCATGCCGCTGACGGCGTACTCGCTGCACATCGTCACGCTCGCAGTCCTGGGCGACTCCGTAGCGCCGGGACCGATCCAGTGGGCCGAGCAGAGCATCCTCCTCATGGTCTTCGCGACCGTGTGGGTCGCAACCATCGGGCGTGGTCCTCTCGAGCGTCTCGTCGCGCGAACCGCACGATGGTTCGCCCGCGCTACCGTGAGCTGATCGATCACCGACGCCGACCGAGGATGGCTGATTCCCATGTCCGACCCGTACTCGTCGGGGCCGTACCCGCCGCAGCCCTACGCCCATGCCTACGGGACGACGTGGGGTGGCGCGCCCGCATACGTGACCGACCGCCGCGTGGTCGACCCAGCCGTCGTGGTCATCGCCTGGGTCCTCGCTGTGCTGAGCGGGTTCTACATGCTGCCCTGGGCGATCGCTGCGACCCGCGGGCGCTCCAACCACGGCAGCATCGCCGTGCTGAACCTGCTCCTCGGCTGGACCCTCATCGGGTGGATCGTCGCCCTCGTCATGGCGTGCCAGTCGCACGCCGTCATCAGCGGCGCCGGGGCGCCCTTCGCTGCGACACCTCCCGGCTGGTACCCGAGCCCGCAGGGCGGGCAGGAGTTCTGGGACGGCGTGCGCTGGACCGGCCAGCGCACCCTGTAGAACCCCGATAGCACCACAGCGCCCCCGTCCCTGCAGCCACAGGAACGGGGGCGCTGCGTCGTCGGCCGGGTCAGCGCTTCTTCTGGAGGTGCTTCTCCTTGACGGGCTCGTCGCCCGCGGCGCGCAGCGCACGGTAGTAGGCCCGCGCCTCGTCCTGACGTTCCTTCTCCGCGCCCGTCGCGATGGGCGCCCGAAGGTGCTCGGGGCCGTAACCGAACGCGTCGACGAGGTCCTGAGCGTGCGGGCGCAGCCGCAGCACGAGGCGGTCGATGTAGCTCGACACGGTGCGGGCCCGCTGGCCGGTGAGGCGGCCGTTCATGAGGTACCAGGCGAGGTTGTTCTCGATGACCGTGAGTCCGTACAGGTCGCGCACCCAGGTGAGGACGCGGCGCGTACCCTCGTCCTTGACGTCGAGCAGCGCCTTGGTGAACGCCTCCCACTGGACGAGCTCTGCGTGGGCCTTGGCCATCTCGATGAGCTCGTGCTGGTTCTGGTTGAACAGCGCGGCGGCCTCGGCTGCGGGCAGCTTCGACGCGGGGCGCAGGCGCCCGGCGACGTGCTCGACCATCGTCTCGACGCGGTCGGCGAGGAGCGCGCGCTGCGCGTCCTCCCCGCGCAGGTGGCCGACGGCGCGGCGGCGCTGCCCCTGGTCGGTGATGGTCTGCAGGGCGCGCGCGACGGGAGTCCCGTAGAGCACGGTGTCCGCGGCACGTTCGACGACGAGACGTGCCATGCCGCCTGCGTCGATGTTCTTGAACTCGTTGGCGTAGTCCGACAGGAGCCGCTTGCCGACGAGCTGCAGCAGGACCGTGTTGTCGCCCTCGAACGTGACGTACACGTCGAGGTCGGCGCGCAGGCCGGTGAGGCGGTTCTCGGCGATGAACCCGGCGCCGCCGCACGCCTCGCGGCACTCCTGGAGCGTGCTGAGCGCGGTCCAGGTCGAGGACGCCTTGAGCGCGGCGGCCATCGTCTCGAGGTCCTCACGCGACTCGGGTGTGTCGGTCTCGCCGGAGAAGACGGCGTGGAACAGGTCGAGCAGGCGGTCGTGCGCGAAGTGCGCGGCGTACGTGCGCGCGATCAGCGGGATGAGCCTGCGCTGGTGGCGGCCGTAGTCGAGGAGGACAGTCTCCTCGCCGTTCGCCCCGGGGAACTGGCGGCGCTCGTTGCCGTAGCGGATCGCGATCGCGAGGCCGATCTTCTGGGCGTTGACGGCAGCGCCGTCGAGGGAGACGCGTCCCTGGACGAGCGACCCGAGCATCGTGAAGAATCGGCGGCCCGAGCTCTCGATCGGCGAGGAGTACGTGCCGTCGGCTGCGACGGAGCCGTAGCGGGCGAGCAGGTCCCCGCGCGGGACGCGGACGTTCGTGAAGTGGAGGCGGCCGTTGTCGATGCCGTTGAGGCCGCCCTTGACGCCGTCGTCCTCGCCGCCGATGCCCGGGAGGAACGCGCCTGCGCTCCCGTCGGGGTTCTGCTCGCGGATCGGCGTGTAGAACGCGTGGACGCCGTGGTTGACGCCCTTGGTGATGAGCTGGGCGAAGACGACGGCGGCGACGCCGTGCTTGCCGGCGTTCCCGAGGTACTCCTTCCACGCCGCCTTGAACGGCGTGTGGATGACGAACTCCTGCGTCTCTTCGTCGTAGGTCGCGGTCGTCGCGACGGACGCGACGTCCGAGCCGTGCCCGATCTCCGTCATCGCGAAGGCGCCGGGCACCGCGAGGGTCATGGCGCCCGGGAGGAGGCGGTCGTGCTGCTCGGGGGTGCCGAGGTGGAGGATCGCTGACGCGAAGAGTCCCCACTGCACGCCGCCCTTGATCTGCATGGACGGGTCGCCGGCGACGAGCTCCTCGAAGCCAGCGAGGGAGCCGCCCGCGTCGTCGGCGCCGCCGAGGCGCTCGGGGAAGGCGCGCAGCACCTTGGCCTCGGTGACGAGGAGCTTGAGCTGTTCGAGGACGCGTTCGCGGTGCTCGGCGACCGGGAGGCCTTCGATCTTCTGGAAGCGCGGGTCACCGACGATCGCGCGGGAGAACAGGCGCAGGTCACCCCACCGGCCGAGAAGCTGGTGCGTGAGGCTCGCGACGTCGACGCGCGCCTCCACGTCGACGTCCTTGGCGGAGGGTGCAACGGTGGTGGTCATCGGGACTCCTTTGTCTCCAACGGTTCTTCGGGTGCGGGGCTCGCGCCCCAGGCGTCTCAGGGGGTCGTGCGGGCCTGCGGGATCATGCCGCCGCCGGGCCCGACCCAGAGCCATGCGGTGATCTGTGCCGCGACGTGAGCGGCGTCAGGCGTGGTGGGCGAGCCGCGGCGGGAGAGCCACCACTCGCCGGTGCCGGTGACGAAGCCGACGGCTCCGGCCGCCCAGGCGTCGACCTGGGCGGTGTCGTAGCTGCCGACCTCTTCGGCGAAGGGGCGTGCGACGAGGGCGACGACGGAGTGCATGAAGTCGCTCAGCGGCGCCTGCTGCGCGGTGAGCGGTGCGTCGCCGGAGTGCTTGACGACGGAGTTGGCGACGGGGGCGTTGCGGGTGACGAAGTAGTAGACGCTCGGCGAGTGCTCGATCATCTGCAGGTAGGCGCGCACCATGGCCTCGAGCGACGCTCGCGGGGTCGGGGCGTGCTCGGACGCTTGGGCGAGGGTGGCGCGGATGGCTTCGACGACGGCTTCGCCGACGGCGTTCTGCAGCCCGACCTTGTCGCCGAAGTAGCGGTAGAGGATCGACTTCGAGGTGCCGAGCTCGCTGGCGATCTCGTCCATCGAGAGGTCGGGGCCTCGGCGGTGCACGGCCCGGCGGGCGGCGTGCGTCAGCTCGGTGCGGCGCGCTACCCGGTGGCCCTCCCACCGGGTGGAGCGGCCGTCGGCCGCGTCCGTGCCTACCTGTTCGACGACGTCGTTCGCTCGCATGGCTTCCTTGCCTGGTCGGTGCCTGGTGTCGGGTACGTCACGACGTGACCCGGCTCACGAAACCCACAGTATCAGGTACTCTGGGTTCGAGGAACATTCCCAGCAACGGAGCGAGAGGGAACCGATGTCCCAGACCACCACCCCCGGCGCCAGCCCAGCAGACGGCGTCCGCGACGCCTACGTCCTCGGCGGCAACCGTATCCCCTTCGGCAAGGTCGGCGGCGCCTACGCGCGAGCCAGCAACCAGGACATGCTGACCGCCGCGCTCGACGGACTGATCGCCCGCCACGGCCTGCAGTCCGAGCGCATCGGCGAGGTCGTCGGCGGCGCCGTCCTCAAGCACTCAGCAGACTTCAACCTCGTCCGCGAGAGCGTCCTCGGCACGACACTCGACCCGCGCACCCCCGCGTTCGACCTGCAGCAGGCGTGCGCGACCGGCCTCGAGGCGGTCGTCACCCTCAGCAACAAGATCCGCCTTGGCCAGACCGAGTCCGGGATCGCGTGCGGCGTCGACTCGACGTCCGACGCACCGATCGCCGTGAGCAAGGGCCTGCGCCGCGCGCTCCTCGCCGCCGCGCACGCCAAGGACACCCCGAGCCGGGTCAAGGCCTTCCTCAAGGTCCGCCCGAAGGACCTCGCGCCCGACGCGCCGCGCACCGACGAGCCCCGCACGGGCCTGTCGATGGGCGAGCACCAGGCGATCACGACCGCCCGCTGGGGCATCACCCGCGAGGCGCAGGACGACGTCGCGCTGCGCTCGCACCACAACCTCGCCGCCTCGTACGACCGCGGCTTCCAGGACGACCTCGTCACCCCGTACCGCGGCCTCGTGCGGGACCAGATCCTGCGCCCCGAGACGTCCGCCGAGAAGCTCGCCAAGCTCTCGCCCGTCTTCGGCAAGAGCCTCCCCACGGCGGCGACCATGACGGCAGGCAACTCGACGCCGCTGTCCGACGGCGCGTCCGCCGTCCTGCTCGGGTCCCGCGAGTGGGCGCAGGAGCGCAACCTGCCGCTGCTCGCCCGCGTCGTCGACGCCGAGACCGCCGCGGTCGACTTCGTGCATGGCCACGAGGGCCTGCTCATGGCGCCCGTCCACGCCGCCGCACGCCTGCTCACCCGCAACGGCCTGCGGCTCGAGGACTTCGACTACGTCGAGATCCACGAGGCGTTCGCCTCCGTCCTCCTGACGACCCAGGCCGCATGGGCCGACGACGAGTACTGCCGCACCGAGCTCGGCCTCGACGGCGCGCTCGGCACGATCGACCCCGACCGGATCAACGTCAACGGCTCCTCGCTCGCCGCAGGGCATCCGTTCGCCGCGACCGGCGGCCGCATCGTCGCGCAGACCGCGAAGCTGCTCGCCGAGCACCAGCGCGAGCACGGCACGCCGGCCCGCGCGCTCATCACGGTCTGCGCGGCCGGGGGCCTCGGCGTCACCGCGATCCTCGAGTCCGTCCCGGCCGAGGGAGGCAACTGATGAGCGACCGGTACATCGACCTCGTCAACGGTGGGTTCGCGGGGTCGCTCGCCAAGAAGCTGGGCCTGCCGCAGCCGGCTCCGCTGCGGCGCTACACGCCGGGAGCGGCGCTCGTGCCGGGTCCCGTCCTCGTCCTCGGCCCGGACACCGAGCAGACCGACGCTCTCGCGACGGCGCTGCTCGGCTGGGACCTCGAGGTGCACCGCTCCCCCTCGACGGGATCGGCCCGGTGGGGTGCCGTCGTCGTCGTGCTCTCGGAGGTCGACGACGCGAGCGAGCTCGGCGCGCACGTCCTGCCGATCGCCCCCGCCCTCAAGCAGATGGCGCGCGGCGGCCGGGTCGTGACGATCTCGCGTGCCGCGTCTGGCGCGACGACACCGACCGCAGCGGCTGCCCGTCAGGCTGTCGACGGGTTCGTCCGCTCGCTCGGCAAGGAGATGCGCGGCGGCGCGACCGCCAACGGCCTCGTGCTCGCGCACGAGTCCACCACCCCCGCCGACGACGGCGTCCTCGCCGCCCTGCGCTTCTTCCTCTCCGCGCGGTCGTCGTTCGTCGACGGGCAGCTCGTCACCGTCGGCGATGCACCCGTCGCTGCGGACCTGACCGGATCCGACGAGGAGCGTCCGCTCGCCGGGCGCGTCGCCGTCGTCACCGGGGCTGCCCGCGGCATCGGCGCCGCGATCGCCCGCACGCTCGCGCGCGACGGCGCGTCCCTCGTCCTCGTCGACGTGCCCGCCGCGGGCGAGCACCTTGCCAAGGTCGCGAACGAGGTGCGTGGCACCGCGCTCCAGCTCGACATCACCGCGCCCGACGCCGGGACGCGCATCATCGAGCACGCGGTCGCACGCCACGGCGGGCTGCACGTCGTCGTGCACAACGCGGGCATCACCCGCGACAAGCTGCTCGCGAACATGAAGCCCGAGACGTGGGAGTCGGTGCTCGCGGTGAACCTCGCCGCGCAGCTGCGGATCAACGAGCAGCTCCTCGCCTCCGAGCACTTCCGCGACGCCCCGCGCATCGTGTCGCTCGCGTCGACGTCCGGCATCGCGGGCAACCGCGGGCAGACCAACTACGGCGCGTCGAAGGCCGGCGTCATCGGCATGGTGCGGGCGACCGCACCGCTCCTCGCGGCAGCCAGCGGCGGCACCGGGACGGTGAACGCGGTCGCACCGGGCTTCATCGTCACGGAGATGACAGCGCGCATCCCGTTCGCGACCCGCGAGGTCGCGAAGCGCCTCAACTCGCTCCAGCAGGGCGGCGAGCCGTCCGACGTCGCCGAGGCGATCGCGTTCCTCGCGTCCCCCGCGGGCGGCGCCGTCAACGGCCAGGTGCTGCGCGTGTGCGGGCAGAACCTCGTGGGGGCCTGAGCCATGGCGGCCGTGCCACGCTCCCGGGAGATCTCGGGTCCGCCGTCGGGCACGAGGGTGCAGGCTCTCGCCGAGGTGCCGGGGCTCGGCGGGCTGTACCTGCGGGGCGCCGCCGGGTCGGCGCGCTCACGACTGCCGGGGGGCCGCCACGGGGTCGGCGGCCGCCCGGCCCTCCCGTCGGTCGCGTACCGGGCGAGCGGGATCCAGGTGGACGTCGCGCACCTGACGGCGTACCAGCACCTGCTGCACGAGACCGGTGCCGACGCCCTCCCGTCGGGGTACCTGCACGTCCTCGCGTTCCCGGTCGCGACGGCCGTCATGGTCCGTGACGACTTCCCGCTGCCGCTGCTCGGCATGGTGCACGTCGCGAACGCGGCGTCGCTCCTGCGGCCCGTGTCCGTCGGCGACGAGCTCGAGGTGACGGCGTGGACGCAGGACCTGCGCCCCCACCGTCGGGGCAGCCAGCTCGACGTCGTCGCGGAGGTCGCGGTCGACGGCGAGGTCGCGTGGCGCGGCGTCTCGACGTACCTCGCGAAGCACGCCGTGGGGCGCGCGCCGGGCGACGGCGACCGTGCCGACCGGTCCCCTGACGCCGAGGTAGGGGTTTCGACGCGAGACAGGGCCTCCCAGGGCCCTACCTCGGATGCGGACCCCTACGTCGGCGAGGGAGCGGAGCGTGACGGCAACGGGGCGGGCGTAGGAACAGGGCGGGACAGCGGCGCGCCCGTCGGGTCGGTCGTGTGGAAGTTGCCGGCCGGCGTCGGGCGGGAGTACGGCGCCGTGTCGGGCGACCGGAACCCCATCCACATGTCCGCGCTCTCGGCGAAGGCGTTCGGCTTCCCGCGCGCGATCGCGCACGGCATGTACACGGCAGCCCGGGCGCTCGCCGACGTCGGGCCTCGTCGCGGGCAGACGTACGACTGGACGGTCGAGTTTGCCAAGCCCGTCCTGCTGCCTGGCACCGTGTCCGTCGAGATCGCCGAGCCGCAGCGCGGCTCCTTCGAGTACACGGCCCGTCATCCGCGCAGCGGCAAGACGCACCTGACGGGCACCGTCACAAGGATCTGACGCCCCGCCCGCCAGCACCGCGACGAGGGGTGCCGGACCCTCCCCCGGGCCCGGCACCCCTCGCGTCATCGGCCCGACGCCGTCCCTTGCGGCACGCTGCGCACGGGGAATGTCGGCTTGCCCGGCACGGTCGGCACGGCACCGGCAGGCTTCTTCGTCTCGGTCCCCCGGTCGGTCGTCTCGTCCGTAGGCTCGTCGGTCGGGGTCGCCTCGTCGCCGTCCGCGGGCTTGTCCGTCGACTCGCCTGTGGGCGTACCCGCTGGCTTCTGCGCGTCGATGTCGCCCGGCTCGTCGGTCCCGTCGGTCTGGGCGGCGTCCGGCGTGCGCAGCCCGGGCAGGCTCGAGATCACGGGCGCCTTGGGCCACGGGTCGATGCCCGCGGGGAGCACCCAGGTCTGTGCATCCTCGTCCCACTCAGCCATGTGGCTCGTCCAGTACCCGAGCGGGTAGGCGTTCCAGACCTGTCGGCCGTGGACGTCCTCGCGTGGCACCCAGTAGCTGCTCGTCTCACCCTGGGTCTCGGTCTCCGGCTCCCACATCGACCCGTCGGGCGTGAGCAGGAGCGGCCGGCCGTCCTGGTCGACGATCTGCGCACCATCGATGTACTCGCCGTCCGGCCCGTACACGAAGAGGTTCCGCACACGCTCCCCGCCCGCGATGAGCGCATTCCTGTCCTCGCCAACCAGTGCTTGCATCGACGCCGCGCTGTAGTCGGGGTTGTCGATGTACTCGTAGCGAACGTCGGTCCGTCCGATCTCGCCGCCGACCGTGATCACCACAGGGATCACGGTGATCGCAGCGCCGACCGAGGCAAGCACCCCGACCGTGTTCCAGCGTCCGCGGAGCACCCAGCTTCCGCGGCCGTACTGCACCGACGCGACCACGCCGAGGCCCAGCACCATGGCCTCGAGAATGCCCACGGGAACGTAGATCTCAATCCCCGAGGGCTCGTGATGGGGCTGATAGATGATCTGTCCGTCACCGCCGGTCAGGATCGCGAGGACGAGAGCCCCGGCGAGCCACCCGCGCAGCACCCACCACAACGGGCGGAGGGCGACAAGGAACTCCCTGACCCCCGGCCACCAGCGTGCTCGGGTCAGCGGGCCAGCCGCGCGCCTCGCGAGGTCCTTGCCGCTCGTCGTCGCGGCTGCCCAGAACGGGGCGGGGGACGCGGCGTCTGCCGAGGGTGCGAGGCCCGCCGCTGCACGTAGCTCGGCTGCATAGGCGCTCGGTGTCCCGAAGCGTGCGGTGAGGTCGGTGGTGGAGGGTGGCGCCACGCTGTCCGGAATCTGCTCCGGAAGGGTGACGAAGGTTGTCGGTGCCGCAGTGGCGACCGGGAGCGTTCCGTCCCCGTCCACGATCGCCTCGGCGAGGTCGGCCTCGAGGCCGTCCGTCAGGTCGTCGACGAGCTCGGGCCCGAGGTCGGCGAGGTGTGCGCGGACGGCGCGCGCATAGTCGGCGACAGCGTCCGTGAGAGTGAGGTGAGACATCACGCGGCTCCTTCAGTCTGCAGAAGGGCGCCCATCGCCCCGGCGAAGTGCTGCCACTCCTTGCGCTGCGTGCCCAGCGTGGTGCGGCCCTGGTCGTTGATCCCGTAGTACTTGCGGTGCGGACCCTCGTCTGAGGGGACGACATAGCTCGTGAGCGCACCGGCCGCGTAGAGACGGCGAAGCGTCCCATAGACGGAAGCATCACCGACTCCCTCGAGCCCGGCGGCGCGCAGGCGGCGAACGACGTCGTAGCCGTACCCGTCCGCCTCCTCGAGCACCGCGAGCACCGCGGCGTCGAGCACTCCCTTCAGGAGCTGGGTGGTATCCATCTGACCTCCGTCGGTTGCCGGGGTGGGCTCCCCCTGCGAGCCCACCCCTGTGCGTCGCACACTAGTACGCGATGCGCAGTACTGTCTACGACGTGCTTCCGGGGGTGTGTCGGGACCGCGCGAGCGGTCAGGCCGTGGGACTGCCGAGCTGGGCGAGCCTGCCCTCGAGACCCGCGCGGGCAGCGGGCCACTCGTCGCGGAGGATCGAGAAGTACGCCGTGTCGGAGCGCGTCCCGTCGAAGGCCACACGGTGCCCGCGCAGGACGCCCTCGGGCTGTGCGCCCAGACGCCGGATCGCGGCGAGGGAGCGCGCGTTGCGCACGTCGGCCCGGAACGCGACGCGCGTCATGCCCCAGGCGTCGAAAGCCTGCGTGAGCAGCAGCAGCTTGGCCGCGGGGTTCACGTGCGTCCCCCACCACCGGCGGCCGTAGAACGTGTGCCCGATCTCGACGCGGCCGACGGCGTGCGCGACGTCATAGAACGCCGTCACCCCCGCGACAGCCTCGGTCCCGGTCGTGTCGACGACGGCGAACGCGGTCGCCCCCACCCCGGCGAGCCGCTCGACGTGCGCGGCCATCGAGTCGCTCGTGTCAGGCAGCGGCACGGTCATGCCGTGCCACATACCGGCGTCGACGAGTGCGCTGAGGTCACCGGCGTGGCGCACCTCGAGCGGTTCGAGCCGGACACCGTGACCTGAGAGGACGAGCTGTTCCATCCGCCCAGACTAGGGCTGGCGGGCGCGGACAGGCCTGCGATTTCTCGCTCCCGGCCACGCCCCGGGCCGCCACTCGCGGCCGGGGCGTGTCAGCGCAGCCGGCGGTCTGCGTCAGCTCGGCCGACGGCGACGTGCGTCAGCGCGGCCGGCGGCGGCGCGCGAGCCGCCCGCGCGGTGCGCGGCCACGACGGACAGCCGGGGTCGGCTGCTCGCCGACGAGCTCGATCCCTGCCTCCTCGACGCTCCCGAGGTCGGCGACGGATGCCCCGACCGCGGCGAGTGGCGCAGGGCCGTTCGCGTCGAGCAGGGCGGTCGCGTCGGGGCCGCCGAGCCCGGCGATCGCACGCAGCGGGTCGATCCGGGCGAGGAGCCCTTCACGCACCGCGGGCCACTCGGGCGCGAGGATCGAGAAGACGACGGAGTCGACGCGGGACCCGTCCTGCCCGTCACGGAAGCCTCGCAGCGTGCCCTCACGGGTCGCGCCGAGGCGCTCGATCGCGGCGAGCGAGCGCGCGTTGCGCGCGTCGGCGCGGAGCTGGACGCGGTGCACGCCGAGCCGCTCGAAGGAGTGCTCGAGCAGCAGGAACTTGCAGACCGGGTTGACGACGCGCCCCCACACGGCGCGGTCGTAGAAGGTGCGACCGATCTCGACGCGGCGCGCACCCGTCTGGTGGTCGACGAGAGCGGTCGATCCGCGCACCTCGCCGCTCACCTCGTCGACGACGGCGAAGGCGTAGCAGCCGTCGAGCGCCTGGGAGTCTTCGATGTAGTTCATCAGCCCGACCTCGCCCACAGGCATGGGTGTGGCCATGCCCGCCCACAGGTCGGAATCGACCATGGCGGCCAGATCGCCGACGTGCTTGTGCGTCAGCGGCTCGAGGCGAAAACCGTGCCCCGAGAGGGTGATGTCGTGCTCCACGCGAGAAATGAAAACACGCGCCGGGGACACCGCCAACACCCACCGCGCGACCTGGGGACGAACAGGTGGTGACGGACGCGTGGAAGTGGCGGTTTCCAGCCACTCATCAGGCGCTTCGTGCGATCCACATCACCCTCGCGGGAGCCCGCTCAGGCAGCCCGGGCGGCCTCCGCGACGGACGGCTCGTTCACGCCTCGGACGGACCGCCGCACCCACCCGCGAGTGCGACGTTCGCGACCGCCGCGGTGGCGACCAGACCGGACAGCCCGGTCACGTCGGGGAGGGGGCGGTGGTCGTCGCGGACGACCCAGCAGCCGTCCTGCACCGCATAGTCGGCGCGGGTGCCCTCGCGCACGTAGGCCGCAAGCGCGGCGACGAGCCGCTCGACGTGCTCGCCCGTCGTGCCGACGCCGACGCTCGCCCGCACGGCGCCGTACCGGTGACCGAGCCGGGCGAGGAAGGGGTGGGCGCAGAACTTGCCGTCGCGCACGCCGATGCCGTGCTCCGCCGACAGGTAGGCGGCCACGAGCCCGGGGTCGTGCCCGTCGACGACGAACGTGACGACGCCGACGGGGTCGACGGCGTCGTCCCACGCGCTCAGCACGTCGATGCCGGGGATCTGCGTCAGGCCCTCGACGAGGCGGGCGCGCAGGCGCGCCTCGTGCGCGTGCAGGGCTGCGGGGTCGAGCGCGGCGAGCTCCTCGCAGGCAGCTGCGAGCGCGACGGCGCCGATGACGTTCGGGGAGCCGGCCTCGTGGCGGGCGGGCGCGAGCGCCCACGTCGCGGACGCGGTCCCGGGGGCAGCGCCGTCGGGCTCCGCGTGCGTGACGGCGCGCACCGCGCCGCCGCCGGCGAGGTGGGGTGTGCCGTTGTCGAGCCAGTCGCGGCGCCCGACCAGCGCGCCCGCGCCGTACGGCGCGTAGGTCTTGTGGCCGGAGAAGGCGACGTAGTCGACGTCGAGCGCGGCGATGTCGATGCCGCGGTGCGGGACGAGCTGCGCGCCGTCGAGCACGACGCGCGCGCCTGCGGCGTGGGCGAGCGTGACGACGTCGGCGATCGGCAGCGCCTCGCCCGTCACGTTCGACGCGCCGGTGACGGCGAGGAGCGCGTACGGCCGGGCGTCCAGCTCGACGCGCAGCGCGTCGAGGGTTGCGGCGACGCTCGACGCGCCTGCGAGGACGGCGGCGCCGCCGGGTGCGGCCGCCCAGGGCAGGAGGTTGGCATGGTGCTCGACGTCGAGGACGAGCACGCGCCCCTCCCCGACCGTCGCGGGCACGCAACCCGCGAGGAGGTTGAGGGAGTCGGTCGTGTTGCGCGTGATGATCGTGACGTCGTGCTCGCGCGCGCCGACGAACGCGCCGATCGAGCGGCGCGATGCTTCGTAGAGCGCGGTCGAGACCTGGGAGAGGTAGCCCGCGCCACGGTGGACGCTCGCGTACAGCGGGAGTGCCTGCGCGACGCGCGCGGCGACCGCCTCGAGGGCGGGTGCGGACGCGGCGACGTCGAGGTTCGCGTACGTGACGTGGCGTCCGTCGACGAGCGGGACGAGGGTGTCGCGGCCGACGACGGGCAGGAGCGCGGGCTCGTCCGCCACGTCGGCGCGGGGGCTGGGACAGGTGGTCGCGTCGGTCGACATGGCAGGGCCCTTCGCGAGTCTGGGCGCTGTGCGCCCGCGCTTGCCGCGGTCGGTCGACCGCAGCCTGGTCGTCACCCGGGGCACCCCACCGCGAGTGGAGGGTTGCCGGCCAGCAAACCGGGGTTTTGCGCTGGCGCTCATGACCGTGCGGCCATCGTCCCACCGCCCTCCGACGACTGTCAACATCTGAGACGGCGCGCCACGTGCTGAGACCCACGGTCGGGAGGCGCGGAATCTCGCCATCTGTCACGCCCTCGGCAGCACCCTTCCGCGGAGGGTACGATCCCCACACCATCCAGAGCGGCCGAGTGACGTGGCACGACGACGCCGCAGCAACCCCCCAGCAGGACGAGGGTGCTACCGCCACGTTCGATGCGAACGGAGAACGCCATGAGCTACGCAGGAGACGTCACCCCCGAGGCCGCCTGGGAGCTGATCACCACCTCCCCCGACGCCGTGCTCGTCGACGTCCGCACCCAGGACGAGTGGCGCACGATCGGCGTCCCCGACACGAGCGCCGCCCGTACGGCCGCGCGCTTCGTCGAGTGGAACACCGCCTGGGGACCCAACACCGAGTTCCTCGCCCAGCTCGACGCCGCGGGCGTCGCGAAGGACGCGACCGTCCTGTTCCTGTGCCGCTCCGGCGTGCGCTCGGTCGCCGCCGCACAGGCCGCGACCGCCGCCGGCTGGACCGATGCGCGCAACATCCTCCAGGGCTTCGAGGGCGCGCAGGACGCGACCGGCGCCCGCACGGTGGACGGCTGGCGCAACAACGGCCTCCCGACGACCACGATCGACGAGGCCGCCCGGTGACCGCGGGGCCCCGCGAGGTCCCCGCATCCTGGCGTCCCGCGACCGTCTCGGTCCGCGGCGGCATCGAGCGCTCCGGGTTCCACGAGACGAGCGAGCCCATCTACCTGACGCAGGGATACGTCTACGGCTCCGCCGCCGAGTGCGAGGCCGCCTTCAAGGGCGAGGCCGACCGCTTCATCTACTCCCGCTACGGCAACCCGACGGTCCACACCTTCGAGCAGCGGCTGCGCCTCATCGAGGGCGCCGAGGGCTGCTACGCGACCGCGACCGGCATGTCGGCCGTCTTCACGGCGCTCGCCGCGATCGTCGGGCAGGGCTCCCGGATCGTCGCCGCCCGCGCGCTCTTCGGGTCGAGCCTGACGATCTTCGACGAGATCTTCGCCCGCTGGGGCGTGCACACCGACTACGTCGACGGCCACGTCCTGGCGCAGTGGGAGGAGGCGCTCGCGACGCCTGCGGACGTCGTCTTCTTCGAGACGCCGTCGAACCCGATGCAGGACATCATCGACGTGCGCGCCGTCGCCGACCTCGCGCACCGCGCGGGGGCGACCGTCGTCGTCGACAACGTGTTCGCGACGCCCGTCCTGCAGAAGCCGCTCGAGCTGGGCGCCGACGTCGTGGTGTACTCCGCGACGAAGCACATCGACGGGCAGGGCCGCGTGCTCGGCGGCGCGATCCTCGGCAGCGCCGAGTACATCGACGGGCCCGTGCAGACGATGGTCCGCCACACCGGCCCGTCGCTCTCCCCGTTCAACGCGTGGGTCCTGCTCAAGGGACTCGAGACGCTCTCGCTGCGCGTGCGCGCACAGACCGACGCCGCGCTCCAGGTCGCGACCACGCTCGAGTCGCTGCCCGGGATCGGTCGGGTCTACTACCCGTTCCTCGACTCGCACCCGCAGGTGGCGCTCGCGCGGGAGCAGCAGACGGGCGGCGGGACGGTCGTCACGTTCGACCTCGAGGTCCCGGGCTCTGCGTCGGCAGAGCAGGTCAAGGAGCGCACGTTCCGGTTCCTCGACGCGTTGCGCGTCGTCGACCTCTCCAACAACCTCGGCGACGCCAAGAGCCTCATCACGCACCCGGCTACGACGACGCACCGCAAGCTCGGCCCGGAGGGCCGTGCCGCGGTCGGCATGACGGAGTCCACGGTGCGGCTGAGCATCGGGCTCGAGGACCCGCTCGACCTGCTCGACGACATCGAGCAGGCGCTCAAGGCCTGACGCCCCAGCGGGGGCTCAGGCGTGCTTGAGCATCCACTCCGTGTTCGGATCGCGGCCCATCTCGGGGTCGGGGACGTCCGCGACGTCGACGCTCTCGACGTAGTCGCGGGGTTCCACGCGCTCGGGCAGCTGGGCGAAGCGCGCTGCAGCAGGGTCCGGCGCGGGGTCCTTCGTGTGCTCGGTCACACGTTCAGGCTACGCTGCCCTGGTCTCCTCGCCCAGGGCGCCCCGGATCGGTTATTCACGGCCACGCCCGTCCAAAGGTCCCACCATTGCACCACCCCCACCGGCGAGACTGACCACGACGAGAACCCGCCGAGCAGAAGGCCCGACATGTCCGAGCACAACGCCCCCGCGTCCCCCGGGCGCATCGTCGTCGTCGGTGCGGGCATGGTCGCCCACCGGCTCGTCGAGCAGCTCGTCTCGCGCGCCCCCGCAGACACCCCCTGGTCCGCCACCGTGATCGGCGACGAGGCGCACCTGCCGTACGACCGCGTGCACCTCTCCGAGTTCTTCGGTGGCCGCTCGCCCGAGCAGCTCGCGATGGCCCCGACCGTGTGGGACGACCCGCACGTCACCCTGCGGACCGGTGACGCGGTCGCCTCGATCGACCGCGACGCCCAGTCCGTCACCACGCGCAGCGGCGAGACCTTCCCCTACGACACGCTCGTCCTCGCGACCGGCTCGTGGGCATGGACGCCCCGCACCGACGGCACAGACCTCCCCGGCGTCTTCAGCTACCGCACGATGGACGACGTCGTCGGGCTGCAGTCCTGGGTCGCCGACCGCGCTGCCACGCTCGGCCGCCCCCTGCGCGGCGCTGTCGTCGGCGGAGGCGTCCTCGGCCTCGAGGCCGCGTCCGCCCTGCAGGACCTCGGCGCCGATGCGACCGTCGTCGAGTTCGCCGACCGCCTCATGAGCGTCCAGCTCGACGACGGCGGCGGTGAGGCGCTGCGCGTCCTCATCGAGGACATGGGCGTCACCGTCCGCACCGGCACCGGCGCGACGCGCCTCGTCCCCGCTCCCGACGGCCCGGTCGGTCTCATGGTCCTGTCCGACGGGTCGACGCTCGACGTCGACGTCGTCGTCTTCTCCACCGGCATCCGCCCGCGCGACCGGCTCGCCCGCGAGTGCGGGCTCGCGATCGGCGAGCGTGGCGGCGTCGTCGTCGGCCCCACCTGCCGCACGTCCGACCCTGCGATCTGGGCGATCGGCGAGGTCGCGTCGCACGACGGCGAGTGCGCCGGACTCGTCGCACCGGGCAACGCGATGGCCGACGTCGTCGTCGACCAGCTCCTCGGCGGCGACGCGGTCTACACGCCCGCACCCGACGGCACGAAGCTCAAGGGCGTCACGCACGACGGCGTCCCGGTCGAGGCCGCCTCGTTCGGCGACGTCTTCGCGCTCACCCCCGGCGCGCTCGAGGTCACGTTCGCCGACCCGGTCGCCAAGACGTACAAGAAGCTCGTCGTGTCCGACGACGCACGCACCCTCCTCGGTGGCGTGTTCGTCGGCGACGCGGCGCTCTACCCGTCGCTGCGGCCGATGCTCGGCCGCGCTCTCGGCGCGGACCCGAGCGCGTTCCTCGCCCCCGAGGGCGGCGCGGCTGCGCCGAGCGCTGACGTGCCCGACGACGTCGTCGTCTGCTCGTGCGCGAACGTCACTGCGGGCACCGTCCGCGGCGCCGTGACCGAGCACGGCTGCACGAGCGTCGCCGAGGTCAAGAAGTGCACCAAGGCCGGCACGGTGTGCGGCTCGTGCGTGCCGCTGCTGACCAAGCTGGTCAACACGCAGCTCGAGGCGTCGGGCGTCGAGGTGTCGCGCGCGATGTGCGAGCACTTCGCGATGTCCCGCCAGGAGCTGTTCTCGCTCGTCCAGGCCGAGGGCCTGCGGACGTTCACGCAGATCGTGGCGGCGCACGGCACGGGCCGCGGCTGCGTCATCTGCAAGCCGGTCGTCGCGTCGATCCTCGCGTCGCTCGGCGTCGGGCACGTCCTCGACGCGGCCAACGCCCCGCTCCAGGACACGAACGACCACGCGCTCGCGAACATGCAGAAGGACGGCACCTACTCGGTCGTCCCCCGCATCCCCGGCGGCGAGATCACCCCCGAGAAGCTCGCGGTCATCGCGGAGGTCGCGCGCGACTACGGCCTCTACACGCGCATCACGGGTGCTCAGCGCATCGGCATGTTCGGTGCGCGCCTCGAGCAGCTCCCGCACATCTGGCAGCGCCTCGTCGACGCCGGCATGGAGTCCGGCCAGGCGTACGGGAAGTCGCTGCGCGCCGTGAAGTCGTGCGTCGGCAGCTCGTGGTGCCGCTTCGGCGTCCAGGACTCGGTCGGCATGGGCGTGCGGCTCGAGCTGCGCTACCGGGGCCTGCGCGCGCCCCACAAGTTCAAGGTCGGTGTCTCGGGCTGCGCGCGCGAGTGCGCCGAGGCGCGCGGCAAGGACGTCGGCGTCATCGCGACCGAGCGCGGCTGGAACGTCTACGTCGGCGGCAACGGCGGCTTCACCCCGCGCCACGCGGAGCTCCTCGCCGAGGACCTCGACGACGAGATGCTCGTGCGCGTCATCGACCGGTTCCTCGCCTACTACATCCGGTCGGCCGACCGCCTGCAGCGCACGGCGCCCTGGGTCGCCGACTACCCGGGTGGCATCGCCGAGCTGCGCAAGGTGCTCGTCGAGGACTCGCTCGGTATCGCGGCCGAGCTGGAGGCGACGATCGCGCAGCACGTCGACAACTACGAGGACGAGTGGGCAGCGACCCTCGCGGACCCGGTGCGCCTCGCGCGCTTCGCGTCGTTCGTCAACGCCCCCGACACCCCGGACCCCGACCTCGCGTACACCCCCGAGCGCGGCCAGGTGCGCCCCGCCCGGCCCGGCGAGGTGTCCGACTCGAACCCCGTGATCGCACGCTCGATCCCCGTGCGCCCGTCCGACGCTGAGCTGGAGGCTTCCCGATGACCACGTGGACCCCGGTGTGCGCGCTCACCGCGCTCGACCCGGAACGAGGGGTGGCTGCGCTCGTCGACGGCACGCAGGTCGCGCTGTTCCTGCTCGACGACGGCCGCGTGCTGGGCGTCGACAACCACGACCCGTTCTCGGGGGCGAACGTCGTCTCCCGCGGGATCGTCGGCACCCGCGGGGACACCGTCACCGTGACGTCCCCCATGCACAAGCAGGTGTGGTCCCTCGAGTCGGGCGAGTGCCTCGACGCCGCGGGCAAGGAGCCGCAGGACCTGCGGTCCTACCCGGTCGAGGTGCGCGACGGCGTCGTGCAGGTCGCGGTCAGCTGACCCGGGGCCCGCGCCGCACGGATCGCCCCGGCGCACACGTCACGTGTGCAGCCGGGCGATCGGTCGGTCAGGCTGGCCGCTCAGGCGGTCGGGAGGGTCTTCGCGAAGCACAGCGACTCGTCCGAGTCCGCGTACTCGCCGTAGCGGTCGATCGGCTCGAACCCGATGGACCGGTAGAGCGAGACCGACTCAGGCTGCTTCGTCCCCGTCTCGAGGACGAGCCGCCGCAGCCCTGCGACGAGCGCGTGCGCCTCGATGCCCTGCATGAGCAGCCGTGACAGGCCGCGACCGCGGTGGTCCGGGGCGACGAACACGCGCTTGACCTCCCCGGTGCCGGGCGCGTGGACCCCGCCGATCTCGTCGGAGATCCCGGAGACGTCGCGCAGCGCCGCGCAGCCGGCGGGGACGCCGTCGACGCGGAGCAGGAGGGAGACGACGATCTCGTCGGCCGACGGCGGTCGGCCGATGTCGCTCGTCGTCGGGGCCTCGTCTGCGTCCGGGTCGGCGTAGCGCACGGCGATCTCCGCCTGCTGGATCGTGCGCAGCCTCGCAGACTCGGCGTCCTCCCACGGGACGGCCGAGAGCGTGACGCCCGCGGGCAGCGTGATGCCGGCCAACGCGTCGTCGGGCGCGACAGGGCTATGAAGGTCCGTCCCGGTCATGCGTGGACGAGGGAGCCGATCACGGAGGTGAAGAACCGCAGGCCGTCGACACCCGCGCGCGGACCCGCAGCCGAGTCGGGGCCGAAGCCGGCCTCGACCGCGTGCTCAGGGTGCGGCATGAGCCCGACGACGTTGCCGCGGGCGTTCGTGATGCCCGCGATCCCGCGGCGCGAACCGTTCGGGTTGACGCCCTCGTAGCGGAACGCGACGCGCCCCTCGGCCTCGAGCTCGTCGAGCGTGCGCTCGTCAGCGACGTACTGGCCGTCCTGGTTCTTGAGCGGGATCGTGATGTGCTCGCCGGTCGTGTAGTCGCGGGTCCAGGCGGTGCTCGCGTTCTCGACGCTGAGCACCTGCTCACGGCACACGAAGTGCAGGTGGTCGTTCTTGACCATCGAGCCGGGCAGCAGGTGCGACTCGGTCAGCACCTGGAAGCCGTTGCAGATGCCGAGGACTGGCAGCCCGCCGTTCGCTGCGTCGATGATCTTGTCCATGAGCGGCGCGAAGCGCGAGATCGCGCCCGCACGCAGATAGTCGCCGTAGGAGAACCCGCCCGGGAGCACGACCGCGTCGACACCCTGGAGGTCATCGTCCGCGTGCCACAGGGACACAGCCTCGGCGCCCGCGAGACGCACCGCGCGGGCGGCGTCGCGGTCGTCGAGCGTCCCGGGGAACGTGACGACGCCGATACGGGCTCCGGTCGCTGCGGGGGCCATCAGCTCGCGTCCGCGACGCGCACGACGTCCTCGATGACGGGGTTGGACAGGAGGGTCTTGGCGGCCTCCTCGGCGGCGGCGAGCACCTCCGGCGTCACCTCGCCGTCGACCTCGAGCTCGAACCGCTTTCCCTGACGCACGCCGACGAACTGGGTGAAGCCGAGGCGGGGCAGCGCCCCGACGACGGCCTTGCCCTGCGGGTCGAGGATCTCGGGCTTGGGCATGACATCGACGACTACGCGTCCCACGGGGTGCTCCTGAGGTGTGCAGCGGACTGAGTCCGCACGGCCGGGAGGTTTCGGGCTCAGCGTACCGTCCGCCCTCACGGTCGCGGCGGGCGGGCCGGAGGGTGGGACGCCGTCAGGCAGACGTGGGCTTGCGGCGCGACGCGATCATCTCCGGGACCGGCTCGCCAGGAAAGTAGGTGACCCACACGTTACGGGCGGCGCGCCGCCGAAAGCCCGGGATCACGAACAGGCCAGGAGCGACCGCCCACATAGCGACGGTCGCCCACCGCAGCCAGACGAGCCCGTCGTCCTGCCCGTCCGCGAGCGCGCCGACCAGGCTCCACGCCGTCGGCAGAACCCAAGGAAGGCTCACGACCACCACGGCGCCTATCCGCGCCCACGGGCTGAGGATCTGGTCCACGAGCCAGGGCCTGTGGCGGGCGGGAAGCTCGGTCCGGCCCACGCCCCACGCGAACGCAAGACGCGTCCTCCACGGCGGACGTTCCCGACGCCGGAGCGCCCAGCCGGCCCGCACGATCGCGAGGCCGTCGCGGAGCGTGAGCCTGGTCTGTCCGGGGGCCGCCAGCTCGAGGGCCGTGCCGACGAGGTCGTCACCGAACGTCACGCGCCATCGGCGCGGGTATGCGTTCATCCACCGGCGCACAGAACGTTCGAGGCGGGCGGACGCCGCGGCGTCGTCGCGCGGGTTCACGCCTGCCCTCCGAGCGCTTCCGGGCCGAGGAACCTGGCACCCCCGAGCGCACGCTGGGCGCGGGCGGCGAGCGCTGCGAGCTGCTGCGTCCGTGCGCGCACGGCGCGCAGCCCGTCGGGCGTGAGCCGGTAGTAGCGGCGGGCGCGACCGTCGACGACCTCTTCGCCGTCGAGGTCGATCAGGCCGGCCGCGAGCATCCTGTCGAGGTTTCCGTAGAGGGTCCCGGCACCGAGCTGGACGCTCCCGCCGGAGAGCTCGCGCACCGCGCCGACGAGGCCGTACCCGTGCTGCCGCCCGTCGGCGAGCGCGAGGAGCAGCAGGTAGGCCTGCTCGGTCATCCGGAAATCAGCCACCCCCGATATATATCGGCTGGCGACCTATCCCGCAAGAGGGTCGGGCGCCCCGGCCCGATGCCGCCCGATCGGTACCACCATCGGCGTCCCGGAGACCGGGTCGGGCACGACGCGGGACGCGAGACCGAACACCTCCGCGACCGTCTGCTCAGTGACGACGTCGGCGGGCGCGCCCTCGGCGACGATCCGCCCGTCCTTCATCGCGACGAGGTGGTCGGCGTAGCGGGCGGCGAGGTTCAGGTCGTGCAGGACCATGACGATCGTGCGGCCCAGGTCGCGGTTGAGGTCGGCGAGCAGGTCGAGCACCTCGACCTGGTGCGCGACGTCGAGGAACGTCGTCGGCTCGTCGAGCAGCAGCAGGTCCGTGCGCTGCGCGAGCGCCATCGCGATCCACACGCGCTGCCGCTGCCCGCCGGACAGCTCGTCGACCGACCGCCCGGCGAGGTCGAGCACGCCGGTCTGCGTGAGCGCGTCAGCGACGGCCGCGTCGTCGTCCGGGGTCCACTGCCGGAACCAGCCCTGGTGGGGGTAGCGCCCGCGGCCGACCAGGTCGGCGACCGTGATCCCCTCGGGCGCGATCGGCGACTGCGGCAGCAGACCGAGCACGCGGGCGACGTCGCGCGTCGCGAGGGACGTGATGTCCTTGCCGTCGAGCAGGACGGCACCGTCGGACGGCGCGAGCAGCCGCGCGAGGCCGCGCAGCAGCGTCGACTTGCCACAGGCGTTCGCACCGACGACGACGGTCACGCGGCCCGTCGGGATCGTGACCGTGAGGTCGCGGACGACCTTGCGGTCGCCGTAGCCGAGCGTCAGCCGCTCGGCAGCGAGAGTGTGGTGACCCGGTCCGGTCATCAGCCGCCCTTTCCGACGCGGTTGGCCGTGGCGAGGAGCCACAGCAGGAAGGGCGCCCCGAGCACGCCCGTGATCACGCCGACGGGCAGCCGGGTGCCGAACAGCTGGGCGCCCGCGAAGTCGGCGGCCATGACGATCACCGAGCCGACGAGGGCCGAGGGGACGAGCGCGAGGCCTCCCCCACCGGTGAGCCGGCGGGCGATCGGCCCGGCGAGGAACGCGACGAACGCGACGGGCCCGGCGGCAGCGGTCGCGACCGCGGCCAGGCACACCGCGACGACGACGAGCCACGCCTTCGACGGCTCGATGCGCACGCCGAGCCCCGCGGCAGCATCCTCACCGAGCTGCAGCGCGCGCAGCCGCCGGCCCAGCATGCCTGCGGCGGGGAGCAGGACGAGCAGAGGCCACCACAGCAGGGGCAACCGGTTCCACGTGGAACCGTTGAGCGAGCCGGTGATCCAGACGAGGGCCTCGGACGCGTCGGTGACCTCGGCGCGCGTCAGCGCCCAGCCGGTCACGGAGTTGAGGACGGCCGCGACGCCGATGCCGACGAGGATGAGGCGTTGCCCGCTGACGGCACCCCGCCAGGCGAGCGCGTAGATGAGGCCGGCCGCGGCGAACGCACCGCCGATCGCGACGGGCGCCGCGTGCCCGGGGTTCATGCCGAGCCGGGTGATCGCGAAGACCGCGGCCGCGCTCGCACCCGCGGTGATGCCGATGATGTCCGGGCTCGCGAGCGGGTTCCGCACGAGCGTCTGGAAGATCGCTCCCGAGACGCCGAACGCGGCGCCCGCTCCCAGCCCCGTGAGCAGCCGCGGGAGACGCACCTCGTGGACGATGAACGTCGCACCGGGGATGTCCGCTCCCCCGATGATCCGCAGCACGTCGACGAACGAGACGGTGAAGCCGCCGAGGCACGCGGTGACGACCGCGAGCACGAGCACCGCGACCGCGAGCGCCGCCGAGACCGTCGTCGCGCGAGCGCGTCCGCGACGACGGACGGCGCGGACGGTCGCGACAGCCTCCGCGCGCGACTCGTCCCGCGTGCGCGGCTGCACGGGGGCGCTCACAGCTCCGCCAGCCGACGCCGGCGCACGAGCGCGATGAAGACCGGCGCCCCGACGGTCGCCGTCACGATGCCGACCTGGAGCTGCCCAGGCTGCGCGACGACGCGCCCGAGCACGTCTGACAGGACGACGAGCGCTGCCCCGAGCACACCGCTGAACGGCAGCACCCAGCGGTTGTCCGGGCCGGTGATCGCGCGCGCGACGTGCGCGACCGTCAGGCCGACGAACGCGATCGGGCCCGCAGCGGCAGTCGCTCCCCCGCACAGCAGCACGACCGCGCACCCGACGACGAGGCGCGACCGCCGCACGTCCTGCCCCAGCCCTCGCGCGACGTCGTCCCCCAGGGAGAGCGCGTTGAGCGCACGCCCGGAGGCGAGCGCGATCACCGCGCCGACAGCGAGGAACGGCAAGATCGGCAGGAACGTCTCGAAGCCGCGGCCGCCGACGGCGCCGACCTGCCAGAACCGGAACGTGTCGAGCACGTCCGTACCCGTCACGAGGATCGCGGTGACGAGGCTCGTGAGCGCGGCGGAGACGCACGCGCCAGCGAGCGCGAGCTTGATCGGCGTCGCACCCTCGCGCCCCGCGGCGGCGACCGCGTACACGACGACGGCCGCCCCTGCGGCCCCCGCGAACGCGAACCACACGTAGCCCGCCGGTGCGGTGATGCCGAGGACCATGATCGCGACGACCACGGCCGCGCTCGCTCCGGCGTTGACGCCGAGGATGCCCGGGTCGGCGAGCGGGTTGCGGGTCATGCCCTGCATGAGGGCGCCGGCGAGCCCCAGCGCGGCGCCGACCACGAGCGCGAGGACGGTACGCGGCACACGCGCCCGGACGGCCTCGTGGTCGAAGCTGGCAGGGTCGTAGCTGGTCAGGGCGGCCCACGCGTCCGCGATCGGCACGTGCCGCGCGCCGACACCGACGCTCACGAGAGCGAGCACGACGAGCAGGCCGAGACCGACCACGAGGGCGAGGGAGAGGCCCGCGGCACGACGACCGGCCGGCCGGGCGAGCGCGAGGCTCTCCCCGACCGGCCGGTGCGGCGCAGCGGTGCTCATCGGTGGTGCGTCACTTCGCGCTCGCGAGCGCTTCCTTGATCGCGGGGACGTACTGGTCGACGGCCCACGGGACGGACAGCGGCGAGGGCGCCGACGTCGACAGGATGAACGTCGGGTCGTCGAGCGCGACGACGGCGCCCGAGGCGATCGCCGGGATCTTGCCGAGGAGCTTGTCCGCCTTGACGGCGTCGAGGTGCTCCTTGCTGTCGACGTAGGCGAGCACGACGTCCGCGTCGATCTCGTCGACGAGCTCGGCAGAGATGGTGCCGAAGAACTCGTCGTTGGAGGTCGAGAGCTCGGCGATCTTCGGGGCGCTCTTCAGGCCGAGCGACTCGACGAACGCGACGCGCGCGTCCGAGGTCGTGTAGTAGGTGACGGACGACGGGTCGGCAGAGTTGAACCACAGGTAGGCGAACGTCTTGCCCTCGAGCTCGGGGGCGTCGTCGAGCGCGCTCGCGAGCTTCGCCTCGACGTCCTTGGTCACCTGCGCGGCCTCGGTCTCCTTGCCGAGGACCTTGCCGGCCGTGGTGAGCTGGTCGCGCCAGCTCGTGCCCCACGCGACCTCGGGGTACGCGACGGTCGGCGCAACCTTGGAGAGCTTGTCGTAGTCCTCCTGCGTGATGCCCGAGTACGTGCCGAGGATGAGGTCGGGCGCCGCGGTCGCGATGCCCTCGAAGTCGAGACCGTCGGCCTCGTCGAGGAGCGCGGGGGCCTCCCCGCCGAGCGCCTCGAGCGCGGCCCGCGTCCACGGCAGGTAGCCGTCGGCGTCGCCACCGTACGACGCGAACGGCATCGCCGCAGGTACGACGCCGAGCGCGATCAACGCGTCCTGGTTGGCCCAGGAGATCGCCGCGACGCGCGTCGGCTGCTTCTCGACGACCGTCTCGCCGAACGCGTGCTCGATCGTCACCGGGAACGTGGTGGAGGCGGCGCTCGTGCCGGCGCTCGTGGGGCTCGTCGAGCCGCCAGGCGTGTCGGTCGAGCACGCCGCGAGCGTCACGAGGGCGAGGGCCGTCGCGAGGGCGGCGGTGGGGCGCAGGGCGCCGGAGAACATGGTGCGCACAGGGGTGCCTCTCGGGTGTTCGGTGCTCGCGCGGAGCGGGTGAGATGGGGTGGGACGGCGGGGCCGTCAGCCCTCGGCCTTGCCGCGCCGCCAGTAGCCCATGAAGGCGACCCAGCGGCGGTCGACGCCGAGGTCGCGCACCAGGTGGCGGCGCAGGTCCCGGACGATGGCTGCCTCGCCTGCGATCCAGGCGTAGCAGCCGGCCGAGCCGCGGACGGGCTCGGCTTCTTGCGTGGGCTCCGTGCCGGCGGTGCCCGCGAGGGCGCGCATGCCGGGGGTGTCCCACAGGATCGTGGTGTCGACGTCGATGTCGTCGACGTCGTCGGGCAGGCGGTCGTGCGCGACGGCGCACGAGCGGCCGAGCGCGCACGCCACACAGCCGTTCTCACGCTCGGCCATGCACGTGCGCACGGCGGCGTCGAGCAGCTCGCCGCGGGGGCGCGGGGCGCCGTCGTGCGCCTGGACGGTCACCGTGCCGGCTCCGGCGGCGGGGCCGCCGTCGCGGGCGGGGCCCGGGGTGCGCGGCAGCCAGGTGAGGCGGGCGCCGAGCGAGAGGTCGACGTCGAGGGCGTCGCCCGGCGTGGGGACCTCGAGGAACGCGTCGACGTCCGTGCCGGCGGGGAGCTGCTCGAGGATCGCGCACACGGCAGGGGCAGCGGTCTCGTCGCCCGCGAGGATGAGCCGCGCTGCAGCGGCGGGCGGGTCGAACTCGAGCCCGACGGGCGGTCCGTCATACGCAGCGTTGGGGCCGTTGACGACGACGCGGTCGCCCACCTGCGCGTCCGCGACCCAGCGCGACGCCGGTCCGGCGCTCGGACCTGTGCCGTGCAGCACGAAGTCCACGTCGAGCTCCGTCGCCGCGCCCTCGCCCCGCAGCGCACGGATCGAGTAGGTGCGGAACGGGTGCCGCTCGGCCTCGGGCTGCTCGCGCCACGCCTGGTACCAGTCGCCGGTGAAGTCCTCGACGCGCGGGGCACAGCCCGCGGCGTCGGGCAGGACGATCTTGATGCGCTGGTCGAGCCCGTCGCGGCCGAAGCCTGCGAGGTCCGCGCCGACGAACGTCACGCGGGTGAACGAGGGGCTGAGCCGCTCGACCCGGCCGACGGTGACCGCGAACGCCCGGTAGGAGGGCTGCGCGCTCGCAGCGCCAGCAGCGCGCCGTGCACGGGTCTCCGCACGGCGCGCGTCTCGGACAGCGGGTGCGGTCGAGCTAGCCATGCCGCAAGTATGGCATGCCTTACCTAAGCGGCCTAGGCCCGGCTGAGTCCGTCTCACCAGGAGGAACGGTCAGATGCCGAGGTCCCGTCCCGTCAGGCGCCGGAACGCCTCGAGATAACGCTCGCGCGTCGCCGCGACGACATGCTCGGGCAGCGCGGGCGGCGGCACGTCGCTCGCGCGGTCCCAGCCGGACTCCGCCGAGACGAGCCAGTCCCGGACGTGCTGCTTGTCGAAGCTCGGCTGCGCGCGTCCCGGCTCCCAACCGTCAGCAGGCCAGAACCGCGACGAGTCCGGCGTGAGCACCTCGTCACCGAGGACCGTACGGCCCGTCGTCGGGTCGACCCCGAACTCGAGCTTCGTGTCCGCGAGGATCACGCCGCGCTCCTCCGCCATGGCGCTCGCCCGGGAGTAGACCTCGAGCGTGCGGTCCCGGAGCTGCGCCGCGGCCTCGCCGCCGATGCGCTCAGCCACCTCCTCGAACGTCACGTTCTCGTCGTGCTCACCCACCGCCGCCTTCGCGGCCGGCGTGAAGATCGCTTCCGGCAGGCGCGAACCGTCGACGAGCCCCGCGGGGAGCGGGACGCCGCAGACCGTCCGGTCCGCGCGGTACTCCACGAGCCCCGACCCGGTCAGGTAGCCACGCACGACGCACTCGACCGGGAACATCTCGAGCCGCCGGCACACCATCGCGCGACCGTCGACCGCCGCAGGCACGAGCCCGGCGGCCGGGTCGGACGAGACCTCGACGGTCACGACGTGGTTGTCCACGACGTCGGCAAGCTGGTCGAACCACCACAGGCTCAGCTGCGTCAGCACGACCCCCTTGTCGGGGATCTCGGACGCCAGCACGTGGTCGTACGCGCTGATGCGGTCAGACGCCACCACGAGCACGACGTCACCGAGCGGGTGCGGGCCGCCGAGGACAGCCTCGTCAGGCTCGTACAGGTCGCGGACCTTGCCCGAGTAGACGTGACGCCAGCCCGGCAGCGCGAGCGCGCTCATGCCTGCGCCGCCTTCGCGGCGATGTCGCTGCGATGGTGCGAGCCCGGCAACGAGATCCGTCCGACGCCCGCGTACGCGGCGTCGCGCGCCGCCGCGAGGTCGGGGCCGCGCCCGACGACCGACAGCACGCGCCCGCCCGACGCGACGAGCACGCCGTCGGACTCCGCGGTGCCCGCGTGCAGGACGTGCACGCCGGGGAGGCCCGCCGCACCGTCGGGACCGTCGACGCCGTCGATCGGGTCGCCCGACCGGACGTCCGCCGGGTAGCCGTGCGCCGCGACGACGACCGTCACCGCCGCGTCCTGCGCCCAGCGCAGCGGTTCGAGGCCGCCGAGAGAGGCGGTCGAGGCCGCGTAGAGGACGCTCGAGAGCGGGGTGCGCAGCCGCGACAGGACGACCTGCGTCTCCGGGTCCCCGAAGCGCGCGTTGAACTCGATGACCCGCGTGCCCCGACTCGTCAGCGCGAGCCCGACGTAGAGGACACCGACGAAGGGCGTGCCACGACGGGCCATCTCGGCGATCGTCGGGCGGGCGATGCGCTCGAGCACCTCGTCCGTCAGGCCCGCTGGGGCCCACGGCAGCGGCGAGTACGCACCCATGCCGCCCGTGTTCGGGCCCTCGTCGCCGTCGTAGGCGCGCTTGAAGTCCTGCGCAGGCGCGAGCGGGACGACGTTCGTCCCGTCGCTCACGCAGAAGAGGGACACCTCGGGACCGTCGAGGAACTCCTCGACGACGACGCGCCCCTGAGCCCCGCGCGCCGCGAGGCACGCCTGCGCATGCTCGAGCGCCTCCGCACGGTCGCTCGTCACGACGACGCCCTTGCCCGCGGCGAGGCCGTCGTCCTTGATCACGTACGGTGCGCCGAACGCGTCCACCGCCGCCTCGACCTCGGCGAGCGTCACGCACACATAGGCCTGCGCCGTCGGGACGTCGGCCGCAGCCATGACGTCCTTCGCGAACGCCTTCGAGCCCTCGAGCGCGGCCGCAGCCGCGCTCGGTCCGAAGACCGGGACGCCCGCCTCACGGACGGCGTCGGCGACCCCGGCGACGAGCGGAGCCTCCGGCCCGACGACGACAAGGTCGACCCCGAGCGTGGTAGCGAGAGCCGCGACGGCGACACCGTCGAGCGGGTCGATGCCGTGCAGCGTCGCAAGAGCGGCGATGCCCGGGTTGCCGGGCGCCGCGTGGAGCTCGTGAGCGCCGCTCTCGTGCGCCAGGGAGTGGAGGATCGCGTGCTCGCGGGCACCGGAACCGATGACGAGGATCTTCACGCCCACGATCCTACGGATGCCGCACGCCCGGCGGGCGGACGTCCGCCCCGTGACCACCAAAACGGACCAAGGACCCGACCCGGGCGCACGCGAGCGCGCTTGCACCGCTTCTTCACGGTTCCCGCCGCGCCTTGCCGCCTGACTTACCACTCGAACGCATATCTTTCCTATCGTGCCCAAGATGCCTGCGAACTCGACCGCGCCGCGCCACGTGCTGCACAAGCGCAACCACCGCGTCCTTCGAGGCGTCGCACTCGCCGCGACCGCGCTCATCGCGTTCAGCGGCACCGCGGTCGCGCTCGTCAACGCCGACCTGCAGTCCAAGCTGACGGTCGACGACGTCGACAAGCTCCTGGGCGACGACCGCCCGACGATCGTCGCCGACCCGGACGACCCGTACGCGGGCCAGCAGCTCAACATCCTCGTCATGGGCACCGACCTGCGCGACGCGGAGAACGAGAAGATCGCCGGCAAGGGCGGCGGCATGGGCTCCGACACGACGATGATCGTGCACGTCTCGGGCGACCGGAAGTCCGTCGAGGTCGTCTCGATCCCGCGCGACTCCCTCGTCGACATCCCCTCGTGCCTCACGGGCGACGGGGTGCAGAGCGCGCCCGAGGCCCAGGGGATGTTCAACAAGGCGTTCGCGATCGGAGCCGGGTCCAAGCAGGACTTCGCGACCGCGGCCGCGTGCACGATCAAGACCGTCGAGCAGCTCACCGGGATCCGCATCACGAGCCACGTCGTGCTCAAGATGACCGGTGTGATCGAGGTCGTCGACGCGATCGGCGGCGTGCCGATGTGCCTCCCCGAGGCCGTCAAGGAGAACCCGAAGTACGGCAAGCTGGACCTGCCCGCTGGCCCGAACACGCTCGACGGCCGCACCGCGATCAACTTCCTGCGCGCACGGCACGGTCAAGGCATGGGCCTCGAGCTCGAGTCGGACCTCACCCGCATCGAGCGTCAGCAGGCGTTCCTCGACGCGGCGTCCCGCGAGATCTTCAAGCAGAACCTCATCACCAACTCCCCCGAGCTCTACTCGGTCGTCAAGGCTGTGCTCGCCGCGATCAACACGAGCCCCGACCTCGGCTCCCCCTCGGCGCTCGCAGGCCTCGCGTTCTCGCTGCGGTCGATCAACATGGACGACATCACGTTCACGTACCTGCCGGTCTTCGACTCCGTCACGCGCCCGGGCCGTGTCGAGTGGAAGCCTGAGGCCGCCGAGATCTGGGAGCGCATCATCAACGACGACCGCGTCCCGGGGACGCCCGCCGCGCTCGCTGACGAGAAGGCCGCCCAGGCGACGAAGGACGCACCGAGCAAGCCCGCAGGCGACGACGGAGCCACGACCGACGCACCGAGCAGCCCGGAGACTACGGACACGCCCGCAAAGGAGACCACGAAGGCTCCCACCAAGCCGACGAAGCGCCCGGGCGTCTGCTGACCTCACGAGGACGGCGGGCACGTGGTGCGTCAGCGCCGCTTCCCCACCAGGTGCCGGGTCTCGGAGCCGCGGGTAGGGTCGGTCTGTCGTGAAATGTCGCCAGGACAGGAAACCAGCACCCTGATGTCTGCCAAGCCCCGTACCCTCGCGCTCGCCGTCGCCTCGACGGTCGCGCTCCTCCTCGCGCCGACCGCGGCGGCTCCCGCCACAGCTGCGCCCGCGACCACGGTGTCGACCGTCGTCGCCCCAGCGGTTCAGGTCGCGACCGCCAAGCCCACGTGGCGCCTGCAGACCAAGGTGAAGACGATCCTCTACTCGTCTGCCAGCGGCTCCGCCAAGCGTGCGACGATCCCGGCGGACTACACGATGAAGGCCGCCAGCACGAAGGTCAAGAACAGCCGGTACAAGGTCACGTACAAGGGCAAGTCCGGCTGGGTGAAGAAGTCCAAGGTCTCGAAGGTCTCCGGCAAGACCAAGGTCGGCAAGCTCTCCTGGGGCGCCTCGGCGAAGAAGAACATCAAGCGCTGGTGCAGCACCGTCCCCGTCACGACGAAGAAGAAGACGACCAACTACGCGCAGGTCAGCTCGAACGGCTCCGCGCGCATCGTCCTGTCACGCACCGCCTTCGGGAAGAGCCTCGACCCGAACCACCCGCTCGCCGTCGCCACCCAGTACCACGAGTGCGCGCACGTCCTGCAGTACCGCGTCTACGACTACGACCTCCGCGCCGCCGAGAAGGCGATGAAGAAGGTCTACCCGAAGGCCAAGGCGCACGGCAGCAGCTTCGAGCACATGGCCGACTGCATCGCTGACGCGATGGGCGCCCAGCGCACCGGCAAGCTCACCGCGTCGTCGACGTACGTGGCCGGCTACGGCGGCGGCTGCTCCAAGAAGCAGATGAAGGCCGCCAAGAGGATCCTCGCCGGCAAGCGGATCTGACCCGGACACCAGAACGGCGCGTTCCCCGTGCGGGGAACGCGCCGTTCTGCGTCTGCTCTGTCTCGGCGGCTCAGACGAGAGCGTGACGGACGATCGTCGCCTCACGGTCCGGACCGACACCGACGACCGACATCCGGGAGCCGGACATCTCCTCGAGCGCGAGGACGTACGCCTGCGCGTTCGCGGGCAGGTCCTCGAACGTGCGGGCCGACGTGATGTCCTCGGTCCAGCCGTCGAAGTACTCGAAGATCGGCTTCGCGTGGTGGAAGTCCGACTGGTCGGCCGGCATCTCGTCGTGACGCACACCGTCGACGTCGTACGCGACGCACACGGGGATCTTCTCGAGACCGGTCAGCACGTCGAGCTTCGTCAGCGCGAAGTCGGTGAGGCCGTTGACGCGAGCCGAGTAGCGCGCGACGACCGCGTCGTACCAGCCGCAGCGGCGCGGCCGACCCGTCGTCACGCCGAACTCGTGCCCGGTCGCACGCAGGAACTCGCCCATCTCGTCGAACAGCTCGGTCGGGAAGGGCCCCTCGCCGACTCGCGTCGTGTACGCCTTGATGACGCCGATGACACGGTCGATCCGGGTGGGGCCGACGCCCGAGCCGGTGCACACGCCGCCCGCCGTCGCGTTCGACGACGTCACGAACGGGTACGTGCCGTGGTCGACGTCGAGCATCGTGGCCTGGCCGCCCTCGAAGAGGACGGTCTTGCCCTCGTCGAGCGCCTTGTTGAGGACGAGCGACGTGTCCGTGACCATCGGGCGGAGCCGCTCGGCGTACCCGAGGAGCTCCTCGACCGTCTCGTCGATCGTGATCGCGCGGCGGTTGAACACCTTCACGAGGAGCTGGTTCTTCTGGTCGAGGGCGCCCTCGACCTTCTGCCGCAGGATGTTCTCGTCGAACAGGTCCTGCACGCGGATGCCCACCCGGTTGATCTTGTCCGAGTACGCCGGGCCGATGCCGCGCCCGGTCGTGCCGATCTTCCGCTTGCCCAGGAACCGCTCGGTGACCTTGTCGATCGTGCGGTTGTACGGCGCGATGACGTGCGCCGCGGAGGAGACCAGAAGGCGCGAGACGTCGACGCCGCGCGCGATGAGGTCGTCGAGCTCCTCGAAGAGCACCTCGATGTCGACGACGACGCCGTTGCCGATGACCGGCGTGACGTCCGGGGTCAGGATGCCCGACGGCAGCAGGTGGAGCGCGTACTTCTCGTCGCCGACCACGACCGTGTGGCCCGCGTTGTTGCCCCCGTTGAACTTGACCACATAGTCGACCTGGGAGCCGAGCTGGTCCGTCGCCTTGCCCTTGCCCTCGTCGCCCCACTGGGCTCCGACGACCACGATGGCTGGCATGCCGATCACCACTTTCGTCGCTGCCCTCGCGTCGGCGCGCGTCTCAGCCGCAGGCTCAGGGTGCCGGAGCGGCACCCGGCACGCGTCGCGTCCGCCGGGGTCCGGGCGACAGCAGCCCGGTTCCCCCGCGAGTTTACCGGCTCAGGGGCCCGAGCCCCAGCGGGTCCGCGCGCCAGGTGGCGCGCCCGACGTCAGCGGAGCGAGGCCACCGCGGCGGCCTCGGTGCCGCAGTCGCCCAGGAACTGCTCGCACCGCTGCGACTCGTCGTCCTCACCGATCGCTGCTGCAGCCTCGGCGAGCGCCAGGAGCGCCCTGAGGAAGCCCTGGTTCGGCTCGTGGTCGACCGGCACGGCGCCGACGCCGCGCCAGCCCGCGCGGCGGAGCGCGTCGAGACCGCGGTGATACCCCGTCCTCGCGAACGCGTACGCGGTGACCGCGTCCGTCGCGAGCGCATGCTCCGCGAGGACCGCCCAGGCGTACGACGACGCAGGGACCTGACGTGCGACGTCGGCCGGGGCGACACCCTGCGCAGCGAGCGCGCGGGCGCGCGCGTCCGCGCCGTCCTCGGGGAGACGGGTGACAGCAGGGCCGAGGTCGATGCGCTCAGGGCGCGGGTGCTGGGTCATGGCTCGATTATCCCCGGAACTCCTCGGACCGGGCCCGGCGCGCCGCATATCCTTCGAAGATGGAGTTCGCGCTGCTCGGTGTCCTGGCCGTCGTCGTCATCGTCGCGGTCGCGAGCATCGCCCCGCGCCTCGGCGTCGCCGCCCCGATCCTGCTCGTCCTGCTCGGGATCGCCGCGAGCTACGTGCCCGGCGTCCCGACGTTCGAGCTCGACCCGCACCTCATCCTCACGGTCGTGCTCCCGCCGATCCTCTACTCGGCGGCGGTCAACGTCCCGCTCATGGACTTCCGACGGAACTTCAAGGCCATCACGTGGTTGTCCGTGGCACTCGTCATCATCACGGCCGTGCTCACGGGCGCCCTGCTGTACTGGCTCTTCCCCGACCTGTCGCTGCCCGCCGCGATCGCGCTCGGCGCCGTCGTCGCCCCGCCCGACGCCGTCGCCGCGACCTCGATCGGCAAGCGGCTCGGACTGCCGCACCGGCTCGTCACCGTCCTCGAGGGCGAGGGCCTCGTCAACGATGCGACGGCGCTCGTGCTGCTTCGCTCCGCGATCGCCGCGACCGCAGGCGCCGTCTCGTTCGTCGACATCGCGTGGGACTTCGTCCTCGCCGTCGTCGTCGCGATCGCGGTCGGTGCCGTCATCGGCTTCGCGAGCGTCTGGGTGCGCAGCAAGATCGAGGACCCGGTGCTGACGACCGCGATCTCGTTCGGCGTGCCGTTCGTCGCGTTCTTCCCCGCCGAGGAGGTGCACGCGTCCGGGGTGCTCGCCGTCGTCGTCGCCGGCCTCATCACCGGCCACCTCGGCTCGACGTACTTCTCGCCGCAGGCCCGCGTCTCCGAGCGCATCAACTGGCGCACCGCCCAGCTCCTCCTCGAGAACGGCGTGTTCCTGCTCATGGGCTTCGAGCTGCACGCGCTCACGGACCAGGTGCACGCGCAGGGCCTGAGCATCTGGACCGCCGTGTGGATCGGGCTCGTCGTCACCGTCGCGCTCACGGCGATCCGCGGCGCGCTCGTCCTCCCGCTCATCGCCGTGCTGCGCCGCGACCAGGAACGCGCCCGCGTACGGGCGCGACAGCTCGACTCGGTGATCAGCCGCATCGACGCCGTCCGCGACGCGCTGCCCGGCCTCGACCTGACCGACGACAAGCACGCCCGCCGCTTCACGCGGCGCCTGCGCCGCAAGCGCGCCGACATGGACTTCCTCCAGACCGAGGGCCTGAGCTGGCGCGGCGGCGCCGTCATCGCCTGGTCCGGGATGCGCGGCGTCGTCACGCTCGCCGCCGCGCAGTCGCTCCCGTCCGACCTGCCGTACCGACCGCAGCTCGTCCTGGTCGCGTTCACGGTCGCGATCGTCACCCTCGTCGTGCAGGGCGCGTCCCTGCCGTGGGTCATCGACCGGCTCGACGTCCAGGGGTCCGACGAGCAGGCCGAGCGGGTCAAGCTCGCGACGCTCGTCACCGAGATCAACAGCGCCGGCCTCGCGACGCTCGACAACCCCGAGCTGCGTCGACCCGACGGCACCCGCTACCCGCCCGAGATCGTCGAGCGCGTCCGTGAGGACACGCGCCGCATCGGGCTGCGACTCGCCGAGCAGATCGTCCGCGCGGACGACGACGGCCCGCACGCCATGAAGCGGGCGCTGCGTCAGCGCGTCCTCGAGGCGGAGCGCGCCGCGCTCGACGACGCCCGCGCCGAGGGCGCGCACGCGAGCCACGTGATCGACCGCGCGCAGGCGATCCTCGACGTCGAGCAGTCCCGCCTCGACATCCACTGAGAGGACCCGGCCGCAGCACCCGTACGGCCACCGGCGGCGGGCACGCCGGTGCGTATCTGCGCGCGGGCGCAGCGCTCCTGGAGACATGACCCGAGACCCGATCGTGACAGGGCGCACGGCCGTTCTCGGTCGCGCCGACACCCGGGCCTGGCTACGCTCGGTGCCACGCACGCCCTCCCCGGACGTGCCCGCGTGGCTCCTGTCGGAGCACGGCCCGCCTCGGAGGACACCGCTCATGATCGAGATCTCCACGTCGCCGGCGACGACCACGCTGACGATCGCGGGCGACCTCGACCTCGCTGAGCGCGACCAGTTCCCCGAGATCACCGCGCGCGTCGTCGGGCTGCGCCGCCAGCTCCTCGTCCTCGACATGTGCCGCGTCACGTTCATGGACTCGACCGGCGCGGCGTTCCTCATCTCGCTCGCGGACGCCGGTCGGCGCCGTGGCGGCGCGACCGTCCTGCGCGGCTGCGACGAGCGCGACCTGTTCGTCCTCGAGGTGTGCGGAGCGCTCGACCTGTTCCGCATCGACGGTGACCACGCGTGCCCTGCGGCCCCCGAGACCCCGGACCCGGGCAGCACGGACCACGCTCCGACGCCGCGGCCCCGGCGCCACGGCCGCGCGGTCGGCGCCTGACCCTCCCGGTCGCCGTCGGCGCCTGACGTCCTCGCGGACGCTCAGCTGCTCAGCTTCGCCCACACGATCTTGCCCACCGCGGACGGGCGCCAGCCCCAGTCGGCGAGCCGGTCGACGATCTGCACGCCGTAGCCACCCACGCCTTGCGGGTGGCCGTTCATGATGACGGGCGGCGCCG
Source organism: Flavimobilis sp. BM9 (assembly GCF_058313055.1). Lineage (NCBI taxonomy): Bacteria > Bacillati > Actinomycetota > Actinomycetes > Micrococcales > Jonesiaceae > Flavimobilis > Flavimobilis sp. BM9. The sequence continues at coordinate 70,672 of NZ_JBZEMO010000004.1, read as the reverse complement.
GGTTCGCGTCCTCGACCTCGATGCGCAGCCCGTCACCCGTGTCGAAGAGGCGCAGCACGATCGTCCCCCACCCGTGCAGCACCGCGTTCGCGACGAGCTCTGAGACCACCAGCTCGGCGTTGGCGACGTTCCCCAACCCCCACGCCTGGACCGTGCGCAGCAGCGCCTGCCGGGCACGTGCGATCGACGCCGGATCGCTCGGGAGGCTCCACCGCCGGCTCCGCGGCCCGTCGGCCGGGCCGCCTGCGCGGCGACGCGACGGCAGCCGCACGACGACGACCGCGACGTCGTCCTCCGGCCGCTCCGCGAGCGCGCTGACGAGCTCCTCCCCGATCCCCGCCGCGTCCGACGCGACCGAGCTCCCGGCTACCTCGAGCAACGCCATCAGCCCGTCGCGCAGGCCACGGTCGCGTCGCTCGATCAGGCCGTCGGTGTAGAGCACCACGCTGTCGCCCGGCCGCAGCTCGACCGAACCGACCGTGCGGGCGCGGTTCCCGAACCCCACGAGGGCGCCCGCCCCCTGCGCGAGCTGGGTCGCCGACCCGTCCCGCAGCAGGATGGGCGGCAGGTGCCCGGCCCGCGAGTAGTCCAGCCGCCAGCGCATCTCGTCCTCGGCGGCCCCCTCGACGCCGATCCGCGTGAGCGTGCCGTAGACGAGGCTCGCCGCGCGTGCCACGCCGAGCCCGCGGACGAGCTTGTCCGTGCGCTCGAGGACGAGAGCAGGGTCGGTGAGCTCGAACGCGTACGCACGCACCACGGACCGCAGCTGTCCCATCACCGCCGCCGCCTCGACGTCGTGCCCCACGACGTCCCCGATGACGATGCCCGCGACGTCGTCGCTGATGCCGACGATGTCGTACCAGTCGCCACCGACCTGGGCGTGCTCGACGTTCGGTGAGTAGTAGGACCACACGTCGAGGCCGGGCACGTCCGCCTGCTCAGGGAGCATCGCACGCTGCAGCGCGGACGCGAGCTGGTGCTCGCGCGCGTGCAGACGCGCGTTCTCGACCGCGAGGGCGACGCGACGCACGATCACGTCGAGAAGAGTCCGCACGTTGTCGTCGAGGTCCTCCGGGGCGACGCCCTCCGGCGGGGCGACGACGAGCAGGCCGAGCACCGACCGCGACCCCGGGATCGCCATGACGCGTACGCGCGGAGCCGTGAGCACGAGCGTCGGGTCGTCGCCCAGCACCGCCTGCTGCACCCGGTATGCGGCGGACCCCTCCGGGTAGCCGAGGGACAGGTCGACGATCGCGTCCGCGAGCCGCCCGCCGAGGAGGTGCAGCACCGCTCCCCCGCTCGACCTGTCCACAGGCCCGACGGACGCAGGCTCGGGCGGTTCCACGCGTGCTCCGCGCGCAGGAAGGACAGCGAGGTCGAAAGGGTCGACGCCGGAGCTCACCTCGAGGTGGTTGTCGACGAGCAGGAAGCCCGCCCACGACGCGACCGTGCGGGCGAGCGCCGCCGACACGATGCCGAGCACCTCGGACTCGTCGGCGTCCGTCAGGATCTGCGAGATCCGCACGAGGAGCGAGAGCCCCTCGCGCGCGCGACGCTCCTGGACGATCGACTCCTGGAGCGACTCGTCCCGCGCCATCTCCGCGGTCACGTCGTCGAACGTCGCCACCCAGCGCTCCGGGCGCTCGTCAGGAGCGCCCGCGGACGTGAGCCACAGCCGCAACCACACGAGATCGTCCTGCGGACGGCGGAACGGCAGCGTGACCTCGACCCGCTCACCGGCCCGCACGCGCCGGGCCAGCTCAGCGAGCGCGGAGTCGTCCCACCGATCGCCGAAGAACTCCTTGGGCTGGCGCCCTTCGACCTCGGCGGAGCGGTGCCCGGTGATCTCCGTGAAGCGGTCGTTGACCCACAGCATCGTCAGGACGGGGCCGTCGACCGCGAGGACGGTGATGCCCACACCGGCGCGCGTCGCGGCGGCAGCGAGCAGGCTGGCGACGCCACCCGGGGTGACGCCGACCGTGCGCGGGTGATTCGTCCCTGCTTCTCGCACCCGTCCTCCCCTGAGTTGCCCGTCGCCCGTGCAAGATAGATAGTCTGCTCCCAGGCGACCCACCGTGGTGGCGCCAGGATAGTGACCATATGCCCGCACGATCGCCCGCCGCACCGTACGGCGACCGAAGGAGGACCGTGTACGACACGCCCAGCCCGCAGGATCTCCCTGGGCAGGACCCGTCCGCCGCCGACGAGTCTGCGGCCACCGTGAGCGACCCCGGCACGGTCCACGTCCTCGTCGGCGCTGTGCGCACACGGATCGTCCTGTCCGGCGAGATCGACGCGAACCTTGCCGACGAGTTCTCCGACGCGATGCAGGACGCGGAGGCCACGGGCCTCCCCGTCGAGGTCGATGCTCACCACGTGACGTTCATGGACTCGTCCGGCGTCGCGTTCCTCGCCCGCCTCGCGACGACGTCGCCGCACAAGGTGCGCGTCCTGCGCGCCCCCGCGACCATGCGCTTCCTGCTCGACGTCACGAGGATCGGCGAGCTTCTCGAGATCCTCGACGAGGACCCGGGATTCGAGCTCGCGCCCGTCGACGAGTTCACGATCGAGCGTCTGCCCCGGCAGAGCAACCCCGCGCTCTGACGCGCACGGGCCGAGAGCCCACCGTGCGTCGTCGCGGGCCCCGGTGAGCTGCTGAAGCCCGCCAGACACGGAGAAGGCCTCCGCACCCGAGGGTGCGGAGGCCTTCTGCGTGTGAGCTCAGGTCAGAGCTTGTGACCAGCCGAGCGGAGCTGCTGGGCAGCCTCGACGATGCGCTGAGCCATACCGGCCTCGGCGAGCTTGCCCCAGGCGCGCGGGTCGTACGCCTTCTTGTTGCCGACCTCGCCGTCGACCTTGAGGACGCCGTCGTAGTTCTGGAACATGTGGGCCACGACCGGGCGGGTGAACGCGTACTGCGTGTCCGTGTCGATGTTCATCTTGATGACGCCGTTGTCGACGGCCTCGGAGATCTCGGCCTCGGTCGAGCCGGAGCCACCGTGGAACACGAGGTCGAACGGGTTCTCCTTGCCGATCTTGTCGCCGACCGTCTTCTGGATCTCGGCGAGGATCGACGGACGCAGCTTGACCGCACCCGGCTTGTAGACGCCGTGCACGTTGCCGAAGGTGAGTGCCGTCAGGTAGCGGCCCTTCTCGCCGGCGCCGAGCGCGGCGACGGTCGCGAGGCCGTCCTCAGCAGTCGTGTACAGCTTGTCGTTGATCTCGGCCATGTGGCCGTCCTCCTCGCCACCGACGACGCCGACCTCGATCTCGAGGATCGTGCGGGCCGCCTGCGAGAGCTCGAGGAGCTCGGCCGCGATGACGAGGTTCTCGTCGAGCGGGATGTTCGAGCCGTCGAACATGTGCGACTGGAACGTCGGGTTCTTACCGGCCTTGACCTGCTCCGCCTCGATGGCGAGGAGCGGGCGGACCCAGGAGTCCAGGTTCTGCTTGGTGCAGTGGTCCGTGTGGATCGCGACCGTGATCGGGTAGTTCTTCGCGACCTCGGCGGCGTACGCGGCGAGCGCGAGCGAGCCGGAGACGCGGTCCTTGATCGTCGAGCCGGAGCCGTACTCGGCGCCGCCGACCGACACCTGGATGATGCCGTCGCTCTCGGCCTCGGCGAAGCCCTGGAGGGCCGCCGTGATCGACTGGGAGGACGTGATGTTGACCGCGGGGTAGGCGAACTTGCCCGCCTTCGCGCGGTCGATCATCTCGTTGTAGACCTCGGGGGTTGCGATGGCCATCGAAGAACTCCAAAGAAGGGTGAGGGTTTTCTACGGGACTGTCGGGGACAGTTTCTCACGGATGCACGAACGCCCGTTGGGCCGTTTGACCCGTGGAACACGGTCTCACCAGCGCAGGTTCATGCCTCGGGGATCTGCGCGTGCTGGCTCACCCACGCGTGCATGGCGATCGCCCCGGCGGCGCCCGCGTTGATCGAGCGGGTCGAGCCGAACTGGGTGATGTGCAGGACGACGTCGCACGCCGCGACAGCCTCGTCGCTCAGGCCCGCACCCTCCTGGCCGAAGAGCAGCACGCACTCCTGCGGGAGCGTGAACCTCTCGATCGCGACCGAGCCCGGGACGTTGTCGATGCCGATCACCCGCAGGCCCTCCCCGGCAGCCCAGGCGAGCAGGTCCGCGACGTCGGGGTGGTGGACCACGTGCTGGTAGCGGTCCGTGACCATCGCGCCGCGGCGGTTCCAGCGGCGACGCCCGACGATGTGCACGGCCGCGGCGTTGAACGCGTTCGCGGTCCGCACGACCGATCCGATGTTCAGGTCGTGCCCCCAGTTCTCGATCGCGACGTGGAACGGGTGCCTGCGAGAGTCGAGCTCCGCGACGATCGCGTCGACGGTCCAGTACCGGAACTCGTCGGTCACGTTGCGCCGGTCGCCGTCACGCAACAGGTCTGGGTCGTAGCGCGCTCCGACCGGCCAGGCATCCTCCCCGCCGGGCCACGGGCCTACGCCGATCTCACGGGTCGTCTCGTCATCACGGTCCTGCGGCACCCGCCCATTGTCCAGCAGGTCGCCCGACGAACGGTCCAGAGATGTTCACCTCCTGCTCACCGGGGCGCCGCCGGCCCGTGAGGTCGCCGGACTAGGCTGGAGCGGTGCTGACCTCTGTGCTCGATGCCGTGTCCTCCGTACCCCTCCACGCCGCCGCCGATCCGAGCGTCCTCGCTCTCGGCCCCGACTGGATGCAGGCGGACACGCTCATCGCGTCCTTCGGCACCTACGCGCTGATCGGGATCTGCGTCGTCGTGTTCATCGAGACGGGCTTGCTGTTCCCGTTCCTCCCCGGCGACTCCCTGCTGTTCACGGCGGGCATGCTCGTCGCGCAGGAGCAGCTCGACTTCCCGCTGTGGCTCTTGTGCGTGCTGCTGTTCGTGTCCGCGTTCGCAGGTGACCAGGTCGCCTACGCGATCGGGCACAAGGCGGGGCCCCGGATCTTCAACAAGCCCGACTCCCGGTTCTTCAAGCAGTCGTACATCGACCAGACCAACGCGTTCTTCGACAAGTACGGTGGCCGGGCGATCGTGCTCGCGCGCTTCGCGCCCTTCGTGCGCACGTACGCGCCCGTCGCCGCCGGCGTCGGCCGCATGCCCTACCGGCACTTCGTGAGCTACAACGTGATCGGCGCGCTGCTGTGGGGCGTCGGCATCACGGTGCTCGGGTACTTCCTGGGGCAGATCACGTTCATCCACGACAACATCGAGGCGATCCTCGTCCTGATCGTCCTCGTGTCGGTGCTCCCGATCATCATCGAGGTCGCCCGCGGCTGGCTCGCGCGGCGTCGTGCGCCGCGCGACACGGCCGCGTCCGTCCCCACGACGACACCGGAGGTGTGACATGACCGACCAGCCTCGCGTGATCCGCTCCTGGCTGACCGACATGGACGGCGTCCTCGTCCACGAGGGGGTCGCCCTCCCGGGCGCGCCGGAGTTCATCCGGGCGCTGCGCGACGCCGAGCGGCCGTTCCTCGTCCTCACGAACAACTCGATCTTCACGGACCGCGACCTGCGCGCACGGCTCGCGCAGTCGGGCATCGACGTCCCGCAGGAGGCGATCTGGACGTCGGCGCTCGCGACCGCGAGCTTCCTGCAGGACCAGTCGCCAGGCGGCTCGGCATACGTCATCGGGGAGGCCGGGCTGACGACGGCGCTCTACGAGGTGGGCTACACGCTCACCGAGTCGTCGCCCGACTACGTGGTGCTCGGCGAGACCCGCACCTACTCGTTCGAGGCGATCACGAAGGCGATCCGCCTGATCCTCGACGGCGCGCGATTTATCTGCACGAACCCGGACGCGACGGGCCCGAGCGCCGAGGGCCCGCTGCCGGCGACGGGTGCGGTGGCTGCGATGATCACGAAGGCGACGGGGCGCAAGCCGTACTTCGTGGGCAAGCCGAACCCGATGATGTTCCGGTCGGCGCTCAACCGCATCGACGCGCACTCGGAGACGACAGCGATGATCGGTGACCGCATGGACACGGACGTGGTCGCGGGCATCGAGGCAGGCCTCGAGACGTTCCTCGTGCTCACCGGCTCGACGACGGCGGAGCAGGTCGAGCTGTACCCGTTCCGTCCGTCGCGCGTCGTCCCGTCGATCGCGGACCTGATCGAGCTGGTCTGACCCCACCGTCCCGAGACCTCTCGACGCACGTAGGCCCTGGACGCATCGCGTCCAGGGCCTACGTGCGTCGGCGTCCAGGTCAGGCGGAGACGGTGCCCCGACGTCGGCGGACCAGGACGAGCGCAGCACCGGCGAGCAGGAGCGCACCCGAGAGCGCGACCAGCCCGACCGGCTCGGAGCCGGTCACCGGGAGGGTGCCGGTCGGCGTCGAGCAGTCGGTCTCGCCCCCGAGCGGGAGCGTGAACGAGACGGGGGCGAGGGCGTCGCCGGCCTTGTAGAAGCCGGAGAACGCCTTGGCGCCCGCTGCCGTGAGCGTCGCCGGGACGCCGCTGTAGGCGATGCGGTCGCCCGAGGCCCCGCCGTGCCCGCTCAGCGAGAGCGTCGCGAACGTGATGCCGGCGTACGCGAACGTGTCGCCGTCGATCGTGGTACCTCGCGTGTCGAGGACGAGCGACGCCCGCGTCGAGCTGTGGAGCACGACGCGCGGGTTCGAGAACGTCACGTCGAGAACGTCACCGTGGCCGACCGTCCGCACGGAGCCGGTGAACGAGCCCGTGCCGCGCGCAGCGTCGGTGTTGTACGCGCCGGTCCCGCCAGACCAGGTGAACGTCGAGCCGGAACGCTGAGCGCCCGACGTCGTGATCTTGCCCTGGGCGACCGAGCCCTCGATGTAGGCGAGGTAGCTGGACTTGAGGCCCCAGGTCAGCGTGGCGCCGTTGACGCTGCGAGCGACGCACTCGGGCGTACCCGTCGAGTCGACGGGCTCAGTCTTGTCAGCCTCCGCGCGGACGACCGTGAAGGTCTGCTTGATCGGCTTCGCGACGCCCGCGACGGAGAGCACGAACGTGTGGCGGCCCGCCGCGAAACCCTCCGGGACGTCGAAGTCGTACGTGACGACTCCCCTCGCCGACGTGCGCTGGGAACCGAGGCTGATCGGGTCGGAGTGGACCTCGGCGCTCGAGGTCGCCGACGCGGGAAGCCCGGTGACGCGGAACGTGATCGTGCCGCCCTGCTCGACGCGGGAGCCCTCGACGTCACCACCCAGCGAGACCGTCGGCGTCGCGACGGGCGTCGGGGTGGGCGGGACCTTGGAGTCGTCGCAGTTCTCGGCGACGGTGATCGTGGCACTGAGCGGGTCGAGCTTCTCCCCCGCAGGGTAGAACCCCGCAAAGACGGGCGTGCCGGAGGCGAGGAGCGTCACGGCTGCGTCGGTGATGGTCGTCGTACGGCCCGACGTCGCCACCGCGCCCCTGAGGTCCACCGAGGCGATCGCCACGTCCTTGAGGTCCTGCGCCGGGGTGCTCAGGTACGCCTTGACGTCGGCGTCCGCCCGGAGCTCAGCCTTGGTCGATGACGTCAGGACGAGACGCAGATTGGTCCAGCGCATGTCCATCTCGTCGTGGTGCCCGAGGAAGTGGAGCGTGCCGGGCAGGAGGACGCTGCCCTTGCCGTCGGCGTAGGTTCCCGTGCCGCCCGACCACTCGAAGCGGCCGCCCTTGAGGTCGACGCCCGTGCGCTCGATCCGGCCCTTGGCGATGGAGCCGCCGATGTAGGTCACGAAGCTGGACTTCACGCCCCACGAGACGGTCCCGGAGGTGATCGAAGAGTCAGCGACGCACTCGGAAGGCTTCGGAGCCGGCGTGGGGGTCGGCGTCGGCGTGGGGGTCGGCGTCGGCGTGGGGGTCGGCGTCGGCGTGGGGGTCGGCGTCGGCGTGGGCGTGCTGAACGTCAGCGGCGTGTACGTCTCGAACGCCGCAGGCTTCGCACCCGAACCGCCATACGTGTAGATCCCCCAGCGACCCGTCGCCGCGAGCAGCTTCTCCGTCTTGGTCAACGTCAGCTCAGCCTCGAACGACCCGTCCGCGCCCAGCTCGATCGCACCCGCCGCAGCGCCACCGATCGTCGACACGTCCTCAGCGAGCACCGCCCACCTCGTGTCACCCGTCACGCGCGCCGTCGACGGCGCACCAGCCGACGGCTCCCACGCCTCCGCGAACCGACCGAACGCCACATACGTCCCCGAGAACTTCCCCGCCAGCGGCGGACGCGTCCCGACCGCCGTCGGGTCCCCCGCGACGAAACCCGTGCCACGCACGGTGACCTTCTCACCATCGACCAGACCGGACGTCTTCGACACCGTCACCGACGGGGTGGGCGCCGGCTCGGCGAACGTCAGCGGGGTGTACGTCTCGAACGCCGCAGGCTTCGCACCCGAACCGCCATACGTGTAGATCCCCCAGCGACCCGTCGCCGCGAG